>JBGAID010000014.1:0-137552 GCA_044225865.1 Polyangiaceae bacterium | reverse complement strand
CTGCTCCGCCCCCGCGCACGGCGCGGCAAGTGAAGGGCGGAGCAGCTCCAGGCACGAAGCGCGAAGTCTGGCCGTGGACTTCTGTGTTCCTGGGTACTGCCGGATCCGGAAGCGGACTTCCGGCCGGCAGTACTAGCAGGGTGGAGAAAAAGGCACCGTCGTTGTGCTCGATGAGGGAGGCGCTGCTCTTTCACCCCCCGGCCCCCCTCCCTGCGCGAGGGGGGAGCAGTGGAGAAAACAGCGGTAAAGAGGCTCCAGAAGCCGAAGGCTCAAATGGCGGCCATGTGCCTTCGGAATGGCAGCCGGGGGCTTCTTCAGCAGCCTGCTACCAGGCGTCTGCGCTCTTCGAGCTCCGCCGCGGCAGGGGTTGATCAGGGCGAGCAGGCCTCCTCCCAAGCGTCCATCGCCTCGACGTCTTTGCGGTTGGAGTAGAGATAGTCGATTGTCTGGCAGGGCGTGTACTCGATGTTGTACACGGGGCGACCGAGCCCGTCATACGCGGCGCACTCGTCATACGCCTGGCACTGCTCGTTCTGGTAGAGATCGACGAGATCGAAGAACAGGTCGATCTTCTCGATGGCGTTCTTCTGCGAGACCAAGAGGCCGCGCGCGCGCGCCTCGGTGAAGATCTCGGAGACGTACGACTCGTGGCCGTCGCGATCGATGTTGTCGAGGTCGACGCCGTCGCAGCCCTTCTCGACGGCTACGTCGAGCCGCGCGAGCATGACGGCGAGGTTCTGCGGGTCGCTCGGATCCACCCAGTATTCACCGGGCCAACCATCCAATGGCGCGTCCAAGGCGCCGAAGTCGCCCGCGTCGTCTCGCCACTCTTCATATTGGGAGGAGAAGTAGCAGAGCATCCTCGCCCCCATGGCCTTGCACGTGGCGAAGTCGGCGGCCGGCGTGTCGAGCAGATCGAAGTCGACGAAATCGCGCTCGGCGCACATCGCCCAGTTCTTGTCCTGGGTGTAGTTGAGGTGGAACGTCGCGTGCTCGGGCAATGGGGCGGACCCGCCTTGCGAGGACGTCCCTCCCTCCGAGCCCCTCCCTCCCTCTGCGCTGGTCCCTCCCGTGGCGCCAGCGCCCTGGGCCGTGCTGCCGCCTTCGCTCGCGGCGCCGCCGCCGCCCGAGGCCCCCGCGCCGCTCGCCGACGAGTCACCGCACGCGAGAAGGAGCGCGATCGAGGAGGCGGCGACGAGGTCTCGGAGAGAGGGCATCCCTCATTCTACCGTCGCGGTCGGTCGCGCTCCAAGGCGCGAGGACGGCGAACAGCCATGCGCAGCAAAACGAGCACGGGCACGCGGTGATTGCACATCTGCGCGCCCATCGAGGCGCGATCGAGAACGAATCGGGGCGGCCCGTCGATTGCACGCCGGCCGGCATGAGCACGATGGGCCGAGAGAGATGGCGCTGGCTGCTGCTGCTTTCGATCGTCGTCTTCGTGGCGAGCTGCGCTCCGGGCGCAAACCCTCACGTGCACGAGGCGGCGGCGGGCGGAGAGCCGGCCGGTTTCTGGCTGGGCCTGTGGCACGGGATCGTCGTCTGGATCACATTCTTCGTCTCCCTGTTCAATCACGGAGTCTCCGTCTACGAGGTCCACAACTCCGGGTGGCCCTACAATCTCGGATTCGTGATCGGCGCGGCGTGCTTCCATGGGGGAGGAGCGTCCGCGTCGCGGCGAAGGCGCAAGAAACAACACGCGGAGAGGTAGCTCAGCCCTCGCGCGCGAGCTGCTCGCAGCGCCGGGTCGTCCGCTCGTCGAGGGGGAAATACGACTCGATTCGGAGCTCCTCCAGCGTGACGTTTTGAGGCGCGTTGAAGACGGTCACGGTGGTGAGGAACTCGAGCGCCTCGTCCCCTCGCTCGACCCGGAATGTCATACAAGGCTCGCTGGGCCAGGACAGATCCGGCTGTTGCCAATCGCGCGGCACATCCGGGTAGTCGAAGAGCGACGCCAGCAAGTCGCCCAGCTCGCCGTCGGAGGGGCGTTCGAGGCGCTCGCGGTGGAGCCGGACGAGCAGCGACTTCGCCACGCGCTCCCACTCCGCGACGAATGGCCTGGCGAGCCGGGGGTCGAACAGCATCCGCAAGATGTTCGGGCGCGGGTCGAGGGCGCTCGGATCGGCGACGAACCGGGTGAAGATCCTCGTCGCGGCGGCGTTGGCCTCGACGACGTCGTAGCGGCGATCGAGGATCGTGAGCGGGTACGGCTCCTGCTGAGCGAGCATCCTGTCGAGGGCGGCCCGAATAGGCCCGTCCCGGAGCGCCTCCAGGGGAGGCTCCGAATAGCCGGCATCGAACCCAGCCGAGAGCAGCAGCACGTTCTGATCCCGCAAGCCCACGTCGAGCGCCCCCGAGAGCCGCATCACCATCTCTCGGCTCGGCTTCGCGCGCCCCGTCTCCAAGAAGCTCAGGTGCCGGGCGGAGACATTGGCGTTCAGCGCGAGGTCGAGCTGGCTCAGCCCGCGCTTCTGTCGAAAGTGCTTGATGAGCGCGGGGAACAGCCGCGGCTCCGGCCTTCGCGAGGACATGATCGAACCATACTCAACACCGCGACCGCACGCGCTTACCTCGCGAGGCCGCCATCCTGCCTTCGGAGGCGGAGCTCACGCGCGCCTTCCGCGCGAAGCCTCATCGATTCTTCGATATCGGACACAGCCGCATCGCCTATTGGCGCTTCGGCCGCGGCCCAGACGTCTTCTTCATTCATGGCTGGCCCCTCGACGCCGCCACCTTCCGGAGGATCCTCCCCACCCTCGCCGGTTCGTTCACTTGCCATTTGATCGATCTCCCCGGCGTCGGACAGACGGAGTCCGAGGAAGATGCTCCCATCGACCTCGTCGGCCACGCCCGCAGCGTCCGCGCCGTCGTCGACGCCCTCGGGCTCGACCAATACGCGATTGTCGCTCACGACAGCGGCGGCTTCGTGGCCCGCCTCGTCGCCGCCGAAGATCCGCGCATCACGCGCCTCGTCCTCGGCAACACCGAGGTCCCCGACCACACCCCCGCCCTCGTCGTCGGCTTTGCGCTCCTCGCCAAGACGCCGTTCGCGACCGCGGTGATCCGGCGCGTGCTCGGCAACAGGACCCTCCGCCGGTCCGCCCTCGGCTTCGGCGGGGCGTTCGAGGACGCCTCGTACGTGGACGGCGCGTTCTACGATCTGTTCATTGCCCCCCTCCTCGAGTCGGAGAGCGCCGCGCGAGGGCAGCTCCGCCTCCTCCGATCGCTCCAAAAGGACGTGTTCGGATCGATGCGCGACATCCACGGAAAGATTCGCGCCCCGGTGAGGCTCCTCTGGGGTACCGAGGACCCCTTCTTTCCGATCGCGCGCGCCCGCGCGATGCTCTCGACCTTCGGCGGGCCGGCGTCGCTCCAGGAGATCGCGGGGGCGAAGGTGTTCCCTCACGAGGACCACGCCGCGACGTTCGCCCGCGAGACGATGGCGTTCCTCTCCGCCTGAGCGCCTCGCGTGGACGGCGGAGCGCGCTTCGGCGATCCTCCCCCACGTGAGCGAGCGTTCGCGACCGCGCCTCCTCGCGCCTCGGGTGACGAGCCGGCGTGAAGGAAACATCACGTGCCTCTCATCTCCGGTGGAGCTCGAGGCGCCCGCGGAGCGGCTCGGGGACATGCTCTATCGGGCCGCGGAGAAGGCCCCTCGCCGCGACTTCCTCGTCGAGCGCACGAGCGCCGGCCTTCGCCGCGTCACCTTCGGCGAGGCGCTCGCGAGCGCGGAGGCGATCGCCAGCCACCTCTGGGATGTCCACGAAGGCGA
Organism: Polyangiaceae bacterium; assembly: GCA_044225865.1. Taxonomy (GTDB): domain Bacteria; phylum Myxococcota_A; class Polyangia; order Polyangiales; family Polyangiaceae; genus Xiheicaenibacterium. The sequence continues at coordinate 133,780 of JBGAID010000014.1, read as the reverse complement.
AGAAGATCCCCACCCCATCCTCGCCCTCTCGCGAAACTCGACCGATCACGCGCTCTTGATGCTCGGCTGCTTCATCGCCGGGATCCCCCTCGCCTCCGTGTCCGCCGCATACTCCCTTGCGTCCACGGACTTCGGCCGGCTCGTCCACATCCACGAGAAGCTCCAGCCGAAGGTGGTGTTCGTCGAGGAAGAGGGGCCGTTCGCCCGCGCCCTCGGCGCGATAGGAGCGAACGGTCGCGTCCTCACCGCCGCGCGCTTGCAGGAGATCGCGAGAGGACCGAGAAGAGCCGACCTCGCCCCGCGCGCGGCCCGGGTGTCGCCGGATCACGTGGCCAAGGTCCTCTTCACCTCCGGCTCCACCGGGACGCCGAAGGGCGTCCCGAACACCCATCGAATGCTCTGTGCCAATCAACGGATGATCGAGAAGCTGTGGCCCTTCCTCGATGAGGAGCCGCCCGTCTTCGTCGATTGGCTACCTTGGAGCCACACCTTCGGCGCCAATCACAATTTCAATATGGCCCTCCACCACGCGGGGACGTTCTTCATCGACGAGGGCAAGCCCACAGAGGCGCTCTTCGAGCGCACCGTCGCGAACCTCCGAGAGGTCTCGCCGACGCTCTATTTCAATGTTCCGGCCGGCTTCGCCGCCCTGACCCCTCGCCTGGAGTCGGACGCGTCCCTCGCGCGCGCCTTCTTCGCGAAGCTCCGGGTGGTCTTCTATGCGGGAGCGGCCCTCTCGGACGACCTCTTCCAGCGCCTCCGCCGCCTCGCCGCCGCCCACGCGCCGCACGAGGTCTTCATGACGACGGCGTGGGGATCCACGGAGACCTCCCCCCTCGCCGCCTCCGCCCATTTCGATCTCGAGCGCGCCGGCAACATCGGCCTGCCCGCGCCCGGCGTCACCCTGAAGCTCGTCCCGAACGGAGCGAAGCTCGAGGTCCGCGTCCGCGGGCCCAATGTCATGTCGGGATATTGGGACGAGCCGGAGCTCACCAAGGCCGCCTTCGACGAGGAGGGGTTCTATCGCATCGGCGACGCGGTGCGCTTCGCCGATCCCGACGATCCCAGCCGCGGGCTCCTCTTCGACGGCCGCGTCGCCGAGGACTTCAAGCTCGCCACCGGGACCTGGGTGAACGCGAGCGCCGTCCGCGCCGGGGTCCTCGCCGCGTCCGCGCCTTGGCTCGCCGACCTGGTCGTGGCGGGCCACGACCGCGACCACATCGCGATCCTCGCGTGGCCGCGCGCCACGAGCGTGCTCTCCGACGAAGCCGCTCGCGCCGAGATCGCCGCCGCGATCCGCAGCTGGAACGGCGCCCATCCCGGCACCTCCACGACGGTCGCGCGCGTCCTCTTGCTCACCGAGCCGCCCTCGATCGACGCGGGCGAGATCACCGACAAGGGCTACGTCAATCAGCGGCGGGTGCTCGAGACCCGCGCCGACGACGTCGAGCGCCTGTTCGGGGCCGCGCCCGAGCGAGCCCGAATCGACCTCTTGCCCCTCGGGAGCTGAGACGCGTCAGGCTCGAACGGGAGGGCTCGTCCCCTCGTTCATGAGACTCGCGCTCCTCCCCGCCCACCCCGTGACCACGACCACCCGCTCCGGCGGGGAGGTCGTCCACGGCGCGCGCTGAGAGCGAGCCGAGTCGATCGAGAGCCCCGCCGGCGACCGCCGCGCGGGGCTCTTCCGTTTTGTCTCCGCGCGCTGATCCGGCCCCCAAGGAGAACCGCGCCATGGAACAGGATGATCATCGCAGCATCGGCAAACGACTTCAGCTCTTCCACTTCCAGGAGGAGGCTCCCGGAATGGTCTTCTGGCACCCTCGCGGGATGGCCGTCTTGCGAGCGCTCGAAGAGGTCAATCGCCGCTACGTGAAGGGCCAGGGCTACCTCGAGGTGAAGAGCCCTCAGCTCATACGCGAGCCCATATGGCACAAGAGCGGCCATTGGCAGCATTTCCGAGAGCACATGTTCGTCCTCGAGGAGGACGAAGGGCGCCTCTCCGCGCTGAAGCCGGTCAGCTGTCCCGGACACCTGAGCATCGCCCGTCGAATGTCGCTCTCGTATCGAGATCTCCCGCTCCGACTCTCCGAGCTCGGCGTGTGTCATCGCAACGAGCAGAGCGGCGCGCTGGCCGGGCTCTTCCGGCTGCGCCAGTTCGTTCAGGACGACGGCCACGTCCTCTGCGAGCCCCATCGCGCCGTCGAAGAGATCGCCGCGTTCTGCGCGTCGATCCCCGATTTCTACCGCGCGTTCGGCTTCGACCGGCTCTCGGTGGCGCTCGCCGGCCGGCCTCCGGAGAAGCTCGGCGCAGAGCCGATATGGGACGAAGCGGAGAGGCTCCTCTCCCAGGGCGCGCGAGAGGGCGGCCTCGACTTCGAGCTCGTGCCCGGGGGCGGGGCCTTCTATGGCCCGAAGATCGAGCTGTCCCTCGTGGATCGGCAGGGTCGGTCGTGGCAGTGCGGGACGATTCAAATCGACTACTTCATGCCGGAGCGGTTCGGGGTCGAGTACGTCGACGCGAGCGGAGCCCGGCGCCACCCGGTCATGCTCCACCGCGCTCTGTGCGGATCGCTCGAACGGTTCCTCGGCATCGTGCTCGAGCACCACAAGGGCCGCCTCCCCGCCTGGCTCGCCCCCGAGAAGGTGGCCGTCCTCCCGGTGGGCCGCGCCCAAGAGGAGGCCGCTCGATCGCTCGTGCGCGCCCTCGAAGATCGAGGGATCGCGGCGTCCCTCGACCCCAGCGAGGAGAGCTTGGGCAGGCGGGTCGCCGTCGCCCACGCGAACGAGGTCCCGTTCGTGGCCGTGATCGGCCCCCGCGAAATCGAGCGGGGCGAGGTCGACGTGCGCGGCCGCGAGGGCCGCTCGGTGATCGGGCGCGAGCGCCTCTTCGACTGGCTCGCCGACGCGGTGCGCGCCCCATTCTCGAACCCCGCGCGGATGTGGTAATCGGGCGGGGTGAAGCGCCTGCTCCTCGTGCTCGACTTCGACGGGACATTCACGGACGTGGAGGTCGAGGGGGCCCCCTTCGTGGACCACTACAAGGAGGCGCTCGCCGGGCTCCTCGGGCGTGACGTCGAGCGACTCTGGGCAGAGGCCGAAGAGACGCTCGGCGTCGCCGAGAACGGCTGGAACGTGAATGGTCGGATCGTCGCCCCCGCGAACTGCGACCCGTACATTCGCTCGACCTGCGTCGCCTTCGCGATCTGCGACCGCCTCGCCCTCCTTCCCGACATCAAGCTGAGGACCGATGTCCTCTCCGCGCTCTATGCCCATTGCTATGCCTACACGACCACCGCGTTCCGGCCCGAGGCGAAGGGCACCCTCGACCGGTTGAAGAAGAGCGGCGCCGTCGTCCGCGTCGTGACGAACTCGGACACCGCCGTGGTGGCGAAGAAGCTCGCTGCCCTCGGGGCGGAGTCGGTGCCCGTCATGGGCAACGCCAAGAAGTACTTCGTCGACCCGGGCGACGCGTCGGTGTCGGATCTCTCCGACATCAAGCTGCCTGGGCTCGAGCGCCCGCTCCTCGTGCGTCGCCCTCACTATCAACTCGCGCTCGAGCGCCTCTGGAGCGAGTCGGAGACGACGGCGGCCCAGACCCTCGTGTGCGGGGACATCTTCGAGCTCGATCTCGCCCTGCCCCTCGCGCGCGGGACGCTGGGGCACCTCCTCCTCCGTCCGAACATGCTCCCTTACGAGCGCGAAATCGCTTCGCGCTACGGCGACGCCCTCACGTCGTCGTCGTCTCTCGACGCGCTCGCGGAGCGCGTCGAGGGGCTCCTCGCTTGATGTCACGAATGGGCGGGCGGCGAGGTGGGGAGCGACGCGAAGACGTCCCGCGCCGCTCGTTCGTCGGACGGGGCCGCCATCTCGCCGTCGTAGCGGATGCGCTCGCGCGCGGTGAGCGCCTAAAAAGCTCTCTTGTCTGTTCCCGAAGAGCGAAGCCTGTCCTCGACCGCCCCGGACGAGCCGGGCCTTCGACGTCAGCGCGGCTCGGGCGGACGAAACGGGATCACCAGAAACGAAAAAACCCGGCCAGCGCGCCAGGGTCTCTTTGAAGCCAGTCTTTTTTGGAGCCACCTTCGAGACTTGAACTCGAGACCTACGGTTTACGAAACCGTTGCTCTACCACTGAGCTAAGGTGGCGGGGAGGCGGCGCATCCTACTGAGAGACGCGCCCTCGTCAAGCTTCATGACGCGCCCCCTCGATTTTCCGCGCTTTCGAGCAGCGCGGCGGGCGACGCTCCGCGATCACGGAATGTCGCAGGCACCGATATCGGACCAATCGATTTTCCAATCGGCGCACGTGGGGACGCCGTTTCCGCAGGCGCTGGCGTAGTCGATCCGATCCTCGGGACACGCGCAGGTGGGCACGTCGTCGACGCTGAGGGTGCACGTGCTCGTCTTGCCCGTGACGCACGTCTCTCGCACGGTGCGGCCGTCGGGGAGGACGCCGTTGAGCTCGCACGTCGAGCCGGCGAGGCAAACGGAGGCGGGGGCTTCGAAGTCGAACGAGACGTCGGCGCACCAAGCAGCGGAGCCGCCTCCCCCCGCCTCTCCCCCGTCGTCCTGGAACACGACATTCGCCCCGCAGCCGGCCAGGGAGAGGAGGGCGGCCAGCGAGAGGACGACGCGGGGCAGGTACATCGGAACGCCGTATGGGCTCTCGCGGGCGGGGACAAGCGCCGACTGAAGCTCCCCTCGATCGGGGCGCTCTCGGGAGCGACGGTCAGGTCGCCGCCTTCGCGAGGGCGATCGTCGCGTCTTTGGCGTACTCGCGAAGCCGCGCTTTGCTCTCGCCGATGCGGGCGCGGAGGGCGAGATCATGAATCACCCCCGTGACGAGCCGCCCGAGGCCGACCCCGCGAATGGCGCCCTTCGCTCCGTAGGCCTCGTCGAACCATCGCCCCACCTCTCGATCGCACAGAGAGAAGTAGTCGCGAACGAACGCGGCGAGCTCGGGGTCCGCGGCCGCCTCCGTGGCGGCGGGGCTCCCGACGATGCAGCCGGACGGCTCCCCTTCGATCAGATTGATGGCGATCGCCTCGTCGAAGATCTCGCGGAGGGATGTCTCGACGGAGTGGCCGCGACCGAAGGCGGCCCGATAGCGACGGCCGATCTCCCTCGCGCGCGCCTCGATCACCTGCTGGAAGAGCGTCCGCTTGTCGCCAAACGCCGCGTACAGGCTCGGCTTGTTCAGCCCCATTGCCGAGGTGAGCGCGTCGAGGGACGCGCCCGCATACCCAAAGCGGAGGAAGACGGCGCGCGCGTGCTCGAGCACGGCGGCGGCATCGAACGCCCGCGGGCGCCCTCGCTTCTTCTCGAGGTCGGCCATTCTGTACCGATTAGAACAATTTTCTTGACGCGCCGCCACGCACTTTGTTTTTGTACCGATCGGTACATTTTGTTGGAGGCCCGATGAAGCTCTACTTTTCGCCGTTCGCCTGCTCCCTCGCCGCCCATATCGCGCTGCGGGAGGCGGAGCTCGACTTCGAGCTCGTCCGCACGGACTTCCGCGACAAGAAGCTGCCCGACGGCGGCAGCCTCTTCGACGTCAACGCCATGGGTCAGGTGCCCACGCTCCTCCGCGACGACGGAGGCGTCCTCACCGAGAACAGCGCGGTGCTCTGCTACCTCGCCGATCGGCGCCCATCCAAGGGGCTCGCCCCCGCCCCCGAGAGCGAGGAGCGTTATCAGCTCCAGCGCTGGCTCAGCTTCATCGGGACCGAGGTCCACAAGAAGGGCCTCGCGCTCATCTTCGATCCGACGACGCCCGACGCGGTGAAAGAGTTCGGACGCGCCGCTCTCGCCAAGCCGCTGCGCGTGCTCGAGAAGGAGCTCGCCGGTCGCGAGCTCCTCCTGGGCGAGACGTTCACGGTCGCAGACGCGTACCTCTATTGGGCGCTCACGCTGCTGCCCCACGCGGGCGTCCCGGACGAGCCCTACCCCGCCCTGCGCGCCTATCGAAAGCGCATCACCGCGCGCCCCGCGGTCCGGGAAGCCCTCGAGGTGGAGAAGGCGGCGCGATCAGAAGCGTAGCGACCAGCCGGCCCCTGTCGGGCTCAACGCGACCGACCACGACGGAGCGGACGCGGCCTTGGCCCCGCCTCCGCGCGGGAAGACGAGCCCGATCATGACCGCGCCGCCGACCGCGAATGCGATGCCGACGCCGAGGCTCACGTTGGCGACCGTGCTGAGGGTGCGTCCACTCGAGATGGTGTCGGCGTAGGAGGGATCGGTGCATCGCACCCCGCCGCAGCCCGACTCGACCTCGTCGAACTTGGACTTCGCCATCGATCCCGTCACCGCGAAGGCGACCCCGCCCCCGACGCCGAGGGCGAGGACGGCGATGCCGCTCGCGAACAAGGGGACGCTGCCCTTCGCGGGCTCCGCCTTGTCCGCGGGCGGGGGCGGGGCGGTCACGGACGAAGAAATCTTCGCCGCCTGAGCATCCGACCCTTCACCGAAGGCGAGGGCGATCGTCTGGCGTTGCCCGCCGACGAACTCCATTTCGCGCTCGATCGCCTTCTTCCCTTTCGAAGTCGCACGGATCGTGAATCGTCCCGGGGCCCGGAGGAGGGGCTGGCCGAGCTGCTCTCGCTTCAGCGGCTCGCCGCCGATTCGAACCTCCAGATCCTCTCCCCCTCCTTCGACGACGACGGTTACGAACGCGATCGTGCGCTCGAGATCCGCGAGCTCGCGGGCGACCGCGTCCCGCGTCTCGACGTAGCGCTTCTCTTTCTCCGCCTTCGCCTTGGCCTCTTCGAGGGTGGCCTTCATCTCCTCGTAGGCCTCCGCCGTTCGGCCGAGCTCGCGCAGGCAACGGGCGACGAACAGGCGAGCGTTGGGGCTCTTGCTGCCCGCGTACGCCTCTTTGAATCCGGCGAGCGCGCCCTCGAAGTCCTTCTTGTCGTAGAGGGCGATGGCGCTCTCGTACCGAGCCTGCGGGTCCTTGCCTCCCGAAGGCTGCGCCATCGAGATCGACGCGCTCGCGAGCACGCCGACGAGCGACGCAATGGTCAGGGCGGAGCGCAGGCGACGACGGTTCATCTCAGAGCACCTTCGGGCGGAAGGCGGTCGCAGTCGAGGGCGCCGTCCTCTCGATGGTGGGCTTGGGCCGGGTGGGGGCTGTCGCGGAAGGGCGGGCCGACGACGCGATCGCAGGAGCCGTCGTCGACGGACCGGCAGAAGCGGGGACGGAGGGAGCGCTCGACTGCGCCGTCGCCGTCTCGATGGCGCTTGCCCGCTCGCGGCTGGCGGAGGTCGAGCCCGCGCCTTGGGCAGCGGCCGCCTCATGAGCCAGTCGCTCGCCGGAGCTCTGCGTGTCGGGGCCGCGATCACCGCGACCGCCTATGAAATAGACAATCGCTCCCACCGCCGCGACCGCCCCGAGCCCTGCCATCACGAGCCCCACCGGGCTCTTCTTCTTGGGGACGATCTCCGACGAAAGCACCGTGGCCGCGCTCGTCTTCGGCGAGCTCGCCGGCTGCTCCATCGTGGGGGCGGCCCGATCGAGCTCTCGAACCTCGACCTTGTCCGTCGGCTTGGAGGTGACGTCCTCGCCCGGGACGTGATGGGGCAGCTGGGTGTGGGCGCGCGCGGCCGCGGTCGCGACCTCTTCTCTCAGGTGAGCGACGACGGCCCGGCACGCCGGAGGAATTTCGTCTTGAGACGCTTCGGGATCGGCGCGCAACAACAGAGAGACGGCTCTCGGCTTGGCCACCCGCATCCCCATCGCGTGGGCGGTCTCCTCGAGCGCCTCCGCGAACGCGGCCGCGGTGGGGAAGCGATCGGCGGGCTCTCGCTGGAGCGCCTTCATCACCACCGCGTCGAGCGCGACTGGCGATTGCGGGTTCACCTGGCTCGGCGTCTGAGTCGCTCCCTCCGCGGCCGCGAGGACGACCGCGCCCTCGCTGTCGCCGTGGAACAGTCGCTGTCCCGCGAGCAGCTCCCAGAGCACGACCCCCGCGGCATAGATGTCGCTCCGGCGATCGACCGGCTTCGACCGGAGCTGCTCGCTCGACATGTACGCGGTCTTGCCTTTTACTTGGCCGGTCTTGGTCGCGGCCGAGAGGCGGGACTCCGCGCGGGCCACCCCGAAGTCGGTGATCCGGGCGACGCCGTCCGTGCCGATCAGGATGTTCTGGGGAGAGACGTCGCGGTGCACGAGCATCAGGGGCGCGCCGTCTTGCGAGCGGAGCTCGTGAGCGGCGTGCAGACCGCTGAGGGCGTCGATCATCATGCGAAGAGCGATCGGCACCGGGAGGTGGACCTTCGCGGCCCGAAACGTCTTGGCGAGCCGGTGGAGGCTCATCCCGTCGACGTATTCCATGACGAGAAACACGCCGCTCTCGTCATGCTCGACGTCGACGGTGGGGACGACGTTCGCGTGACGAATGCGGGCCGCGAGGCGCGCCTCGTCGAGGAACATCGTGACGAACTCCGGGTCCGTCGCGATGTGCGGGTGCATCACCTTGATCGCGACCGGCCGTTCGAAACCGCCCGCGCCCAGCGCTCGACCGAGGAACACCGTCGCCATCCCTCCGGACGCGATGACCCCGACGCGCTGATAACGGCTCGACCGGCCCGACATGACGATCTGTAGCTGCCTCTCGTGGAGCGCCCGCAGGTCTCACCCCGGACGTGGGGTGGCCACGATGGCCATCGTAGCCCCATGAGCCGCGTTCAGGCTCCTCAAAAAAGGAGTACCCTCGGACCATGCTTTGGTGGCGACGGTGTACCGACGGTCGCGCGCAGCTCGTCACGCGAGCGCTGCCTCTCGCGGCCGGGCTCCTCTCCGCCTGTATCTTCCCGTGGGACGACTACGATCCCGCCCTCGGCGGCGCGGGCGGAGCAGGCGCGGCCGGCGGCTCCATCGCGACGAGCACGGGAGGGAATCCATCGACCGACGGAGGCGGTGGGAGCGCGAACCCCGAGGGCGGAATGGCCGGAACGGGGGGGGCGAGCGGCGAAGGCACGTGCACCTCTCCCCATCCACTCGAAGAGAACGCGACGCTCTCCGGCGACAACACGGGCAGCCCCAGCTCCGTCGCTCCGGGGTGCTTTCCCGGGGGCGAAGATCAGGTCTATGTCGTGACCGCGAGCGCGGACGAGGTCCTCGTGATCGATCTCACGACCCAGCCCGATCTGGGGATCGTCGTGCGGACGACCTGTGATGACGTGGCCTCCGAGATCGCTTGCGCGGACGTGGGCGGCGCGGGCGGGACGGAGCAGACCCGGGTGCTCCTCGAAGCTGGACAGACGGTCTATGTCATCATCGACGCGTACGACAGCGGGCTCGTCGGCCCGTTCACCGTCACGACGAGCACCCACCCGCTCTCGTGCGGGGACGGCATCGTCGACCCGACCGAGGCCTGCGATCCGCCGGACTCCATCACGTGCTCGGCGGACTGTCAGGGCCTGCCGGAGGCGTGCGGGGACGGGGTCGACAATGATTTGGACGGCTACGCCGACTGTGAAGATTATTTCGATTGCGGGGGGGGATGCTCAATCGCGTCGGAGTGCGGCGCCGCTGTGACGATCCTCGACGACAACCTCGGCGACAACGGGGATGGGACGAAGGACTTTGCCGGGACCTGCGTCGGCTCCCTCAGCCCCGAAGATATCTACTCGTACACGGCAGCCTCTTCGGGCGCGCTCCTCATGACGCTGACCTCCAACGCCGATTTGGGGATGTACGCGAGGAGCGCGTGCGAGGATCCGAGCGCCCAGCGCTTCTGCGTGGACGCGCACGGGGGCGGGATGGATGAATCGTACGCCATGCCGGTGGCGGCGGGCGACAACTGGACCGTCTTCGTGGACGGCTTCCAAGGCGCGAACGGGGCCTACGATCTGCTGACGAGCTTCGTCGCCTCGACCGAGATCGAAGGCAACGACGCTCCCGTCCTCGCCAATCCATTCAACGCCCCCTTCATCGCCAACATCGATCCGTTCGACGACGAGGACTGGGTATCCATCGGAGTGCCGGCGGGGGAGACGCTGGAGGTCGAGGTGCTCGGCCTTCTGCCCAGCTCGTGCCCCGAGGCGATCGACAGCGCGCTCGAAGTCTACGACACCGACGGGACGACGATGCTCGCCTACGACGACGACAGCGGCATCGGCGGCTGCTCGAAGATCTCTCTGCCTGGCCTCGGGGGCGGGACGTATTACATTCGGGTCTACAATTACAACGGTCCAATCGCGTACGAGCTGGCCGTCAATACGTTCTGAGCGGGAGCGGCATGGCGACCGGCCGCGCTCCGGGCTTCGCTACCCGGGAGCCCAAGAGGTCGAGCTTGCCGGCGACGCCCGCGAACAGGAACGTGCTGACACCGTCGCGCCGGAGAGCCTCGTTCGTCCCCTGCGTCTCGTTGAAGTCCCACAGGAGGACGTTCACGTCGGCGCCGATCATCGGCCCGAGCGCGAAGCTCTCCGAGATTCGAAAGTCGACGCCGAAGCTCGCCTTCAGCGCCTCGAATCCGTGGAGCATGTGATTGTCGGCGGGGCCATCGGGGGCGATGAACAGGAGCCGGTATCCCGCGCCGATGTCGAAATAGGGGTCCACCCAGGCGTAGGGGCGCAAATGGATGTTGGTCCCGATACCGCCCGTGCCGCCGAACACCATTCCCCCGTCGAGATCGTCGCCGGGCGCGGAGTGGTGAAATGACCCATAGCCGGTGATCGCGAAGCGCGGGGTGAGGCGGAGCGCCAGCGCGCCCCCTCCGACAAAGCCGGCGCTCGCGACGTCCCGCGCGTCTACCCCGCGCTGGAAATGTCCGAAGGGCTGGGTGTACCCGGCATTGAATTGGAGCTCGAGGGCCCGCGCGGGGGCGAGCATCGTGCCCTCCGGGGGCGTCTCCCGGTCGACGGCCGCCTCCTCCGCGAGCGCGCTGCTCGCCACTCCCAAGGTCACGAGCGTGCACCCGACTCCCATCCACCAGCGCATCGTTGAACCGTCTCCTTTCCTGCTCCTTCCAATCGAGACAGCACGTCGCGTGCCGGAGAGGGCTCGCGGGGTGGTTCGATGCATCACGCGATCTCCGCTGGCGCGAAATGCCCACCTTGCCGCGGGGTGTCTCGCCCGACCCCTCCAATAGGTTCCAACGAGCGAGCGTCCTCGGGGCTCACCGTGTCGAGCGCCGATCGCTCCATGACTTGGGCGCTGCCCTGCGCCATCCTTGGAGATCAGGCGAATCGATTTCCTACCACGGCAAAGAGGGCGATCTGGGCGATCGCGCAGGCCAAGGTGCACACAGAAGCCCCGCTCGTCACATTGAATGGAGCCCGGGTCATCCGCGCTGCTTCGAGGAAGTCGCCGCGGACCAACAGGTCGAGCCGCGGCTGGTCTCGGAACACGTGCTCCTTCGCGCGCGAGACGCGCCCCACCTCCTCGACCCCGACCCCGAGATCGATGTGCTCGGCCTCGGGGCATACGAGCTTGCCATCGGCAGGGACGAGGGCATAGGCCCTCAGCCACATGAGCCGCCGATGCACGAGCAGCATCTTCAAGAAGCCGGTCGTCGTGACGAAGATGGCGACCGCCTCGATCCCGACCGTGAGCGGCATGAGCGGGCGATAGGTCGTGTGGTCCGCGGGCATCGTGGCCACGACCGCTGCGACCGTCCCGATGCAGAACCAGGTGGCGGCGAGGGTCCACATCGCCCGGGCGTGGAGCTCCCATAAGAGCGACCCCGCCCGCGCGACCTCCCGCGGCTTCGCGAGGACGACGAACGCGGCGAGCGCCGGCGCGAGCGCCGCCCCCGCGAGCGCGCCGGCCCACGCCTCCGCCTCGAAGTGGGCCATCAATGGAATCGCCTTTCCGAAGCCGACGAGCGCCCCCAGCGGAGCGGCGAGCGCGACCGCGCACGCTACCGATCGAAGGGCGGACCTTCGAGCCCACTCGAGGTCGAGCGCGGATCCTAGGATGATCCCGGCGAGCGCGGCCGCGCCCAGCGTCCATCCTCGAACGCAGGCGTCCAGTCGCGTGACCCCCTCATGGGCAGTCGAGAGCCAGCCGATACCTACGGAGAGCGACGTGACGGGGCCGACGAACGACGGGCGCATTCCCGGTTCGAGGAGCGCGCGCGCCGGTTTGTTCCGGAGCCTTCGAGCGAGGCGGGTTACTTCTTCTTTGCCTTCGGCGCCGCGCTCTTCTTCTTCGGGGCCGGGCTCTTCGGGGGGGCCTTCCCGGCGGGCGCGCTCTTCTCTTTCTTCTCGGCCTTGCCCTTCGGCCCGGCCGCGCCTCGCTTCGGCTTCTGGGGCTTCTCCACCTCGCCGGTCTCCGCCGCCTTCTCGCGCCGCATCTGGAGCAGCTCCATCGCGCGCTCGTGGGTGAGCGTCTCGAGGGCGTCGTCGCGTCGGAGGGTGGCGTTCGTCTCGCCGTCGGTGACGTACAAACCGAATCGCCCTTGTCTCACGACGATCGGCTTCTTGCTGACGACATCTTCCGGGAAGGACTTGAGCGGCTCCGTGGGCGCGCGGCGCATCCGCTGCTTCGGCTGGGCGAACAGCGCGAGCGCCTCGTCGAGCCCGATGGAAAAGACCTGGCCTTCGCTCGCGAGGCTCCGCGAGTCGGTGCCGCGCTTGATGTACGCGCCGTATTGACCAGTCTGGGCGTAAATCGGCTCCTTCGTCGCGGGGTCCTCACCGACGAGACGGGGCAGCGACAAGACCTGGAGGGCCTCGTCCATGGTCAACGTCGCGGGGCTCATGGTGGAGAGGAGAGACGCCGTCTTCGGCTTCTCCTTGGAGTCGCTGGCGTCCCCGACCTGCACATAGGCGCCGAAGCGCCCGACCTTCAAATAGATGGGTTTGTGCGTCTCGGGATCCTCACCGAGCACCCGGTCCCCGCTCGGGGCGGAGAGGAGCTCGATCGCCTTCTCGAGGGTGAGCTCGTCGGGCGCGATATCGGGCGGGATGTTGGCCTTCTCCTCGTTGCGCTCGAGGTAGGGTCCATATCGGCCGACCCGCACCACGATCTCTCGCCCCTCCGGATCGCGACCGAGGGGGAGCGAGTTGATGGCGCGGGCGTCGATCACGCCGAGCTGATCGTCGATGAGCGACTTCAGCCCGAGGGTCTCGATGCCACCCTCGCGCTTCGGCGCGGCCGCGCCGTTGCTCGGAGAGGGGGCGTCCTTCTTGGCCTTCTTGGCCGGCTTCTTCGCGCCCTCCGCGTCCTTGGGCGCCCCGGCCGCCCCGAAATAGAACCGCTCGAGCCAGGGCACCGACTCTTGGCTGCCGTCGGCGATGGCGTCGAGGTCGTCCTCCATCTTCGCGGTAAAGGCGAAGTCGACCAGGGCCTCGAAGTGCTTCTCGAGCAGGTGCACGACCGAGAACGCCTTGAACGTGGGAACGAGCGCGGCCCCGCGCTTCCAGACATATCCGCGATCGAAGATGGTGCTGATGATGCTGGCGTAGGTCGAAGGCCGCCCGACCCCGAGCTCCTCGAGGCGCTGCACCAGGGTCGCCTCCGTGAAGCGCGCCGGAGGCTGGGTCTCGTGGGGCCGCGGCTCCACCGACTGCACGACGAGCTTCTGCCCCTCCTCGAGGCGGGGGAGGTGCCGCTCGCGCCCTTCGAGCTCGGCGGCCGGGTCGTCGCTTCCCTCCACATAGGCGCGGAGGAAGCCGGGGAACACGATGCTGTAGCCGCTCGAAGAGAGCTCGACCGCCTCGCTCGCCTTCGTCTTTCCGATGAGCTTCACCTGCACGCTCTCGCCGAGCGCGTCGTTCATCTGAGAGGCGATCGTCCGCATCCAGATGAGCTCGTAGAGCTTGGCCTCGTCGGAGCCGACCTCGCGCGAAACCTCCTCGGGGTGACGGAAGACATCCCCCGCCGGACGGATGGCCTCGTGAGCCTCCTGCGCGTTCTTGACCTTCTTCGTGTAGACCCGCGGCTCCTTGGGCAGGTACTCGTTGCCGTACATCTTGAGGATGAGGGCGCGCGCGCTCTCGATGGCGGAGGTCGAGAGCTGCGTGGAGTCCGTACGCATGTACGTGATGAAGCCGCCCTCATAGAGCTTCTGGGCCGCGCTCATCGTCCGCCGCGTGGCGAAGCGGAGCTTCCGGCTCGCCTCCTGCTGGAGCGTCGACGTCATGAACGGCGCCGCTGGCGAGCGCTTCTGGGGCTTGCGCTCGACGCTCGCGACCTGCACCGTCTGGCCTTCGAGCCCGGAGGCGAGCGAGCGCGCCCGCGCCTCGTCGAGGCGGAGGATCCCCGCCTTGCCGATCTGACCGGTCGAGTCGAAGTCTTTGCTCGTCGCGATGCGCTGACCGTCGACGGTCGCGAGGGCGGCCGAGAAGCCCATCCCCTGAGCCTCGAGCTTCGCCTCCAGATCCCAGTACGTCGCGCGGACGAAGCGCATCCGCTCTCGCTCCCGCTCGACGATCATCCGAATGGCCGGGCTCTGCACGCGGCCGGCGGAGAGGCCGGGCATGATCTTCTTCCACAGGACGGGGGAGACCTCCCAGCCGACGAGGCGGTCGAGGATGCGGCGAGCCTCCTGGGCGTCGACGAGCTTCTGGTCGATGTCGCGCGGGTTCTCGATCGCTTGCTTGATCGCGGGCTTGGTGATCTCGTGGAAGACCATCCGCTTGACCGGCACCTTCGGCTTGAGCACGTCGAGCAGGTGCCACGCGATGCTCTCCCCTTCGCGATCCTCGTCGGTCGCGAGGTAGAGCTGCTTCGCCCCGCCGAGCAGCTCCTTGAGCTTCTTGATCTGGTTCCGCTTCTTCGGGTCGATCACGTAGAGCGGGGTGAACCCGTGATTGACGTCGACCGCCATCCGGGACCAGGGCAACTTTCGCTCCGCATCCGTGAGGGCGTTCCGCTCCTCGGCGCTGCCCGGCAAATCGCGGATGTGTCCAATCGAGGACTCGACGACGTAGTCCTTGCCCAGGTATCCGGCGATGGTGCGGGCCTTCGCGGGCGACTCAACGATGACGAGGTTGTGTGCGGCCATCCAAGCGGTCGGGGGTTACCCGACGACGCCGGGCCTTGCAAGCCCCGCGGGGCAACTTGGCCGGAACCTCGGGATTTTCGGACCCTCGCCCGACGGGGGGAGGCATGAAACCGGCGTCCGACGTCGGCGGTGGTCTTGCTCGGGAGGCGACTCGTACGTCCGTGCGCACACGCGCGCGCCAGCGTAAGCTCCTGCCTCCAGCCGATGGAGGGACTCTACAGGATCGCCGTCGCCGTCACCCTCGTGCTCGGATGCCGCCCCGACCCGACGATCGAGGTCGAGGTCGAGCCCTATGAAGGGACGGCCTACCCGAACCGCGTGGCGCCCATCGCCTATCCGACCGGCCCCGCTGCCCTCGTCACCGACAGCTACTCCGACTCGATCAGCGTCATCGACCTGACGACGGGCGATCGCATCGACCACCGCGTGGTCGGGCGAAACCCGGTCGACCTCGACGGTCCCCATCACATCGCCGTCGATGAGGTTGGGGGCTTCGCGTACATCGGCCTCTCCTACCCCGTCTCGAGCGCGATCGGCCCTCACGCGAGCCACGGCTCGGCGAGCGCCCCCGGCTACATCCAGAAGCTCTCGCTCGTGGACATGTCCATCCTCGGCCAGGTGCGCGTGGACGCGAACCCGGGTGACATCCTCCTCTCCGCAGACGGCAAGCGCGTCGTGACGAGCCATTTCGATCTTCTGCGCGCCACCAACAACCCGACCGACCTCGAGAAGGCGCGCGCGACGGTCGCGGTCGCGGACGCGGCCTCGATCGAGATGTCCGGCTCCCCCTCGCCGAAGCTCATCAAGACGTGCGTGGCCCCCCACGGCATGGTGATGATCGATCCCTCGGGGAGCCCGCTCTTCGTGTCTTGCTACGGCGAGGACAAGATCGCGATGGTCGACCTGGACACGGAGACGGTCGACTACGTCGACGTCGGCCCCAACGTCTCCGGCTTCGGATCGCCGATCTACGGGCCTTACGTGCTCACGCTGCTCCCGGACGGGCACACCCTCGTCGTGTCGAACACGGCCTCCAAGGACGTGCGCTTCTTCGACGCCGACACCAAAGCGATGGATTTGGATCGAACGGTACCGCTGCTCGGCGCTCCCTATTTCCCGGCCCTCTCCCTCGACGGCGCCCACCTCGTCGTCCCGACCCAGCAGCCAGACGCGCTCGTCGTCATCGATCTGGAGGGCCAGGACGAGACCACCACCCGAAACCTCACCGACGAGGAGTGCGTCCTCCCTCACGTGATCGCGACGCTGACCGACGGTTACGCCCTCGTCTGCGAAGGAGACAAGAAGTCCCCCGGCAAGGTCGTCATGCTCGACGCCGATCTCGAGGTCGTCACGAGCACCGAGGTCGGCGTCTACCCCGATGGCATCGTGCCGCTCGGAGGGTCGAAATGAGGGCGGCCGCGCAGCTCCTCGCGACGCTCGGGCCCGCCTTCGTGATCGCGCTCGCGAGCGCGGGGTGCCCGGACGCGGAGACGGTCGTCGAGCACCGCACCGCCGCCGAGCAAGGAGAGGTCCTCTTCTCCGACCCGGCCCTCGCAGGGGCGACCCAGAATCGTTTGTCCTGCAACCATTGTCACGATCCCGCCTCCCCGTACCAGCCGGGAGGCTCTCTCGCGGGCGTGACGAAGCGCCCCTCCTATTGGGGCGCCCAGGAGACGACGCTCCTGCGCGCCGTGAACGACTGCCTCTACTTCTTCATGGCCGCCGACGCGCCGTGGACGGGAGAGGAGGACGACGCGATCGCGATCTACGCGTACCTCGAGTCGCTCGAGGGCGGCGCCGACGCGGCCCCGTTCACGATCCCCGCCGTCGTCGACCCAGGAGAAGGGGACGCCGGCCGCGGCGAGGGTGTCTATGCAGGCGCGTGCGCCCCATGTCACGGCGAGAAGTCGACGGCGGAGGGCCGCCTCCTGCCGAACGCGCCGATCCTGCCCGAAGAGACGCTCGCGAATCACCCGAGCCCCGACTACACCGACGAAGATCGGCGTCTCGTGTTCGTGGAGAAGACCCGCCACGGCGGCTTCCTCGGCTATGGGGGACAGATGCCCCTCTTCTCCGCGGAGGTCCTCTCCGACGTGGACATGGCAGACTTGCTCGCCTATCTCGGAGTGCCGAAGCCATGAGACGCGCGCGCGCGCTGGCCCTCTCGCTCGCGGGGGCGACAACCACGTTCGTGCCTGCCATTGCCAAAGCCAATGGCCGGTTCCCCGACGCTCAGCAGCTCGTCGTCGACGCGCGCGACGAGGCCCATATCGCGGTGCAGACGACGTACGGCTTCATCCATACGACGGATCACGGCGCTCACTGGTATTGGACCTGCGAGGACGCGGCGAGCTACGGGGGCATCCTCGATCCGCCCATCGCGATCGTCGAGGGCGGCGCCCTCATCGCAGGGGTGTTCGACGGGCTCGTCGTGAGCAGCGCCGACGCGTGCAACTACGCGTTCGCCGGCGGGGAGCTCGCGCAGCGCTTCTTCTTGGACGTCTCGACGATGAAGCAGGACCCGTCCCACGCCATCGCGCTATCGAGCGACGGCAAAGGGAGCAACATGTTCGATACCCGCGTCTGGAAGACGACCGACGCGGCCGTTTCGTGGTCCCAGCTCGGCGCGGCGCTCCCCACGAGCTTCCTCGCCTTCACCCTCGACGCCGCCCCCGACGACGAGGACTTGCTCTACGTGAGCGGCTTCACCGTCCTCGGCAGCGACGACTATCAAGGATCGCTCGCCATCTCGACGGACGCAGGGGCGACCTGGACGATAAAGCCCATCGCCGGGAGCGGAAACGACTCCGGACCCTACATCGCCGCGATCGATCCGAACGATCACGACACCCTCTATGTGCGCTTGGCGTCGCTGCAGGGGAAGCTCCTCGTGACCCACGACGCGGGAGACACCTTCACGGAGGTGTTCGCGGGCCAGGGCACGCTCCTCGGATTCGCGCTCTCGCCCGACGGCGGCGAGCTCCGCTTCGGCGGCGACACGGACGGGCTCTATCGCGCCAGCGCCGACGACCTTCCGGCCTCGGTGGAGAAGATGAGCGACCTCGCGCTCCGCTGCCTGACGTGGACCGACGCCGCGCTCTACGCCTGCGCGCGCGAGGCCTTCGCCGGGTTCACGGTCGGGGAGAGCTTCGACGGCGGCCAGACGTTCCAGGCCATTCACCACCTTCAGTGTCTCGACGGGCCGGATCCCGCCTGCGATGCTTCATCCACGATCGAGACCACCTGCACCGGGCCCTGGGGCGCTCAGAAGCAGATCCTCGGCACCGAGACCTGCGCGTCGGGGACGGGGGGCGCGGGCGAGGGCGGGGCCGGTGGGGCGGGCGGCGCGGGCAGCGCGGACGGCCCCGCGGAGGAGGGCTGCGCGTGCTCGCACGCGGGTCGGTCTGCGAGCGGCGAGGGCGGGGCGGCGATGGCGGCCATCGCCTTCGCCATCGTCACGCGCGCGCGGCGAAGGCCACGGCGTCGATGAGCGGCCGCGCCACCCTCTCGGCGCTCTCGCTCGCCGTCGGCTTCGCGGGCTTCGCCTCCGGGTGCGGCAAAGCGGAGAAATCGATCGGGTCGGGGATGCTCTCCGCCGCCGCTGCGACCGCGCCTCGGGGCGGGGGCGCCCAAGGGGGGCGCCCCGTCGAGTCGAAGGACGCGTGCGTCTCCGCTTGCACCAAGGACGCCTCCGAAGAGAAGCGGCGGGTCTGCGGGACCGACGGCAAGACCTACAAGTCCTGCGATTGGATTTGTCACCTCGTCCCGAGCGGGGTCTCCGTCTTCCCGGGAGCGTGCAAAGCAGACGGCTCCCCCCCAGACAAACGCCCTCCCGCCCCCGCCGACGGAAAGCACGTCTGCGATTGGTTCGATAACAATGGCCAGTGGACGGCGGTCGAATGCGACAGCGCCATGGCCCCCGTCGCGGCCGCCGGCTTGCCCCGCGCCAAAGGCCTCTCTCCCACGGTAGATCTGAGGGCCACCCAGGGCGGCCTGCCCGACACGACGAGCCACCGCGCCCGCTTTGGGATCGTCCGCGATCAAGCCTCCGCGCCCGCGTGCGTGGCGTTCGCGGGGACCGCCGCCATCGAAGGGGCGATCGCGCGCGAGATCAAAGAGCGTGTCTCGTTGAGCGAGATGCACTTCCTCTCTCACTTTCGCTCGACGATATATGAAGACGCCATCGCCGCCCTCCCCCTGGGCGCGGCGCGGGACAAGGACGCGCTCGGGAGGGGATTCGTCTACGATCCAATCGTCGCCAATGGCTGGATCACGGGGAGCGCGGAGCCGGCGGCCCTGACCGTCCAAGAGCTGGACACCCAAATCCCCTATGTCGTCTCTTCGGTACGCGTCCTCGAGCCGGGCTCGGACGGAAAGATCTCTGCACAAAAACTGGCCGAGGGCATCGCCGACGGAGACGATTTCCTCGTCGGATTGATGATGAGCGACAACTGGTACGCGCGGAACCTCTTGTCGGGCTCGGTCGTCGAGGACTACGAGACAGGCCGCAACTTCGGCCACGCCGTATTGTTCATCGGATACAAGATATTCCAGGGACGCAAATACTTCGAAGTACGAAACTCCTGGGGCACCGGGTGGGGCCAGAGCGGCTACGGATTCATCTCCTACGAGACGGCGGAGGCCAACATCCAAACCGCGGCCGCGGTGAGCGTCCGGAGGAGGGACGGGGTGCTCGCCGACGCCTGCAGCCCGGGGACGGCCGCCGGCCTCGACGGATCCTGCAAGAAGCTATGTCCGGACGGATCGCTCGAAGGGGAAGACGGCTGCCGGGGCCCCGGGACCGATTGCTCGAGCGGGATGGTGCACGACGCGAGCGGGGTTTGTGTCCGCGCGTGCGCGACGAAGAGCGAGCCCGTGGGCGGCATCCGGGCAGACTGCAAAGAGGCGGGGTGCGTGTACCACGTGCCGCCCGGACAATACGGGTGCAAGGCGGCCGCCGACGGCGCGTGCGAGCACCATTGTCCTGCTCCGAGCTGCGAAATGGCCGAGACGACCAACGAGTTCGGCGCCAAAGTGCTCTCCTGCATCCCGCATTGAAGCTTCAAAGTGCCTCAAACCGCGGCCCGGCGGGGCCGCCGGACGCGGCGCGGTTCGTGTAAGGTGCCGGCGTGAGACGCTCCCTCGGCGCGCTGTTTCCGGTCGTCCTCGCCCTCTCCTGCAACACCCCGGAGGCGTCGGGCCCACGCCCGCCCGTCCCGACGGCGTCTCCCGCGCCCGCCGACCCGCCCGCCCCGGAGCCCTCGCCCGGACTGCGGCTGCCAGAGGGGGTCACGCCGACCGCCGAAGCCGTCGCCCTCACCCTCGATCCGACGAAGGAGGGCTACACGGGCAGGGTCGTCATCGATCTCTCGGTCGCCGCCGAGCGCCGCGCGATCTGGCTGCACGGGCGCGACTTCAAGGACGTGAAGGCGAAGGTGACCCGAGAGGGCTCCGCGCCGGTCGAGGCGGTGTTCGAGCAGCGCGACCCGACCGGCCTCGCGTCCGTCACCACCGCTTCTCCGATCGGGCCCGGCAAGGTCCGGCTCGAGATCACGTTCCGGGCGGACTTCGCGAAAGGACAGAAGGGCCTTTACAAGACGACCCAAGGCGACGCTTCGTACGCGTTCACCCAGTTCGAGGCGACGGCGGCCCGCACCGCCTTTCCCTGCTTCGACGAGCCGCGGTTCAAGATTCCATTCGCGGTCAGCCTCACCGTCCCCGCGGGTATGAAGGCGGTCTCCAACGCGAGGGAGGTCTCTCGCAGTACGGCCGCGGGCGGGGAGACGATCGTCTTTGCCCCCACCGAGAAGCTCCCGAGCTACCTGGTCGCGTTCGCGGTCGGCCCCCTCGACATCGTCACCGCGCCCGACATCCCCGCGAGCGCGGTGCGGCCCCACCCGATTCCGCTGCGGGCCATCACCGCGAAGGGACGCGGGAAAGAGGTCCGCTACGCCCTCGACCACACGGGGGAGATCCTCCAGAAGATCGAGGCTTACGCCGGGATCGCCTATCCGTACGACAAGCTCGATATCCTCGCCGTGCCCGGCAAAGGCGGGGCGATGGAGAACGCGGGCGCCGTCACGTTCGGCGAGTTCTTCCTGCTCTTCGATCCGAAGACCGCGCCCGTCCGCCAGCGGCGCGCCTACGCCCAGGTCATGGCCCACGAGCTCGCCCATATGTGGGTGGGGGATCTCGTGACCATGCAATGGTGGGACGACCTCTGGCTCAACGAGGCATTCGCGACTTGGCTGGGCAGCAAGACGGCCGATCAATGGGACCCGACCGTCCGCGGCGAGCTCTATCTGCTCCAGGGCATCCAGAACGCGATGGGCACCGACGGCCTCGTGAGCGCACGCGCCATTCGCCAAACCATCCAGTCGATGGACGACATCGAGAACGCGTTCGACGGGATCACCTATCAAAAGGGGGGCGGGGTCATCGCGATGTTCGAGCGGTGGGTCGGCCCGGACGCGTGGAGGAGGGGCTTCTCCTCGTATCTGTCCAAGCACCGACACGGCAACGCTACCGCCGACGATCTGCTCGACGAGGAGAACACCGCTTCCGGGAAGGACGTGAAGAAGGCGTTCCACACCTTCCTCGACCAGGTCGGGGTGCCCTTCGTGGAGGCAGCGCTCTCCTGCGGGCAGGATGACAAAGGCCCCGCCGCGGTGACGCTCGCCCAGTCGCGCTTCCTCCCCCTCGGCTCCACGGGAGACGCCGAGAAGACGTGGCAGATCCCGGTGTGCATCCGCTACGGAAAGGGCAAGACGACCGCCGAGTCGTGCACGCTCCTCAGCGAGAAGAAGGCGACCTTTCCTCTTGCCGACTCCGCGAATGGTTGTCCAGACTGGATATTCCCCAACGCGGAGGCGGCGGGCTACTACCGGTTCGCCCTCCCCCCTGCCGATCTCGCGCGCTTGAAGAAGGCCGGCCTGGGCGCCCTCTCGATGCGGGAGAAGACAGCCTTCGCGAACAGCGTGCGGGCCGCCTACGGGCGGGGCGTCACCCCGTTCGGCGCGGCCATGGAGGCGCTCGCGCCCCTCGCCACCGAGCCGGATCCGAACCTCGCCGGGGAGCCCATGGGCATCCTCTCCCAAGCGCGCGACTGGCTCCACGCGGAGCCAGTCCGATCCGACATCGAGGCCTACGGCAGAGCGCTCTATGGCGACATCGGCAAGCGCCTCGGCTGGGACCCAAAGAAGGGCGAAGACGAGGAGACCAACGTGCTGCGCTCGTCCGTGCTCGGCTTCCTCGTCGACAATGCCCGTGACCCGGCCGCCCGCCGCGAGGCCAAGAAGCGGGGCCTCGCTTACGTCGGCGCCGGGAAGGATTGGCAGGTTCATCCGGAGGCGGTCAGCCCGGATCTCGCCGGCACCGCGATGGCCGTGCTCGGCGAAGAGCTGGACGAAAAAGGCTGGGACGCGCTGTACAAGCTGCTGGGGACTACGGTGGAAGAGGGGACGCGGGGTCGGATCCTCTATGCGCTCGCCTCCGCGCGGGGACCGCTCCTGGAGCGGGCGCGGAGGCTCGTCCTCGACCCGAGCTTGCGCGACAACGAGGTGCTCACCCCTCTCTTCGCGCAGCTCAACGACAACGACACGAGCGAGGCGACCTGGAAGTGGGTGAAGGACCACTATGACGAGATCACCGCCCGCCTCCCCAAGCACCACGGCGGAGTCGCCCTCATCTCGGCCGCGTCTTCTTTCTGCGACGAGGCCCACGCCGCCGACGCGGAGGCGTTCTTCAAGCCGAAGGTCGCGAGCATCGAAGGCGGCCCCCGCGCCCTCGCCCTCGCCATCGAGGGGGTGAAGCTCTGCGCCGCGCGGCGAAAGGCTCAAGAGGCGAGCGTCCGCGCGTTCTTCGAACAGAAGAAGCCGCGCGGAGCGAAGGGGCGATGAGCCGCTATTTCGCCCCCGGCGCGCCGCATCGCTCGCATCGCGCCTCGTTCAGGAGGCGAGAACACCGAGGGTACGCGACAATCATCTAACATCTTGGACGATTGTCAACTGAGACGGATCTCAGCGCTTCAGCGCCCCGATCCGTCTCGAGGTCGAGAGGCCTTCTTTCAGAGGTACCAGCACGACCCGCCCCCCTCTCGCCTCGACGGCCTCTCGTCCCACGACCTCCGAGACCGCATAGTCCGCCCCTTTGACGAGGACGTCGGGGGAGACCTCGAGGATGAGCTCGCCCGGCGTCGGCTCGTCGAACAAGACCGCGAACGTCACGCAATCCAGGGCCGCGACGATCTCCGCTCGCTCTGCCTCCGGCACCACGGGGCGGGTCGGCCCTTTGATGCTTCGCACGGAGGCGTCTGTGTTGAGCCCGACGATGAGCGCGTCGCCGAGCCTCGCCGCCTCGCGGAGCAGCTCGAGGTGGCCACCATGCAGGAGATCGAAGCACCCGTTGGTGAAGACGATCTTCCTCCCCTCCCGGCGCAGCCCCTGGATCGTCGAAGCGACGTCGCGTCTGTCGATCACCTTTCCGAGGTGAGGAGAGAGCGCGGCCACGAGCTCGGTGCGGGTGACGACGGCGGTTCCGATCTTCGCGACCACCACCCCCGCCGCCGCGTTCGCGATCGCGGCCGCGTCCGCGAGCGTCCGACCGCGAGCGAGGGCGAGGGCGAGGGCGGCGATCACCGCGTCCCCTGCCCCTGTCACGTCGAACACCTCCTTGGCGTGGGCGGCGATGTGCACGGCCGCGCCGTCCCGCGGGACCGTCAGCATCCCGCGGGGGCCGAGGGTGACGACCATGGCCCCGAGGTCGCTGGTCGCCATCGCCGCCCGAGCGACGTCCGCGATCTCGGCGTCGGATGCCTCTGCGAGGCCGCGACCCGTCGCCTCCTCCAGCTCTCGCAGGTTGGGGGTGAGCAGCGTCGCCCCCCGATAGAGCCCGAGGTCGCGTGATTTCGGATCCACGAGAAGGGGGACGGCGCGGGCGCGCGCGACCTCAGCGAGGTTGGCGGCGACCTCGCCCGAGACCACGCCCTTGCCATAGTCGGACAGGACAATCGCGCCGAGGTTGGACATTCGCTCGGTCGCGGGGCGCACGTGAGGCGACGCTTCCAACCAGGGAGAGGTCGTCTCCCAATCGAGCCGAACGAGCTGCTGATGCTGAGCGAGCGCGCGCAGCTTGCGGGTCGTGGGCCGTCCCGTGATGCGGGCGACCTCGGAGGCGTCGATACCGGCCTCCTGGAGGAGAGCGGTGAGCCGCGCCCCCGCCTCGTCGTCGCCGACGCACCCCATGATCGCGGCCCGCGCCCCGAGGGCGGCCGCGAGGTGCGCGACGTTCGCGGCGCCCCCGAGCCGAAAGAAGGACCGCTCTACGCTGAGGACGGGGACGGGCGCCTCTGGGGAGACGCGTCGAACCGTCCCCTCCACGTACTCGTCGAGGATCAGATCCCCGACCACGAGGACGGAGGCCTCCGGGAAGCTGCGGACGCAGCGCACCAGCTCGGACAGCTCCGTCATGAACGTCCCGCGAAATGGCGATCGACGACGTCGGTCATCGCGTGCAGACAGAGCTCGTGCATCTCTTGGATGCGCGCGACGGACCGCGACGGGATCGCGATGCACACGTCGGCGAGGGTGCGCAGCGGAGCCTCCCCCGCGCCCGTCAACGCGACAATCACGCAGCCTCGCGCGCGGGCGGCGAGGGCGGCGGCCACCACGTTCCCGGAGGTGCCGCTCGTGGAGATCGCGACGAGGGTGTCTCCCGGCGCGGCGAGGGCCTCCACCTGCCGCGCGAAGATCCGCTCGTAGCCGTCGTCGTTGGCGATCGACGTGATGACGGAGGTATCGGTCGTGAGGGCGATGGCCGGCAACGCGCGCCGGGTCGCTCCGAATCGATTGATGAGCTCGGCCGCGAAATGTTGGGCGTCGGCGGCGCTACCGCCGTTGCCGCACACCAACACTTTGTGCCCGCCTTCGATGCAATCGATCAACCTCGCCGCCGCCGTCGCGACGTGGCTCGCGACGCCGTCGCGGCAGAGGCGCGCGAGATCGGCGAGCTCGTCGAAATGGGACGCTATGTCTCGCTCGCTCACCGCCTGCTCCCTCGTTTGCTCGCTCGCAACCTCGCACATCGCCGCGACGAACGCCCGCAGATCGTCGAAGACCGGCGCGCGAAGCCGCTCCGCGACGCCGGCCGCCTCCGTCGCCCGGCCCTTGCCGGTCCGGACGAGGGCGACCCGCACCCCCGCCGCTACCCCCGCGAGGAGGTCGCGATCCATGTCGCCCACCATGACGGTCTCCGCCGCCGGTATCCCCGATCGAGCGATGGCCCTTCGCAGGAGCTCCGGGCTCGGCTTGCGGCATTCGCACCCGGCGTCGGGGGCGTGGGGGCAGACGTGGAAGGCGGCGATGCGCGCGCCCGCGGCGCCGGCGTGGGCGGCGACGGCGGCGTGGAGACTGTCCACCTCGTCCGCCCGCACGAGCCCGCGCCCCACCCCTGATTGATTGGTCACGATCGAAATCGAAACCTCCGCCCTCGTCAGCGCGCGGAGAGCCTCGAGCGACCCTTCGATCCATTGCCACGAGCGGATCGAAGCGACGGGACCGGTCGCCCGCTCTTCGTTCAACACGCCGTCGCGATCCAAGAGGACGTGGCGCACGCGCGCGGTCACGCTTCGCCCTCGTTCAGCCAGGCGTTCTCGGCCCCCCAGCGGAGGGTCTTCGCCACCCCTTCTTCGACGTCGGCCATCGGCCGGACGAAGCCGGCTTTGACCAGGCGGCCGATGCGCGCGCGCGTGTTGCTCTGATATTTTCCGCGCAGCTCCGCGGGAAACTCGATGAATCGGATCTCGCCCGCGCCGAGGTATCCAATCACGGCCCGAGCCACGTCGAGGAAGCTCCGCGCCCGCCCCGTCCCCACGTTGTAGATCCCGGACTCGGCGCCGCCCCGCAGGAGATGGAGCGTCGCCGCGACGACGTCGTCGACGTGGACGAAATCCCTGCGGTGCTCTCCGGGCCCGCACCCCTCCCCCTCTCCGAACAGCTGCACGACGCCGCCATTGCGTACTTGCCGCGCGAAATGAAACACCACCGAGGCCATTTTGCCTTTGTGGGCCTCGCGCGGACCATAGACATTGAAGAACCTGAGGCCGATCACGGGGGCTCTCAGCGAGGCCGCTCTCCTCCTCACCCACGCGTCGAAGATCTGCTTCGAAAACCCATAGACGTTGAGCGGCGTTTCCCCGCTCGGGTCCTCGTCGGAGCACTCCGGCGACGACCCATAGACGGCGGCGGAGGACGCATACACCATCGGGATCGAGCGCCGCTGGCAGAGGCCGAAGACCGCCTTCGAATAGGCGTAGTTGTTCTCGAGCAGATAGCGACCGTTCCACTCCGTGGTGGACGAGCAGGCGCCGAGATGGACCACGGCGCGCGCGCGGTCGAGGGCGCCATCCGCGCGATCGACCATCGCGCGAAACTCGGCCTTGTCGACGATGTCGGCGAAGCGAGAGCCGACGAGGTTGCGGTACTTGATCCCGCGCTCCAGCGAGTCCACGACGAGGATGTCGTCCTCCCCCTCCCGGTTGAGGGCGTGGACGAGGTTCGAGCCGATGAACCCCGCGCCGCCCGTGACGACGATCACGACGCGGCCTCCCCTCGGCGCCGGGCGAGGGCAGCGCGGACCTCCCGCTCGACGTCGTCGACGCCGATGGCCTGCATGCACCGATTGTCGCGACACGGAGAGAACCGGTGGTTGTAGGCGTTGACGCACGGGCTGCAAGCGAGCCCGGCGTGGAGGGGCCGGGGGTTCTCCCCGAGGGGGCCGAACAGCGCCGGCGTCTCGGGCCCGAACAGGACGATGTTGTCGATGTCGGTCATCGAAGCGAAATGGCCAGGGCCGGAGTCGTTCGTCACGAGGACGTCGGCCATCGTATAGAGGACGACCACGTCGCGCAGCGACGTCTTGCCCGCGACCGAGATCGCGCGCGGCGATCCGATCCGGCGGCACACGTCCTCCGCGCCTTCGCGCTCGGAGGGAGCGCCCGTGACGACGATCGTCGCGTCGGGCTCGCGCGCGAGGATGCGAGCGCCGAGCTCCACGAATCGGTCCGCGGGCCACATCCTGAGCGGCAGCAGATCACCAGTGTTCGGGTTCAAGACGACGATGCGGCCGCCGTGGATGCCCGAGAGGAGCGCCCTCACCCGATCGCGGTCTTCTTCGCTGGGGACGAACCGCGCGGGACGAACCTTTACGCGCCGGGGGTCGAGCTTCACGAGGGGCGTCGCCCGCGGATCCTCGTCGAGGGCGGAGACGAGCAGTCGATAGGCGAGCGAAACGTGCAGATAGGGATTGTGCTGCACCCGATGCGTCATCAGGTCGCCCCGATAGGGGGCCTCGGCGGTGAAACGATGAAGGCCTACCCGGCGCTCCGCCCCCGACAGATAGGCGAGGATCGCCGTCGCCCGGGCGAAGAACTCCATGTCGACGGTGGTGTCGACGCCGGCCCGGCGGAGGGTGCCGAGCGCGCGCAGAGCCTCCCCCGCAAACTGGAGGAGCCCGTCGTGTCGGAGCTCGACGACGTTTTCGGGGGGGACGAGCTCCAAGAGATCCAGCACGGGTCGGTTCTCCCGGAAGACCACGAAGTACACGTTCGCGGGGCCGACCTTGGCCACGGCGGCGCGAATGGCCGGCTCCGCGAGCACGGTCGCGCCTTGCTCGATCAGCTTCAGGAACGCGATCTTCCTCGGGGCGCCGGGACCGGCGGCGCGCCCGCGGATCGCGTCCGCCAGCCTTCGGTGCACGGTGAGGATGAAGCAAATCACGCTCCCGACAAGCACGTCGAGCCAGCGGATCGTCTCCTTCGACATCGAGGACCGAGACCCTATTGTCCGCATGGAGCACCGTCAAGGCGACGTGCTCGTGAGATACTCCCGCGATGGTCGTGCCCCGCCGCGCCACGCTCGCGGCCTTCGTCTTCGTATCGCTCGCGCTCGGGTGCTTCTTTCGGCTCTATCGGCTGGGCGAGAAGGTGGTCTGGCACGACGAGGTCGCGACGCGCGTGTTCGCGGCCGGGTACCTCCAAGAGGACTGGCGGCGAGAGCTGCTCACCGGCGAGGTCTTCGACGTCGCCGAGCTCCAGAAATATCAACACAAGACTGGGGAGCGCAGCGCCCTCGCCCCCATCGTCGGGCTCGCGCGGGACGATCCTCACCACCCTCCTCTTTATTACGTGTTCGCGACCGCGTGGGTGGCCGCGCTGGGGGACGGGGTGGCCACGCTGCGATCGCTTTCCGTCATCTTCAGCCTCCTCGCCGCGCTCGCGATGGGATGGCTCTCCGCGGAGATCGGGGGCTCGGCTCGATCCGTCGCGTGCACGATCGGGCTCGCGAGCGTCTCCCCTTTCTTCGTGCTGTATGGACAGGACGCGCGCGAGTACGCCCTCTGGGCCTTCTTCTGCGCGAGCTCGTTCGCGGCCCTCGTGCGGGCGATGCGGGTCGCCTCCGAGCCAGCGTCCGGTCGTGCCCGCGTCGCCCGCTTGTTCTCCCTCTATGCGGCGCTCGTCGTGCTCGGCCTCTACACGTCCTTCAGCATGGCGTGGGTGATCGCGGCCCAAATCGTCTACGTCGCGGCGCGAGAGCGGCTCCGGTGGCGCCGCGCGGGAAGGAGCGCCGTCCTCGCCCTCGGCGCGAGCGCCCTCGCCGTCGCCCCGTGGGCCTTCAACCTCGCTCGCCATTGGGAGGTCTTCCAGACCTCGATGCGCTGGTCGAAGGAGATCGTGATCCCGAGGAGCTCTCTGCTGCGACTCCTCGGCTACAACGCGACCACCACGTTCGCGGACGTGTGGGCGTGGGAGCACTCCCTCCTCGCGACCGTCGTCGTCCTTCTGTCGTCCTGCATCGTCGTCGTCGCCCTCGCGCGGGTGGCCCGGGGCGAGAGCCGCGAGGCCAAGCTCTCGCTCTTGCCCTTGGTCCTGTTACCGATCGGGATGCTCCTCGTCCCGGACCTCGTGTTCGGGGGAATCCGCTCGATCTCGACGAAGTACCTGACCCCGTGCTGGATCGGGGTCGTGGTGGCGCTCGGGCATCTCGGCGGAGAGCCGCCTCGTCGGGCGTCGGGGCTCGCGGCCGCGCTCCCTCCGTGGCTCTTCGTCGCGGCGTTCGGGGCGGCGTGTCTGACGTCGGCCATCGATGCTCCGAAGCGATCCTTGTGGACGAAGGGCCTGAGCATGCGCCTCGTCGCGGTCGCCGATCACATCAACGCCTCCGAGCGGCCGCTCGTCGTGGGGAACCTCGAACAGTACAATCCCGGCAACATGATGGCGTTGAGCCTCCTCCTCGCGCCGGGGACCAAAGTGCAGATCCTCGATGCCTCGAAGGAGGAGCACTACGCATTGCCGAGGGGATATGGCGCGGTGTACCTGTTGAATCCGATCGGAGTCTACCGCGAGGGCCTCGAGCGCCGCGAAGGTGTCCATTGCACGCTCCTCGAGAAGGACGTCTTCGTCGAGCTCTACCGGGTGGATCCGGGCCCGTGATCGGAGAGCGGATCGTCCTCGACGACGTCGCGGTGGGGGCGCGCGTCGTCTATCTCCCCGGCTGGCTCGACCGGCCGGTCGCGGACACCCTTTTCGCGGACTTGATGGCGCGCGCGCCGTGGGAGCAGGAGGCGCCGGTGATGTTCGGAAGGACGATCGTGGTCCGGCGGCGATCGTGCTCGTTCGGAGACCGCGGCACCACGTATCGATACTCCGGGCTCGAGCGGCGAGCGGTGCCTTGGACGGAGGCGCTCGTCGCCGTCGTCGAGCGCCTCGACCGAGAGCGGGGCACGCGGTTCAACTATGCGCTGGCGAACCTCTACCCGGATGGGGAGGCCGGCCTCGGATGGCACGCCGACGACGAGAGCGACCTGGTCCGCGACGCCCCGATCGCGTCCCTCTCCCTCGGAGAGACGCGCGACTTCTTGCTACGAAGAAAGAAGCAGCGCGCTGGCCTCACCGCCGTGGCCCTCGAGCACGGCTCGCTCCTCGTGATGGAGGGCTCGACCCAGCGCTTTTACCGGCACGCCCTCCCGCCCCGAAAGCGCGCGACCGGCGCGCGGGTGAACCTCACGTTCCGCTGCATCACCGCCCGCGCGAGCCCCTGACTCAACGAGCGGCCATCGCCGCCGCGACGCCGGCCACGAGCGCCAACACCAACATCACGATCGGGAATGACCAGAGCTGGCCGGTGCTCGCGATCCTCGCGACGGACGGGTCGTGGCGCGCGTGGAGGACCTCGACCGACTCCCCCACGCGCCACGCGCGGGAGGTCGAGACGTCGGAGCGCACCGTCACTTGCTCGGACCGCCCCTCGGGCCGGAACGTCACCACCGGAAACTCCCCGCTGTCACGCTCCACCTCCGTGATCACCCCCGTCACCCGCGCCCCGAGCACGACGAGCCGGATCGCGCGCCACAGGGCGTAGAGCCCGATCGACGTGAAGACCGCGCAGAGCCCGGCGGCGAGGAGGAACACCGCGCTCAAGGCTTCATCCAGGGAGCGCTCTTTCGCCAGTCGCGCTCGCGCTCCGGCGCGAACAAGGAATCCACCCGTTGAATGACCTTCGCGAAGGGGGCGGGATACCAGCGCGCGATCGCGATCGACCGCACGTCCGCCGTCGCCGTCCCGTCCCCGAGATCGAAGGGCCCGACGAGGGCCTCACTGCAGCACGGCCAGATGTTCACGAAGAACTGCATGGGCAGATGAGGGATCGGGGTCGGGAAGCCGTCTTTCCGGACGTGGACGAGCTTGTCGTCGACGAACCATCGCAGCTCCGTCTCCTCCCACTCGATGGCGTAGGTATGAAAGTCGAGCGAAGCGTCGAAGCCGAGGTCGATCACCACCGGCGTCCCGAAGTGGCCATAATTGTAGAGGTCGCCCTCCTCTCCGGGATTGTAATACACGTTGGCGAGGAGCTTGGTCGTGTCGTTGCCGAGGAACTCCGCGTCGATCTCCTGCCAAGGGTCGAAGCGATAAAGGAAGAACGCGCTGATCACGCCCGACTGCTTGGCCGGCTTCATCACCGTCTCGAACCGGCCATATCGATACGTCTCCTCCGGCTGCTTCTTCGTGACGATGCCGCCCGCGGCGTACTGCCGCTCTCCCATGTCCCGCTTCTCGATCCGCAGCTGGAAGCCCGCCCCCGGGACGGGGACGACGTTGTCGGGCGAGAACTTGGAGAGGTTGCAGAAGAACGTCTTGTCCAGCCGATCCCAGAACGTCGGCGCGAGGCCCATCAAGTCGCGCTCATCGATCGCGTGGAACGTCCCGGAGCGCCGCCCCGGCGTCATCTTCTCCCCTGGGTCTTTGGAGCAGTAGCCTTTGATCTTGGCGGCGGGGACGATCCAGGGATCCCCGTCCTGCTCGAGGGGCTCGCACGGCCGAAATGCGACCTCGATCGTCGTTGTCGGAGTGAAGGCGGCGCCGGCCCCGAAGAGCACCACGAAGAGGGCGCTCGGCAAGAGCGTCCCGGGCGCGGCGAGGGAGCGGAGCGCGCGGCCGAGGCCGCGCTTGGTCGCGCCGAGCACCTCTCCGATCCGGTACCCTTCCCGGAGGCCGACCGGCACGATCAGAGCGGCGGGATTGACCTGCGCCTCCGCGGGGGCGACCGCGATGCGCGACACCGCCCGCCATTTTGCGGCCCCCGTCAGCGCGTCCGCGATCCCGAGCAAGACCCCCGTGAGATCCAGATAGAACGCGATTGGATAGCTCAGGACGACGGCCACGAAGTTCCCGGGGGTGAGCTTCTTGAACCCGGCGAGCCCGATGAGCAACACGATCACCGGCGCGAGCAGCCCAATCAGACCGATCGCCTGCACGGTGTGAGAGATGGGGAGGGCGGCCCGCGAGAAATCGTTTAGGAGGATCGCCTGGGCGATGTTCATCGCGATGACGATGGCGGGGAACAGCCATCCAAACACGACGATGACCTCGCTCGCGCGCGCGAAGAAGCCGAGCGTACGCTGAGTCCTGGCCACCATGATGGCCAGGATCAGGCTCGATGAGACAGCGGCGAACTGTGATGTCGGCGAGAACGTCCGAATGAAGACGAGACCGATCATCAAGTGCAGCGCGAAGACGAAGACGGAGACCAAATAGTGGGCTCCGTGATAGAGGAACTGGACGCGCCCCCGCAGGGAGAGGCGCCCCAGGCGCCCCCGCCGCAGGTGATGAAAGAACGCGGTCGTGTGCCCGTTCGCCCAGCGCCGGCGCCGGGCGAGGAAGCTGTAGAGGTCGGGGGACGTCTCTTCGCACGAGCCGCCGTGGGGGTTGTCGACGATGCGCGTGCCGGAGAGGATGACCTCGTAGCTGAAGTCGAGATCCTCCGTGATGGAGCTGGAGAACGGGTGCTCCTTGAGGAGGCTCGTCTCCATCACCGCCGTCGTGCCGGTGAAGAACACCGTCAATCCGAGCCGGGTGAAGGCGGCGTTGAACAGCTCGCAGCCCACGTGCTGATGGAGCGAGTCCCAGAGCGAATAGAACCCGCGCGCGGCGAGCGGATCGCGCCGCGCTTGGACCATCCGCGCCCCCTCCGCGCGCATGCGCCCGATCGAGGTGGAGAGGAACTCCGGGTACGCCTGGTGATCGCAGTCGAGGATCGCGACGAAGTCGCTCTCGATCGTCGCGCTGACGAAGTTGATCTTGGCGCTCTTCGGATCGAGGCCGGTGTACGTGACGAGCACGCGCCTCCCCTCGCGCTCGAGCAGCGTCACGGTGGCCCCGACCTCGCCGTCGAGCGAGGCGTCGGGATAGGACGCGGCGAGCAGGGGAATCGCGGTGTCCTTCGCGTCGCGTACCAAGAGGTGAATGTCGACCGGCCCTTCGTGATCCTGCTCGAGGAGGGAGGCGATCACACGCAAGGCGCGCTCTCCCTCATTGCGGGCGGGCACGAGCACGGCGACCGACCCCGCGGGCCGGGCGCGCGGGGCGGGGACGGCCGGCTTCCGGGCGGTGACGAAGACGAGCGCGCAGAAGTAGTGACCGAGCGCGTAGGCGGACAACCCCACAGTGAGCACGGCACAGACCGCGAGCAGGGTCGTCATCGAGCGGCCGGAAGTTGTCACGCGCGGGCGGCGCTGTCCACCGGCGCGTGAGCCCGCCCGCCCTCAGCGCGGCTCGGCGTACCGCAGGCGCGCGCGACAGCGGTCGGCGCCGTCATGGACGCACGAGAGACGCTCGAGCTGCACGTCTCGGCAGCCCATGATCTCGAACACGCTCCGCATCGTCTCCATGGTGACGAGGCACAGCCATCGATGGTGCCCCGGCCAATCCTCGATGATCGACTCTGCCTCCGAGTCGCCGATGACCACGCGACGGGTGCCCGTGGTGTGGAGGCTGCTCCACGCGCGCTGCACGTGCTTCGCGTAGAGGCCGGGGCTGCCCACCATTCGGAACAGGAGCTTGTAGAGCCCCCGCGAGAGCCGTCGCACCGTGAACTCGGTCGCCTCCCGGACGAGCCGTCCCATCTCGTCATCCGACTTCCCCTCGCTGACCGCGTCCAGGATCGCGTGGACGATCTCGCTCGGGTACCACTCCGTGGCGACGATCCCGAGGGCCTGCCGATCGACGAAGAGCTGGTCGCGCATCGCGGGGCCGAGCCGCTCCACCACGCCCCGGACGTAGTCGCGCCCGAATCGCCCCTCGTACCAATGGGCGAACTCTCGAATGGCGCTCCCTTTCACGAGGGGTTCGGTCCCCATCACCTTCGCTCCGAGTGTAGCAGGGTCGTGCTCGGGCCCGGCGAGACGGGTGTAGACTGCCGACCGTGAGCCCATCCGCCCCGACCCGTCCCGTTCGAATGTACGCGCTGGCGAGCCTCGTCTGCTCCGCCTTCCTGCTCGATGGCTGCTCGGACAAGAAGCAGGACGAGCCCAGCTCGATCCCTCTCCGCAAGCCTTCGGCGAGCGCCGCCGCGAGCGGCCCCGCGTCCCCGGCCGCCGAGACCAATACTTCTCCGACGCCCCCGCCGAGCGCGCCTCCCGCCGAGCTCGACGTCGACAACCCGGTGAAGGCGACCGCGACCGAGATCGATCGGGCGAGCGACATCGACTTCAAGCCCGCGGAGGACCCTTACTGCAAGGGCCAAGACCAGCTGACCGACATCCTGAAAGAGGCCGGGTACGATATCGATCAGGAGCTCCGGAAGGTCCAGGCCATCACCGACGAGGAGGAGGAGAAGATCGGCGAAGAGGCCTTCAGAGAGGTCGGCAAGCTGAAGGAGTTCAGCGGAAAGGTCGACACTCCCGCGATGGCCGCCGAGAAGAAGTACATCACCGAGCTCGCGGCCCCGCTCCTCGCGCAGGTCAGCCGCAAAGGCATTCATTACGACTTCCACACCATCGATCAGGACGTCGTGAACGCCTTCGCGATTCCGGGCGGACACATCTTCTTCTATCGCGGCATCCTCGAGAAGCCTCGGCGCATCGAGAACGAGGCCCAGCTCGTCGGCGTGCTCGCCCACGAGATCAACCACGTGGACAGGCGTCACACGATTGCGATCTTCGACTATCTGAAGGCGCTGGGCGGCCTCGGCGGGGACGCCTCCGAGATTGGACAGGTCATCATCGCGATGGCGCGTCACCCCTTCACCAGCCGCCAAGAAGACGAGGCCGACGAGTACGCGGTAAAGTTCCTCATCGGAGCGCGCTATTCGCCGAAGCAATTCGTCACGATGTGGCAGACCTGGTCGGCGCTCGACAAAGAGCGCTCCGATGGCAATCCAATCGCGGACGAGCTCGACGCCCTCCTCCGGACGCACTCGCGATCCTCCAAGCGCGCGTGCAACGCGATGAAGGTCGCGATGGCGTCCAAAGACCCGAGGGTGTCTCGTTACTACGTCGGGAGGACGAACTTCAAAGAGCGAAAGCCGAGATCCGAGCAGCAGTACTGAAGCGACCGCTCAGCCGCCGAAGTCCTGCGTCCAGTAGTGGCCGTACTTGTCGCTGTTCGCGTCGAAGTAGTAGCCGACGCCGAGCACCTTGTAGCGGGGATCCATCATGTTCACGCAGTGGCCGGGGCTGTCGATCCAGGCCTGGACCACGCGCTCTGGGCTCGTCTGTCCGGCGGCGATGTTCTCGCCGACGAAGGTCGAGGAGAACCCGGCCGCTTGGGCCCGGTCCGCGGGGCCTGCGCCCTCGGGGTTCTCGTGCTCGAAGTAGTTGCGGTCGGCCATGTCCTTGCTGTGTCGACGGGCGGCGGTGCGGAGGCTCCCGTTGAGCGACACGGGGGGAGCGGGAGGCATCGACTGGCCGCCGCACACGACGCCGCGCGCGCGGGTCGCGTTGGTTCGGGCGAGCACCTCTTCCTCCCAAGCCGACCATTGCGCCGGCCAGTCGTCGGTCTGGGAGCTGTTCGGGCCGGGGGCCGGGTTGGGCCAGGGGATCGGGAGCGGCAGACCGTTGCCGGCGCCCCCACCTTGGCCGCCGGTGGTCGGGAACGGAAGGGGGAACGGGAAGCCTCCCGGGAAGCCGCCGCCGCTCGGGCCGCTCGTGGGGACGGGGGAGCCACCACCACCCGGGAGGGGCGGAAGGGGGAACCGAAGCTGAGGGATCTGATCGAACAGCGGCCCGAAGGCGGTGAACGCGGAGCCGACGGCGACGGGACGATTTTGAAGGACCGGCAAGCCGCCGGCGGGCTGCGGCTGGCCATACGATCCGTAGTAGCGCGGGGCCCGAGCCGTCCGACTGTGGGAGTCGGAGCAGCCGGCGGCGAGGCCGGCGAGGCAAACCAAAGCGAGCGACAGCCGAGTGGATTTGCTCATGGACACCCGTTTGGACGGGCGGCGCGGCGAATCCCTACGCGGCCGATCGTATTCGCGAGGCTCGGGCCTCGCCTCGTCAGGGGGCGGCCGTGGTGGCGACACACGAAGGGGCGGCGGCAGAGGCCACGAACGTCGGGGTCGTCCACTGCCCGCCGATCCGGCGCGCCCAATAGCCGACGTTGGTCTGGTCGACGAAGACGAGATCCATCTCCGCCCCCTCCGCGCCCCGCGTGATCGCGGGGGGGCAAATCACCCCCTGGACGAGCCAGATCGGCGCCTCGAACACGCCCGCCGTGAACGTCGACATGTAGCCGTTGTGGTCGGGACCGAGGTACGCGAGATCGATCTCGCCGTCGGCGAGGACGGCCAGGACCGGGGAGCCGCTGGACGACACTGCCGCAGGGAGCGTCGTCGCTGTGCTCCACACCCCGCCCGTTCGCGTCTGGTATTGGACCATCCCGTCGCTCGCGCGCACGAATACGGCGATGAGCTCGGGGCCGGTGGGGGGCGCCATCAGCGCGGGCGCGAAGGCGGCGGCGGCGTCCGGGAGGGCGTGCGCATGGGGCGGACCCCAGGAGCCGTTGACGCGCTCTCGGTCGACGAGGTCTCCCGATCCATCGACGTAGGCGACGACGGCGCCCGTCGCCGTCGCCGCGATCGCGGGCGGGCTCGCTCCGACGCTCGGGGGGCTTCCGACGGCCTCGAACGTCGTCGCGAACGTGCTCCCCACGATCCGCGAATAGCCATAGCTCCCATCGGGCAGTCGATACGCCGCGTGGGTGACGTCGTCGACCGCCGCCGACGCAGGGGGGCCGACGATGGAGAGGCTCGCCTCGACCGCTTCCGGATCGGACCATCCGTTGCCCAGGTGGGTCGCGTGGAAGAGCACGCCGTCGTCGACCTTTCGAAGGAACGCGTGGCTCGTCGCGAGCGGGGCGCGCGCGATCGCGATCGGATCCGTCGTCATGACGCCCCAAGGCCAGGAGAAGCCGCTGTTCATGACGACGTCGTAGGTGCTCGCGACCGTCGCGGTGCCCCCGCCGGCGAGGATCAGCAGATGATCGAGCTGCTCGACAGGGCCGCCCCCGCCCGTCCCCGAGCCGCCGAACCCCGAGCCGGTCGACGTGGTCGTGGTGCTCGTCGAAGCTCCGAGACCGGTTTGGGTGCTCGGGTCCGCGCCGCCCCCGCCGCCCTTGTCGCTCCCTCCGCCCGAGACCGCGGGCGAGCCCCCCGCCCCGAGGACCGGCTGCCCGCCGCTGCCGCCGATGCCTCCGTCGTCGGAGCTCGACCGATGATCGCCAATCGGTCCCTCGCCGCCATTGGCGCAGCCGAAGACGACGAGCGCGACCCACGCCAATCGATCGAAGGACGCTGATTCGGGGGCGGCTTTGGTCATCATTCCCTCCACCCGCATCGGTATTCGACTCGAGCGGGCAGAGCGAACGTCGGGCCCTTACACCCCCTTAGCAGGCTGCTGAAAAACTCGGCGTCATGCCTCTCGGCACCGGAGTGGCTGCCAATTCACCCCCCCGCCCCCCCTCGCTGTGCGAGGGGGGAGATCCGTCGGAGGACGATGCGGATTCTTTCGAGCACGCTTTCCGTTTGAAACAGGCTTCGTCGCTGGGTCAAAGTGCTGTGCACAACCCAGAGCGCTGACTCCCCCTCCGCTACGCGAGGGGGGCTGGGGGGGTGAAAGAGCAGCAACTGCCGCCCCAGTGGCCTGACGACCGCCCCTTTCAGCACACTGCTAGAGCACCGAACATGTTGAAAGCCGAGTGAAGTCGGGGGAGTTTGCGGCTGAGGCGCGCGCCCGAGGAGTGAGCACCACAGCACGACTCGCAGTCATGCGAGGAGCGGAGCGACGAGGCCGCGTGGATCACGCGTGAAATGGCGCGAAAGCGCCGGCTTTCAAACGGATCGGTGCTCTAGGCGAGGGTGCGGACGTCGGGCTCGCGCTCGAAGCGTCTGGTCTTGGCGGCGTCGACGAAGGAGGGGATGTCGTCGAGGACGAAGTCGTCGGGGGCGACGCCGGCGGTCGCGAGGAGGGCTGTAGGGCCCCGCTTCCGTTCGTGATCCACCGGTTCTCGTCACTCACTTTGCGCGCTCGTTTATTCGCGCGAGACGTTGGTGCAGTCCGGGAGCGATCCGCGGTGGGGCAATGCGGGCGGCGATCTCGGAGAAGATGCCGGCAAAGGAGTGAGCCCGGGCGTGATCAGACGCCCGGGCTCGTGTCGGTGCCATGCAACTGGAGTGGAGCTGCCCGCTCTCCGACGAGGGGTACGTTACGCATCGCGCCTGGGATGGCGCAATCCTCGAGTCGTGCCCGTTCCACCCGGAGGGCGGCTGCGGGCTGCACAAGCTCGGCACGTACGTGCGAGTAGAGCCGCCGGGCACGAGGATCCCGCGGTGGTGGTGTCCGAAGCGCGGTGCGTCCGTGAGCCTACTGCCGGCGTTTCTGGCGGCACGATTCTCGGGGACGCTGGCGACGATCGAGCGCGTCGTCGTCGCGGTCGAGACGGCCGGAAGCATCGCCGCTGCCGTCGACGTAGTGCACCCGCCCGACGCGCGCGACGCGGTCGGTCTCACCTGCGCGCTGCGCTCGATCCGACGGCGTGTTTCGGCGGTGAGCGCAGCGCTGCTTGCGATCGTCACGTTGCTGCCTGATCTGTTCGCTGGGGTGCAGCCGACGATCGGAGGGTTTCGCGAAGTGCTCGCGTGCGGGGACGTGCTCGCGGCTCTGCGCCCCATCGTGAAGAGACACCTGGCTACGTTGCCTGCACCGCTCGGATTCGGCGCCCGGGTCGCCGGGTGAGGCGGGGCCGTCTCGGCCGGTCCACACGAAAGGGGGCCGGGCGGCGGCGGTGATTGAGACGAGCCTGTCGGCACGCCGCTCGGAGAGTCCGGGCCGCGCACCGAAGGGCATCGTCATGGACACCGGCTCCGCTTCCGAATCACCCGCGCCCCAGCTCGACGAGCGAAGGCGCGAGATCGCGCTCTTTCGCTACGGCCTCATCGCCGACCTCGTACATTGGGAGCCGCATCACCGCGGGCTCTATGCCTTGCTCGAAGAGAAGGCGAAGCGCGACTACACGATCCCCGGCTCGCTGCGTCGCCGGGTGGCCCCGGAGACGATGCGAGGATGGCTGCGCGACTATCGTCGCGGCGGCTTCGACGCGCTCGCCCCCCGCGTACGCGCCGATCAGGGCTCGTCGCGCTCGATACCGCCGAGCGCGATCGACCTGCTCTGCCACCTCAAGGAAGACGCCCCCGAGCTATCGATCCCGATGCTGATCAAGAAGGCACGGGCCGAGTACGCGAGCGTGGTGACAGACGAGGTCGTGCTGCCCGAATCGACCGTGCACCGTGTCCTCGCGCGCCGCGGCCTGATGCGAAAGAAGCGCGAGGAGCCCACGAGCAAGGATCGACGGCGCTTCCAGCACGAGAGCGCAGGTGACCTCTGGATGAGCGACGTGATGTACGGCCCGAAGATCCGCGACGCGGCTCGCATGCGGCAGACCTTTCTGATTGGGTTCATCGACGACGCGACCCGCATCGTGCCGCATGCCGCGTTCACCTTCTCCGAAGGCACGGTCGCCTACCTCGCGGTGCTCGAGCAGGCCGTGCGCCGCCGCGGGATCCCGAAGCGGCTCTATGTCGACAACGGCGCAGCGTTCCGGTCCAAGCAACTCTCGATCGTGTGCGCAAAGCTCGGCATCGCGCTCATCCACGCCCAGCCCTACAAACCCCAGGGCAAAGGAAAGATGGAGCGCTGGTTTCGCACGACACGCATGCAGCTCCTGCCGCTGCTTCGTCCCGAGCACCTCGTGTCGCTCGAGGCAATGAATCGCGCGCTCGCCGCGTGGATCGAGGGCGAGTATCACCACGCCCCGCATCGCGGTCTCGGCGACGAGACCCCCGCCGAAAAGTGGGCGCGCACGAGCGAAGGCGTCCGCATGCCGGCGGCCGATCTCGGCGACCATTTCCTTGCCGAGCAGAAGCGGGTGGTCCAGAAGGACCGCACCGTCACGCTCGACGGCGTCGCGTTCGAGGTCGACGCTGCGCTCGTGGGCGAGCGCGTCACGCTGCGCTTCGACGCCGGACGAAAACCCGACAAGCGTGCCGTCGAGGTCTGGCATCAAAACCGGCGAATCGAGATCGCCCGTCGCGTCGACGTGCTCGCAAATTGTTTCGTCAAGCGAAACGGCACGACGCGGAATCTCGAGATCCCCAAGGGTGGCGCGGAGCCCGCCGAGGGCCTGGCAATGCGCGATCTGCTCGACGAGGAAGGGCTCTTCTGATGTATCGCAAGCACTTCGCGCTCACACGCCATCCCTTCGACAAAGAGCTCGCCCCAGACGACCTGTTCCCGTCCGCCGCGCTCGCCGAGCTCGGCGCGCGGTTGAAGCACCTCGTCGACATGCGCGGCATCGGCCTCGTCACCGGCGATAGCGGCTCGGGCAAGACGACGACGTGCAGGCATCTCGTCACAGGTCTGCACACCGGCCTCTATCGCGTCCTCTACGTCTCGATGACGACGGGCAACGCAATGGACCTCTACAAGTCGATCGCGTGGGAGCTCGGCCTTCCGACCGAGCGCAATCGCGCGGCCCTCTTCCGTCAGATCCGTGGCGAGGTCTCGCGGCTCTGCGCCGAGAATCGCCTTCGTCCCGTCCTCATCGTCGACGAGGCACACCACCTGCGGACGGATCTGCTCGAGGA
This sequence comes from Polyangiaceae bacterium, assembly GCA_044225865.1. Lineage (GTDB taxonomy): Bacteria > Myxococcota_A > Polyangia > Polyangiales > Polyangiaceae > Xiheicaenibacterium. Next base: position 93,360 of record JBGAID010000014.1, on the reverse strand, counting down.
TCTGCGCCTACTCACCAACTACGCGATGGACTCGGAGAATCGCCTCACCGTGATCCTCGTCGGCCATCCCGAGCTGCGCCGGCGCATGAGCATGGCCGCCCTCGATGCCCTCAACCAGCGCATCGTGGTGAAGGCCCACGTGCGAGGCCTCACCCGCGAGGAAATGGGACCGTACCTCGGCCATCGCCTCCGGCTTGCCGGCACCGAGCTGCCTCTATTTGAACCCCCGACGGTGGAGGCCATCTTCCAGGCCTCCACCGGTCTGCCCCGCAAGGCCAATGGCCTCGCCCATCACGCCCTCTTCGCCGCCGCGATCGCCAAGGCGAGGTCGGTCACCACGGAACACGTGCAAGCGGCACTTCACGAAGTCGCGTAAACCGTACTCCGCCACGATCGACAGCCCGACGCCGGGATGCCGCGCTTCACCCGCGCGTCCCGGCGTCTCGCATTCCGCCAACGGATTCCCTCGCGGAGCCGATCACGCAAACCGAGAGACTGCCCCCGAGGCTTCACGACGGAGCCTGAGTCGCGGTCGGTGGAAGAGCGTGAGAGACAACAAGGGCCTTGCCGCCTTCGTCGACGAAGATCGCCTTGAGGTGGCCGAAGGCGTCGCGGACGAAGTCGATGGCGGCGGACTCTTTGGCGAGCTTGGCGGCGCCTTCTTTGGAGAGGACGACGGCGACGGCGTCGAACATGACGGAGGGGGTGCCGGCGAGCTGTCCGTCGGCGGCGACCTTGGCGGCGGGATCCAGGACGGTGCCGCCGACCTTGGGGGCGACGATCTTGGTGACGGCGCCCTCGGCTTGGATCGCGAGCTGGAGGGCGGTGACGGTCGCGCTCGAGGAGCCGTCTGCGACGAGGATGCCGACGGCGCGGCCCTTGAGCGTGGGCGGGGTCTTGCCGACGAGGCGCAGCGCGGGCGACGGGGGCATGTCGACGAGGGGGACGATCGGCTGGGCGGGCGTGACGGAGCCCTCCATGCCGAGGCCGGTGGCCACGCGCGCGCCGAGCGCCTCGTCGATGAGGGCGAGGTGGGCGACCATCCTCTCGCGGATGGGAGCGTGGGCGACCTTCGAGAGCTCGAAGACGAGCGCGGAGGCGAGGTGGGCCTGCTCGACGGCGGATTGGCTCCGATAGAAGAGGCGCGCCTGGCTGTAGTGATCGGCGAAGGTGGAGGAGCGCTTTCGATCTTTGACGCCCATCTCGGACGGGGTCGGGTCGGAGCGGAAGCCGACGGCCGACTCGCGCGGGCTGGACGGGTCGAGGGAGCTCGGCTCGTAGGCGACGCGGCCCTTCGGTCGCTCCTGCTGCATGAAGCCGTCGCGCTGGTGGTTCGCGAACGGGCACTTCGGGGCGTTGATCGGGATCTGCTGGAAGTTGGGCCCGCCGAGGCGGGTGAGCTGGGTGTCGAGATAGGAGAAGAGGCGGCCCTGGAGGAGAGGATCGTTGGTGAAGTCGATCCCGGGCACGACGTTGGCCGGGCAGAAGGCGACCTGCTCCGTCTCCGCGAAGAAGTTGTCGGGCCAACGATCCAAGACGAGCTTGCCGATGACGGTGAGGGGCACGAGCTCCTCCGGGACGAGCTTCGTTGCGTCGAGCGGATCGAAGGGGAACGCGGCGGCCTGGTCCTCCGTGAAGAGCTGGACCGCGAGCTCCCACTCGGGGTAGTCGCCGCGCTCGATCGCTTCGAAGAGGTCGCGGCGGTGGAAGTCCGGATCGGCGCCGGCGATCTTCACCGCCTCGTCCCAGACGGTGGACTGGAGGCCGAGGGCGGGCCGGAAGTGAAACTTCACGAAGGTGGAGGCGCCCTGGGCGTCGACGAGGCGGAAGGTGTGGACCCCGAAGCCTTCGATCATCCGAAGCGATCTCGGGATGGTCCGGTCGCTCATGATCCACATGACCATGTGCATCGACTCGGGCATCAGCGAGATGAAGTCCCAGAACGTGTCGTGGGCGGTGGCCGACTGGGGGAAGCCGCGGTCCGGCTCCATCTTCACCGCGTGCACGAGGTCGGGGAACTTCATCGCGTCCTGGATGAAGAAGACGGGGATGTTGTTGCCGACGAGATCCCAGTTGCCCTCCTTCGTGTAGAGCTTCACGGCGAAGCCGCGGACGTCGCGGGGGGTGTCGACGGAGCCGGCGCCGCCCGCGACGGTGGAGAAGCGGACGAAGACGGGCGTGCGCACGCCGACCTCGGAGAGGACCCGGGCGCGCGTGTAGCGGGCGAGGGACTTGGTCAGCTCGAAATAGCCGTGAGCGGCAGAGCCGCGCGCGTGGACGACGCGCTCGGGGATGCGCTCGTGATCGAAGTGGGTGATCTTCTCGCGGAGGACGAAGTCCTCGAGGAGGGTGGGGCCACGGACGCTCGGCCGGAGCGAGCTCTGGTTGTCGGAGAGCTCGACGCCTTGGTTGGTGGTGAGGGGCGGATGATCTCCTCCGCTCTGCTCGTGGATTTCGCCTGCGTTCCCTCGTGTCGTGTCGTTGCCCATCCACGGGTAGGACCATCGAGCGGTGAGGTCGTCAACGAGGCATGGCGGCACCGAACGGAGCGTCAGCGCGCGGCTGACTCGATCGAGTAATCTTGTCTCGTGGATTGGAACCCCGATCTCTATCGGCGCTTCGAGGGCGAGCGAACCCAGGCCGCGCTCGATCTGCTCTCGCGCATCCCGATCGCTCGCGCCGCGCGCGTGGTCGATCTCGGGTGCGGTCCTGGCAACAGCACCGAGATCCTCGCCGCGCGATATGGCGGCGCCGAGATCGTCGGCATCGACACCTCGCCGGCGATGATCGAGGCGGCGCGGAAGCGGCTGCCGCAGGCCCGCTTCGAGGTCGCGGATGCGCGGTCGTTCGCGCCGCCGGCGCCTCCCGACGTGCTCTACGCGAACGCGGTCTTCCAGTGGCTGCCCGATCACGCCGGGCTCCTCGGGCGCCTCGCGGGCCTGCTCGCTCCCGGCGGCGCGCTCGCGTTCCAAGTTCCGGACAACCTCCACGAGGCAACCCACACGTCGATGCGCGAAGCGGCGATCGCGATCGGACGCGCCGACATCGTGGAGGCGGCGGAGTCGGAGCGAACGCCCATCGGCTCGTTCGAGGACTACTGGAACTGGCTCTCTCCCTCGTGCTCGCGCATCGACGTGTGGCGCACGACGTACGTGCACCCCGTCGCGGATCACGGCGCGGTCGTGACGTTCCTCGAGTCCACCGGGCTCCGGCCCTACCTCAATCGGCTCGGGGCGGACGAGGGGGTGGGGTTCAAGGCGCGGTACCGGGAGGCGATCGAGAAGGCCTATCCCGCGACGAACGACGGCAAGGTCCTGCTGCGCTTTCCGCGCCTCTTCGTCATCGCCGTCGCCCGTTCCTGATCGGTCGGCGGGCGCGCAGCGCGCCGGGGGGCCGACCCCCACCCGTGGTCTGATCCGCCGACGGGGGCTCGACGAACCCGCGCCTGCGCCCCAGATTGCCGGCGTGAGCGATCCCGTTCAGAAGCGCCTCCTCCAAGTCGCGGAGTGGCGCATGTCCCAGCCGGGCTCCGCCGCTTCTGCGCTCGAATCGGCTCACGGGCGGGTCGCCAAGGAGATCCTCGAGGAGATCGGGAGCGCGTTCGCGCGCGCGAACGAGAAGGTCGACGTCGCCCTCCAGGCGCTGGAGCGCGCGCGGGCGAGCCTCGCCGCGGAGCGATCGGCGGAGCGAGTGGCCGCCTTCAACAAGGCGCGCGCGTGCGCCGCGAACGCGATCTGGGAGCTGCGCGTCCATCGCGAGGCGCTCGGGATGGTGGACCACCGCCAGCACGAAGAGGGGTGGAAGCTGCCCGATCCGGCGTGAGCGCGAGGGCCGAAAAGAATCTCGGCGGCCCTCGTTCCACAGCACACGAAGGAGATCGTCATGTCGAAGATCGTGCTTGGTTTTCTCGCGGCCGCCCTCGCCGGTTGCGCCGCCTCACCACCGCCGCGAATCGTGCGGCTCGATGAGCTCGCCAAGCTGGACGAGATCCGGCCCGGGCAGCAGGTGGTGGTGGAGCTCCAACCCGGCGACAAGATCCCGGTCTCGTTCGAGGTGGGCGGTTGGGTGAAGACCCCCTCCGATCTCGAGCCCATCGAGCTCACGGTGACGAAGCACGTGTTCGTGCGCATCGACGAGGACGGGCTACAGACGAGCGATGACGGCAAGACGTTCGGGCATCACCGGCGCCCGGGGAGCTTCCAGATCGGCTTCCGATTGAAGAAGACGGGGGCGTCGGCGAAGGTCGCGGTGCGGACGTCGGAGTAGCCGCGGACTCACGGAGCTCGCGCGGCGCGCAGGCGTGTCGCGGCGGTGATCGATCAGCGAGCGGGGGCGCGGCCCGTCACGACCGCCATCGGCCCGCGTCGAAGGCGGACGTCGATGTCTTCGAAGCCTGCTTCGCCCATCCACGCGAGCTCGTCGGTGACTGGGAAATAGGTGTCCTCGAGGGCCCACTCCGCGAGGCGCGCGGCCGCGCTCGCAGGGGTGTCGCCGCCCCGCACCAGATGCTCGATCCACCCGTCGCGGACGGCGCGGCTCGTAGCCCCGGCGGTGCCGATCATCGCGTCGGCGTTGACGAAGAGGCCCCCGGGACGGAGGGCACCCGCGATGCGCGCGTAGAGGGCGCGCTTCGCGCTCGGCTCGCGGACGTGGTGGAGAGAGAGGGAGGCGACCGCGACGTCGCACGCGGGGAGGGGATCCGTGAAGCTGCCGTGGCGGATCTCTGCTTCACCTCCGAGCCGCGTCCTCGCGACCTCGAGCATGGCCGCGTCGGCGTCGAGGAGGACGAGCCGCGCGGAGGGGACGGCGCCGAGGACGGCGCTCGCGAGGGCGCCGGTGCCGGCGCCGAGATCCAGCACGACCGGCGCGAGCTCCGCGCCCCCTTCGCGCGCGAACGATCGAACCGCGCCGCTCGCCTCCTCCAAGAGCGCTTCGTAGTGCGGCACGAAGCGCCTGATCTCGACGTCGTATCGCGCGATGTCGAGGGATAGATGGCTGGAGACGGAGTGGCTCACGCGCGAGATGGTACCCCCAGACGTCTCCTCGGGCGAAAGGGTGTGGCGGGGATGCGCACGCCACCGAACGCGTGGCCGTTGGGTCGCATCGGTGGCATAGACGGCGGTCCCGCATGCGCGACCTCCGGCGCCTCCTCGCGTTCGTCCGTCCTTATGGGCGGCTCGCGATCCTCGCGCTCGTGATGTTGGCCGCGCTCGTCGCGATGGACCTCGCCATCCCTCGCCTCGTCCAGCGCATCGTCGACGAGGGCATCGCCCGCCACGACCGCGGCGTCGTCGTCTCCACCGCGGTCGCGATGCTCGCGATCTCGTTCGTGAGCTTCTTCATCGCCGTGCTCAACAACGGCTACTCGGTGCGGGTCGGGGAGGGGGTCGCGCGCGATCTGAGATCGGCCCTCTTCACGAAGATCCAGGCGCTCTCGTTCGCGGATCTCGACCGCCTCAAGACGGGGGAGCTCGTGGTGCGGCTCACGAGCGACGTGGCGGCGGTGAAGTCGCTCACCCAGATCTCGCTCCGGATCGGGACACGGGCCCCGCTGATGATGGTGGGGAGCCTGGTGCTCATGGTCGCGACGAGCAGCCGGCTCGCCCTCACCCTCTCCCCGCTCCTCGTCGCGACCGCCCTCCTCATCGTAGTCTTCGTGGTGCGCCTCGAGCCGCTCTTCCGCAGCGTTCAGGAGCGACTCGACGCCGTGAACACCGTCCTCCAGGAGAACGTCGCGGGGGTGCGGCTCGTGAAGGCCTTCGTGCGGGCGGCCCGAGAGCAGGAGCGCTTCCAGGTCGCGAACGACGCGATGACCCAGCGGTCGGTGCGGGTGATGATGGCGATGTCGACGATGACGCCCGCCCTCACGATGTGCGTGAACCTCGGGGTGGTCGTGGTGGTGGCGATGGGGGGCCGACAGACGATCGAGGGCGATCTCACCCTCGGGCAGATCGTGGCGTTCTCGAACTATCTGCTCACCACGATGACGCCTCTTCTGATGATGACGATGCTCACGAACATGTGGGCGGCCGGCTTCGTCTCGCTCCGCCGCATCGGCGCCGTGCTCGACATCGCCCCCGCGATCGTGGACGCACCCGACGCGCACCCGGTGGCGGCGGAGGCCGCTCCCGACGTGGCCTTCGAGGAGGTGTCCTTCTCGTACGCCGAGGGCGATCCGGCCCTGTCCGGGATCTCGTTCGAGGCCCAGGCGGGAAAGACGATCGCGATCCTCGGGGCGACGGGCGCGGGGAAGTCGACGCTGGTGCAGCTCATCCCGCGCTTCTACGAGGCGACGAGCGGGGCGGTGCGCGCGTTCGGGGACGACGTGAAGGAGGTGGCCCAGGCCTCGCTCGCGGCGCGGATCGGCTTCGTGCAGCAGGAGTCGGTCCTCTTCTCGGGGACGGTGCGGGACAACATCCGTTACGGCCGGCCCGAAGCTCCGGACGCCGCCGTCGCCGAAGCGGCGCGCGCCGCGCAGGCCGCAGATTTCATCGAGAAGCTCCCCGGGGGTTACGAGGCGCGGATCGAGCAGCGCGGCCGGAACCTCTCCGGGGGCCAGAAGCAGCGCATCGCGATCGCGCGCGCGCTCCTCGTGGAGCCGGACATCCTCGTCCTCGACGACTCCACGAGCGCGGTCGACGTGGAGACGGAGGGGAAGATCCAAGCGGCGCTCAAGCAGGCTCGGCCCGGCCGCACCACGTTCATCGTGGCCCAGCGCATCAGCACCGTCCTCGACGCGGACGCGATCGTGGTGCTCGACAAGGGGCGCGTCGTGGCGTTCGGCACCCACGCCGAGCTCCTCGCGAGCTCCGAGGTCTACCGCGAGATCTACGACTCGCAGCTCGGTAAGGGGATCGCCCTCGACGACGCGGCCGACGAAGGGAGCGCCCCCGCGTGAGCGCGCAAGCTCCCGCGGGAGCGGCCGCCGGCGCGGGGGCGGCGGCGGCGATGCGCGGGATGCGGCCCGGGCACGGCGGCTTCGGCACCGTCACCCGCGCGAAGGATCCTCGCGGCACCCTGGGGCGGCTCGCTTCCTATTTCGTGGAGGAGCGGGGCCGCCTCGCGGTGGTCGGGTGCGCGATCGTCGCCTCGACCATGCTCGGCCTCTTCGGGCCGTACCTCATGGGGGTCGCCCTCGATCGGTTCATCGCGCGCGGCGACGGCGAAGGGCTCCTGCGCATCGCGGCGTGGATGGTGGGCGCCTACCTCGGGAGCAACCTCTTCCAGGCCGTCTCCGGCTTCGTCATGGCCGGCGTCTCCCAGCGCGCCCTCAACCGCCTTCGCCGCGAGGTCTTCACCCACCTGCAGCGCCTCCCCCTCGCGTTCTTCGAGCGGCGCTCGTCCGGCGACCTCATGAGCCGCCTCACGAACGACGTCGAGGCGATCAACGACGCGGTCGCCCAGAACGCGACCACCTTGTTCGCGAGCGTCCTCTCGATGGGCGGCATCCTCGTCGCGATGTTCCTCCTCGACCGCTGGCTCGCCCTCGCGTCGCTCCTCGTGGTCCCGCTCATGCTCGGCTCGACGCGCGTCATCGCCGGCTTCACGAAGCGCGGCTTCCGGGATCTCCAGCGGGATCTGGGCGCCCTCACCGGGGTCATGGAGGAGTCGATCGCGGGCGCGAAGGTCGTCAAGGCCTTCGGCCGCACCGACTCGGTCGCGGCCACGTTCGAGGAGGCGAACGAGCGCGTGTACCGGGCCTCCGTTCGCGCGAACACGTACGCGCTCCTCCTGATGCCGCTGACGACCGTGCTCGGCAACCTCTTCGTCATCGTCCTCGCGAGCGTGGGAGGCTTCCTCGCCCTGCGAGGCCTCGTCACCGTCGGCATCCTGGCTGCCTTCATCCACTACAGCCAGAGCTTCGTCCAGCCGCTGCGCCAGCTCTCGAACCTCTACAACATGCTCCAGGCCGCCCTCGCGGGGGCGGAGCGCGTCTTCGAGACGCTCGACGAGCGGACGGAGGACGACGAGGGGGGCGTGCTTCGCGGCGAGGCGAGCCCGCGGGAAGGGGCGGTCCGCTTCGAGCACGTGGTGTTCGGGTACGATCCCGAGGTCCGCGTCCTCGACGACGTCTCCCTCGAGGCGAGGCCGGGGCAGATGGTCGCGCTGGTCGGTCCGACGGGGGCGGGCAAGACGACCATCATCAACCTCCTCACGCGGTTCTACGACGTGAGCTCGGGCGCGATCTTCGTCGACGGCGTCGACATTCGCTCCATCCCCAAGGACGAGCTGCGCCGCGCCCTCGGCCTCGTGCTCCAGGACACGTTCCTGTTCGGAGCGACCGTGATGGAGAACATCCGCTACGGCCGCCTCGAGGCGACCGATGACGAGGTGATCGCGGCCGCCAAAGAGGCGGACGCGGATCACTTCATCCGCCAGCTGCCGCAGGGCTACGAGACGCTGCTCTCGGAGCGGGCCGCGAACCTCAGCCAAGGACAGCGCCAGATGCTCGCGATCGCGCGCGCCTTCCTCGCCCGGCCCACCATCCTCGTCCTCGACGAGGCCACGAGCAGCGTCGACACCAGGACGGAGGCGCGCATCCAGCGCTCCCTGCTGCGGCTCATGAAGGGGCGCACCAGCTTCGTCATCGCCCACCGGCTCAGCACGATCCGCGACGCCGATCAGATCCTCGTCATCGACCAGGGGCGCATCGTCGAGCGCGGCACCCACGCGGAGCTGCTCGAACGCCGCGGGATGTTCCGCAAGCTCTACGAGAGTCAGTTCAAGGGGCGCGCGCTCTGACGCCCCACCGCCTGACGTCGTCGGGCTCTGCGCGCGCGTCATGCGCGGGATGCTCCTCGCCGACGGATGCGGATACCATCACCGGCACCATGTCGACGGAAGGCGCGGGACCGATCATCGCCGATCACTACTCGGACGTGCTCTGCATCTGGGCGTACTGCGCCCGCGTCCGTGTGACGGAGCTGCGTCACCACTTCGGAGAGAAGATCTCCGTCCGGTATCACTACGTGCCCGTCTTCGGCAGCACGCCCAAGAAGATCGGCGCCGGATGGGCGGAGCGGGGCGGCTTCCCCGCGTATGCCGAGCACGTCCGCAAGGTCGCGGAGCGCTTCCCTCACGTTCGCGTCGGAGAGGACGCGTGGACGCGGGCCCGTCCCGCGTCCTCCGCTTCGCCGCACCTGTTCTTGAAGGCGGTGCAGCTCTTCGAGGGCGGCGGAGCCTCCGCCGAGGAGGGCCCCTACGAGCGCGTCGACGGCGCGCTGCGGGCGGCGTTCTTCGAGCACGGACGCGACATCGGCCGGCGCGAGGTCCAGCTCGAGGTCGCGGAGGCCCAAGGGCTCGCGCGGGCCCCCCTCGAGGCGGCGATGGACGATGGCACCGCGATGGCGGCCCTCCTCGAGGACGTCGAGGCCCAGACCGCACAGAAGATCGAGGGAAGCCCTACCATCGTGTTCAACGGGGGGAGGCAGAAGCTCTACGGCAACGTGGGCTATCGCGTGCTCGAGGCGAACGTGGAGGAGCTCCTCCACAAGCCCGAGCCGAACTGGGCGAGCTGGTGCTGAGGCATTTTTGCGCCCCGCAAATCGTTTGACCTCAAACGATCCGATGCTTCAATGCCCTGCTCGTGAAGAGGGAAGTCCGGTTCATCGCGATCGTGATCGTCGGGGTCGCCCTCGCGACCGCGGTCGTGTGGCTCGTCCTCCGGCACGTGACGAGCCAGTGGTTCGAGCGTGATCTCGCCCTCCGCGCGAAGCTGGGGGTGGGGGCGGCTCGCCCCGCGCTCGTGGAGCGCTGGGATCCTCGGGCCCCCGGAGAGCTCGCGTCGATCCTCTCCGAGATGACCCTCGACGAGCGCGTGATGGGCGCAGCCGCGTGCGATGAGCAGCACGGGCTCGTCGCGCGCACCGCGGAGTTCCCGGCCGCGCTCGGGTGCGGGGCCGTCCCCGATGCCGCCTCTCGCGGCGCGGTGGTCTCTTCCCTCCCGGGGGGCGAGGTCTTCGTGAGCGCGGTCGACCTCGCCGACGACGACGGCAAGAAGCTCGGGCGCGTCATCATCGTCCAGGACCTCAGCTTCATCGCCCGTCGCGAGGCCACGTTCCTGAATTTGCTCCTCGCCGGCTTCGCCCTGCTCGCGGCCGCGGCCGTGCTCGTGACGATCGTGGGGGCGCGGCTCGCGTGGCGCGGCTTCGCCGACGACCTGGAGCGCGTGCTGCGAGGGGAGGGCGAGGCGGGGAAGTTCCACCCCCTCCTCGCCGACGTGCGGGCGCTCGTCAGCCGGCTCGTCTCCGAGCGCGAGGGCGAGGTGGAGACGAACGGGTGGAGCCCGGCGCGGCTCAAGCACACCCTCGCCGAGGCGCTCCACGGCGAGCGGGTGGTCGTCCTCGCGAACCGCGAGCCGTACATCCACGAGCGCGACGCGGCGGGGGACCTGTTGATCAAGCACCCGGCGAGCGGTCTCGTCACCGCCCTCGAGCCGGTGCTCCGGGCGTGCTCCGGCGTCTGGGTTGCCCACGGGAGCGGCTCCGCGGATCGCGAGACCGTCGACGCCCGATCGAGGCTGCGGGTCCCTCCGGGAGAGGAGTCGTACATGCTGCGGCGGGTGTGGCTCACTCCGGAGCAGGAGCAGGGCTACTACTATGGGATCGCGAACGAGGGGCTCTGGCCGCTCTGTCACACCGCGCACACCCGGCCCGTCTTCACGAGCGAAGCGTTCCGCCACTACCGCGACGTGAACCGCGCCTTCGCGCGCGCCGTCCTCGACGAGGTCGACAGCGACGACCCGATCGTCTTCGTCCAGGACTACCACTTCGCGCTCGCGTCGCGGATGATCCGCGAGCGCCTGCCGCGCGCGACGATCCTGATGTTCTGGCACATCCCGTGGCCGAACGCGGAGCGCTTCGGGATCTGCCCTTACCGCGACGAGATCCTCGACGGCATGTTGGGGGCGAGCATCGTCGGGTTCCACACCCAGCACGACTGCAACAACTTCGTCGACTCGGTGGAGCGGTACCTCGAGGCGAGGACGGATCGAGAGCACCACGCGGTGATCCGGAACGAGCGGCGCACCCTCGTGCGACCCTATCCGATCTCGATCGAGTGGCCGGTGCGATGGCTCGCCGACGCGCCGCCGGTGGCGGTGTGCCGGGCCCGCGTCTTCGAGGAGCTCGGGCTGTCGAAGGACGCGCTCCTCGGCGTGGGGGTCGATCGGCTCGACTACACGAAGGGGATCGAGGAGCGCCTCCTCGCGGTGGAGCGCCTCCTCGAGCGCCGGACCGACCTTCGAGGTCGTTTCACGTTCGCGCAGCTCGCGGCCCCGAGCCGGACGGTGATCGAGCGCTACCGCGAGCTCGACGCCTCCGTGCGACGCCTGGCGGAGCGCATCAACGTTCGCTTCGGGTCGGGGTCGTATCGGCCAATCGTGCTGCTCTCGAGCCATCACGAGCCGCCCGAGGTGTTCCGCTTCTATCGCGCCGCCGACGTCTGCTACGTGAGCAGCCTCCACGACGGGATGAACCTCGTCGCCAAGGAGTTCGTGGCCGCTCGGGACGACGAGCGCGGCGCCCTCGTGCTGAGCCAGTTCACCGGCGCGGCGCGCGAGCTGACGGAGGCGCTCGTGGTCAACCCCTACGACCTCGACGAGGCGAGCGCGGCCCTCGGCGCCGCCCTCGACATGACCCCCCACGAGCAGCGAGAGCGGATGCGGGCGATGCGCTCGTTCGTCTCCGAGTTCAATGTGTACCGCTGGGCGGGGCGGATGCTCGCGGACGCGGCGCGGCTGCGAAACCGGGACCGGCTGAGCTTCCGCCTCGGCTTCCGGCCTGCGCAGGACACGCGCGCGCGCGGTCCGCGGCTCGTCCTCCTCGCTTCCGAGAGCGAGCGGCGCTGACGCTCGCTCTCGAGGCTGGATGATGCGGCCTCAAGCAGCCGGCCAAGAAATAGCTCGAGCGCGATAGGCGCGGGGCGGGGCCGAATGCCCTACGCTCGGCGTTCGTATGGCCTCACCGAAGGAGTACGACGCGAGCGCCCCGAGCTCGACCCTCTTCAACGGGACGCAGGACCCGCCGCGGGAAGACGAAACGGTCGTCCAGCCGGCGGGGCTCCCCGAGCCGGACGCAGGGGCGCAGGGGTTCGCGACGAGGTACGGCGAGCCTCACGCGGTGCTCGGCGTGGGCGGCATGGGAGAGGTGCGAGCCGTGCGCGACCACTGGATCGGCCGCCTCGTCGCGATGAAGACGCTCCGCGGTGAGCTCGTCGGTCGGTCCGAGTCGCGTATGCGGTTTCTCCGCGAGGTGCGCGTCCAAGGCCAGCTCGAGCACCCGTCGATCGTGCCCGTCTACGACGTGGGGGTCACGAGCGACGAGGAGCCCTTCTTCACGATGCGCCGGGTGGGCGGGCTGACCCTCTCCAAGGTGGTGCAAGCGCTCGCCGCCGGTGACGCCGACCTCGCCGCCCGCTTCTCGCGGCGCAAGCTCCTCACCGCGTTCTCTTCGATCTGCATGGCCGTCCACTACGCCCACACGCGCGGCGTGGTGCACCGCGATCTCAAGCCGAGCAACGTCATCTTCGGCGAGTTCGGAGAGGTCTACATGATCGACTGGGGCATCGCGAAGGTGATGGCGACGCCCGACAACGACGACAGCCTCGATATCGAAGAGACGTCGACCGGCTCGGGCCGGATCATGGGCACGCTCGGCTACATGGCCCCGGAGCAGGTCTCGGGTCGCGCCGTCGATCCCCGAACCGACGTCTACGCCCTCGGCGTGATCCTCTTCGAGATCCTGACCCTCACGAACCTCGTTCGGGAGACGAACCCTCGCAAGGCGCTCCTCCTCTTGGAGCGGGGAATCATCGCCCATCCGTCGAAGGCGGCTCCCCACGCCGACATCCCTCCCGAGCTCGACAGCATCTGCCTGCGCGCGACCTCGTTCGAGCCGTCCGACCGCTTCCAATCGGCGAAGGACCTGAGCGAGGCAGTCGAGCGCTACCTCGACGGCGATCGGGACGCGGCGCGCCGGAGAGAGCTCGCCGCGGAGCTGCTCCAGCGCGCGGAGACGATGCTGGAGCAGAGCGGCCCCAGCCTCGAGACCGATCCGGACGCGGCCATGGCCACCCGCATCGCCGCCCTCCGCGAGACGCTGCGCGCGGTCGCCCTCGATCCGGGGCACGAGCACGCGACCGCGCTCCTCGGGCGCCTCGTGCTCGAGGTCCCCGACCGTCTGCCGCGGGCGGCCCAGCGCGAGCGCGAGGTCCTTCGACAAGAGGAGCGCGTCCACGGCGCGAGCCTCGGGTTTCGAGGGTTCCTCTCGTACCTCGCCGCGTTTCCCTTGATGGCCATCGCCGGCATTCGGTCGGTGGCGATGGTGGGGGCGGGGCTCGCCGCGACCCTCGCCGCCCTCGTCTACGCGCGCTGGGTCGAGAAGGAGAAGCGCGCTTCGTCGCGCGACTTCTACATCCTGCTCGCGATCTGCGTGGTCATCGTGGTGCTGCAGAGCACCTGGCTCGGGCCGTTCGTGCTCACCCCCGTCGCCGCCACCCTCACCGCGAGCATGTTCGCCCTCTACGCGCGCGGCCGGGAGCGGCTCGTCGTGATCGCAGGGGGCGCGGCGATGGTGCTCCTCCCCGCGATCGCCGAGCTCATCCCGGGGATCGAGCACGCGATCGAGTTCCGCGACAACGCCCTCGTCCTCAAGGCCCGCGCCCTCGAGCTGCCGCCGACGATGACCGCGGTCGGGCTCGTGTACACCACCGTCGGGTTCGCCCTGCTCCCTTCGGTCTTCTTGTTCCGACTGCGCGACAAGCTCCGCGGGGCCGAGGACCGCACGTTCCTCCAAGCGTGGACCCTCACCCAGCTCTTTCCGAGCTCGTCCCGACAACCGAAAAAAAAATCCCCTCGCGACGCTCCACCGGCGCGAGGGGATCGGGGTGATGGCGCGCGCGAGGCTCCTTAACGCGCGCGCGCTCACCTGCCGTCTGTGGGTGATCCGCTCGACTCAGAGCGGATTGAACGCGATCGGATAGCTGACGTGGACGACGCCGCCCTCCGGCGCGGGGAACGAGAGACCGTAGAAGGTCTTCGCGATGCAGCTCACGACCGAGGCGTCCGCGAGATCCGAGCCGCCCGTCTGGACCGAGCTGACGCCGCCGTCGCGGCCGATGGTGAAGTTGAGGACGACCCGTCCCGAGAGGTTCGGGTTCGAGCGGAGCCCCGCTTGGTAGCAGGCGGTGGCGCGGCCGAAGTTCTGGCGGACGATGCGCTGGATGACCTCGGCCGGGATGCGGCCCTTCACGTCCGGGTTGCCGCCGCGGGGAGGACGAATGTCGGACGGCTTGTGCCGGCTCGGCAGGAAGCCCACCGAGTTGCCGTTCCCGCAGTCGGGGCCGGTGCAGGTCCCGTCGCCGCCGTAGATCGTGGAGAGCGCGCCGACGTCGCGGCCGAGGCTGCGGCCGCCGGAGGGGCTCCCCGTTCCGCTCATGTCGAGGCCGCCGGGTCCGAAGGCCAGGGCCACGTCGTCACCCCACAGGGCGCCGAGGTGGTTGTCCGCGTCGGGGCCGCTCGCGGTAGAGCCCCACGGGGCCGCCGTGCTCTCCTGGCTCGAGAGGGTCCCGATGAGATCGGCCATGCCGAAGCTGGCGGCCTCGCGCAGGGCCTCGGCCCGATCGAGGCGGCGCTCCTTCTCGCTCGTGGACACGGAGAGGCGCTGGACGCGCGGGCTGGGGGCGGCGGTGGTCGTGCCCGCCTTCTGGCCGGGGCCGTTCTGCTCGGTGCCGGCGCGCTCGCCGGGGGCGGGGGCGGGCTTGTCCGCCTCTCCCTGCTTCTGCTCCGTCTCCCGGACGCGATCCTGCTCGGCGTGCTGGATCAGCGACATCATGTAGCTCTGGTTCGAGTCGATCGGCGCGTCCTCGGTCGAGGCGAGGGCGGGGGTGAACGCGAACAGCGCGGCCGCGATCGCCCCGTGGATGCCCATGCTGAGGGCCTGACCGGCGAAGGCCTTTCCGTCCGTGCCGCGCTTCCCGGCGACCCGCTTGCCGGCGTTGACCGAGGCGACCTCCAGCTCGAAGCCATCCATTTCCATCTTCACCCGCGCGCCGTCCGCGAGCGGGACGCGCACCGTGTCTTCGAAGGCCTCCGCGAGCTTCTCGACGATGGCGTCGGCGAGCTCGAGGGTGCGCCCCGCGACGACGATCTTGGCGGAAGCGCCGCTGCGCACGACGCCGAAGACCTTGTCGCCCTCGACGTGGACGATGGGGGCGCGCTTGTCGGCGAGGCTCTTGGCGGGGAGGACGAAGTCCGATCCCTCTTCACCGACCGTGAACGCGCGCGGCCGATCGAGGTGCTCGATGTGGAGGATGTCCTGGCCCCAACGGATCACGATCTCGATCGCGCGGTCGGTGCTCTCGACCTCGGACGCGTCGAGCATGGGCAGGGCGGGGCGCGCCTCGTTCTCGCGGGTGCTCGGCGGCCCGAAGGGGTTGGGCTCGACGAAGAAGGGGTTCTGCGGCGCGGAGAACGGAGACGAGACCATGGGGAATCCTCCAGGGATCGATCCCTCGTGGGGGGGACCGGCCGCGCCGCGAAGGCGGCGGGGATCGGGCGGGTCCATCCAGGCTGCGGCGTACCTCCCAACATCGAGAGCGGCTCGCGTGCGCTGGACGTTGGGAGTGACAGACGCCTCGGAGCAAAAGTTTCAGAAATCTTCGTCGACCCTTTCGAGCCGTCGCGGAGCCCGGGGCACGCTCGCAGCGCGGCGCGTCTCGTCGCCTGATAGGATTGGCGTTCAGCTCGGAGGCTCGCGATGCGTGAAGGTCCTACAGGCAGATCGTTCCTCGCCTTCGCGCCCGAGGCGGTGCGGCGGATCGCGTGGGCGTTCCCGGCGGGGCCTCAGGTCGCGGTCGATCGCGCGGAGCGCGCCCTCGGCGAGGTGGCTTGGCACGACGAGGTGGCGGTCGCTCATTGGATGGTGCGCACCCCCTTCCAAGCGCTCGTCGCGCTCGCGCTGCTCGCCGACGACCCGCTGAGCCTGGCCGCGGAGAGGGTGCGACAAGTCATGCCGGAGCTGTGGGCACTGTCCGTTCCATCGAAGGTCACCACCTACGAGCACGAGCCGAGCCACCCCGACGGACGCTCGACCCCGCTCCTCGATCGGGTGCTCCGCGGCCTCGCGTGCGCGGTCGAGGCGACGCGCGATCTCGACGCCGACTCGGTGACCCTCGTCACGTCGGTGCTCCTCTTCTCCGACGTGGCCAAAGGTGGAACCGGGGAGCAGCGGGCGGCGTGGCGCACGCGGCTCGGCGTGGACGCCCAGGTCCACAACGAGGACTCGGCGGTGATTCTGGAGGACGTGATCCGAAGGGTGCTCGGCAAGGCCGAGCTCTCCGAGGACGGGCGTTGGGGAGAGCGCGCCAAGACGCTCTGCGCGGTGAGCGGCCTCGTCGGGATGCGCCTTCGCGGTGAGGTCGGGCGCGACGCGCTGCAGCCGTTCCTCGATCTCGCGAGCCACGAGCCCGACGGAGGAGAGCGCCTCGCCAAGGTCTGGTCCATCGTCAACCACTGCGAGACGCAGGCGGTCCGGCGCGGGCTCTGGACGGCGGAGCTCGCGAGCGCGTTCGCGGCCGAGGAGCGCGCGGTGCTCCTCATGCCGGGGAGTCACGCCGTCGTCCGGGCCCAGGTCTCGGATCGCGTCGCGCGGATGCGCGGGGGCGCGCTCCTCGCGCGTGAGCCGGTGCACGAGGTCGAGGCGGCGCTGGATCGCCTCGGGGGGGCGCGGCTCGTGCTCGAGTCGCGCCTCGCGCGTTGCCGGATCTGGTACGCGGAGGCGGCGTTGGGGGCGCTCTCCCTCGACGGGTGCGTTCGGCTCTTGCTCCACCTCACGGGGGCCGCCGTCGCCTCGGGCGGCGTCGACACGACGCGGCCGTGGCACCTGGACCTGTTGGGGGTCGTCGGCGGGCTCCGTGACGCGCAGGGGGCGCCCCGCCGGTACCCGGTGCGGCTCCTCGAGACGATCCTCGACTCGAGCTCCACCGAAGCGCTCATGTCCGGGAGGCTCGAGCAAGACGCGCTCGTCTCGTTCCCCTCTTCGAAGGGAGGTGAGCAGGCGCTCGCCGTCGAGCTGCGGACGGATCCCGAGGCGGCTGCCCTCCTCACCCTCGTCGAGATCTACGAGAAGAAGGCGTCCGCGGAGTTCCACCGCACCCTCAAGGCGCTCTGTGATCTGTATCGCCTCCGAAAGGACGACTACGACCGGGTCCACAACGAGGCCGCGTACCTGGTCGCGATGAACGCGGCGCGGACGGACAAGGCCCGCATGCTCGACTTCGTGAAGCCGGGGTTGGTCCTCGAGGTCGGCCCCGGTGGCGGCGTCGTCCTGGAGATGCTCGCGGAGCGGTTCCCGAAGACGCGCGTCGTCGGGGTCGACGCGAGCGCGGCCGTGATCGCCGCGCACGAGAAGAGGTTCGCCAAGGAGAAGGCGCCGTACGAGATGATCCACGCCGACGCGTTCGAGCTGCCGAAGCTCTTCGCGCCGGGCGAGGTGACGACGGTCGTCTTCTGCTCCGTCCTGCACGAGATCTTCAGCTATGTCGCTTGGGGGGATCCGCCCGCTCGTTTTCGCGTCGAGGCGGTGGACGCGATCGTGGGCGCGGCGTTCAAGGCGCTCGGACGCGGCGGCCGAATCGTGGTGCGGGACGGGGTCGCCCCCCCCGCCGACGAGCCGCGGATCGTCGAGTTCGTCGATCCGGTGTGGCGCCGCGGCCTTGATCTGTTCCGCGAGAGCTTCGAGCCGCGCTCGATCTCGTTCGAGCCCATCGGGACGGACCGCGTTCGCATCGGCACGCGCGACCTCTACGAGTTCCTCACGACGTTCACCTGGGGGCCCGACTCGTTCCCCTACGAGGTCCGCGAGCAGCGCGCCGTCCTGCCGCGGGCCGAGTATGTGGCGAGGATGATCGCCGCGTGCAAGAAGGCCGACCCGTCCGCGGACGCGCGGGAGGTGCCGGTGCCGGCCGATCTCGCTTCGTACCTGCAGCCCGGCTACCCGGCCCACGTCTCGCCCCACGTCCGCATCTTCGACGAGAGCGGGGAGGTCCCCGTCTCCATGCCCGACGTCAACGGCGTCTGGGTGATCGAGAAGCTCTGAGGCGCGCGCCGCGCCGCCCTTTGAACGCGGGCGGATCGATCCGCAACGTAGGCTGTCGATGAACCGAGGGCTCCTGATGGGTCTGTCGTGGATCGCCATGGCGGCGGGCTGCATGAGCGCCGCCGAGCGACCCGCGAGCGCGCCGGATTCTGCTTCCGACGAGCGGCTCGATCTCGTCCCCGACCGCTCCGTCGAGGTGACGTGTCTCGGGCGGCCCAAGCCGGAAGAGCAGCTTTGTCGCGCCGACCGGCGCCTCATGGAGGCGAGGCGCTCGGGGGACGCGGTCGCGGTGCGTTGTTACGAGCAGCGCGGTCGCGAGCTCCGCGCTTCGCACCGGGTGCTCGAGGAGGCCCGCGCCAGCGACGCCGGATCCGACGAGCGCGCCCGCGCCTCGATCCGGGCGATGGACCAGACCTTCACCCTCCTCGAGGACTGCGAGCGGGGCTCGTCGCGGTTCTCCGGATCGCGGGAGGGGACGCTCGTCCGTCCGATCGGGCGCGAGGTCGCGAGCGGGCGGTACGCGGATCCGATCGAGCCCGCCTCCCCGTCGGCGCGCTGATCCCGGTCATCGAGGAAGGACGGGGCGCACCCGCAGCTCCTTGGCGAGCTCGCGCCATGCGCCCATGCGACCCGCCTCGCTCGCCGCTCGGCCGAGCCCGGTCGATGGCTCGTGGAGGACCGTCCACACCAGGTCCTGGGGGCCGGAGAGGTCGAAGCTCGGCCTCACCTTGCGCGCGATCTCGACGAGATCGATCAAGCGGCCGAGCGCGCTGTCGTTGCCCGGCTCGTGCACGAGGATCTCGGTGGTGCGATCGATGGCGATCGCGAGCTCGAAGACCAGGGTCGCCTCGTCGAAGGGGACGTTCTCGGCGCGCGACTCGGCGAGGAGGTTCCGGAGCGCGCGCGTGTCGGGGGGATCCCGGCGGACGGCGCGCAGCAGATCCGCCTCGAGCACGACGCGCGTCGCCGCGGTGAGGGCGCGGGGGGGCTTCACGCCCGTGGCCGCGAGCTCGGTGAGGAGCACCGCGTTGCCGGTGAACACCTGGCGGTAGGCCGTCTCCGCGGCCCGGACCGCGCTCGCGAGGATCCGCTCCACCACGAGCACCCGCTCGTCGAGGGGGAGCACCCGGAGCGAGTCGATCTTCATCGGCAGCTCGGCGGTCATCCGCGCGTCGAGCTCCTGGGGCTCCTCCTCGAAGGCGGTGATCCACCGCTCCGGCTCGTCGGAGTCGTCCATCGCCCCGTTCTCGAGCAGCCTCATGCCGCCGATCACGGCCGGTCCGCCCGCGTGGTGCACCGCGAACGCGACCCCGATCCGCTCGCGGGTCACGAGGTTGGTGATCTCGAGGCGGCCCGACGCGAAGCGCTGGTCGTCTCGCTTCGCCGTCCTCACCTCGCGGTCGACGACTTCGAACGCGGGCACGTCGCGAAGGGAGATGCCGAAGAGCGAGGTCACCGCGAACGCGCCGGCGAGCCGCCGGGCGTCGACCCGCGCCGCCGAGACCGTCCGCTCGTAGACGGCGGAGGCGGTGGGGGCGTGGGGCGTCGTCGCGTGGGAGCGCTTGAGTCGGCCCACGATCTCTTGCTCGAGGTCCGGGCCTCCGGTCATGCGGGCGAGCTCCACCGCCCGCCCGGCGTACTGCAGGATCTGGGTGGTCTCGAGGCCGTCCACGTCGTCGAAGAACCAGCCGCAGCTCGTGTACATGAGCATCCGATGGCGCTGCATCTCGAGCAGCATCAGCGCCTTTCTCCCGTCGGCCGCGTCGAGGGCGCGGGCCGCTCTGCTCACGAGGAACGCCTGCACGTTGTCACGGCGCCGGTCGAGGACGACGTCGATGTACTCGTCCCGCGCCTGCCACGGATCCTCGAGGAGGTCCTTGGCCGACGCTTCGAAGTGGGCGTCGATCGCGTCCCGAAGCCAATCGAGGCCGGCGCGGAGGGGACCGCGCCACGCCTGGTTCTTCTCCGGGGCCGTTCGGCAGCCGCAGTCCGCGCTCCAGCGACCCACCCCGTGGGCGCAGCTCCACGAGCTGTTCTCGACGATGGTCGCCTCGTCCTTCGGTGGGTGGGTGGCGAGGAACGACGCGTAGTTGGTGAGGGTCACGTCCGGGTCGCGCTCGATGCGACGGAACGCGTAGGCGAGGGCCATCTCCCCGAAGCGGTGATGGTGCCCGTACGTCTCGCCGTCGGTCGCGATGTGGACGAGCTCCGGCCTCTGGGCCTCGCGTGAGAACCCCTCGTAGAGGCGGTTCGCGAACGCGTCGCCGTTGGAGAGGAGCCGCTCGAACGCGACCGCCTGCGACGTCGCGCCGTCGTAGAAGAAGACGGCGATGGAGAGTCCGCCCCCGAGGTCGACGCGATAGGGCCGGCGCGTGTCGAGGCCGCCCTCGCTCGTCGGGACGAACGCCGTCTCGTGCTCGAGGCGGATCGCCTTCGCCTGAGAAGGAGCGAGCACCGTGAACTCGATGCCGTGCTCCGCGAGCGCGCGCAGCGAGTCGGTGCAGGCGGCCGTCTCGGGCAGCCACATCCCTTGGGGCGCGCGGCCGAAGCGCCTGCGAAAATCGGCGACCCCCCAGCGGACCTGCGTCCTTCGATCGCGCGGCGTGGCGAGGGGCAGGATGAGGTGTCCGTACGCCTGGGCCATCGCCGAGCCGTGGCCCATCGCGCGCGTGCTCTCCACGTCCGCGGCGAGGATGCGAGCGTACGTCTGCGGCGCCTTCGCCTCGAGCCACGAGAGCAACGTCGGTCCGACGTTGAAGCTCATCTTCGCGAAGTTGTTGACCATGTCGATCACGTGATCCTCGTCGTCGAGGATCCGCGCGCGCGCGTTCGGGCCGTAGCACTCGGACTCGATGCGCTCGTTCCAATCGTGGAACGGCCGCGCCGACTCTTGGCGCTCCACCCGCTCGAGCCAGGCGTTCTCGCGCGGCGGTTGGTAGAAATGGCCGTGGACGCAGACGAATCGCTTCATCGACTGGGCAGGGTACAAAACGACCCGCGAGCTTTGATAGGGTGCGAGCGAAGATGAGCCCCACCTCCCGCCCCCGCCCCTTCCGACCGAAGCTCGCCATCGCCGTCGCCCTCGCCCTCGTCGGCTGCGCAGGCGCCGCGCCGATCAAGGGCGGACCGTTCACGGGGGACCCGGCCGCGGCCACCTACGAGGTCGGAGGCAAGGCGGTGACGCTCGAGAAGGGAACGTTCCGCGAGAAGACGGGGGAGGGCGCGGACGACTTCATCGACACGGATCTCACGGGGGCGCGGCTCGACGCGGATTTCGACGGCGACGACGCGACCGACTGCGCCGTCGTCGTTACCCGCGACGACGGCCCCCTCAAGGTCCACTACCTCGCGGTGCTGCGGGGAGGCACGACGAAGGCGATGACCCTCTCCCTCGGCAAGAACGTCCTCGTGCAGAAGCTCGAGCTCGATCCGAAGACGAGCGGCATCGTCGTCCAGATGCTCGACCACGACGAGGGCGTGCCCGTCGACACCCCGCCGACCATCCAGCACACGAAGCGCTTCGCGGTGAAGAACGGGGCGATCGTCCCTCGCTGACGCGCCCGCGGAGAGGCTGTCCAAAAAGGGTGGGGCGCGCGTCGCGCTTTGCGCTCGCCGGCGTTGTCTCGAGACCGTCCGCAGGCGTCGTCCCGATCACCGAACCGCCCGCACCTTTCTTGGACGGCTTGGACAGGCTCTGGCCGGGGGCGCCGGTCAGGCCGCGTTCGCGAGGCGAGCCCCTTCTTCTTCGATGATCTCGAGGCAGCCGGCGAGCGAATCGCAGAAGAGCAGCCGCTTGCGGATCGAGGCCGCGCCCGGCAGCCCGCGCAGGTACCCGGTGAGGTGGCGGCGGGTCACCCGCACGCCGTAGATCTCCGTCCGCTCCGCGACGTTCGCGAGCAGGTGCTCGCGGCAGAGGGCGAAGCGCGCGGCGGGGGTCGGCGGCGGGAGCTCGACGCCCCGATCGAGGAGCGATCGACACTCCTCGAAGATCCACGGATGGTCGATGGCGGCGCGCCCGATCATCACCCCGTCGCAGCCCGTCTCTTCGAGGGCGCGCTGCGCGTCGCGGGCGCACTTGATGTCGCCGTTCACGATCACCGGGATCGACACGACCTCCTTCGCCTTGCGGGCCCACGACCAATCGGCGGCGCCGCTGTGGCCCATCTGGGCGGTGCGGCAGTGGATGGTGAGGGCGCGAACTCCCGCGTCCTCGAGGCGGCGCGCGAGGTCGACGATGGGCATCTCACTCTCGGGGCCGAACCCGATGCGCGTCTTCACGGTGAGGGGCAGCGAGATCGTCTTCACGAGCAGCGAGGCCATCTCGACCATCGCCTTCGGGTCACGCAGCCAGCCCGCTCCCGCGCCGCGACCGGCGATCTTCGGGACCCAGCAGCCGCAGTTCACGTCGACGAAGGAGGGCGAGGCTCCCTCCGCGACCCGGGCCGCCTCCGCGAGGCGCTCGGGGTTCGACCCGTAGATTTGGATCGCGGTCGGCCGGTCGTCGGGGGCGAGGCGGATCTTCTTCTGGGCCGTCCTGCATCCGCGGAGGAGGCCCTCCGCGTTGACGAACTCGGTCACGCACAGGCTCGCCCCGCGACGGCGACAGAGGGCACGGAAGACGGCGTCGGAGACGTCCTCCATCGGCGCGAGGATGACGGGCTTGCCGGCGAACAGCTCTCGGAACTCGGAATCGGTGCTCATCGGTGATGCAAAGGCTTCGGGCGAACGAGGCATAGCATCGACGGATCCTCGACAAGAGTGTGAACATCGTGTAAAGCGTGTGACCGCAAATGCTGATCGATACGTCGTTGCTCCGTCGTGCCCGGATCGAGAACGTCGAGAGGTTGGCCAAGTCGCTCGGGGTCGATGTGCCGAAGCGCCGTCGGGACTCCGCCTATGCGACGCAGCTGGTGAGCGCGGTCGCGACGAAGATTCGTCGAGAGGCGATGATGGACGAGCTGCGCAAGCTCACCGGCATCGGCGGCTCTCGGCGCATCGGTCGCGGCTGATCAGCACCCCCGCTGATCAGCACCCACGGCGCGCTGCGCGCTCGTGGGAGAGATTGTGATCAGACCCTCTCGTAGGGGTTCCCCTCCCGCGGCGGAGCGCCTTCGGCGCGGAGACGCAAGGGCGGGCTCGCGGCCCGCGGAGCGAGCCGGGGGTGGGCATCGAGGCTCAGTCTTCTTTGTCCTGCTCGTCGGGCTCGTCGTCGAGGCGGTGGGCGCCGATGATTGTCGCGCTCGCGTCGATCGGGAGGGGGATCTTGGCGTCGCGCTCCGTCTGAGCCGCGTCCTCGAAGGTCGTCTTCGGCTCGGCTTCGGGCGGGGCCGCGGCTTCGTCTGGGGCGGCGGGGGGCGGGCTCCTTGGGGGGCGCGGGCGAGACCTCGAGCTTGGGAACGGCGCGGCGTCGCGCGTGGTTCCGCCGTCGAGGGGGGCTCGGCCGGCGGCGGCGGCTCGGGCTTCGGCTCCGCGTCGGGCTCGGAAGAGGCGGGTGCTTCGGGCGAGCTGGGCGAGACGGGGGCAGGGGTGAGCGCTTGGGGAAGAGGGAGCGCCTCCGAGGTGACGGCGAAGACGACCTTGGGCTTCGGGTCGGCGGCGGGGCCCTGAGGGACGGTCTCGGGAGGGCGGATCGACTCCGGCGCGGATCCGACGGCGACGCGTGTGCGCTCGTACAAGTCGCGGAGGCGGTCGTGGGAGCTCTTCACCTTGCCGGAGGCGATCTTGAGGACCTCGTCGCGGACGGCGGCGTTGATGGGGGTGGGGACGTTGGCCTCGCGGCCGCGGCTCACGATCTCGCCGTTGAGGAACTCGATGGCGGGGGGGCGGCCGCGCTCGATCGCGGCGAGCATCGAGGAGCGGAGCCGCCGGTAGCGCGCCCCGACGGCGAGGAGGAGGGCGTGCTTGGCGACGAGGGAGGCGCTGCCGGAGCTGGCGCGCTCGGCTTCGGTGAGGGCGATCCAATCGAGGTCGAGGGTGCCGGAGACCTTTTCGAGCCACACCTTCGTCGCGCGGGCGACGAGGACCGCCTCCGTCATGATCTCGAGGGCGAGGCGGCGCACGTGTCGCTTGCGCATCAGCACGCCGAGGCGATCTCCGCCGACCGTCCCGAGCGACGAGATGGCGCAGTTGATGGCGAGCTTGGACCACCGCGCGCCGAGGAGGTTCGTGGTGGTGACGGTGGGGCCGACGCACTCGAGGATCTGCGAAAGCTCGTCGAGGCGAGCGTCTTCCTTTCGATCGAGGCGGCCGATCTGAAAGCCTCCGGAGCTCGTGCGGTCGTAGATCCCGGGCTCGGTCATGGAGGCGCCCCACGTGACGATCGCGCCGATGACCCGCTCGACGCCGGCGATCTTCACGATGCGCTCCTCGCACAGGCCGTTCTGAAAGCAGACCATCGCGCCGTCCGGCTTCAAGAACGGAAGGACGCTGGTGGCCGCCTCTTCGACCTGGGGCGGCTGGGTGGCGAGGAGGATGAAGTCGAACGGGGCCGCGTTGGCGGGGAGCTTCTGCACGACGCGGCCGCTCACGTTGCCGGGGCTGTCCTCGCCGCGGACGCGGAACCCGTTGGCGTTGACGGCGTCGGCGATGAGGGGGTTGCGCGTCAGGGTGACGACGTCGTGCCCCTGTTCGTTGAGGTACGCGGAGACGATGCCTCCGATGCCTCCCGCTCCCACCACGAGCAGCCGCGTCATCCGCCGTCCTCCTGTTCGTCCTTCGCGGGGGCGCTCTGTCTGGGTGGCCCCCCTTCCGTCTCTGCCTGGTCCTTGGGGAGCATCTTCTGGATCATCGCCGACGAGCCGAGGCTCGACTTCGGATCCTCTTCGTCTGCCTCTTCCGGCTTCAAGAACAGGGAGGCGAGCACGCCACCGACGAGGCTCATGACGATGAAGCCCAGGGAGGCGTAGGACATCCAGTCCGGATGCCACCAATGGGAGACGATCATCTTCACCCCTACGAAGAGCAGCACGAGCATGAGGCTGTACTTCAGCAGGGCGAAGCGGCGCAGCAGGCTCGCGAGGGCGAAGTAGAGCGAGCGCAGGCCGAGGATGGCGAAGATGTTCGAGGTGAAGACGATGAACGGGTCCGTCGTCACCCCGAAGACGGCGGGGATCGAGTCGACCGCGAAGACGACGTCGCTCCCTTCGATGACGATGAGGACGAGGAAGAGGGGGGTCGCGACGCGCTTGCCGTCGACGTCGGTGAAGAACTTCGTCCCGTCCATCTTCGCGCTGAAGGGGAAGTGGCGCCGGGCGAACTTGACGATGAAGCTGTCCTCGGGGTCGAAGTCGTCGTCCCCCTTCGACATCGCCATCTTCACGGCGGTGTAGACGAGGATGAAGCCGAAGATCAGGATCGACCACTCGAACGACGTCACGAGGGCGGCCCCGAGCAGGATCATCGTGATGCGGAGGAAGATCGCCCCGAGGATGCCCCAGAACAGGATGCGGTGCTGGAGGTCTCCCGGGATCTTGAAGAACCGGAAGATCAACGCCATCACGAAGATGTTGTCGAGGCTGAGGCTCTGCTCGACGAGGTAGCCGGTCAGGAAGAGGACCGATGCCTGCGAGCCCGAGGCGTTCGCCCCCAGCCCGAGGAGCTTGTGCTCGTAGAGGAAGTAGATGGCGCCGTCGAAGCAGAGCGCGACGATGAACCAGACCAAGGTCCACTTGAGGGCGCTCTTGGTCGACGGCGTCTCGGTGCCCTTGTGGAACACCCCCAAATCGAGGGCGAGGAAGAGCCCGATCAGGACGAGAAAGCCGACCCAGGCTACGACCTGCACGCCCACCAACTACCCGGCCACGTCGAACTTGTCGAGTCTTCCACCGCGAAAGCCGGTCACGAGCCCGCGGCCGGCGGGAGGAGGACGCGCAGCGCTTTCGGGACGACCGCCACGTCGATGGGCACCCGGCCGAGGGGCTCGCCGTCGACGTCGAGCAGCATCTCGCGGGCGCGGCTCGAGGGGCCCAGGGCGAGCCGCACCCGGTCGCATCGGAAGTGCTGCACGTCTGGGCTCTTCATATGTGCCCCGGTGTAGATGGCCGAGCTCTCGAGCGCGAATTTCAGGCGCGACGCGCTGCCCAGATCGATCACCTCGAAGACGCCGTCGTCGGGCTCGGCCATGGGGGCGACCTTCATCCCGGAGCCGAAGAAGCGCCCGTTGCAGATGGCGATCTGCCGCGTCTCGAGGCGGACCTCGCGCGCCTCGCCCGCGAGCTCGAGCCGGACGGAGAGGGAGGCGATCTCGCTCTTCAGGAGGGCCTTCGTCGAGGCCGCGAAGTAGGCGAGGGGGCCGCTCGTGAGGCGGGTGTAGTCCCGCACGTAGCGGTCCACCAGGCCTCCCATGCCGGCGGAGAGGATGTTGACGAAATAGGCGTGCTCCGACGCGCCCGCGTCCGTCTCGTAGGAGAAGCGGCCTACGTCGATGGGCTTCGTGTGGCCGGCCGCGATCACGGAGAGGAACCGATCCAGGCGGTTCTCGAGGCCGAGCGTCTTGCAGAGATCGGAGCCGGTGCCGCGCCCGATGATCCCGAGGGCGGTCTTCTCGTGCCCCTGCTCCTTCGCGAGCATGAGGCCGTTCACGACCTCGTGGATGGAGCCGTCTCCGCCCGTCGCGACCACGACCTCGCGCCCCTCGATGGCGGCGCTCTTCGCGAGGTCGACGGCGTGGCGGGGCCGCTCCGTCTGGGCGAAGTCGACGCTCCCGAGGGCGCGCTCGATGGTCTTCTCGAGCTGCTCGAGGGTGTGCCCGTGACGGCCTCCGCCTGCCTTCGGGTTGACGATGACGAGCGGCTTCACGAAGGCTTCTTCTTCGCCTTGATGGCGTCCTTCAGCTTCGAGAGGGCGTCGTCGTAGGCCTTCTCGAGGTCGGCGGTGCGCTTCTCGAGGTCCTCGAGGTTCTTCTTCGCGTCCGCCTCGGCCTGGTCGAGGAGGGCGAGCCGCTCCTCTGCCTTCTTCTGGCGCTCCTTCTTGTTCTTCTCTGCCTCCGCGGAGGGCTTGGTGCCCTCCTTGGGAGGCGCGCTCTCCTCCTCTTGCATCTTCTTGATCTGATCGCGCGCCTCGTCGCCGGCCTTGATCATGGCCTCGAGCTCCTTCTTCGCCTCCGCCATCTCGACGTGGACGGTGAAGCTCGCCTCCGCGACGTTCTTGGCGAGGTCCTCGAGGGCGCCGCGGTTCTTCTTGCCGAGGGCGTCCTCGTTGCGATCGATGATCAGGAACGCGTCGTTCGCGTTCTTGAGCCGCTCTTCGGCCCGCTCCTCGATGGCGGCCTTGAGGCCCGCGCTCGCCGCGCCGTAGGCGTCGACCTCGCAGCCCTTCTGCTTGGCCGCGCCCTGCACGTAGCCGCCGACCTTCTTCGTGATCTCTTCCTTCTCCTCGTCGAAGAAGGCCTGGGCGATCTGGACGTCGCGCGCCTCCGCCGCGTAGCCGCCGTCCTTCCCGGCGTCGTCGGACGCCTCCACGATCTGAACGACGATCTCCCAGTCGGTCGGGTCCGTGACCTTGTCGGCGGCGGTCGGCATCTTGCCGATGAGCTCGAGGGCCTTCGACTCGCGCGCGCGGATCCTCTTCGTCGAGCGGTCGACGCGCTTCGGGATCTCGAGGGCGCTCGACCGCTGCTTCACCTCCACGTCGTAGGGGCTCTTCGCGTCCTTGTCCTCGCAGCCGGTGAGGAGGGCCGCGAGCGACAAGATGCCTGCGATCAGGATGGGGGTTCTCACGAGGCGATGGGACCCAATCCGTGACCGTCGAGTCAACCCCCTAGCTCGGGACGCGGGGTGGGACGACGCCGCCGGCGCGATTATCTCGTCTGGCAGGATCTTCGGACGCGCGCATCAGAGGCGGCAGTACGCGTTGACCTTGTCGACGAGGTCGCTCTCGGTCTTGGCGATTGCGTCGGCGCGCTTCTCGAGCTCCGCGACGTTCGTGTTCTCGTCGACGCGCTTGAGGTCGCGCGAGAGCTTCACCATGTCGTCGATCATCTTCCGATAGCCGTCGACCAGGCCCTTGAGCTCCGTGTCGGCGAGGGTCAGCGCGCCGATCTTCGCCTCGAACGCCTCGAGGTCCTTCGCTTGCTTCTCGAGGTCTCCGCTCGCGTCGAAGCGCTTGATCGGCTCGGAGCCTTGGTTGACCGTCTCAATCACGGTGTTGCACTGCTCCATCTTGCTCGGTCCGGCGCTGGCGCGCGAGCTGGGCGCGGGTCGCGCGGAGAGGGTCGTCTTGGAGCTGGCGTCGCTGCACCCGCTCGCGACCAAAGCCGCGGCGAGGATCCGGACGAGCAGCGCCTTCCTCATCGGCGCGATGAGAGCCAGCGCGCCCGTGTCCGTCAAGCGAATGATAGAAGCGGTCACTGCCGGCAGCGGGCGTTGATCGCGTCGACGATGACGCCCTCGGTCTTCGTCAGGTCGTCTGCGCGCTTCATGAGGCCCTCCAGCTTCGACGGATCCTTGAAGTCGCGCGTGAGCTTCGCGAAGTCGCCGAGCATCTTCCGGTACGCGTCCGTCTGCTTCTTCAGCTCCGGGTCATCGACCTTGATGTCGGCGATCTCTTTGTCGAGCGCCTCGATCTTCTTCGCCTGCTCCTCGTAGTCCTTGGTCGCGTCGACCTCCTGGACCGACTTGGAGGCTCGGTTGAGCGTATCGATCACGTCGTTGCACTGGGCGAGCATCGAGCGTCCGGTCGCGCTCGCTGACGGCTCTTCCTCCTTGTCCTTGTCGTGGGCGCGCCTCCGGCTCGCGTCCCCTTTGCAGCCGGAGCCGACGATCCCGAGGGACAGAATGCCAGCGATGAGGATGGCCGTTCTCACGATCGGCATGGGACCGACGTGAGCGGGCGCGGTCAACCGCCCGTCGACGTCAGCCCCAGACGACGCCGCGTTCGCGGAGGTCGTTCACGGTGTCGGTGAGGGTCTCGTGCGGATCGCGGGGCTCCCATCCGAGCTCTTCACGGGCCTTCGTCGCGTCGACGTACCAGTAGTACTGGGCCATATCGAGGCTCGGCTCGTCGATGCGGGGCTTGCTCGCGAGGCGCTTGGCGAGGGCGCGATCGATCCACGCGCTCGCGGAGGCGAGGACCTTGCTCTTGGGCACGCGCATCGAGGGGGCGGTGACGCCGGTGATGCGCTCGAGCTTGCTGCAGAACGCGGCCATGGTGAGGTTCTGCGCGGCGACGAGGTAGCGCTCGCCGGGGCGTCCGTTCGAGTACGCGAGCACCATCGCGAGGGCGGCGTCGCGCGCGTCCACGAAGGAGATCCCGCCGGGCGGGATGGCGAGGAGCCGTCCGTCGATGAAGTCCACGACGTCGCCGGTGGACGAGCCGCGGGTGTCGCCGGGGCCGAGCAAGAGCGACGGGCACACCACCACGACCTCGAAGGCGGGCGGGTCGTTCTTCTCCAGCGCGACCTTCTCCGCGAAGAGCTTCGAGCGGTAGTAGGGCCATCGGCCGATCAGATCGAGCGGGGTCTTCGCCTTCTCGCTCCGCACCTCCTTGGGATCGTCGGAGATGGCCACGGTGCCGCTCGTGCTCGCGACGACGGCGCGCCGAACGCCGGCGCGTCGGGCCGCGTCGAGGGTGATGCGCGTCCCGTCGACGTGGACCTTGTGCATGATCTCGGCGTCGCGCGCGTCGCGCGAGACCTTGCCCGCGCAGTGAAACAGCGCTTCACAGTTGGCGGCGGCGCGCTCGACGCTCGCCGCGTCGAGGACGTCTCCCTCGACGGCGCGGGCGGCCGCGGGCGGCTCTCCGTGAGCAGGGTGGGCGAGGGCGACGACCTCGGTGCCCGCGCGCGACGAGCTCATCGACGACGTAGCGACCCAAGAACCCGGTGGCACCGGTGACGAGGACGCGGCTGCTCATGACAGATCGAACACCTTCTGGAAGGTCTGAAGGAGGGAGACGTCGTTGCTCTTCACCGCGCCGCTCAAGAACTCCATCGGCGTGGGGACATACGACTCGCGGACGATGCGGGTGAAGATCTCGGGCGTCGTCTTGAGGACGCAGTCCGCGACGCCCTGCTCGGGCTTGCCGCGGGCGGCGGAGCAGCCGCTCGGCTCGACGCGCAGCGTCCACTTCTCGTCGACGGCGTTGCCGAGGGTGAAATAGAAGGTGAGGGGCTTCTCCACGCGGTCGGCGCGGAAGCGGGTCTCGAGCTCACGGAACAAGCGCGCGAGCGGGTGCTCCACGACCTCGACGCTGGCGGGGGCGGCGTCTCGGTCGAGCTTGGAGATGTCGAGGACGCCTCCGTCCTTGAGGGCGCGGACCGCCTGCTCGGTGAGGTCGGCGACGCGCTTGCACGCGGCGCTCGTCTTCATCCCCTCGGTGAGGCGCTTCAGATCCGCGATCTTCAAGGGAAGGCCGATGCGCGCCTGGATGTCGCGGCGCATCGGGATCTTGGAGCCCTTCTTCATCGCCTCGTAGGTGCCGCCCAAGTACATCGGGAGGATGTCGACGTTCTGCGTGAGCGCGAGGTAGCCCACCGCAGGCTTGAACTGCTGGATGCTGCCGTCCGCGGATCGCGTCCCCTCCGGGAAAATGAGGACGGTGCGACCTTGCTCGAGGTGATCCCCGGCCATGCGGAGGGCGGTGCGGAGCCCGCCCTTGCGATCGAACGGCGCGAGGTTCGTGAAGTTCTCGAAGTACGCGCGCCGCCACTTGTTGCCTTCGAAGAAGTAGTCCTGGGCCGCGAGCGACACGATGTCTTCGCCGTACGACCCGAGGGCGTACTTCACGAAGCCCATGTCGAGGTGGCTCACGTGGTTCGAGCACACGATGGTGTTGCGGTTGTGGGGGATGTACGCGCGGCCGTAGACGGTCGGGCGCATCACGTTGCCGTAGAACCCCATCTGGATCCGCGTGAGGGCGCGCTTCGTCGCCTCGGCGATCGGCTGAGGGACGATGATCGGATCTTCGTGCCGCTCGGCGGGCGCCTCCTCGATGGCGAGGGCGTCCGCGCGCCGCGCCTTCGTCACGGCCGCCTCGAGATCGCCGACCGTCTCGCACTTCGCGAGCTCCTTCGGATCGAGGGGCGCGCCGACCGCGGCCTCGAGGGCGCTCCCGAGCTCGACGGCGAGGAGCGAGTCGACCCCGAGATCGCCGCGGAGTGTGGTCGCAGCGTTGATCTGCGCGAGGGGCTTGTTGGTGATCGACGCGACGACGTGGGCGACGGACGAGCTCGTCGTCTCGCCTTCGACGACGGTCGCGGTCGCGGCGGCGAGCTTGGAGAGGATCTCGCGCACCTCGTTGCGCTTCACCTTTCGCGTCGCGGTGCGGGGCAGGGCCGCGTCCACGAAGTGGACGACGGTGGGCTTGGCGACCCGCGGCAGCTTCTCGAACGCCTCGCGGAGCGACCGGTGGGCCTTCTCTTTGCGTGCGCTGAGCGCGCTCGGGCTCTCGTCCTCGGGGCCGTCGCTGGGGACGGCGAGGCACGCGACCTTCTCGCCTCCCTGACCGTCGGGCAGGCCCACGACGCTGAGCTCGCGGATGCCGGGTATGTCGCCGAGGAGAGCCTCGACGTCGTCGGGGTAGACGTTC
The DNA here is from genome assembly GCA_044225865.1 of Polyangiaceae bacterium. GTDB lineage: Bacteria > Myxococcota_A > Polyangia > Polyangiales > Polyangiaceae > Xiheicaenibacterium. Next base: position 61,741 of record JBGAID010000014.1, on the reverse strand, counting down.
TCGCCGCTCGGTCCGACGATGACCTCCTTCGAGCGACCCACGATCGTGAGCCGCCCGCGGCGATCGATCTTCCCGAGGTCGCCCGTGTGCAGCCAGCCCTCCTCGTCGATCACCCGCGAGGTCGCCTCCGGGTTGCCCTCGTAGCCCTTCATCACGTTGGGCCCGCGCGCGACGACCTCGCCGATCCCCTCCGCGTCGGGGCCGAGGATCTTCAGCTCCACGCCCGGGATCGCCTGGCCGACGTGGCCGAACGAGGCCTTCACGCTCGCCTTCGCGACGCTGAGCACGGGGGCCGCCTCCGTGAGGCCGTAGCCCTCGGAGAGCGGCAGGCCGAGGCTCGCGAAGAGCTTCGCGGTGTCACGCGGGAGGGCGGCCCCGCCCGAGATCATGTGGCGCATGCGACCGCCGAGGGCGTCGTGCACGGACCCGAAGAAGAGGCGGCCCGCGTTGAGGCCGGTGCGCTTGCCGATGAGGCGGTTCAGCTCGAGGGCCATGTCGAACGCGCGCATCGCGAACGGCCCCTTCTCCTTCACCTCGCTGAGGATGCGCCGCTCGAGCATCTGCCAGAGCGCGGGCACCCCCGCCATGGCGGTGATCTTGCCGACCGCGAGGCCCTCCTTCAGGCCCTCCGCGTTGAGCTCGCGCAGGTAGATGATGCGCGCCCCGAGCATGAGCGGCAGCAAGAGGCCGCACGTGAACTCGAAGGTGTGATGGAGCGGCAGCACGCTCAAGACGTGATCGCGCGGCGTCAGCGGGAACAGCGGCGCCAGCGCGGAGAGCAGCGACGCGAAGTTCTTGTGCATGAGCATGACGCCCTTCGGCTCGCCGGTCGTCCCGCTCGTGTAGATGATGCTCGCGAGGTCCTCCCCTGTCGGCTTGGCGCCCGGGGTCCGCGCGCGCGCCGCCTTCGCCTCCGCCTCGGTGGGCTCGAGCCCGGCGAGATCCAGGACGCGCAGGTTGGGCATCGACGCGCGCACGGCCGCGCCGCCCTTCTCTTCGACGGTGGAGTCCCAGAGCGCCACCGCGGCCGAGCTCGCCCGCACGATGTTGCCGAGCTGGGGCGCTTCGAGGGCGGGATCGACGGGGACGGCGACGCCGCCGGCCCGCAAGATCCCGAAGTAGGCGATGGCCCACTCGGGCCGGTTGCGGCCGGAGAGGACGACGCGATCACCGGCCCCGACCCCGGCCGCGTGGAGCTGCTCCGCGACCCAGTGAGAGGCGTCGCGGAGGTACTCGTACGTGAGGCGGGTGAGCCCGTCCGGCGTCACCTCTTGCAGCGCGAGGGCGTGGGCGTGCCGCTCTCCGACCTCGTCGAGCAGGTCGATGAGGTGATCGTACGGGGCGAGCGCCTTGAGCTCGCGCGTCATCTTCTCGTCGATCTGGGGGAGGACCCACTTCTCGAGGCCGGGCAGGTGCACCTCGTACATCCACTCGCGCCAGTCGAGCGACTCGGGGGCCCAGAGGAGCTTGGCCCGATCCTCGGGCGGCATCTTCGCGAAGGCCTCGCGCGTGTTCGCGCACGAGAACACCCAGTCGGACTCGGCCGTGAACGGGACGAACAGGTCCATGATCTCGGCCTGCTTGTCCTGCAGCTTCGCCGCCCCCTCGAGCCCGCTCGCGGCCGGCTTCAGGAGCGCGCCGAGCGGACCGACCGCGGCGGAGCCGAGGGCCTTGCCGATGCCGCGCATGACGCCGGCGATCTTGCGAGGACCGAAGCGATCGTACTCGTGCTTCCGGAGGCCGAGCGACTCGACGTGCTGGCTCACGAGCTGGAAGATCTTCGTCGACTTGCCGTCGAAGACCTTCTTCCGCTTGTAGAGGCCGATCAGCTCGAGGTAGCGCTCCATCGAGCACGGGTTCGTGTCGGTGACGCCGTACTGGTAGACCGCGTGGTGGGAGCCTTGGATGAGCTCCGCGAGCGACGCGATCATCCCGGAGGCGACCATGTCGACGGGGATGATGTCGAGGTGGACCTTGGGATCGCCGGGGAACGTGAAGGCCCCGTTCAAGGCCATGTAGATGTACGGCGCGCTCGTGTTGATCCCCTCGTTCCACCCGACGGAGGGGAACTCGCAGCTCGACTCGACGACGGCGGGGCGCACGATCGTGAAGGGGACGCCGCTGCCGGCGAGGACCTGCTCGCCGATGCTCTTCGTGTACGTGTAGATGTTGGTGAAGCCCCAGAAGATGGCGCGCTCGTGGCCCGCCTCCACCAGCTGCGCCTCCACGAACTTGCGCTTCACCCTGGAGAGCTCGGCCTCGATCGCGGAGCCGCGGGTCGGCTCCCCCCGCTTCTCGAGGTTCTTCTTCGCCTGGTCGAGGAAATGGCTCTGCCGGAAGGCGTCGTTCGACCGGTGCCGGGCCATTCGTATGAGGTCCAAGCACTCCGCGATCTCGCGCTGGGGATCCCAGTGCGATCGCTCGAGGCTCCGCATCGGCTGGACCTCGCCGAGCAGCTTCTCCCCGGCCGCGCGCGGGAAGGGCACCTGGCGCGGGTCGACCTCCTCGATGATGCCGGAGCGATAGCCGGCCACGTAGCAGGTGCTCGTGTGCATGACGGGGGCGCCGAGCGCCCGCGCGAGGGAGACGAGGTTGTTCACCCCGAACGCGTTGACCTCGAGGGCCTCGTCGAGGGGTGGGTTGAAGTCCACGACCCCCGACACGTTGACGACGGCCGCGATCGTCCCCGCGAGCTTCGGGAGCAGCTCCGCGTCGATGCCGAGCTTGTCGTGGACGACGTCTCCCGCTACCGGGGTGATCTTCTCTTTGAGGAAGGCCTCGAAGGCCTCCCCCGGGTACTTCTCGCGGAGCGGGTCGAACGTCGGGGACGAAGCGATCTGCGACCAGAAGCGCTCCTCCGCCGTCTGCTCGCCCTTGGGACGGACGAGCAGGTAGAGGTGGCCGATCTCCGGGAATCGGTGGAGCAGCAGGGCCACCCACACCTTCCCGAGAAAGCCCGTGCCCCCGACGACGACGAGGCGTGCACCGGCGAAGATCCGCGAGGGGACGAGCGTTCCCTGCGTCGAGGAGACCCCGTTGGTCCCTTTGTCCATCACTGCGTTCGACCTCCAACCTGCCCGCGCGTGACCGGTTGGTCAGATCGCAGCGCGACCGCGCGCGGGAGGCCGCTCGATTTCGTCCGCGGCGGCTAACGCGTCAACCGTTAGTTGGACGGCCCGGGATGTTGGGCCTGCGGCGCGTCAACGACGCGTCACTGACCTTCGACGTAGCACTGGCCGTCGAGGATCACGCACACCGCGCAGTTGAACCCGTCCCCGAAGTATCCGGGAGGGCAGGCGCACGCGAAGCCACCGGGAAGGTTCGTGCACATGGCCTCGGCCGCGCAGGGCCCGGGCTCTCCCGCGCACTCGTCGATGTCGACGCAGCCGCCCCCGTGAGGGGCGAACCCGGGGGGGCACGTGCAGGCGAAGCTGCCCACGAGGTTGAAGCACTGCGCGCTGTCGTCGCAGTGGGCCGAGCCGTTCGCGCACTCGTCGACGTCGTCGCAGGTGCTTCCGTCGCCCACGAACCCGGGATCGCACTCGCACGTGTAGGAGCCGACGGTGTCGAAGCAGCTCGCGTGCGGGTCGCAGACGGCGCTGCCGAGCATGCACTCGTCGACGTTCGAGCACGCGTACCCGTCCCCGGCGAAGCCGCCCTCGCACACGCACTGGCCGGTGCTCTCCGTGCCGACGCACGTCGCGTGGTCGCCGCAGCCGAGCGCGACCGGATCGCACGGGTCTTCCCCCGGCTCGTCGTGCATGCCGACGTGGACGCCGTGATCGGGTCGGTCGTTCAAGGGCTCGGAGCCGGGATCGCCGCCCTGGCCGTCCGCGCCGCCTTCTTCCATGCCGCCGCCCGCGGCCTCGGCCGTCTCCGCCACGTCGGGGGTCGTCCCGCATCCGAGGACGAGGACCGATCCGAGCCCGAAGGTCCACGCGCTGCGCCGAATGAACGTGACCATGGTGTCTCCGTGCGTCGGGCGAGGTGTGCCGACTCGCACGAAACAACGGCGCATCCACGCAGATTCTTAACTTGCCCGGCGCGCCTCGCGTCGGCGGGGCTCGCTCCGCTTCGAAAATTCGCGACAACCGCTCCGTCCTTCGCTTTCATCGGCGAGCGTCGCCCCAACGTCTCGAGGCGACCTGGAGACTGAACCCATGTCGAACACGTTCGCGCATCGTTGCTTCGCCGCCGGCCTCGCGCTCGCCGGCGCCATGATGGCCTTCGGCTGCGGCGAGATCACCAAGGTGCAGGAGTGCAACGCGGTGATCGACACCATCAACAAGAACTCGGCCGCCATCAAAGACTTCGATGCGAAGAAGGACCTCGAGGATCAGGCGAAGAAGCTCGAAGAGTTCGAGAAGAAGATCGGCGAGGTGAAGATCACCGACGGAGAGCTCAAGAAGAACGTCGAGGACTACCGCAAGATGGTCACCGACATGGCGAAGCTCGCCCGTGATCTCAAGGACCCGACCAAGGTCGACGAGCTCGAGAAGCGCAGCAACGACATCACCAAGACCGAGAGCGACCTCGTCGACAAGATCAACGGGTACTGCAAGCGCTGATCGCTCCGGTCTTTTCGCGCCGCCGGTCCACCACTAGAGCCTTCTTCCATGTCGAGCCGTGGTCCGAGACCGGTGCGCGCCCCGCGCGGGGCCGAGCTTCGCTGCAAAGGATGGATCCAGGAGGCGGCGCTCCGGATGCTGCACAACAACCTCGACCCCGAGGTTGCCGAGCGTCCCGACGACCTCGTCGTCTATGGAGGAACGGGCCGGGCTGCCCGGAGCTGGGATGCCTTCGACGTGATCGTCCGCGAGCTCGTCGACCTGCAGAACGACGAGACCCTCCTCGTCCAGTCGGGCAAGGCGGTCGGGCGGTTTCGGACCCACGAGGACGCGCCGCGCGTCCTCATCGCGAACTCCAACCTCGTCGGGAGGTGGGCGAACTGGGACGAGTTCCGCCGCCTCGAGGCCCTCGGCCTCACCATGTACGGCCAGATGACGGCCGGGTCTTGGATCTACATCGGCACCCAGGGGATCCTCCAGGGCACGTTCGAGACGTTCGTGGCCGCGCGAAAGGCGGTCGCCCGTCGCACCGGCAAGGACGAGAAGCACCTGTGGTCGCTGACCGCCGGCCTCGGCGGAATGGGCGGAGCGCAGCCGCTCGCCTCCGTGATGGCGGGGGTGAGCATGCTCGCGGTCGAGATCGATCCGTCGAGGATCGAGAAGCGCCTCAAGACGCGCTACGTCGACGAGCGCATCGACGACCTCGACGCCGCGATCGCTGCGGTCCGGGGCGCGGCCGCGCGCGGCGAGCCGCGCAGCGTCGCCGTGTGTGCGAACGCGGCCGACGTGTTCCCCGAGCTCGTGCGCCGCGGGATCATCCCCGATCTGGTCACGGAGCAGACGGCCGCGCACGACCCCCTCGTCGGCTACGTCCCCCCCGGGCTCGATCTCGAGGCGGCGGCGGCGCTGCGAAACGCCGACCCGGCCGAGTACGTACGGAGAGCCAAGGCCGGGATGCGAGTCGAGGTCGAGGCGATGCTCGAGATGCAAGCGCGCGGGGCGGAGGCGTTCGACTACGGCAACAACATCCGCACGTGTGCGAAGGAGGTCGGCTGCGAGCGCGCGTTCGACATCCCGGGGTTCGTGCCCGCCTACATCCGCGAGCTCTTCTGCCAGGGCAAGGGCCCGTTCCGCTGGGTCGCCCTCTCGGGTGATCCCGCCGATATCGCCGCCACCGACGAAGCCGTGCTCGCGACCGTGCCCGACGACCCGGACCTCCGTACGTGGATCGAGATGGCGCAGCAGAAGGTCGCCTTCCAGGGGCTGCCCTCCCGGATCTGCTGGCTCGGCTACGGCGATCGCCACCGGGTCGGCCTCGCCTTCAACGAGCTCGTCCGCCGCGGCGTCGTCAAAGCGCCCATCGTCATCGGCCGTGACCACCTGGACTGCGGCTCCGTCGCGTCGCCCTTCCGCGAGACGGAGGCGATGCGCGACGGCTCCGACGCCATCGCCGACTGGCCCCTCCTCAACGCGATGTCGAACGTGGCGGGCGGGGCATCGTGGGTGAGCTTCCATCACGGGGGTGGGGTCGGCATCGGCAACTCGCTCCACGCCGGGATGGTCATCGTGGCCGACGGCACCGACGCGGCCGCGCGCCGCCTCGAGCGCGTCCTCACGATCGATCCCGGCATGGGCGTAATTCGCCACGCCGACGCCGGCTACGAGACAGCGGAGCGCGTCGCCCGCGAGCGCGGCGTCATCGTCCCCCACCAACGACCGACCTCGGACTGACCATGGACAAGCTCGCTCCCGGCTCGATCTTCGCGAAGGACTTCCGAGTCCAGAAGCCTCTTCGCGAGGGGGGAATGGGCGCGGTCTACGTCGTCGAGCAGATCTCGACCGGCAAGCAGCGCGCGCTGAAGATCTTGGTCCCGGAGCTGGTCCACCTCCCCGAGGTGCGAGAGCGCTTCGTGCGCGAGGCGCGCGCGGCCGCCAACATCGAGAGCGATCACGTCGTCGAGACGGTCACGGCCGGGGTCGATGAGGCCACCGGCATGCCCTACCTCGTGATGGAGCTCCTCAAAGGGGAGGAGCTGGGGGACGCCGCCGTGCGCATCGGCCAGCTCACCGTCGCCGACGTGCGCGAGGTGCTGGAGCAGATCGGGCACGCCCTCGAGCAGGCCCACGCGCAGGGCCTCGTGCACCGGGACCTCAAGCCCGAGAACATCTTCCTCGCCGCGTCGAAGCGACGCGACGTCCCCTACACGGCCAAGATCCTCGATTTCGGGATCGCCAAGCTCGTCGCCGACGGGATGCAGAAGACGGGGACCCAGCCCCTCGGCTCGCCCCTCTTCATGGCCCCCGAGCAGACGGATCGAAAGGGCCGGATCTGCCCGGCCACGGACGTCTGGGGTCTCGGCCTCATCGCCTTCTATCTCCTCACCGGCAAGTCGTTCTGGCTCGCCGCGATCGAGGACTCGCTGCCCGCGCTGCTGCGTGAGGTCTGCGTGGACGCGATCCCTCCGGCCAGCGAGCGCGCGAGAGAGCTCGGCGTCGAGGAGGGCGTGCTCCCCCCCGGGTTCGATGCCTGGTTCGCGAAGTGCGTCGACAGGTCCGTCGACGCGCGCTTCACCGAGGCGGGGGCCTGCGTCCGCGCCTTCTCCGAGCTCGCCGCAGGCTCATCGGGCGATCGCAAGCTCGCGCTCTCGAGCACGGCCGCGACGGCGGGCCCTCGGGAGATCGTGGACGTGTCTGGGCCCACCGCCGCCATCGCCCCGAGCGCGCCCGTCACCTCCGCGCCGAGGGCTGCCCCCGCGACCCCCCTCGACAGCTCGTTCCCCGCGCCGTCGGCGCCGCCCGCGCCGAAGAAGAGCGTCGCGCCCGCGGTAGGAGCGGTCGTCGCCCTCGGCTTGCTGGGCGTCGGTGCGTTCGTCTTTCTTCGGAAGGACAAGGCGAGCGACGCGTCCTCGACGAGCGCTCCCTCCCCGAGCGGCGCTGCCCGGGAGGAGGCCCCGTCGGGCCGCGCCGCGGTCGCGTCCTCGGCCCCCGCGATGACGGTCGTCCCCGCCGATGCGCGCTGTCCGGCGGGGATGATTCATCACCCGTCCGGCTCTACCTACATGGGCTCGCGATCGCTGCCCAACGTCGCCGGCGCGGCGGTCGACGGTCGTCACGTCACCCTCTCCTCCTTTTGTCTCGACGCGACCGAGGTCACGGTGCGCGCCTATGACGAGTGCGTGGGCGCGGGGGAGTGCGAGAAGGCGCCATCGACCGTCGAGTTCGACACCGCCCCCCAGAACAAAGCCGTCTTCGCGACGATGTGCAACGAGGGGAAGGCCGACCGCCTCGACCACCCCATCAACTGCGTCAATTTCCGAATGGCGAGCACGTATTGCCGCTTCAAGAAGTCGCGCCTCCCCACCGAGGCGGAGTGGGAATACGCCGCTCGAGGAAAGGGGCAACGCGCCTTCCCCTGGGGCGACGAGCCTCCCGACGCGTCCCGGCTGAACGCGGCCGGGGCCGAGTTCGCGGCGTGGGCCTCCGAGCACGGCCTCGACTCGAAGCACATGCACGACCAAGACGATCACTGGGTGGGGACGGCGCCGGTAGCGTCGTTCCCGGCCGGTAAATCCAGCTATGGCGTGTTCGATCTCGCCGGCAACGTCTGGGAGTGGACCCAGGACTACTACGAAGCCCTGAAGCCGGGCGAGCTCGTGGATCCGAAGGGCCCGGAGAAGGGCACCGAGCGGGTGATCCGGGGAGGCGGCTTCAACGGCGCGGACCCGACGTGGGCTCATCCGGCGTGGCGGTTTCACAGCCCCCCGGAGCAATACACCCACGCCATCGGCTTCCGTTGTGCCGCCGATGCCATCGGCGAAGCCCGCCTGGAGAAGAAGCCATGAGCCCTCGCCGGTGGCTCACTGTCCTTTGTATTGGACGATATCTCCTTTGATGTCCACGAGCGCGCACCCGGGCCAAAACGGGATGAACGTGAGGACGAAGAAGTAGTCGAGGGCGCACGGGCTGACCTCGGTGCGGAGCCGAATGACCCCGTCGCCTTTTCGCGCCGCGACCTGGGCGTTGAGCTCGCTGGAGACGTCGAGCTCGGGGGTGAACGGGATCGCCGAATAGAGCATACCCCACGCCGTTCGCTCGATGTGGATCTCCCCCACCTTCTGCATCTGGTCGGGCTTCAACATCTCCCGATTGGGGCCGTACATGCCATTCGACATCGAGACGGGATAGCGCGACTTCGGCATCACGACCTCGGAGCGGGCCCCCGCGCAGCCGGCGCCCAGCGCCGTCATCACGAGAGCCAGCACGACCACGACGAACGAATGGATCTTCACGGCGCCTCCGCATGGCCATCGGCGTTCCACCACCATGCTTGGCCATAGCAGCCGGCGGCAAACCACATATAAGCTCCGACCCCCAAGCCGCTCAGCCGCGGCGTCACCATCTTGAGAGGGACCCTGCCGGCATGAACGGCGTTGGCCTTCCCGATGTCGTCCACGATCGCCGACTCGCCGGGACGGGTCACCGAGATCGTCGGATAGCCAGAAGCCCAACAGACCCACACCGAGCTCTCGTTGTCTTTGTCGAACTCGGCCGCCTCATTGGCGCGGCTCTTCTTCATCGGCGTGGGTCGGCCGCCGATTTGCGTGACGGGCCCGATCATGACGGGCACGTTCGTGGGCAGGGGGCGGGCGATCTCCGAGCAGCCGCTCGCGCCCGCCAACACGACAATCGCGCCCGCGGCGCAGAGGGGCTTCATCGGTCGCTCCATCCGCAGTCGCCGCGGCGCTTGTCCACGACGGCGCACACCTGATTGCCGTCGTCGACCCAGACAGTGGTGAAGCAGTCGATCTCGGGCAGGTCGCTGTAGGCATAGGTCCAGGACTCCGCCGGGCTCGCGCAGCTCGCGGGAGCCTTGTCGAACGCGGTCGGGACATAGGGCATCGCGCGCAGCGGCTTGCCCATTCGCTGTCGGGCTACCGGCGCGGGATCGCCCGCCTTCGCGACGCGGGCCGGGTTGTACGGCTCTCCGGAGGTGTGGCTACAACCCCAGGCCGGCAAGGCGCACGCGCACAGACTCACCGCAGCAATCCACGGCTTCTTCATATCCACTCCCTGATAAGAGGACTCGGGACGCGTCGAAGATGTGCCTTCTCGACGGTTCTCTCCATAGTCAATGCTTTGGTGGCGTGTTCGTGCCCGGGACGAAGGGCGACCGGGGGCGGGTGCTATCCGAGACGGGTCGTGCTCGAATCGATGGCAATGACCCGCCGCGCCCGCGTCATCCACGCGCTCCTCGCCGCGCTCGCGATCGCCGACGCGAGCTGCAAGAAGGAAGCGCGGCGGCACCGCATCGATGACGACACGGAGGAAGAGGCCGCGCCGGCGCGGCCTTCGGCGCGCGCGCGCGTGAGCGCCCCCGCCGCGCTGCCGACCCCGTCTTCGCCCGCCGTCGTCGATCCGCCGAGCGCCGTGACCGTCGCGCCGCTCCCACCTCCCGTCCCGCCCGGTGCTCCGATCGGGCCCCCCCTCAGCGCCACCAACGCGTCGCGGGTCAAAGAGCGGTGGGCCGCCACCATCGGCGGCTGGGGAAAGGCGGTCGCGATCAGCACGCACCACGCCAAGGTGGCGGCGAGCAGCGGCGGTCTCGTCCAGACCTTCGATCTCGCGACGGGCGCCCCCGCCCACGCTCGCCCTCCGTCGGGCTGCGGCGGCGTCGTGGCCATGGGCTTCTCGCCTACCGCCCTCGTCGTCGTCTGCGACCACGGGATCGTCGAGCTCGATCCGGTGTCGCTCGAGAAGCGAAAGACGCTGCTCGTGAGGGGGCCGGAGATCTCGGCGGGGAGCGTTCGCGCGCCGTGGGTCGCGGTGAGCCACGCGGACGGGGTCCTCGCGCGCTATTCATTGGAGGGCAAAGACGTCGTCGAGATCCCGGTGCACGGGCCCACCGTCGACGTCGAGTCGATCGACGTGAGCCGCGACGGGGCGCGGGCGGCTGTGGGCTTCCGCTCGGGCGCGGTGTGGGCTTGGGATTGGTCGTCCCCCGCGACCGAGATCGATGTGGCCACGTACAGAACCCACGTCTCCGCCGTCGCGTTCAGCCCCGACGGCTCGCTCCTCGCCGAGGAGGGACCCTCCTTCGGGGTCTCGGTGTGGCGGTTCGATTCCGCCAAGAGGACCGCGGTCGCGGCCGGCGAGCTCCGGACGGACGAGTCGTGGACGAACGGCCTCTTCATCACGAACGACGGGGCCCTGCTCGTGGCCGGCACCTCGAGCGGCTACGCCGTCATCACCAAGGCCGGCAAGACGAGCTTCGGAGGCTACGAGTCCGTCGAGGACCTCGCCATCGACGAGAGCTTCACCGCATTCGGGGGCATCGATCGGTCCGGCACGGTGCGCGTCTTCTCCGTGCGCTGAGCGGGGCTCAGGGCGCGGGATCGCTGGCGAGCGGATAGGTCACCTTGACCTCGCCTCCTTCGGGAGCGGGGAAGCGGAGCGCGGACAGCGCCGACCGCATGCAGGCCTTGAAGCCATCGGAGCCGCTGGAGACGGTGGGGGAGTGGACCGAGCCGTCCTTGGCGATGACGAAAGAGAGCTGGGTCGGGGCCGCTCCTTCACCCTCCGTGCACTTCGCGAGCTGTCGATGGCTCGAGCGGATGACTCGGGTGATCACCTCGGGCGGGAGCCGGCAGCAGACGGTCGTCTGCGTCGATCGGACCCGAGGTCGAGCCCGCACGATGGTCTTCGGTCGGGGCATGCTCACCTTGGGCGGCGCGGCGGCGGAGGGCGCCTCGGCGGGGATCGCGGCGGCGGCGACCTCCTCCTCCGGCGGCTCGGGCCCAGGCTCGGGCGCGGTGTCGGCGGGCGGAGGCTCAGGCTCGGCTCGGGAGCCACGATCCGGACCTCCGCCAGGCGGGCAGACGCCGCTTCTCCCGGCGTCTTCACCACGGGTGGCGGCTGGGCCGCGCAGCCGGCGGCGAGGCTCATCGCGAGGCCAACCAGGAGGAACGAGCTCGGGCGCGGCACGGGGGCTAAAGACAGCGATCCGGCGCCGGAGTTCCCTCACGGTTGAGGCTTGAGGATCCCGAGCACGTACTCCTTTTCGTTCACGTACTTGCCGACGACGGTCTTGGCGCGGGCGTCGGTCATCTTCTCGAGCCGCGACTTCACGTCGAGGATGCGCTTCGGATCGTCGCCATACGCATAGGCGTGGGCGAGCTCTCGAAGCCAGAAGCCGTTGTCTTTGACGGAGACCTCGAACGTCCTCCGCTTCGTCTCCTGGAGGATCTGGGCGGAGCCCTCGACGGGCCCCTTGTCCTTCAGCGCCTTGATCTCGTCGAAGACCGTCTTCACGAGCTTGTCGACGTTCTCGGGGGCGCAGTTGAACGAGACAGTGATGCGGTATTCGCTGCGCGGGCGGCGATAGAGGTTGCTGGTGATCTCCACCCCGTACACGCCCCCCATGTCCTCCCGCAGGACGCGGCGGAGCCGCATTCCGACGATGTTGGCGGCGAAGGCGACGTCCCCCTCGGCCTCCGGCGAATAGGGCTCTTTCCCGTGGAACGTGAGGTTCACGTAGCTCCGCGGCTCCGTCCCTTTGACCACCGTCTTCGTCTTCACCCCCCGGGGCCGCTCCGCCTTCACGTCTCGCCAGGTCTCCTTGGATTTCGAGGCGGGGAGGCTCCCGATGTATTTCTCGACGAGCGTCTTCAGCGCCGGCAGGTCCACGTTGCCCACGATCACGAATGTGAAGCCGCTCGCGGCCGCGAATCGCTGGCGATAGAAGTCGAACGCCTTCTCGTAGTCGATGGAGGCCATGACCTCGGCCGTCACCGGCCTTCGCCGCGGGTGCCCTTGGCCGATGAACGTGAGCATCTCGTCGGAGAACACCAAGTCGGGGGAGAGCTTCCGGTTCTTGAGTCGCTCGATCTCGCGCGCGCGCCAGGTCTCGAACGCGGCTTTGTCTTTGCGAGGAGCGGTGAAGGTCAGATTGACCATTTGAAACAGCGTCTCGAGGTCCGCCGGTGATGCTCGCCCCGTCAGCCCCTGCTCGAGCTCGTGGATATATGGGGCGACCGTCGCCACCTTTCCGGTGAGGCTCTTGCGGAGCATGAGGGCGTCGTAGGGCCCCAGCCCCCCCTGCTTCGCCGCGTCGTCCGCGAACTCCGCGGAGGTGACGTCGGCGGCTGTGGCGAGGGAGGTCCCGCCGGGGGCGAACGCGGAGATCTGCACCTCGTCGTTGGCGAAGTCGGTCGGCTTGACCACGACGCGCGCGCCATTGTCCAACGTCCACTCCGTCACCCCGATCTCGGCCAGGGTCGAAGTCTTCTTGACCGCCCCCGGGGTGGGGGCGCTCGCCATGAGCGGCGCGGTCGGGATGGTGTCGACGTAGGGCGCGATCGTGCGCGCCGCCACCGTCTTGTCGAGGGTGCGGAGGGCGTCCGCGCTCGGGCGCGCGATCGTCGCCGGACCGGTCACGGCGATGACGCGGCTCCCCGCGCCGAGCGTCTTCGCCAGATCGTGCACGTCGCTCAAGGTGATGTCGGGGATGAGCTTCTCGGCGAGGGCGAGCTCGGCGGCGCGGCCCGGCATCGCCTCTTGCTCCAGGAAGTTTCTGACGATCTCCTGCGCGAGCTCGGTGCCGTCGCGTTTGTCGTACTCTTTCACCGACTGCTGGAAATTCCTCAGCACCGATTGTTTGGCGCGCTCGAGCTCGCCCTTCTGGAAGCCGTGCCGCTCGACGCGGAGGAGCTCCTCGAGCAACGCGCCATAGCCGCGCTCCACGCCGTCCTCCCGCACCGTCGCCGCTTGTCGGAACACGTCGGCGGTGCGGAGCAGGCCCGAAATGGAGGAGCCGGCGACGAGAAATGGCGGGTCCGGCTGTTGGCGCAGCTCCTCCAATCGCGCGTTCAACATCCGCGAGAGGAGCATCTCCATCAAGGATCGGCGGTAGTCGCGGGTGCTCCGCTCCGACCGGTGAGGGAGCTTGCTCATCAACATGACCGAGGTGGTGGTCTGCTCCGGGTCCGTCTCGATCGTCACGAGCGGCTCCTCGTGCTTGGGCAGCTCCACCACCGGCCGGGGGCGCGGGCTCTTCGGGGCCGCGATGGACGAGAAGCGATCCTTGATCCGCTTCTCGATGTCGGCGGCGTCGAAGTCGCCCACCGCGATGACGGCCATCAAATCGGGGCGGTACCAGTCCTGATAGAAGCGAACGAGGACGTCGCGCGGGACGGTGCGAATGGTCTCGGGCAGGCCGATGGGGATCCGCTTCTCGTATTTGGATCCGTGGAAGAACACGGGGGCCTGCTTGTCGTAGAGGCGCGCGCGCGCCCCGCGGCCGCGGCGCCACTCCTCGAGCACCACCCCTCGCTCCTGGTCGACCTCGTCCTTGTCGAAGGTGACGCCGTCGGCCCAGTCCCGCAGGACGAGGAGGGAGCCGTCGAGGGTCTTCTCGTCGTCGGTGGGGACGGTCAGGGTGTAGGTCGTCTCGTCATAGGACGTATGGGCGTTGAGGTCGGCTCCGAACCGGACCCCCGCGTGCTCCAGAAACATGACGAGCTTCTGCTTCTCGTAGTGCTTCGTGCCATTGAACGCCATGTGCTCGACGAAATGAGCGATCCCTCGCTGGTCGTCGTCCTCCAATACCGAGCCCGCGTTCACCGTGAGCCACAGCAGGGCCCGCCGCTCCGGCTTCTTGTGAGGGAGGATGTAATAGGTGAGCCCGTTCTCCAGCGTCCCCTTGGTGATTCGGGCGTCGAGGGGGAGCGGGTCGTCCAGCGGATCGGGGGTGGACGCGGCGGGAGGCGCGACGGTGGGCCTCGCGGTCGGGACGACCACCCTCGCGGGAGGGGTCTCGCAGCCGAGCGAAAAGGACAGCGCGACGGCGATTCCGAGGCGACGGAGCGACATGCGCGCGATGGTACCCCGCCTTTTCCCTCGGCGTCGCGAGTGATAAGGGCATTGAATGCTCATCTCGGGTCCGGGGCCGCGCGCGGGGGTGCTCGTCGTCCTCGTCGCCGGCTGTGGCGGGGTCGATCACGTCGAGGGAGTCGCGGCCGCGACCGCCTCCGCGACGGTGACCGCGACTCCGGTCGCGTCGGTCTCGAGCGCGCCCGCCCCGACGGCCGTCTCTCCGTCCGCGTCGGGGGTGGCGTCGGCGGGCGCCCCCGGCGCTTGTCCGAGCGACATGGTCCTCGTCGAAGGCGACTATTGCCGCAACCTCGAGGTCCAGTGCGAGAAGAGCTACGCCGCCCCGCAAAACCACCTGACCGTCTGTCTGAAGGTCCGCGAGCCGACGGTGTGCCGAGGCGACACGAAGCGGCTTCGGTTCTGCATCGACAAATACGAGTTCCCCAACCGGGAGGGGGAGCGCCCGATGGTGATGCAGAACTTCTATCAAGCCCAGGTCCACTGTCAGAAGCGCGGCAAGCGCGTGTGCACCGAAGAGGAGTGGACCAAGGCGTGCGAAGGGCCGAACAACAAGCCGTTTCCTTACGGCTACGAGAAGGACCCGGCGATCTGCAACGGCGAGAAGCCTTGGGATCACCCGGATCGGGACAAGATATTGAACAGCGACCCCGCGGAGCTCGAGCGCCTGTGGCAGGGGAAGGTCTCCGGATCCCAGCCCAAGTGCGTGAGCGACTATGGCGTGTACGACATGCCCGGGAACGCGGACGAGCTCGCGGCGAGCGTCACGAAGCTGCCGCCGAAGACGATTGGCAAGAAGACGAAGATGTTCGGCCAGGACTTCGACAACGTGACCATCGGCGGGCCTTGGTACACCGGGGTCCGCAACATGTGTCAGCCGAAGATCTACACGCACGACGAGAGCTTCGCCTACTACTACCTCTCCTTTCGGTGCTGCGCGGAGCCCGATGGAAAGCCGACGGATCCACGCGCTCCCAAGCAGATCGAGCGCGGCTGGACATTCCAGCGCGTCGTCGACCTCGCCAATCACTCTTGGAAGCTCCCCTACAATCCTAAGGGGGATCCTTCGGAGCCGAAGCGCTGAAGAGCGCTCTCTGTCTGGATCGAAAGGAGCCGGGCGACTCGCCCGTTCGCGCGCGGAAGAATTTGACGAAATTCGTAGGCTCGGAGAAGCCGAGCTGCTCCGCGATCCCCGCCACCGGCTCGTCGGTGTGGGAGAGCACCCGGCGCGCCTCCAGGACGACCCGCCCGTCCAGGAGGCGCTTCGCCGTCACTCCGAACGCGACGAGCGTCGCCCGGTCGAGCGTCCTCTCGGAACAGTCCAGTCGCTCCGCATAGTCGAGCACCTGCCGCGTGATTCGGAATGACCGCTCCGCCAAGCGCCGGAAGCGCTGCGCCAGCTCCGCGCTCGGCGACGAGGCGGGGAGGACCACGCGGCGGCCGTCGCCGATCACGATGTCGATGAGCATCGCCGCGACGACGTGGCGAACGAGGGCGGACCCGAGGGCGGTCGGGGGGTCGTGGACGAGCGCTCGCCGGAGCTTCTCGATCCAGCCTCGGGCCGCTTCGATGCCGCGCTCGTCGAGGCGTGTCGCGGTGGGGAAGGCCACGTCTTCGAAGAAGCGGGCATGGAAGTCGTCGCGGCGTCGAGGGCCGGCGGGCGCCGCGGGGAGGAAGCTCGGCCGGAGGAGGAGGGCGGTCCCCTCGACGCCGCGGTGGAGATTGAGCCGCTGCACCTGGCTGGGGGCCACGTACACGAGGGAGCCGCGTCCGCATCGGTGCACGTCGAAGTCGACCTCGTGGGTGGTCTCTCCCCGGTCGTAGAGCACGACGACGTGGAAGCCCATGCGCTCCACCCGATCGCGCGGGACGTGGGGCGCGATGTCGGAGAGGGCGACGAGCTCGACCTCCGCCTCCGGCCTCCGCGAGCGCCAGGCCGTATCGACGATCGGAGGACGACCTGCTTGTCGGGTTTTGACCATGGCCCGTCGAGACTCTACCTCGCCGCGACGGCTCCGCGGGCCCAACTTCGGGGGCGTGCAAACGAGCCACCTCCCCTTCGTCTTCGCCCTCCTCGCGGCCGCGTGCGGCGCGAGCCCCGAGCCCGCCGCGCGCGAGCCGTCCACGTCTTCTCGAAGGAGCACCGAAATGCAGAACAGAGACAAGGCCCGAGCCCTGATCGAATCCATCGAGACCGGAGATCGCAGCGCGATCGCCGCGATCGACGGCGCGAGGTACACCCAGCACAACCTCTCCGTCGGGGACGGATTGGCAGGTTTCGCGGCGGTGATGGAGAAGCTCCCCCCCGGCTCCGCTCGGGCGCGCCCGGCGCGAGCGTTCGTGGATGGAGACTTCGTGTTCCTCCACACCGAATACGACTTCTTCGGGCCCAAGGTCGGCTTCGACGTCTTCCGGTTCGAGGGCGGGAAGATCGTCGAGCACTGGGACAACCTCCAGCCGATCGCGCCTGGCCCGAACCCGAGCGGTCACTCGATGATCGACGGCGAGACCCAGATCCGCGATCTCGAGAAGACGGAGGCGAACAAAGAGCTCGTCCGCTCGATGCTCGACGACGTCCTCGTCCACGGGCGCGTCGACAAGCTCGCCGGGTACTTCGACGGTGATCGGTACATTCAGCACAACCCCCACGTCGCTGACGGTCTATCCGGTCTCGGAGCTGCGATCGCGGAGATGGCCAAGAGCGGCAAGGCCATGAAGTATGACCACGTTCACCGCGTCCTCGGGGAGGGCAACTTCGTCCTCGCCATGAGCGAAGGCACGATCGGCAGCGCATCCATGGCCTTCTACGATCTGTTCCGCGTCGAGGGCGGCAAGATCGCCGAGCACTGGGACACCATCGAGCCGATCCCTCCCCGCGCGGAGTGGAAGAACCAGAACGGGAAGTTCTGACCCTTCAGGGGCCGGGCCGCCTCGAGTGGGTGACGCACGCCTGAATGGTCGTCGTCAGCTGGTCCCCGTCGAAGGGCTTCAGGAGGAGCGACTCGACCCCCAGGGCGCGGAGGTCTCTCCACTCCTCGGAGCCGCCCTCGGCGGTCATGACGATGACGCGGGGGCGCTTCCGAAAGGAGCCCTCGCGCACGGCGCGAGCGACATCCATCCCCGACAGTCCCGGCATGTGGAGATCGAGCACGACGACGTCGAAGTCGTTCGCGGCGAGAGCGAGCAGCGCCTCTTCGCCGCCGGAGGCGCGCTCCACGCAGCTGCCGAATGGGATGCCGCTCTCGACGAGGGCGGCTGTCGCTTCGAGCTGGAAGGGATCGTCCTCCACGACGAGGATCGAGATCGGTCGCGCGGGATAGCTGGATCGCTGCCGCCACCGCTCGGCGGGTGGGGTGAGGGCTCGCTCGAGGGCCTCCGCGAGCTCGCCCGCCGACGCATAGCGGGCGAGCGGATCCTTCGCGAGCGCGACCGCCAGCACTTCGTCCACGAGCGGCGAGAGCCCGGAGCGGAGCGAGCTCGGTCGGGGCGGGGCCTCGTCGCACTGCATGCGCAGCACGGCGTAGACGTTCTTCCCATCGAACGGGACCCGGCCGGTGAGGAGCTCGAAGGTCGTGACGGCGAGCTGATAGACGTCGGTGCGGGGCGCGAGCTCGGGGGGGAGGAGCGTCAGGTCGATCTGCTCGGGAGCCATGTAGCGGACCGTCCCGAGCAAGGTCTTCTCGCGGTGACGCCCCGCGCGGAGCTGGGAGAGCCCGAAGTCGAGGAGGACGGCCCGGCCGTCCTTGTCGAGGATGACGTTCGCCGGCTTGACGTCGTGATGTACGAGCCCGGCGGCGTGGATGGCGTCGAGGCCGGAGGCGAGCTGCCGCACCACGTCGAGCACCTCCGGGAGCGGCATGCGCGAGAGCCTCGCGCCATGGGTGAGGGGGAGCCCGTCGACGTACTCGAGCACGAAGAACGGCCATCCCGCGTGGATGCCGAAGGTGTGGACCTCCACGACGTTCGGATGGTGCACGCGGGCGATGTTGCGCGCCTCCGCCGTGAAGCGCTCTCGCCACATCGGGTCGGCGAGCAGCTCCGGGCCGATGAACTTCAGCGCTACGTCGCGGTCGAGCAGGATGTCGTGGGCGAGGACCACCCTCGCCATGCCGCCGCGTCCCAAGGTCCGCCCGACGCGGTAGGTGTCGGCGACGAGCTGCCCCTCCGAGAGCGCCCCCGGACGGAAATCCAGGTCCCGCATGCGCCCATCGACGATGGTCGTGCAGAGCGGAGGTGGCTCGGATGTCGGTCCAACACGCTCGGACATCGAGCCCGTCGTCGCAATGGTCGTGCCCACCCGCGACGACGGCATTCCATGGATGCGCCGAAACGAGCGACCGCGGTCGTTGCAGTCGGTGCGCTGCGCTGCAGCGCATGCGGTCGCCGCGTCAGTCGCGCCGAGTCGGTGGCCCGAGGACCCTCTGCAGCGCCGAGACGACCCCATCGACGGCGAAGGCCATCGATACGTAGTCGGAGAACCCCGCCGCGAGGGCCTCGCGCCGACCTGCGAGCGACCGCAGCGGCCCGACCGCGATAACGACGACGTGGGGATCCACTGCGCTGCGGAGCGCTTCCAGCCACTCGGAGTGGGCATTCATCGCCTCCTCCTCCACCGCCACCAGGACGACTCGGGGCCGGCGGCGCCTCGCCACATCGATCGCCGTCGATGGGTCCGGCGCGAGGAGGAGCTCGACCTCGAAGTGCGTCGTGACCACGTCGTGCATGAAGGCGCCAGCGCTACCGTCGGCGGTGACGAAGACGACCGTCCCCTGCTCCGACGCGAGGGGTCCTGGCGATCGGAGCGAGCGCGGTCGCAGGCTCGGCGCGGGGAGCTCGTCTCCCGCTGCGGGCAGCTCCACCCAGAACGTGGAGCCCTCCCCCGCGACGCTCTCGCAGCCGACCTCTCCCTGCATGAGGGTGGCGAGGCCTCGCGCGATCACGAGGCCCAGCCCCGCCCCTTCGATCGGCCCCGTCTCCTGGCCGGCGCGATGGAAGGCGGAGAAGAGGAGCTTCTGCTTCTCGACCGGGATCCCGATGCCGTCGTCGGCGACGGTGATACGAACACGGCCGGCGCGCCCGGGGCCGACCGAGATCGTCACGGAGCCGCCGCGCTTGTTGAACTTCAGCGCGTTGGAGCCGAAGCTCGCGAGGATCTGAACCACCCGCGCGCGATCCGCCCGCAACCTCGGGACCTCGGGCGGGGGCGGCTCGAAGCGCACCTCGACTCCGTAGCGAGACTGCATCGCGGCGAGGGCGGCGCGCGTGTCGGCCATCACTGCCTCGATGTCCAGGGCCTCGATGGCCATGGGCTCTCCTCCCGCCTCGAGCTTCGTCAGATCGAGGACGTCGTCGACGAGGCGAAGCAGGTACTCCCCGGCGGCGAGGATGCGCTGGGCCCGCTCCTGGTGACGAGGGGAGAGGGGGTCGCGTTTGTCTCGGGTGAGCAGCTGCGCGAAGCCGAGCACGGCGTTGAGGGGGGTGCGCAGCTCGTGGCTCATCGACGCGAGGAACTCGCTCTTCGCTGCGCTGCCCGCTTCGGCGGCGGCGCGCGCCTGCCGCAGCTCTTCCGAGCGGCGCAGCTCGTCGGAGAGATCCCACACCGTCGTCACGACGCTCCCCTCCGGCGTCCGGCGGTTCGTGATGCGGAACGCGCGCCCGTCCGAGGTTCGAACCTCGTAAGCCCACGCGTTCTTCGTCGCGAACGCGTGCAGTTGCTCGTCCCGGTAGCGCGCTCGCGCGTCGTCGTTCTCGAATCGGAGCAGCTCCAACGCGCGGTCGAGGAGCTCCGCGTACGTCGTGCCCTTCGGAATCCCTTCCGGCCGCCCGAGCAGCTGCGCGTAGGGCTGATTGCAGAGGACGAGCGCGCCGCGATCGTCGAAGAGGGCGAACGCGTTGTCGATGCTCTCGACGGCGCTTCGCAGGCGATCCGCCGTCAGGGAGGCCTCCGCCTCGAGGCGCTTGCGCTCGGTGATATCTCGAATGCCGACCGACACGGTGAGGGGAGCGGCCGCGGGGTGCGGCCGGAAGCTCACCTCGATCGGGAACGTGGTCCCGTCCCGCCGCCGTCCCGTCAGCTCGCGCGTCTTGTCGGCGAAGCTGCTGGGGTCGCTCGCGTCGGCGAGCTCGGGGATGAGCAGCCCGAGGGGACGACCCAAGACCTCGCTCCGCGCATAGCCGAACAGTCGGCCCACCTCCGCGTTCGACAGCTCGATGGACCGCGCTTCGCCGATCACCAGCACCCCATCGGGCGCCGCGTCGAGGACCTCTCCGTATTGAGCGTCGGACGCCTCCCGAACCGCGCGCGCGGTGTCCGTCACGTCGACCGCGATACCCACGAACCGCGGAGGATCCCCCGGGTTGCTCACCCGCTTCGCGTGGCAGAGGGTCGTCTTCGCCGGCCCATCGCCCGCGGCCGAGGTGAGCTCGATTCGAGCCTCGCCGGAGGCGCACGCCTCCCAGAGCGACCGCTCGAGCACGGCCAGCTGGTCGGGCGCGAAACACGGGAACGACTCGTCGCCCGGGCGGCTCGGCGGGCGGAGCTCGGTCAGCCCGTCCCGGCCTCGCTCGAGGTCCCATTGCCACGCGCGCGCCCCTCCCGCGCCGATCGCGAGATCGAGCCACGCATTCAGCTGGCGCGCTTCCCGCGATGCGCGCGTCGCCTCCGTCACGTCCTCCGTGAAGAGGACGATCCCCCCGATGGCTCCTGCGGCGTCGCGCCACGGCTTGGCCTCCCAACGGATGAACTGCTCGGTGCCGTCGAGCCGGACGAGCCGGTCGAGATCGCAGTGGACGACCTCGCCCGCGAGGGCTCGTTCGTGGACCTCCTTCCACGCCTCTCCGATCTCCGGAAAGACGTCGTAGTGGCTCTCCCCCGCGAGGGGGCGGTCCCCGAGCCGGTAGTCCTCGCGATAGCGACGGCTCGCGTGGAGGTAGCGCATCCCCCGGTCGAACATCGCGATCGCGGCCGGGACATGGTCGATGAGGACCTGCAGAGACGACCCCTCGACCGGCTCGACGAGCCGCGTCGAGTACGGAGCGTGCTGGCCGGGGCGGTGGGGCGGAGCCGGGTCATCCATGGTCGGGCAACGTCACGGAAAAGACGGCGCCCGGGTCGCCGTCGCCAACGCAGATCGTCCCCCCGTGCGCCTCGACCGCGCGCTTGCAGAATGTCAGGCCGAGCCCCCGACTCGCCCTGGCCGCTTGCTGGCCTCCCAGATCGACCTGCGTGAACGGATCGAAGATGCGCTCACGCAGCTCCGCGGGCACGCCCCGGCCGCGGTCCGCGACCCGGATCTCCACACCCGACGCGAGATGGTCCGCCGTCACCGACACGTTGGACGAAGGCGGCGCATATCGAATGGCGTTCTCGACCAAGTTCGTCACCGTGCGCCGCAGGAGATCTTCGTCGGCGAAGACCCGCTCCGCGCGGACCTGGCTCTCGAGGCGGACCCCGTGGGCCTGGGCGGTGAGCTCGAGCTCCGAGAGGATCGTCTCGAGCAGCTTGGGGAGATCGACCTCCGTCTTGCGGGGGGAGAGCTGCCCCTCGTCGGCCTTCGCGACGTCGAGCAGGTTCAAGATCATCCTGTTGAGCTGTCGCGCCTCGGCGCGGATTCGGGTGGCCGAGTCGCGCGACGTCGCGGAGAGGGAGTCATCGCGCAGGAGCAGCTGCGCGTAGAGGTCCATCGTGTTCACGGGGTTCTTCAGGTCGTGAACGATGAACGCGGTCAACCGCTCCTTCTGCAGCTGGAGGCGGAGCAAGTCGTCGCGCTGCTGCTTGAGCAGCTCGTAGTGTTCTCCGAGCGCGAGGCTCATCCTGCGGAGCTTGAGCGCGCTCCGCACCCGGACCACGAGCTCGGTGGGGCGAACGGGCTTCGTGAGGAAATCGTCGCCTCCGGCGAGCAGGGCCTTGTCGAAGGTCTCCACGTCACGCAGCGCGGTGACGATGAGGATCGGCGTGGAAGGGCCGTGGGGCAGGGCGCGCATGCGCTCGCACGCCGCCAAGCCATCGAGATCCGGCATCCGGACGTCGAGGAGCACGCAGTCCGGCCTCAGGCGCTCGAACATCTCGACGCCCTCGAGCCCGCCGGAGGCGAGGTCCACGTCGTATCCCTCGCTCTCGAGCGCGTCGCGGGCGAGCGACCGATTCGCGTCGTTGTCGTCGACGACGAGGATGCGAGGAGGCCTCGCCTGCGGGCTCTCCATCTCATTCGTCAGCGGCATGCCCCTCTCCATCGCGAAGCGAATCGCGTGCGCGGGCGCGCAACACGCGCGCCGGGAGGGTGAGTGAGCCGAAGGTGCCTGCCATCCGTCATGTCCTGATGGTCTCGAGGAGAGCGTCCACGTCGAGCGGCTTCTCCATCCAAGACACGTCCTCGCCGACGAGGACATCCCTCTTGTGTCCGCTGACGACCACCGAGCGGATCGCGGGCACGAGCGACCGCGCCGCCTCGATGAGCTTCGTCCCCGGCATGTCCGGCATGACCAGATCGGTCACGAGGACATCGAAGGGCTGGCTCTCGCGACACTCCAGGCGCTCGAGCGCCTCGTGGCCGTTCGCTGCCGTCTCGATGCTGTGTCCCTCGAGCGCGAACAGCTTCTCGAGCACCCAGAGCGTGCTCGGATCGTCGTCGACGACCAGAATGCGAAGTCCCATCGAGGGAGCCTCGAAGCAAGGTCCGGACCGACGTTCCTCTTGGTTACCGCCGCCTGGGACCGAGCTTGCGACCCCAATAGAAGCCGACGCACGAAGGGCAAATGACGTGGCTCGTCTTGGGGTGGATGTGCTCGACCAGCGAGGGGACCCAATGCCACGCGCTCGTCTCGAGATGGTGCACACGACGGCAATTCCCGCATTGCGCAATGGTGCCCTGGGCGCTCTCGTAGGCGGACGCCGGCCAGTCCGCGTCCGCGTGCAATGGCGCCTCTGCGATGAGCGAGTGCTCGAGCACCAGCCCCGCGCCCGCCATCGGCATCGCCCGGAGCCGGAACCACCTTCGCCGAGACGGGCAAGAGCACTCGTAGTCTTGCTCGAAGACCCTGTCGGTCGCGAGGGCCTCTGCGAAGGCGCGCTCGTAGTGCTCGCGGAACGGGCCCTGGATCGCCTCGAAGTAGCTCCGGGGGGATACGGAGGCAAGGTCGGCCCCGTTCTCTTCGGCGAATCGCCACCACGCCGGGTTGCACCACAGGACCTCGCCGTCGCGATCGATGACGGTGACCGTCGAAGGGGACGCCGACAGCAGCGCCTCGTCGAATGCGGGAAACAGGAATGCAGGAAACCCCATGACGTTTCGAATCGCGCAATCACAGCGAGCGAGCGCACTCACTGCGTTGTTGCTCCAGCCATGTCTGGTGGGCGCGAGGGCACACCGAATGCAGCGCTCGGGGGCGCTATGACCGTAGCTCAAGAAGTCATTCGCGACTTCCTCGATCAGAGGTCGATCGCCATCGTAGGCGTCTCTCGCAAGGGGGAAGGCTTCGGCAACGCGGCGCGAAAGGAGCTCGCGGAGAAGGGGTATCACCTCTATCTCGTGCACCCCGAAGCCGACATGATCGGCGACCAGCCGTGCGCTCGTTCGATCGCCGACGTCGCCGATCGCGTGGGCGGAGTCCTGCTCGTGACGCCGCCCGCCCAGACGGAGAAGCTCGTGCAGGAGGCGATCGCGGCCGGCGTTCGCCGGGTGTGGATCCAGCAGGGCGCCGAGTCGGAGGAGGCGATTCACGCTTGCGAGAACGCCGGCATTCCCGTCGTGCACCACGAGTGCATCCTCATGTTCGCGGAGCCGTCTGCTTGGTTCCACCGGGCCCACCGCTTCCTTCGCGGCGCCTTCGGGTCGCTGCCTGCGCCCGAGGTTCCCGTCGAGGTCGAGGAGGACCTTCACGACCTGCCGAGCCTCGAGAAGAAGCTCCTTCGCGAGGTCGAGGCGGCGAAGCTACCCGACATCCCCGAGGTCGTGCCGATGGTCACCGAAGCGGATTTGGAGCGCCTGCCAAAGGCCGTCCAGCGCTACTTCGCGTTCATGGGCGCGCCTGGAAAGCCGCGCGACGAGTCGTTCCGCTTGTACATGCGAGGGCGCTTCCTCTTCGACCGCGAGTGGGTGCCTTGCGAGTGCGCGCAGTACAACAGCGCCCTCTCCATCGCGCGCATCTTCCACATGCGGCTGCGGGTCAAAGGCATCGTGCCGACGTATGTCCGCGACACGTACGTCCGCGGTCAGGGCCGCATGCTCGGCAAGGCCCTCGAGCTCGTGAAGGTGGTCGACGCCGCGACGGAGGAGATCTCCATCGGCGAGTGCGTGACCTACTTGAACGACGCCGTGCTGTTCGCCCCGTCGATGCTCCTCCACCCCGCGGTGACGTTCGAAGACGCGGGCCCGGACGCGTTCGACGTCGAGCTCGCGGACGGGGGCAGGACGGTGCGCGCGCGCGCGTACCTCGACGCTCGCGGGGCCGTCACCGACTTCTCCACGACCGATCGCTTCTATGCCCCGCCCCGGTCCGAGGTCGCGCCGGTGCGCGCGGAGTGGAGGACGCCCGTCGAAGGATGGCAGCCTCACGAGGGCCGGATGCTCCCGACCCGCGCGAAGGCGATCTGGATGCTGCCGGAGGGGCCTCTCCCCTACGCCGAGCTCGAGATCGATCCGCGCGACCTCGCCCGGAACGTCCCGCCTCGCCTGCCGCGGGGGTGAAGTCGCTCAGCGCGATCTGGAGAGCCGCTCCAGATCGCGCAGGTCGTCGGTCGCCGTCGCGGCGCGCGTGAGATCGCGAGGGCACGAGAGGAAGACGCCGTCTGTCGTGAGGTAGACGTGCTCTCGATCGACGGAGCCGTGGGCACCCCCGAGCTGGTGGAGGGCGGCGAGCGCCTCGCGCAGCTCACCGAGCGCGCTCGGAGGCAACGAGCCGCCGACGTCGGCGAGGCAGCGCCCGCGAGGGGCCTCGATCCAGATCTGATCCTCGCTCACGGAGGCGCGAAGGACCCCGGCGAGCGCGGGGTGGGTGGCCTTCGCCCAGGGCGCGAGCCGCTCGCGGATCGCTTCGTCGAAGGGGACGATGATCACGTCGCGCTCGGCGAGGGTGTCGAAGAAGACGCGCCCTGTGTCGCGAGGGTCGGCGTTCGGAGAAGGAGGCGCGAGCCGCGCGGACGGCTCGGCGGGGGGGTGGGACGAGCGGCGGGACGCCGGCCCGCTGCGCGCGAGGACGCGGGACGACCAAGGCAGGGACTCGAGGAGCCGCCGCGCCGTGAACGCGTCGACAGGGCGGCGGGAGGGTGAAGCGGCGAGGAGCGACGCGATCGCGCGGTCGTGTCTCGCGTCCAGATCCTCGTGGAACAGCGAGGGCGCGCGACCCCCGAGCTCCTCTCCGTCCGGCACGGGCTCTGCGGGCTCTGACGTGATCATCTCGTAGAGCATCGCCCCCGTCGCGTAGATGTCGCTCTGCACCGAGGCGGGCCGTCCGAGTCGCTGCTCGGGGGCCATGAACGAGAAGGTCCCGATCGCGCCTGCGGTCACGGTGGTGGAGAGATCGCCGAGGTGGGCGGCCCCGAAGTCGCCGAGCTTGGGGGCCCCGATCGCGTCGAACAGGACGTTGCTGGGCTTCACGTCGCGATGGAGGATCCCGAGGCGGTGGGCCTCGCCGAGCGCGCTCAGGACGGCGGAGGCGATCTCGACCGCGCGCGCCGGCGCGAAGATCTCTCTCTGCATGAGATCGGCGAGGCTGCCGCCGCTCATCCACTCGAGGACCATCGCCGGCCCCTCGGGGACGAAGTCGACGATCGACACGACCGTCGGATGGCGCAGCTTCTCGAGGGCGCGCGCCTCTCGCTCGAAGCGCAGGAGGGCGTCGCGCCCGACCCCGCGCGCGGACGCAGCGAGCACCTTGACCGCGACGTCCCGGCCGAGGATGCGGTCTCGCGCTCGGTAGAGGTGAGCGTGGGGCGTCTGCTTCACCTCCGCCGTCACCTCGAAGCGTCCGAACAAGACCATCCGCGACGGCCCGGGCGATTGGGAGGGGGACCTCGGGGGCGGCGGCGCGCTCGAAGGGCTCGGCCCCGACGCGGGCGTGGCGAGCTGTTTGTCCTCGATCTCTCGCTCGACCTGCGCCGCCGCCTCGCTCAGCCCCATCGCTCGCAGCGAGCGCGCGAGCAGCGGGAGAACCGCGTCGCGCTCCTGCCCATCGTGCATCTGCTGGAGCACCCTCACCGCGGGCTCGACGCGCCCGTGTCGCAGCAGGAGCTCCGCGAGCGAACGCCGCAGGCCATCCGCGAGCGGGTCGTCCTCGAGCGCTCGCTCGAGCATGCGCGCTCCTTCCGCGGGCTTCCCCGCCTTCTCGAACGCGAGGGCGGCGCGGGCGGGCTCGCCCCCTCGCGCGAACGCATCTCCTGCCGCGTCGTGCGCGCCGGCGAGATCGAAGAGGCGACCCGCGAACGCGCCGAAGCCGCGGGCGACGAGGTCCGCACCGACCACGGAGAGCGCGTCGGTCCCCCGCCCGACGAGGGCGGCCTCGGCGAGCTCGAAGAGAGGCTCGGATCTGGCGAGGGCGGCGAGGCGCGCTCCCCAACCCGCGTCCCCCCCTTCGAGCGCGGCCTTCGCCGCGCCTTCGAAGTCGCACGCTTGCTCCAACGAGCGGGCGCGCGCGAGGGCGCT
Organism: Polyangiaceae bacterium; assembly: GCA_044225865.1. Taxonomy (GTDB): domain Bacteria; phylum Myxococcota_A; class Polyangia; order Polyangiales; family Polyangiaceae; genus Xiheicaenibacterium. The sequence goes on along the minus strand of JBGAID010000014.1, from coordinate 34,650 downwards.
CTCTTCATCGGCCGGGCTCAACGAACCGGTCTCGCCGAGCGCCGCCAACTAGCGGACGGAATTCGGGACGATGGAGAGCCGGACGACGCGGGCGAAGTCGAACATGACCCTCGCCTCCTTGGCCTCGTCGGTGGAGACCTTGGGGACCCCGTCACCGAACCGCCTCTGCCCCTCGGGCTCTTCGCTCCACTGGATCGTGGCGACGCGCTCCGTGAGCCGGTGGACGGTCACGGTGGCCTCGCCATCTGCCTCCGAGAGCATGGCGCCCGGCAGCACCGCCGACCCCGCGTCCGCGAACGTACATCGATGCGCCTCGCCGCCAGCGCGGACGTCGACGTAGACAAGGCTCTCCGTCGCCTCGCGGCTCGACGCCGCCCACCCGAGCTCGAGATCGCGGCCCTTCGCGACCTCGATCGTCGCGGGCGCCGCTTCCTCTTCGGCGGCGTCGATGGTCGTGCCCGCGACCGCCAACCCGGACGGCGCCTCGGGCGCGAGCACATCGATGTCGAAGCCTTGCATCGAGGGGGATCCGGTCGCGCCGATGCGATAGGCGGCGGGCGCGGGCAGTCCGAGGGCGGCGTCGGGCGAGGTGTAGAAGACGCCCGAAACGAAATCTCCGATGTCCGGGAAGGCGCGCGGCGCGAGCGACATCTTCGTGGTGTCGTCCTCGCCTTGGATGGCGAGGCTCACGTCGCCGACGTCGACCAAGTCCACGGAGAGGGCGGAGCGAGAGCCGGGGATGGAGCGCTCCTCCAGCGACGAGAGCTCGACACAGGTGCCCGGAGCGGGGATTTGGGGGCCGGCCCCGACGAGGCGGCGGGCCATGTCCAAGTCGTTCTCGCCGACGTGGACGAACTTGGCGGAGACGTTCGTCCGCACGGCCGGGCTGCCGGCATCGCTCTCGACGCGCTCCACCACGATCCAGCTCTCGAGCGAGTGGGTCGCGCTGTCGTCGTCCGAGGCGCCTTCGTCAGGCACCTCGCCGGTACAGGCGGCGGCGAGGGCCGACCCCATCCAAAGCACGAGAAGCTCTCGAGCCTTCATCACGACCTGAGCTTATCAGAGAGTGAGGATCAACGCACCGGCCGGGCTCACCGTGAGCTGGCCGATGGAGGCCTCGGTGTCGGAGGCCTCGCCAAACGTTCCGTTCGCGAAGTGATAGGAGATGTCCACCTCGAGGGCCACGTGGAAGGTGCGGAAGCCGACTTTGGCCCCGAGGAGACCCCCGACGTAGCCATGCGTTCCCTCGAAGGGGATGAACGTATCGGTACGGCCGCCTTTCAGCACCTCCGACTCGAGCGCGCTGCCCCGGAGGATGTCGAAGCCCCCTCGCGGTCCGAACCAGACCGAGTAGAGCTCTGCGGTGGAGACCCACCCGAGCAAGACGGGCACGTCCCCACCGCCCCCGTATACGCTTCCGAGATCCGCGTCGCCCCCGAGCGGCCGCGGGATCAGCGCCGAGCCTCCCGCTCCAAGCGAGAGGAACAACGGCCCAACCTCGAAAGCGTGACGAAAATCGAGCCGGAAGCTCCGGCCGGCGTAGGTGATACCGGCCTCGTTGTCTCCGACGATCCCGACGCGACCGGCGGCCCACGGCGAGACCCCCGGTCCGACCGCGAAGTCGTCGAGAGCCTGCTCCGCCTCTTGAGAGCCCTCCGTCTTCACGTCGTCGAGGGCGCCGATGTTCCCCATCACGCCTGCGCCCACGGACACCCGACCGGGCCGGAGCACCTGGGCCGGGTGCAGCAGCGGAGCGCCTCCCGCGCAACCGCAGAGCAGCGTTGCAACGGCGAGGGCGGTGGCCGCTTCTGTCCTCCTCCCAGCACGGAAACGGCGTGCGGGGAGGAGCGGGCTCACTTCCTGAACCGGGAGGGGTAGTCGTTGGCCTGGATGCGCTTCTGGAGCTCGGCATCATCGGGATGGAGCTTGTTCGCGCGCTCGATCAGCACGCCTTCCGTCTCCGGATGCTTCGGATCGGGGAGGCAGCACTCGACGGGGCAAACGGCCTGGCAGGCCTCATGGTCGTGGAAGCCGACGCACTCGGTACACAGCTCGGGATCGATCACGTAGATCTCGTCCCCCTCGCTGATGGCCTCGTTGGGGCACTCAGGCTCGCAGGCCCCACAGTTGATGCAGTCGTCGGTGATGTACGTCGCCATGAAGTTCTCCTGACCGAAACGGCGCGTTCATCTAGCACACCGCAAAGCGGGCCTGCTAGTGTCCGGCGTCCCAATGCGAAGCATCGGCTTTCGAGCAGCGCTAGGTCTCGCAGCAGCCGCTGCGCTTTGGGGTTGTCGGCCGCAGATCGGCGACAGCTGCACGACGTCGCTGGATTGCTCCTCCCAGGGCGATCGGCTCTGCGACAACAGCCAGCCGGACGGCTACTGCACGATCTTCGGGTGCGAGCCCGACGATTGCCCGGAGGGGTCCGTCTGTGTCGGCTTCGGCCTCGAGCTCGACCCGGCCTGCGCCGGCCAGGTCGAGAGCACGGATCCGCGCTGGCCGCGCTTCGAGCGGACCTTCTGCATGCTCGGCTGCGAGCAGGACTCGGATTGCCGCGAGGGGTATGTCTGCATCCACCCCTCCGACCGGCGCGCTGTCTCCGTCGACGTCACCAACGAGCTGCGCGACTCCGGGGTCTGCTTCGTCGCCTCCGGCGCCGTCTTCGAGCCGAACGGGGAGGTGCCGGACTCGTGCACCCTCCCCCAGTCCGTCGATGACGGGAGCGGCTTGCCCGGCCGCTAGCGCGGGCCAGAGTGACGGCGTCGTCCCATGCTGTACAAACCGCTGCCGCGTAACCTCGAAGCAGCGCTCCGCGACGCGACCCACGCGAAGGTCGAGGTCCGCGTCTCCGCCGTCCGCGACCTCGTCCCTCACGCCGAGGACGATCGAGGACGTGTGCTCGGAGCGCTCGAGAAGGCGCTCGGGGACAGCAACGGCCTCGTCCGGGCCGCCGCCGCCGAGGGCCTCGGAGAGATCGAAGCGAAGGAGGCGCTCCCCGCCCTGCTCGTCGCGGTCGAAGACCAGCACGCCATCGTCCGGCAGAACGCGATCCTCGCCCTCGGCCAGATCGGTGATGTCCGGGCCCAGAAGCGCCTGGAGCGGGCCCTCACCGACGAGCGGCCCGACGTGCGGTTTCAAGCCGTGATGGCCTACCCCCGCGTCGCGACCTCGCGCGAGGACGCGATGAAGGCCCTCGTCGTCGCGTCCGAAGACGAAGACCCGTCCGTCGCGCAGATCGCCTTCCGGATGGCGGAGGAGCTGAGCGAGGACGCCGACGGGCTCGTGGACGAGGAGATGCTCTCGCGCGCGATCGCCTCCCTCTCCCATGATTCCGAGAAGGTGCGCGCGGTAGCGGCCGTCCTCGTCGCGAGCGCGGGACGGGCCGACGGTGACGCGATCTTGATCGACGCCGCCCGCGGCAAGCTCCGGGACGCGGAGCCGGAGGACGTCGCGGCCGCCATCGAGCTCACCGGGGCGCGGGGCCTCCAAGAGGCGCGACCGGCCCTGGAGCGCCGCGCCTTCGGAGGGCTCCTCGGCTCGCGCGACCCGTTCCAATGGCAGGCCCGCGTCGCCCTCGCCCGCCTCGGCGACGCGCGCGCGAAGAGGCAGATCCTCGGCGAGCTCGAGAGCAGCTCGTTCGATCGATGCGCGCTCGCGGTGTCCGCGGCCGGCCGCGCGCGCCTCACCGAAGCCAAGCCCATCCTCGAGTCGCTGAAGACCCGCCCCGAGCGCGCCGAGCGGTCGGCGGTCGAGACAGCCCTTCGTCAGATCGCCAAAGAAGAGGGGACATGAACCAGACCTTCTCGGAAGAAGACCTCCTCCCCTCGGAGGACGAGCGGCGTCGGGCCCGCGAGGCGATCGTGGATCGGCTCGCCGCCACCGTCGGCGTCCTCGCGACCGGCCTCGTCGTCGGCGGGATGATCGCGCTCGGGGCCTGCGCTGCTCCGGCGGTCTTCGCCCTCACCGAGGCGCCCTCGTCCGGCAACGCGATGGGCGCCGCCTTCGCCCGGTTCGATCGCCTCGCCATCGGCGCGAGCTGCGTCGCCCTCGGGGCAGAGGTCGTTCGCACCTACCTCACCCGGCGCGAGCCCCCGAGGCTTTGGCCCCGGGCCCGTCGCCTCATGGGGGTCGCCCTCGCGGGGTGCGTATCCATCATGGGGATCTACATCAGCCCCACCATCAACGAGATGCACGCCCGGGGCGTTCGCCGCCACGAGGGCGACGAGGGGGCCCAGCTCGACGCGATCCACAAAAAGGCCGAGATGCTCGGGAAGATCGAGACGGTCGTCGGGATCGCCCTCATCGGGCTCCACGTCTTCACCCTCCGCGACCGAAGGCGCGACGACGAGGAGGACGACGCCCCCGCCCCGCTGCCGCCCGGCCCCACCTCCTCTCCCGACGAGCCCGGCTGAAGATGGCGCTCACACAAAGCGCAGCGGGCCGGCCGAAGTTGCTATCCTGATGTCGTCGTCCTCGCTCTTTCTTTGGGGTGTGCACATGCGAACTCTCGGCTCCGCTCTCCGTCTCGTCCTCGGCGTTACGCTCCTCGCGGCCTGCGGCGACAGCACCGGCAGCGGGGGAACCGGCGCGGGCGCCTCGTCGAGCAACGGCGGCAACGGCGCGGGCGCGGGCAGCGAAGGTGGGGCCGGCGCGGGGACCAACCTCGGAGGCGGTGGCAGCACCTCCTCGACGATGACGACGGGAGGCGGCGGCTCCGGCGGCGGCACCCCCGGCATGTGCTCCGTCGAGACCACCAACATCACGGGTCCGTGCGATCTCTATCTGCAGGACTGCCCGAGCGCCGACGACACGTGTGAGGTCACCGACGCCAACCTCGACACGCCGGAGATCGAGGCGACCACCATCTGCATCACCCGCAACGGGCTCAAGGACATCGGCGAGACCTGCAACACCGGCGACGACTGCGGCAAGCACCTCACCTGCGTCGGGAACAAGTGCACGCCCTTCTGCTGCCCCGATGATCCGAACGGCTGCGCGGGCGGGACGTGCAACGTCAACGTCAGCATGCAGAACCCCGACGGCAGCGACAGCGGGTTCACCTTCACCGGCTGCGCCTTCTCTCAGGCGTGCGATCTCTTCACGCCGAGCTCCTGTCCCCCGGGAGAGAACTGCTACCTCGGCGATCCGGGGATGACCGCTTGCTACTCCCCCACCGTGCCGGAAGGCCAAGAGGTGGGCGACGGAATGCCCTGCGACGCGCTGAACGACTGCGCGGACAGCGCCATCTGCATCCAGATCGGGACCGATCCGTTCGTCTGCCGCTTCCTCTGCGAGATCAACTCGAGCCAGCCCCCCGGCCTCGGCGGCTGCCCCGGCGGCCAGCTCTGCGACACCAACTCGTTCGATACGGGCTTCGCCGGCGTGGGGCTGTGTCACCCCTGAAGGCTGTGTCACCCCTGAAGGCTGTGTCACCCCTGAAGGTCACCCCCTGAGCGAGGTCCGCATCGGTCGAGCCGCGACCGTCGTGCAGACGCGCCCAAGAAAATTCTCTATGGTCGCCCGACCATGGAGCTCGACCTCGGCCTCATTCGCGCCCAGAACGACGACGGTACGATCGACCCCGCGTTCGAGAAGGATGTCGACGTCGCGCTGTTGCGCCGTGCCTATCGCGAGATCAAACGCCTCCGCGTCCTCGACGCGCGCATGATGCTCCTCCAGCGGCAAGGACGCATCGGCTTCTACGGCGCCTGCACCGGACAGGAGGCGACGCCCATCGCGGCCGGCCTCGCCCTCGCCCCCCATGACTGGGTCTTCCAGGCATTGCGTGAAGCCTGAAGGGGCGCATGCAGCCCTCCCATATGGCGTCCAAGAGCGTGAAGCAGGTCTCTTGGTCGAGCTGCATCGGGCCGCAGCTGCCGCAAGCGGTCGGGGCGGCGTGGGCGGCCAAGATGCGAAAGGACGACACCGTCGTCCTCGGCTTCGTCGGCGACGGCGGGACGAGCCAACCCGACTTCCACAACGCCATGAACTTCGCGGCCGTGTTTCGCACGCCGTGCGTCCTCATCTGCCAGAACAATCATTTCGCGATCAGCGTGCCCTCCGCCCGCCAAACCGCGAGCCAGACATTCGCGGTCAAGGGTCGCGCTTATGGCGTCCCCTCCTATCGCGTCGACGGCAATGACTTCGTCGCCGTCTATTCGGTCCTCAAGCGCGCCATCGAGGCGGCGCGCAATGGCGAGGGCCCGAGCTACGTCGAGTGCCTCACCTACCGAATCGGGGCCCACTCCTCGAGCGACGACCCGACCCGATACCGCAGCCAGGAGGAGGTCGACACCTGGCTCAAGCGAGACCCGCTCGCGCGCCTCCGCAAGGTCCTCACGAAGCTCGACGGCTTCGGCGACGCGGACGAGGAGGCCCTCGAGAAGGAGCTCAACGCCGAGATCGCCAAGGCCGTGACCGAGGTCGAGGCCTACCCGCCTCCCGACGCGGATTCGCTGTTCGACGACGTCTACGCGACGCTGCCGTGGCCGCTCGTGGAGCAACGCGAGGAGCTGCGGTCGCATCCGCCCCCCAAGCAATCACACGGGTGATCGCGGAGCTCGAGCGCGAAGCGCGCCGGGGGTGTGTTCAAGGGCTCGGCTCTTCGATCTCGGACGCCCCCGGCACCTCTTCGAGGGGGGCGTGGGCCGATAGCCAACCGACGAGATCCGCCACCAAGGTCGCCCGCTCCGGCTCGTTCCAGAGATCGTGGTAGAGCTTCGGATAGGTCTTGAGCGTCTTGTCGCTCGAGCGTGAGGCGGCGACGAACGCCTTGCTCCCCGCCGGATTGGTGATGCGATCCCCGAGGCCGTGCATCGCGAGGAGGGGCACGTGGACGAACGGCGCTCCCGCCAATGCCTCGTCGGACGCGTCGAGGAGCATCGTCCCCGTCGCGATGGGCGCGCCGCGCTGATAGACGAGCGGATCTCCCTCATTGTCTCGCCGCACCGCCGGCACGCGCGACCATTTCGACATGTCGAGGGAGAACACGGGCGCCATCGGCGAGAAGTCGGCGAGCATGTTGGCGCCGCACCGCTCGAAGCGGGACGCGTAGCTCTCGATCGCGGGCGCGCTCAGGATCAATCCGTCGATATGGGACGTGGGCCGCTCTGCGTGGAGGGCCACGATGGCGCCGCCCATGCTGTGGCCCATCAAGAACAGCGGGACGTTGGAGCCTTCGCGGCCGCGGACGTACCCGAGCGCGGCGTCCACGTCGGAGAGGTATTGGTCGAACCGATCGACCGTCACGCGCGGCCCGGACGACCGCCCGTGTCCGCGAAGGTCGGGCGCGTAGACGGCGAAGCCGCGGGCCAAAAGCTCCTTCGCGAGCCGCGCGTACCGGCCCGAGTGATCGCGCAGCCCGTGGACGATGACGAGCACGCCCCGCGGCGCCCGCGGTCTCCAGCTCTGCACGTAGAGCGTCGTCCCGTCCGGCTCCGTGAGCAGCGACTCCGCGTGGCCGGCCCCGCGCGCAGGCTCGCGCACCGCCTCCGAGCGGAGGAACTGGCTCGTATCGGGGGGCAGCGTCCCGCACCCGGTCAGGCCGGCGACGATCCCCAACGTGGCGAGCTTCGACCATCGAGATGGACGGCGCATGAGCGCGCGAAGCTTCGCGCGCAGAGGGGCCCAGCGCAAGACAGGGAGCATCCCCTGCTCGGACCGGCGGCTCGTCGGGGCCGGTCGCGCTTCGCACCCGTGTTTCGAGGCCTCGTCTCCACGCCCTTTCGGCCCTAACGAGCACGGTGTAAGCCGCGAAGCATTGCCATGAAGACCTACGACGCGATCGTGATCGGTGCGGGCCCCGGCGGTTATCCGTGCGGCATTCGCCTCGGGCAGCTCAAGCAAAAGACCCTGGTCATCGAGAAAGAGTACGCGGGCGGGGTGTGCCTCAACTGGGGCTGCATCCCCTCCAAGGCGCTCATCCAGGCCGCCCACACCTTCGAGAAGGTCAAGCACGGGGGCATGGGCATCAAAATCCAGGGCCTCACCATCGACCCGAACGAGCTCCAGGATTGGAAAGAGAGCATCGTCAAGCGCCTCACCGGCGGGGTGAAGAGCCTCCTCAAGATGAACGGCGCCGAGCTCGTCATGGGCAGCGCCACCGTCCTCGATCCCCACACCGTCGAGGTCGCGGGGGAGGGGGGAGCGCGCGAGACCTACCGCGCGGAGAAGGCGATCGTGATCGCGACCGGCGCTCAGACGATCGAGCTGCCGACGTTCAAGTTCGACCACAAACAGATCATCGGCGCGCGCGAGGCGGTCAGCCTCCGCCACATCCCGAAGCGCATGCTCGTGATCGGGGGCGGGATCATCGGGCTCGAGCTGGGAATGGTGTACCAGAAGCTCGGATCGGAGCTCACCGTCCTCGAGGCGCTCCCCCAGATCCTCACCGGGGTCGAGGCCGAGTGCGCCAAGGTCGTCGAGCGCCGCATCGTCAAGCTCGGTGGCAAGATCCACGTCGGCGCCAAGGCCCTCGGGTACGAGCGCCAATCGGATGGCTCCCTCGCCGTCGCGTTCGAGAAGGACGGCAAGCGCGAGACGGTCGTGGTCGACACGGTCCTCGTCGCGGTCGGGATGCGCCCGAACGCCAAGAACCTCGGCCTCGAGAAGGCGGGGGTCCACATCAACGAGCGGGGCTTCGTGCCCATCGACAAGCAGGGCCGCACCAACGTCCCCAGCATCTATGCCGTCGGTGACGTGAGCGGCCCCCCCCTCCTCGCCCACAAGGCGACCAAAGAGGGCGAGATCGTCGCGGAGGTCATCGCCGGCCACAAGGCGGCCATGGATTGGGCGACAATCCCGGGCGCCATCTTCACGGATCCGGAGATCGCGACCGCCGGCCTCACCGAGGCGGAGGCGAAGAACGCCGGCCACGAGGTCTCCGTCGGCAAGTTCCCGTTCGCCGCCCTCGGCAAAGCCATGGCCATGAACGAGACGGACGGCTTCGTGAAGATCGTCGCCGACAAGAAGACCAAGCAGATCCTCGGCGTCCATATCGTGGGGCCGGAGGCGAGCACGATGATCGGTGAGGCTGCCCTTTCCCTCGAAATGGCTGCCTTCCTCGACGACGTCTCCCTCACCATTCACCCTCACCCCACGCTGGGGGAGGCCTATATGGAGGCGGCCGCCCACGCGATGGGCCAGGCCATTCACATCGCCAACCGCTGAAGCACGGTTCGAAGGCTCGGCCCGGTGGGGGCGCTACGCGCGCGCCCTCACCCGCACCCCACCGCCTTCAGGATGTCGGCGCCATAGCAGCAGTTGCCGTCTCCGCTCTCCGTCGTCGGTCCGCACGGGACCGCATTGACGTAGTAGCTGCAGCACTCGTCCGGACAAGACAGGAGCGCCACCTCTTTCGTCGCGGCCTCGATGACGACGCCCGAGGCGCTCGGCGGGCAGACCGAGTCGTATTGAAAGCAGAAGTCGTATCGCTCCCCCTCGAGGGGCTCGGAGCAGTCCGTGTTCCCGCTCCCGCCCGTGCTCGCGGTGCCGCCCGCGCCGCTCCCACCCCCGCCGCTCGCCCCCTCCTCCACGAACACCACGTTGGCGCCGCACCCCAGCGAGATCCCCGCCACCGCCCAGCAATAAAGAAAGCGTCCCATTGGAGGAAGCTATCAGAACCCGCGGCGGCTCGGGGAGCACGTCCGCCGCGGGTCCGGATCTCGATCATGCTCGGGTGAGGCACGCTTCATTGGACTTTGGGCCGAGCTCCGCGCCCGCGTTCCAACCCCAGCACGCGACCTTCGATTCGGAGACGGCGCACGCGTGCGCGTCCCCGAGCGCGACGCTCGTGACCACTCTCAATGGATAGCGATCGAACACGGGCTCGTCGGAGGGGGGCCGTGGACCGGGGATCGCTTCCCCCCAGCAGGTGAGGCCGCCGTCGGATGAGATCGCGCACGTGCGCGCGCGCGGAGAGCGCGGAGCCCGAGAGGGCCGCGGTCGAAGGGGGGGAGGAGCCGACCGGTCTCCGGCTCGGGCGGCTCACTGCGCTCACTGCGCTCACTGCGCTCACTGCGCTCAACATTGCACGCGGCGAGCGACGACAGCGCCACCATTGCGTACGTCGAAGCGCATTGCGGAGCCCTCCCGCGCGCGCGGAGAAGCCCGCGTCTATCGACCATCTCAATCATTATCACCCGTCGGGCGGGGTTCGAGCACGCGCTTGGGAGGGCTCGCGGAGCGGAGCGACGCGCGGGTGGGCATCTCGCCCCGAGTCGGCTTCGCGCCCCCTGGACACACGGGGGGGTGGCTCCAGGGGCGGGGCGTGGCTAGAACGCGTGGGTGAAGTCGCTCGACCGCCTCAAGGCTCTGGTGGACCCATCCGCGCCGGACGAGTGGTACGTCACGGACGGGGCCACCGCGGTGGGGCCGGTGGGGCTGGAGCTGATCGAGCGGGGGCTTCGGGCGGAGAAGGTGCCGGCGGACGCGTTCGTGCGGCACGGGTCGTGGGCGGGGTGGAGAGATCTCACCGAGCTCGCGGAGCTGGATCCTTCGTTCGATCCGCGCCGGACCTTTCGGCTTCTTCCGGTGGCCAAGCTGCCGGAAGAGGAGGAGGAGATCGACGACGACTCGATAGAGGTGATCGAGCCGGCCCCGGCGCGGAAAGAGCCGCTCGCGTTCGAGAGCGCGAGCGATCTCCCGGAGGGGATGCTCATCCTGTTGGCCTCGGCGGTGGAGCGGTGCCGGGCGATGGGCGCGCTCGTGCACCGGGTGCAAGGGGACGCGGCGAGCGTCGCGTGCTCGCATGGCCCGCGCATGTTCGAGATGTTGGGCAAGCCGCTCTCCCCGGGGGACGCGGAGCTCTCGGCGGCGAAGCAGGGCCGGACGATCTTGGCGGAGCCGGTGTCGGGGATCGCGGGGCACCTGTTGAAGAAGAGGCTCTCGCGCCTCGGGCCTCAGATCGAGTCGGCCTTCATGGTCCCGGTGATGGAGCGGGGGCGGCTGTTCGCGATGCTGGAGGTGGGGCGGATCGACGCCTATCGAGGGCGCGACGTGGCCACCGCGGAGGAGCTGGTCGACGAGCTCGTCTCGACGATGACGCGCGCGCAATGGAAGAGGGAATGGCGAGCATGAGACGCGGCATTGGGATATCGCTCGCGCTCCTCTCGTGCTCGAGCGCGCCCGCCGAGCCGTCGCGGCCTGCCGCTTCGGAGACGGCGGTGACGCCTGCTCGAACCGCCCTCGCCGCGCTCACCGCGGAAGCTCCCACGTCGGAGAGCCATTCCGTTGCGAAAGGGCCGGCGAAGCTGGCGTGCCCGCCGCTCGCGGCAGGAGGGGGCTGCACGCTGCTCGTGAAGGTCTCTATCGAGAGCGGAGAGCTCTTGACGCAGCTTCCGGACTCGGGGCGGCCGGGGCCCATCGCCATTGCGAATGGTCAGATCTTCTACGCCGGGTCGGTGTCCTTCAGCTCGGTCGTGGCGTTTCCCAATACGGTGCGCGACTTCGCGGAGCGGGACGCGGCGATGCGGGTCGTGGAGTGGCCCGGGGGGCGCATTCGGGACATGCGCCTATCCGGTGATGATCTGGTGATCGCGGAGGAGTCGGCGACGTACGTGGTCTCCGCTTCGAAGGGAAAGACGGTCCGCACCCTCGCCAAGAGCTCGGGGTATCGAGTGGCGGTGGGGGAGAAGATGGCGGTCTGGTCTTCGGGCTCGGCGGTGGTCGGGGTCCCATTGAATGGCGGCCCCATGAAGACGCTGGTCCGCGACGAGGACTCGCCGCAGGACGTGGCGATCGACGAGAGCGGGATCGCGTGGGTGAGCTGGGGAGAAGGCTACGGTCCGCGCAAGGGCGCCGTTCGGTACCTGCCCGAGGGGTCGACGGCGCCGAGGACCCTCGCCAACGACCAAATGGCACCCCGCACCCTCACGATGAGCGCCACCGAGGTGTATTGGGTCGTGGACGGTCCGAAGGGGCGGGCCCTGCGCGCGGTGGGCAGAGACGGCTCTCGCCTCCGCGAGCTCGTGGCCGCTTCGGGGCGGGAGGGGACGCGCGCCAATGGCGACGACGTCGTCGTGGCCGGGGAGTGGATCCTGTTCAATGCCGGCGACGCGATCCATCGGGTGCACGCGGACGGGAGCGCGCACGGGATCGTGGTGGAGAGCGGGCCCAACGGGGACCTCGCCCGCATGGCCGTGGACGGGGGATCGATATGGGTGGGGGCGTCGATGTTTCCGACGACGCCCGCGGATGTCGACTTGGACGGGGCGCTGCCTCGCGCCCGATAGCGAAACGGAACCGAAAGGACGAACGACGATGACCGAATCACGCTACACGCCGCCGAAGGTCTGGACGTGGAACAAGGAGAGCGGAGGGCGCTTTTCGAGCATCAATCGGCCGATCGCGGGGGCGACGCACGACAAGGAGCTCCCGGTCGGGAAGCACCCCCTCCAGCTCTATTCATTGGCGACGCCGAATGGCGTGAAGGTCACGGTGATGCTGGAGGAGCTCCTCGAGCGAGGGCACGCGGGGGCCGAGTACGACGCCTGGCTCGTCGACATCATGAAGGGTGACCAGTTCGGGAGCGGCTTCGTCGCCGTGAACCCCAACTCGAAGATCCCGGCGCTGATGGACCACAGCACCCAGCCGCCGACGCGCGTCTTCGAGTCGGGGGCGATCCTCCTCTATCTGGCGGAGAAGTTCGGGGAGCTCTTGCCGACCGATCACAAGAAGCGCACCGAGTGCCTCTCGTGGCTCTTCTGGCAGATGGGGGCGGCCCCGATCCTCGGGGGCGGCTTCGGGCATTTCTATGCCTATGCCCCGGAGAAGATCGAATACGCGATCGACAGATACGCAATGGAGGTGAAGCGCCAGCTCGACGTGCTCGATCGTCGGCTCGCCGAGGCGCGCTATCTGGCCGGGGACGAGTACACCATCGCCGATATCGCGGTGTGGCCCTGGTATGGCGCGCTCGTGGCCGGCCAGGCCTACGACGCGGCCGAGTTCTTGGACGCGGGCAGCTACCAGCACGTCAATCGCTGGACGAACGAGATCGCGGAGCGGCCGGCGGCGAAGCGCGGGCGCATGGTGAACCGGAGCTTCGGCAAGCCGGAGACCCAGCTGCGCGAGCGGCACGACGCGAGCGACTTCGAGACGAAGACGCAAGACAAGATCGAGGCCGCCGGCGGCGGGTGAGGCGATCTACCGGCGCGCTCCACGAACAGGCGTCGCGTCGCCACCGCGCCGCCTTGCTCGGCGGCGCGGCGTCGTCCGGTGCGTTCGCTCGTCAGTACGACCCGGCCACGCTCAATGCGCGACGGGGCACTTGGCTCCGCCGTTCCCGGTCGCGCTCGGCTCCGCTTCGATATCGCGGATCTTGATCGAGCGGGTCGGGCAGAACTTCGCCGCCTTCTCGCACTTGGCGCGCAGCGAGACGTCGGGCGTGGCCACGAGGAGGCCGGCCTTGCCGGTGCCGGCCTGGCGGAAGACCTCGGGGGCCTCCGCTGCGCACATGGCGTGGCCCTGGCAGAGGTCGAGATCGATGGTGATGCGGAAGGGCTTCTTCGAAACCGTCTCCGCTTCCGCCTTCTTGGTGGCCGCGCTCGGGATCGAGATCGACTGCTCCGTGCGACGCCGGTAGCGCATCCGCACCGGCTCGGTCGGCGAGACGACGAGGCCCGCGAAGTTGGAGCCGACCTCGCCGTCGACGAGCTCGAAGTCGTAGCGGCGCAAGAGGAGGGAGAGGATCGCCTTCACCTGCAGGATCGCGAAGGCGTTGCCCATGCACTTGTGGCGGCCGCCGCCGAACGGGATGTACGCGAAGTCCTTCTTGTCCTCTTCGCGGCCGGGACCGAAGCGATCCGGATCGAAGACGAACGGGTTCTTGAAGTGCTCCGGGATGAGATGGGAGACCGTGGGCGAGATCAGGAGCCAGGTGCCCTTCTCGATGAAGTAGTCCTTGAAGACGAAGTCCTTCATCGCCACGCGCACGAGCATGAACAGCGGCGGGTGGAGGCGCAGCGCCTCCAGGACGACGTACTCCGTCAGCGGCACGTTGCGCAGGGTCAAGTAGCCGACCTCCTCGCCGTGTCCGAAGGCGTCCTCGAGCTCCGCGCGGACCTTGGCCAGGTACTCGGGGTGCCGGACGAGCTCGATCAACGCCCACGCCGTCGTCACCGAGCTCGTGTGATGGCCCGCGAACATCGAGGCGATCAGCATGCCGCTGATCTCGTAGTCGGAGAGGGAGACGCCGCTCTTGTACTTGGAGTCCATCAGCGTCTGCAGGAAATCCTCGCCCTGGCGGCCGCTCTGCTTTCGCTGCTGGGTCAGATCCGAGACCATCTCTTGCAGCCTCTCGCGGGCGCGGTCGCGCTCGCGGAACGAGGGCAGCGGCAGGTGAGCGTTGAGGTACGCGACGGGCGTGATGCCCTTCTCGAGGGAGTGGTAGACCCGCGCGAACTCCTCCGTCATCCCGGAGCGGAACTCGTGCCCGAGCAGGCAGTGGCTCGAGGTGTAGTTGGTGAGCACGCGGCAGTAGTCGACGAGATCGATCTCACCCTGCTCGCCCCAGCCCTTGATCGAGTCGAGCGTCTCCTGCACCACGATCTCGCCGTAGGTGCGCATGCGCTTGTCCTTGAGCGCGGGGAGCAGCATCTTGAGCTGCTCGTTCATCTTCTCGTGGGGGGCGTCGTAGACCATGCCCTTGCCGAACACCGGGGTCATGATCTTGTAGGCCTCGGACGGGTTCAGGTGATCGTCGGGGGCGCGGAACACCGCCTCGTGGGCGTCGGGCCCGAACACCGCCACCATCTTGCGACCCATCATCTCGAAGCGCGCGATCTCCCCGCACTCGCGGTTGGCGCGCTTGAGGAGCCCGATCGTGTCGCGGACGAAGTCGGCGGTGTGGCCGACGCCCGGCAAGCCCCCCGAGAGCTGTGGCGGCAGCCGCAGGCCGGCGGGGACTTCGGTCTTCTTCCGAAACATCTTGGGCACGAGGGACTCGAGGTTCATGCCGGCGTCCGTAGCACGCCGTTCCGGGAACATGAAACGGTGATTTCATGTTCCGAAACGTCAATTCGCTGCGCGGCCGGGCGCAGGGAGCGGCCCGACCTCACGTTGCGACCCGGAATGGCAGGTCGACGATCAGCGCCCCGGCCGTGTTCGCATCGGCGCCGGGTCGGCGGCGCGCATCGGGTATCGGAGGACACCCTTTTCGAGCTCCGCTTCTTGGATGGCTTCGATCTCACGGACCGCCTCGTCGAGGGGGCGGACGGCGGCGAGGATGAGGCGCTCGGTGGCGACCTCGCGGGACGAGCGGGCGGCGCGCTCGATACGGTCGCGCGCGTCGGGGGCCTTGGAGCTGCGGACGAGCATGCGGGCCGCCGCACAGCGCACCTCGCGGGGGGCGTCGTGGTTCTCGAGGGTCTCCCATAGCTCCCCCTCGCTCATCGTGCCCCCGCGGTAGCCCGCCGACTTGAGGAGACGCTCCGCGTTCGAGTCGAGCGCGGCGATGAAGGCAGCCGGGTCGTGCTGGCTCTGGGCGAGGCTCGCGATCAGCTCGGGGATCTCGGGCGGGGGCGCGATGCGGCCGCGCGCGCGTCGCGAGGCGTCGCGGATTTGGGCGACGGCATGGGCGCGCTCGATGGCGGAGAGCCCGGCGGCGAGGATGCGGGTGATGCCGCCCGTGTGCTCGATGACGATGTCGTTGCCATCGGGCCCCGCGAAGCGGATGTCCTGATATCGAAGGCGGAGACCGGGGACGAGGAGCGCCTCGCTCGTCATGATGAGCCACCCCGACGCGCTGAGCTGCTTCCCGATCAAAGAGCCCACCGCCCACGCGATGAGGGCGACGATGGGAGCGGCGATGGCCGCTTTGGGGATCAGGAACACGACGAGGGCGAGCGAGGCGAGCAGGTGGAAGACCCTCTGCTTGAGAGGAAAGTGGACCTCTCCGAACCCGAAGTGGCCGACGCCGAGCGCGGCTCGGAGGCGCTTGGCGTCCTCGGGATCGTGCACCTCGATGCCATAGAGCTTGCCCCGGTCGTCGAGCGAGACGAGCGTCTTGCCCTCGAAGTGAGCCGCGCTCAGCCCGCGGAGGGCCCGCGCCTTCACGGTGAGGCTCGGCCCGAAGCCTTGCTCCAGGATTCGAGCCCCGCCCGCGCCGAGCTCGACGGTCGCGATTCGGGCGCGCCGCCGGTGCTTGAGGGTCCAGGCGGCCGCGATCAACAAGGCGCCCGCGAGGACCACCGGGCCGGCAGAGAGGCCGAAGAGGAACCTGACCGCGCAGCCGAGCGCGATGACGAAAGGAGGCGCGAATCCTAGGAGGCGGTGCCAGCGTGTCGGCGCGTGCACCCGCGCCTCGAACTGCTCCCCCTCGATCTTGGTCACCGGGCAAGCATACGATTCCCCTCGCCCGGCGCACGCCGGAGACGGACCATTCGCGGGACAGTGACGGTTCGGCGGCGACGGCTGACAACCGCCCCGTTTTCAATCATCCTCCCAAACGTGACGTGCGGATCGGGAAGGCTCGGCGTGTGGGGGGCGATCGCGACCGCTCTCTGCTCCGGCTGCCCCTCGCCGGTGGCCGAGCGCGCCGCCGCGGCGGAGCGGACCGAGGTCGCGCTCCCCCGTCCCGCCCCCGATCCGCTCGCCCTCGACTACGACCGCGCCGCCTTCGATCACGAGGGCAAGCTCCTCGATCGGCTGCGCTCGAGCCCGTTCGCGTACTTCCGCTACCTCGCGGGGCCTTTCGCGCGGACGGTCTGCGACAAGTACGAGCCCACGATCGGGGCGATGCCCACCGTCAACCTCCACGGCGACGTGCACGTGGAGCAGTACGCGGTGGCGGACGACGGCTTCGGGATCGTCGACTTCGACGACGCGACGAAGGGGCCGCCGCTCCTCGATTGGCTGCGCTTCGCGACGAGCCTCTTCCTCGCCGCGAAGGGAGATGAGGGGACGGCGCGCGCCGCCCTCGACAGATTCGTAGAAGGATATCAGCGCGGCCTCTCGGACCCGAACGCGGTCATGTCGGCGCCGGAGCCGTCGGCGGCGAAGCGCATTCGGCAGGGCTTCGACACGACGCCGGCGCAGTGGCTCGATCGCGTCACCGCCCTCATCCGTCCGCTCGACAACGTCGACGAGGGGAAGATGCAGCAGGCCCGAAGGCAGTACATCGGGCAGATCCTGAAGCAGAACCCGGATCTGACGGAGAGCTTCTTTGCCCTGAAGAAGGGCGGCGCGCTCGACATGGGCATCGGCAGCGCCCATGAGAAGAAATTCCTCGTGCGCGTCGAGGGCCCGACCGCCGCGCCCGACGACGACGTCCTCCTGGAGAAGAAGCAGATGAAGCACCAGCTCCTCGGGCGCTGCGTGCGCGGCGACGCGAGCGATCCGACGCGGGTCATCAACGCCCAGAGCCGCTTCTCGCGCAGCCCCCAGCGCTTCCTCGGGTACGTGGTGCTCGGATCGGACGCCTACTACGTGCACGCGTGGCGGGTCCACTACACCGAGCTTCGCGTCGACGATCTCAGGTCTCCCGAAGAGCTCGCGGAGATCGCGTACGACGTGGGGCTGCAGCTCGGTCGCGGGCACCCGATGTTCCCCTACGCCGCCGAGGAATCGAAGAAGGAGCGACAGGCGATCGCCCACGCGCTCGCCGAGGTGTTGCCCACGCTCGCCAACGACGCGCGCGATCTCGCGGAGCGCACGACCCGAGGCTACGAGCGCTTCCGCGAGGCGAGCTCGATCCCTTCGCGATCGCCGACGGCGGTCGCGCGGCCCTGAGCGAGCTTCTTCGGCTTTTTCGCCCGGCGCGCGGCCCGCGCCATCGCGTCCTCGGCGAGGCGACGGCGGATCTTCGCGGCCCGCGAGTAGTGGTCACGCGCGCGCTCGATCGTGCCGTGGACGGCGCCTCCGCAACGTCCGCAGCGGACATCGCCCGCGTCGAGGGGCGCGCGGCACGTCGGCTCGGAGCAGACCAGCTTCCGAACGAAGCGCCCGAGGATCCAGCCCCCGACGAGGAAGAGGATGCCGATGAGCGCGCCCGGCCCTCCGTACGGGAAGTACACGGAGCGAACGACGAAGCCGACGATGAGCCCCGCGATCGCGCCGCCGATCTCGTACGTCCTCACGAGGGCGAACACAGGACGGGGCTCCCCCTCGGGGAGCTTGGTGAATCCGGTCGCGCCGAGCTTCGGATCCTCGAAGTCGAATCCGCACTTGGTGCAGACCCACCGGCGCTTCTTGAGGAGGTGCGCGGCGTAGAGGATCGGCACGGGAAACACGAGCGCGACCGCGTATCCGGGGGCCTCGAACGCGGGGCGATCGAAGCGGCAATCCGGCATCTCGCAGAGCGGGCAGCGGATGCTGTCCGGATCATCCGTCTCGAGGGCGTCGTCGCTGATCGGCTCGGGCTGACCGAGCACCGCGACGGCCGCGTCGGCGTCCGCCCGATCGACGGAGAGACGGACGCCGCCCGCGATGTTGCCGAGCGACGAAGCGAGCTCGAGCACGTGCGCTTGGATGCCGCTCTGCTCGAGCCGATTCTTCGCGAGCTCGGCCTCGAGCTGGCTCGCGAAGCGCGCGACCTCCACCGTCGTGCGCCGCTCCTCCGCCTTGCGGGCGAGCTTTCGATAAGGCGACGACGGCTCCGGCACGCCTGGACCGTAGCACGCTCAGGGCGAGCTCATGCTCCGGCGCTCGAAACAGTCGCTCGGGACTTTGTGCTTCTTTCGGAGGAGGCGGGTCGCGTCGACGAAGCTCGTGGTGACCGGATCGTGATAACCGCTCGCGTCGGGGAGGCTCGCGTCGTGGACGCGATAGTGCCTCACGATGCGCGCCATCAAAGCCTCGCGCAGGTACTTGCCGACGAGGGACGCGATGGAGACCAGCTTGTCGTTCGCGTCCGCGTCCATCACGAACGAGAGCTCGCCGACGCCCGGGAAGCGATACGTGCTGCGCTTGCGAGCCTCCTCGATCACCATGCAGAGCCGACCGCCGAGCGGGCCGAACGCGGCCTCGTACTGGGTGAAGCCGCCCACCTTGCCGAGCACCGCGAAGACATCCTCCCGCGCGAGCTCGCGGAAGGAGAGGACGAGCTGCTCCATCGCGTGGAGATCCACCGCGTAGCGGTTCTTGCCCTGATCGAGCTTCTCGTTGAGGTGCTTCGTGCAGACGATCGCGCTCTTCAGGGCCGTGATCTTCACCCCTTTGTCGGCGAGCTTCTGCACGTCCTTGCGGACGTCCTTCAGCAGCTTGTCGTCGGCCTCGAAGCGCTCTTCGAGCTCGTTCCAACACTGCCCCGCGACGTGATCCGGGCAGCGCTTCTTCAAGTCTTCGTGAGGGTCGAGGGAGAGCAGCTCGACGATCTCGCGGACCGTCTTCGGCGCGCTGCCGGTGGTGCGCTCGACGAGCACGCGCGTCCACGCCTCCGCGAGGGCGACGTCCCCGTGGGCGACGAGGGCCTTCGAGTCCCCGAGGCGCGACTTCATCTTCCCGCGCGCCTTCCTCTCGATCATCGCGTGGCCTTGCTCGTCGACCTCGGCGAGGACGCCCGTCGTGAGCATCGGCCCGAGGCGCGGCCCGAGCCCGTTCTCGTCGGCGCCGATCCGAAAGCGATACGCGCTCACGACACGCCTCTCTTCTGCACATCGAATCGATCAATCGGCGCGCCGCCGGCGTCACGCGGAAACTTCACGCCATGTCCTCGCTCGTGACCTCCACCACCTGCTCGTAGGTCGTCTCTCCGAGGAGCATCTTCTTGATGGCGGCCTCGCGGAGGGTGAGCATCCCTTCCTTCTTCGCCTGCTCTTTGATCACCGCGTCCGCTTCACGATCGTGGATCAGCCGGCGGACGGCCGGCGTCACCTTGAAGAGCTCGACGATGGCGCCGCGCCCGAGGTAGCCGGTCCGGCGGCAGGTCGCGCAGCCGGAGCCGTAGCGCACCAAGATCGAGCCGCCGCTCGTGTCGAGCTGGATGGATGAAGCCTCCGTGTCGGTGAGGACTCGCTCCTGCCCGCAGTCGGGGCAGATCTTCTTCACGAGGCGCTGGGCCATGATCCCGACGAGGGTCGAGGCGAGGAGGAAGCTCTCGACCCCGAGGTCGACGAGGCGGGTGACCGCGCTCGCGGCGTCGTTGGTGTGGAGGGTCGAGAACACGAGGTGACCGGTGAGGGCGGCCTGGATGGCGTGCCGAGCGGTGTCGAGATCGCGGATCTCACCGACCATGATGATGTCCGGGTCCTGGCGGAGGATGGTCCTCAAGATCTCCGCGAACCCGAGGTTGAGCTGGGGGACGAGGGCGGTCTGGTTGATCCCTTCGAAGACGTTCTCGATCGGGTCTTCGATGGTGGTGATGTTCACGTCCTCGGTCGCGAGCTTCCGCAGCGCGGTGTAGAGGGTCGTCGTCTTGCCGGAGCCCGTCGGCCCCGTGACGAGGATGATCCCGTGGGGCAACGCGATGAGCTCGTCCATGAGCTTCTTGTCGCGCTCGAAGAAGCCGAGGGTAGCGAGGTCGTCGCTCACGACCGCGGGATCGAAGATGCGCATCACGATCTTCTCTCCGAAGGCCACGGGCAGGGTGGAGACGCGGATGTCGATCGCCTTGCCGTCGAACTCGGTGCGGATGCGCCCGTCCTGAGGCTTTCGCCGCTCCGAGATGTCGAGGCGCGACAAGGTCTTGATGCGGTTCACGACCGCCTTGTGGACGATGCCGGGGAGCTGGCTCACGGCGTGGAGGGAGCCGTCGATGCGGAAGCGCACGATGGACTGCTCGCGCTTCGGCTCGATGTGGATGTCACTGGCGCGCTGCCCGAACGCGTACCGGAACATGTAGTCGACGGCGTGGACGACGTGCTCGTCGGAGGCCTCGATCTCCTGCTCCGACTTCATCCGGACGAACTGCTCGAGGTTGCCGAGATCGATCCCGACGGAGATCTGCTGCTCGGCGCGCTGGACGCTCTGGCGGAACCCGTAGAACTCGGTGATGAGCCGGTCGATGTCGCTCTTGGAGGCGATGACGAGCTCGACGCGCTTGTTGGTGATCCGCTCGACGCTCTCCTTGGCCCACTCGTCGAACGGCCCGTAGGTGGCGATGCGGAGCACGCCCCCCGTCTCGTCGAGGGCGAGGTAGCCGTGCTTGCGCGCGAACGGCTTCGAGAGCACGCGCACCGCGAAGGCGGGATCGAGCTTGAGCGGATCGAGCTTCACGTACGGGACGCCGAGGACCTTCGCCCAGACCTCGGTGACGGTGTCCTCGCGCAGGGGCTTCTCGTCCTCGCCGCGCTCGCCGAACGAGAGCATCAGCTCGAGGGGCGTGATCACGGGCGGCGCGGAGGGCCCGCCCGCGAGGCGCGCCTCCGCGAGCCGCATCTTGCGAACCGCCGCGAGCTGCTCTTCCTTGCGGGCGAGCACGTTGCGGGCGCGGGTCGGGTCGAGCTGGCCGGAGCGAACGAGCTCGGCGACGAGGGCCTCGAAGGTCGGCTCGGGCCGCGCCGCTTGGGCGGAGGGCGGGGGGCGCGATCGGCGCGCGTGCGGCGGCGGCGGCGGGACCTTCTGCGACACCCGACAAGACTATCGCGCCCTCGTGCACTTCGGTCCATCGCGCGCGCTCGGCGCGGCAGCTTGCCCCGCCGTCCTCCGCGCGGGGAGCCGCCGGCGGCGGTGGCGTGCGCGTTGCTTGGAGGTCCAACGATGTCGACGACCCACGATCAAGACCAACGCGCGCATCTCGTCTCCGTCCTCGAGGGCTTCGAGACGGCGATGCTCGTCACCAAATCGAGGACCGGGGATCTCTCGGCGCGCCCGATGGCGCTCGCGGAGGTCCGCGAAGACGGGACGATCTACTTCTCGACCAACATCACCTCCCCCAAGGTGGAGGAGATCGTCGTGGACCCCCAGGTCCTCGTCACGTTGCAAGGCAAGACGAAGTTCGCACAGCTCTCGGGGGTGGCGTCGATCGTCAAGGACCGCGCGCTCGTCGATCGGCTCTGGAAGGAAGACTGGAAGGTCTGGTTCCCGAAGGGGAAGGACGATCCCTCGCTCTGCCTCATCGCGGTCGACCCCGAGCGCGGCGAGTACTGGGACAACTCCGGCGCGAAGGGCCTCGCCTATCTCTACCGCGCGGCCAAGGCCTACCTCCAGGGAACGCGCCCCGAAGCGAGCCGCGATCAAGCGGCGAAGGTCCAACTATGAGCATCGTGCATCGCATCACCGAGCGCGCCGGGGACGTGGCGGGATCGATCGTCGCGCCCGCGTTCCAGCTCGTCAGCAAGCTGCGCAAGTCGAAGACGTTCCATCCGCGCGGGGACGTCTTCTCGGTGGAGGTCGACGTCCACCCGGAGGCGGAGGGCTCGAACCGCGAGCTCGGCGAGAGGCTCGAGGGCAAGGGGGCGATCCGCTTCTCGGACGCCCTCACCCAGGGCAAGGCGCGCTGGCCCGACGTGCTCGGGGCGGCCCTCAAGCTCGGGCCGGGCAAGGGGGGGGCGATGCAGCACCTCCTCTTCGCGACGATCAAGCGGCCCTGGACGATGCCGCTCTCGCCCTTCACGACCCACGTGCGGGACTACCTCGAGAACGACTATTACGCCGTCTCCCCGTTCGCGATGGAGAACGGGCGCACCGTCTACGTGCGCCTCAAGAGCGAGCACAAGAAGGCCAAGCACGCCATCGACGCCATCGACGCGGCGGAGGCGCGGCGCGCGAAGCTCGAGGCCGACTGCGCGGAAGGGAACGCGAAGCTCGCCCTGGAGGTCGCCCCCGGCCCGCGCGGCCCGTTCCGTCCGGTGGCGCGGATCCGCATCACGAGGCTGCTGGAGAAGGACGCCCTGTTGCCGAGCTTCGATCCGTTCGTGTGCGAGCGCGGCCTCACCCCGGTCGGCTTCATCCACGCCATGCGCAAGGCCGTCTACAGCGCGAGCCGCGAGGGGCGCGAGTCGACGAGGGAGGAGCTGCCCGAGCGCGCCTCCGCATAGCGATCTGCGCGTCGAGGCGGCGATGCCCACCCCCCTCCTCGCTCCGCTCGTCGGCCCCTCCCAAGCGTCGCGCTCCGCGCGCCGCGGGAGGGGACGCTACGAAAACAATAGCGCGCGGCGCTCCCCGCCGCACCCTCCGCGAGGCGCGCATGCGCCGAGCTTGGGAGGGGTCGGCGAGCGGAGCGAGCCGGGGGTGGGCATCCATGCTCGCCTCTCTTGGCTGGCGTATGCTCCACCGAACATGAGCGAGTCGTTCTCTCCCCGAGTCGAGCCCGTCGCCTGCCTGAGCGACAACTACGCGTACCTCGTGATCGCGCCGAGGTCGGAGGCGGGGAAGGTCCAGGCGCTCGTGGTCGATCCTTCGGAGGCCGCGCCGGTCGAGGCCGCCCTCGAGCGCGCGGGGGCCGAGCTCGCGGGCGTCCTCGCGACGCACCACCACTGGGATCACATCGGCGGGATCGAGGCCCTCGCCGCGAAGCGCCCGGGCATCCCGGTGGTCTGCTCGGAGCACGACCGTGATCGGATCGCGGGGTCGACCCGCTTCGTGAACGACCAAGACTCCATCGAGCTGCTCGGGATGTCGATCCGGTGCATCGCGGTGCCGGGCCACACCTTGGGCGCGGTCGCGTTCGTGATCGGGGACGCGGTGTTCACCGGCGACACGTTGTTCGTGGCGGGTTGCGGTCGCCTCTTCGAGGGGACGCCGGCCCAGATGTACAGCTCGCTCTGCGAGAGGCTCGCGGCGCTGCCGGGGGAGACGCGCGTCTATTGCGGGCACGAGTACACCCTCTCCAACGTCGCGTTCGCGCGGACGGTGGAGCCCGAGAACGAGGCCCTGCGCGCGCTCGAGGAAAAGGCGCGGACCGCGCGCGACAAGGGGGAGCCGACGGTGCCGTCGCGCATGCGCGAGGAGCTCGCCTACAACCCGTTCATGCGGGTCGGGGAGGAGGCGTTGATGGCCCGCTACGCGTCGCGTGATCCGGTGACCGTGCTCGCCAAGGTGCGCGAGGGAAAGAACGCGTTCCGGGGCTGACCGCTCGCGCGGGGTGGGGCAGGTCTGTTACACCTGTCCGCCGAGGTGCCCGTGGAGAAGGACGCTCCCATCTTCGGCTTCAATGCAATGCGCGAGTCCATCGTCCGCGAGGTGGTGGAGCGCGTCGTCGAGAGCGCGAACGATCCGCTCTTCTACTTGAACGACGCCGCCTATCACGAGATCAAGCGCCTCGAGACGTCGCGCAAGAAGAAGGACCAAGAGCGCCTCGCGGAGTGGCAGCGCCTCGCGCGCAGCATCGGGCGGATGGCCCAGGAAGAGCGCGTGGAGAAGCTGCGCGAGCTCGCCAACGACTACGGCTGGGACGTCGCCGGCAACTTCGATCCGCGCGTCTACAAGATCTCCACGAAGGTGCTCCCCGGCCTCGTCACGGGCCTGCTCGCCCCCCGCACCCTCGCTCACCTCGCGAAGCACCCGCGCGAGCTCATCAGCCTCGACGCCCTCTCCGACAAGGTGAAGGTCGAGGGGTCGATCGAGAAGCTGAAGGCGGTGTCGAAGGACGGCACCCTCGTCTTCGTCCCGACCCACCTCTCGAACATGGACTCCATCGTGTTCGGCTACGCCCTCGAGCGCGCGGGGCTGCCCCCCGCGACCTACGGCGCCGGGAAGAACCTCTTCACGAACCCGATCCTCTCCTTCTTCATGCACAACCTCGGCGCGTACCGCGTCGATCGCCGCTTGCGTCACGCCCTCTACAAGGACGTCCTCAAGACGTACTCCTGCGTGCTCCTGGAGCGCGGCTATCACTCCTTGTTCTTCCCGGGGGGCACCCGCTCCCGATCGGGCGGCATCGAGCGGCGGCTCAAGCTCGGCCTCGTCGGCAGCGCCCTCGAGGCCTACGCGCGCACGGTGCGATCGGGCCACGAGCGCCGCGTCTACTTCGTCCCCGCGACGATCAACTACCTCATCACCCTCGAGGCGGAGACGCTCATCCGGGACTTCCTCTCCGAGACGGGCAAGAGCCGCTACATCATCGAAGACGACGAGTCGAGCCGGCTCGGCCGCGTCACGACCTTCGTGCGGAAGCTCCTCGGGATGGAAGGGTCCGTCGTCATCCGCTTCTGCGATCCCATCGACCCGTTCGGCAATCGCGTCGACGAGCACGGCGACTCGTTCGATGCCCGCGGCCGCAAGGTGGATCCGGTGAAGTACATCCTCGACGCGAGCGGAGCCGCCACGATCGATCCCGCCCGCGACGCCCAATACACGCGCGAGCTCGGGGAGGAGATCGTCCACGCTTACGCGCGGAACACCGTCGTCATGTCGACCCACCTCGTGGCGGCGGCGTGCTTCGCCCGCCTCCGCAAGGCCTCGCCGCGGCCGGATCTCTTCACCGTCCTGCGCCAGCGCGACACCCTCACGATCCCGCGCGACGAGCTCGCGGCCGACGTGCGCCAGCTCAAGGAGACGCTCCTCGAGAAGGAGCAACGAGGCGAGCTCCGCTGCGGGGAGTTCGTGCGGGCCGCCTCCGGCGGCGATCTCATCGAGCGCGCGCTGCGCGCCTTCAACGGCTACCACTCGACGCCCGTCCTCGTGTCGCGGCGCGAGGGGATCGCGGTGCAGTCGCCGGAGCTGCTCCTCTACTACCAGAACCGCCTCATCCCCTATGGCCTCGGGTGGGACGCCACCTCGAGCGGAGGGGCGAGGCCGACGGCGGCGAACGCCGCCGCCCCGTCGCTCGGAGGTGCGCGATGACCGCGGTGGCGCTCAAGGTCGGGATCGTCGGCGGTGGTCCGTGGGGGTGGTCGCTCGCGAGGGCGGCCGCGCGCGCCGGCTCCGAGGTCGTCATCCACAGCCGGCGCGAGACGAAGGAAGGCCGCCTCATCCACGTCACCCAGCGCTACGAGGACGTCGCCCAGGCGCAGCTCGTGGTCCTCGCCGTCCCCTCCAATCACGTGCGGGAGGTGGGCCGCGCCCTCGGCGATCACCTCTCGGGCGCCCACTTCCTCGTGCACGGCATCCGCGGCCTCGCCCCGCTCGACAATGAGAGTGATCGCGCGGGGGACACCCTCCGCACCGTGAGCGACGTGCTCCGCGAGGAGACGCCGGTCCGGAGGCTCGGCGCGCTCGGGGGGCCGGTCCAGGCGGACGAGCTCCACCACGGCACCGCCTCCGCGCTCGTGGTCGGGTCGCACTACCCCGAGGTCTCCGCGGCGGTGCAGAAGGCCTTCAGCGGACCGTGGCTGCGGGTGTACGCCACCCACGATCTGCGCGGCCTCGAGCTCGCGTCGGCGATGGTCGGGTGCATGTCGGTCGGCGTCGGCTTCGCGAAGGCGGGGGGGGCCGGCCCCGGCCTCCTCGCCGCCCTCATCTCCCGCGCCGTCCACGACGCGGGCCGGCTGGCGTCCCTCGCCGGCGCCGAGGAGCCGACCATCTACGGCCTCGGCGGCTACGGGGATCTGCTCGCCTCCATCGCCCTCGACAAACGCCCCGAGGTCCTCTTCGGGCGCGCCCTCGCGGGAGGGCAAACGATTGAAAAGGCCGTCGAAGCGGCGACGCTGCGGGTCGAGGCGGTGGCTCTCATCCCCCGCCTCGTCGCGTTCGCGAAGGCGAAGGGCGTTCAGGCCCCCGCGTTCGAGGGCCTCGCCCGGATCCTGGACTGCCAGAAGCCGGAAGAGATCCTCGGCAAGTTCTTTCAGGGCTGACCGCCGAAAGCCTCGCCCCGGAGCTTCGCGCGAGGGGATCTTGTGACTATGCTCGTCGGCTCCATGCGCCCGAGCGAGGTCGACTTTCGACTCCTCTTCGAGTCCGTGCCGGGCTGCCATTTGGTGCTCTCGCCCGAGCTCACGATCGTGGCCGTCAGCGACGGGTACCTCGCCGCGACGATGACGGAGCGTGCCGTCATCGTGGGCAAGCCGCTCTTCGAGGTGTTCCCCGACAACCCCGACGACCCGAAGGCGGACGGG
The DNA here is from genome assembly GCA_044225865.1 of Polyangiaceae bacterium. Lineage (GTDB taxonomy): Bacteria > Myxococcota_A > Polyangia > Polyangiales > Polyangiaceae > Xiheicaenibacterium. Next base: position 7,777 of record JBGAID010000014.1, on the reverse strand, counting down.
GTGCGGAACCTCCGGGCGTCCCTCCAGCGCGCCCTCGAGACCGGCAAGCCCGACCGGATGGCGATTCAGAAGTACGACATCCGCAAGCCCGCGGAGCTCGGGGGCGACTTCGAAGCGCGCTACTGGAGCCCGATCAACACCCCGCTTCGGGGCAGCGACGGATCGATCGCCTACGTCCTCCACACGGTGGAGGACGTGACGGAGGCGGAGGTGCTGCGCGCGTCGGGCACGCCCCACGACCAGGCCCTGCGCGAGATGGCCGCCCTCAGCGACAAGAAGTACAGCCAGATCCTCGACGCCGCCCCGGACGCGATGGTCGTCGTCGGGCAAGACGGGATCATCGACCTCGTGAACCGACAGGCCGAGATCATGTTCGGGTACGAGCGTGAGGCCCTCGTCGGCAAGCCCCTCGAGACGCTCATCCCCGAACCGGTGCGAGCGGTCCACGCCCGGCACACCGCCGGCTTCTTCAGCACCCCCCGCACCCGCACGATGGGCTCCGGCATCGAGCTCTTCGGTCGCAAGCGCGATGGTGAGCTCATCCCCGTGGAGGTGAGCCTCAGCCCCGTCCCCACCGCGGACGGCCTCCTCGTCTCCTCGGCTATCCGCGACGTCACCGAGCGCAAGAAGATGGAACGCGCGGTGAAGGTCACCGCCGAGCGCCTCGTGTCCGCGGTGGAGAGCGTCCAGGACGCGTTCGTCCTCTTCGACGCCGACGACCGCGTCTTCTTGTGCAACAGCGTCTATCGCCAGCTCGTCGGCGGCGAGCTCACGGGGGCGATCGTCGGGCGCACCTACGACGAGCTCCTCGAGGTGTGGGCGGGCACGCTCGCCTTCGAATCGCCGGAGGCGCGCTCGTGGTTCATCACGGAGCGGCGGGCCCTTCGCGCGGAGGCCCGGTCGACCTTCGACTGCCAGACGAGCGACGGTCGCAGCCTGCGGGTGATGGATCGGCGCACCCCCGAGGGCGGGATGGTCGAGACGATCTGGGACCTCACCGACGACGCCGCGCGCGAGCGCGAGCTTCGATCCGCGCGCGCGGCGGCCGACGTCGCGAGCGCAGCGAAGAGCGAGTTCCTCTCCAGCGTGAGCCACGAGCTGCGCACCCCGCTCAACGCCGTGCTCGGCTTCGCCCAGCTCCTCCACCGCGACCGCAAGGAGCCGCTCTCCTATCGCCACAAGGAGCGCGTCGAGCAGATCCTCCGCGGCGGCGAGCACCTGCTCCACCTCATCGACGACATCCTGGATCTGTCGCGCGTCGAGGCGGGCCGCATCTCCGTCTCTTCGGAGCCCGTCGGCGTCGACGACGTCCTTCGTCAGGTCCGCGCCACCCTCGAGCCGGCGGCCGCGCGCTCCAACATCCGGATCACCATCGCTCCTTACGAGGGCTCGCCGATGGTCGTCGCCGATCGCACCCGCTTCTCACAGATCCTGATGAACTTCGGCTCGAACGCGATCAAGTACAACCGCGAGGGCGGCGAGGCGCGCTTCATCGTCTCGTCCAACGCCGACGGTCGCATCCGCATCGCCGTCTCCGACACCGGCCACGGCATCCCCGTCGACAAGCACGACAAGCTGTTCCAACCATTCCAGCGCGCGGGCCAAGAGACGGGCCCCATCGAGGGCACCGGCATCGGCCTCGCCATCTCCAAGCGGCTCGCCGAGATCATGCGCGGCGACGTCGGCTTCAAGAGCACGCCCGGCGTCGGCTCGGAGTTCTGGGTCGACCTGCCCGAGTACCTGCCTCTCCCCGAATTCCCGCGTGAGGCCGACACGCGACCGCGCCCTCCCGTGCTCGACGGCTCGCGCCGCGGCCGCGTCCTCTACGTCGAGGACAACCCCGCCAACGTCGTCTTCATGCGCGACCTGCTCAGCTCCTTCGACGGGATCGAGCTCATCGTCGCCCCCAGCGGGGAGGCGGGGGTCGAGCTCGCCCGCACCATCCAGCCCACGGTCGTCATCATGGACATCAACCTCCCCGGCATCAGCGGCGTCGAGGCGCTCACCCTCCTCCGCCGCGATCCGAAGACCCGCGCGATCCCCGTCATCGCTCTCACCGCCGCCGCCTCCGAGCGCGACCGACACCAAGGCGAGCAGGCCGGCTTCTTCCGCTACCTGACGAAGCCGGTGAAGGTCGACGAGCTCGAGTCGGCCCTCGAGGTCGTGCTCGGCCCCGCGGACTGAGGGGCCCTCAGCGTTCGAGCGCGTCCGCGAGCCGGACGCAGAAGATCGCACCCGGATCCGCGTCCTCGATCCAGATCCGACCGTCGTGGGCCTCCGCCACGAGCTTGCAGAACGCGAGGCCCAGCCCCCGACCGCCGCTGCCGCGCCGCTCGCTCGTCACCTCGAGCTGCTCGAACGGCATGAACACCCGCTCGCGATGGTCGGGCGCGATGCCCGCGCCCTGATCGACCACGCGCACCTCGACCGCGCGATCTTCGGCGGGGTGCGCCGTCACGAACAGCTTCGTCCGCCGGGGGGCGTGCCGAAGCCCGTTGTCGACGAGGTTCGCGAGCATGCGCCTCAAGAGATCTTCGTCCGCCTCCACGTGGGGGACGACCGTGCCTTTGACGAGCTCCACCTCGCGCGCGGCCGCGTGGAGGGCGAGCTCCGTGAACACCGCGTCGACGAGGGAGGAGAGGGCCACCCGCTTGCGGCGCGCCACCAGCCGCCCCTCGTCCCCCTTCGCGAGGTCGAGCAGGTTCATGATCATCCGGTTGAGCTGCTGCGCCTCTCCGATGATCTCCTCCGCCGATTCGCGCCCCACGTCGCTCAGCGTGCGCTCGCGCAAGAGGAGCTGGGCGTGCAGAGAGAGAGCCGCCACCGGGTTCTTCAGATCGTGGACGACGAACGCGATGAGGCGCTCCTTCTGGAGGTGAAGGCGGATCAGCTCGTCCCGCTGCCGCTTCATCGCCTCGAACTGCGCCCCGATTTCCGCGTTCAACCTCCTCAGCTCCAAGGCGCTGCGCACGCGCACCACGAGCTCGGCCGGCCTCACCGGCTTCGTGAGGAAGTCATCGCCGCCCGCGCGCAGCGCGCGATCGAAGGTGTCGACGTCGCGCAGGGCGGTGAGGAAGAGGACAGGCGCCCTCGAGCGGTCATGGGTGACGCGGATCTTCTCGCACACCGCGAAGCCGTCCATCCCCGGCATCCGCACGTCCAGGACCACGCAGTCCGGCTCATGGGCCGCGAACAGAGCGAGCGCCTCGGGCCCGTCCTTCGCGAGCAGCACCTCGAACCCCTCGTCGACGAGCGTGTCGCGCGCGAGGATCCGATTCGGCTCATTGTCGTCGACGACCAGGACGGTCTCGACGCACTCCCCCTCACTCACCCGAGCCCTCCATCATGAGCACGACCGTTCTCGTTACGTACCGGTGCTCTTGCGCCGCGGCAACGCAGCACCGCGGGTGTTTTGTCGACCGGACGATCGACCGCAAATTCCGCGGTCGAGACGATTCCGTGTCCAGGTTGGAAGCGAGCCTCCGAGGTGAGGGTGTCCATGGCCCCCCTCACCCTTCAGCAGGAGCTCGAGCCCACCCTCTATCGTCCCGTCCGCGCCCTCGCCGCCGGCGCCCACGCCGAGGTCATCCTCGTCGAGCACCGCGAGCTCGGCGGGCCTTCGGTCATGAAGCTCGTCCACCCCAAGGAAGAGCCTCTCGCCTCCGAGCTCGCCCGCCGCCTCCGCATCGAAGGCCGCCTCCTCCGCAGCATCCATCACGAGAACCTCCTCGAGGTCCGGGATTTCGGCGCCACCAAGAGCGGCCGTGCCTTCCTCGTCACCGAGTTCCTCAGCGGCCGCACCCTGAAGGACGAGGTGCAGGCGCGCGGGCCGCTGCCCCTCGCCGAGGCATTGGCGGTGACGGCTCAGATCCTGCGCGGCCTCGCCGCCGCCCACGAGGCCGGCCTCGTCCACCGCGACATCAAGCCCGACAACATCTTCTATTGCGAGCCCGCCCGCGACGACGCCCCGCGCGTCGTGAAGATCCTCGACTTCGGCATCGCGAAGCTCGTCACCGAGTCGGCCCAGGCCATCGCGGGTGAGGCCGCCCCGACCGCGCCCGACCTCCTGCTCGGCACGCCCCTCTTTCTCTCTCCCGAGCAGATCCGGTGCGCCCCCCTCGACGGCCGCACCGATATCTATGCGCTCGGAGGCGTCCTTTACTATCTGCTCACCGGCCGCGCCCCCTTCCCGCTGCGCCGCCTCGACGAGCTCCTCCGCGCGCACCTCGTCCAGCCCGCTCCCTCTCCGAGCAGCCTCCGCCCCGAGGTCCCCTTCGCCATCGACCGCATCGTCGCGATCGCCCTCGCCAAGGCGACCGGCGAGCGCTTCCCCAGCGCGAAGGCGATGCTCGACGCGATCGAGCCGATTCAGGGCGCGCTCGACGAGCGCGTGCCCACCTCCCCGATGCGGAAGACGCAAGTCCTCGGCGCGACGCCCGCGCCCTCCGCCCCCTCGATCGCCGACGAAGCCCCCACCTCGGACCTCGAGCCCACCAAGCCGGCGGTCCCCAAGCCGCCCGTCCTTCGCTACGACGCTCCCGTGGGGCCTCGCGGTCGAGCCCCGACGATGAAGCTCGCGCAGATGACGCCACCTCGCCCGGCCATCCGCGAAACCGTCAACGATCCCGCCCTCGCGCGCGCCATCCTCGGAAAGCCCGCGGCGCCTCCCGCGCCCTCCGCGCCCGCAGTGCCGCCCCCCGCTCCCGAGCCCGCGAAGGGCCGCGCCCTCCGCGTGGCGATCTGGATCGCCTCGGTGATCTTCGCCGTCCTCACGCTGAAGCTGCTCGAGCACTGCGGCGATCGAGCTTCACGTGCGGTGGGAACGCCTCAGCAATTGCGCCCGGAGACGGCCCATTAGTACGCTTCCCCCCAGGATGAAGTTGGGCTCGGAGCGCGCCTGCGCTCCGAGGGGTGGTGGAGATCGATGACGCAGCGACCGAGCGGCCCGAAAGACGAGCCCGCGACCCGCCCCAAGGGACCTCGAGGCACGCTGCCGACCTCGAGCCCCCGGGGCACCGTACCCATGGCTGCCGTGCCCATGGCTGCCGTGCCGATGGTCCGCGCGTCGAGTGAAGCGACCGCCCTCGCGGAGCCGGAGCCCGCGCCCATCGCGACGGATCTCCCCACCTCGAACGACGTCATCTCGGGCGAGGTCCTCCGCGAGCCCCCGCCCTCGAGCGACACCATCCGAACCCCGCGCGGCGACGTCCTCGTCACGATGGGCATCGGAGCCGACACCGACATCGGCGCGCTCGAGGTCGCCCCCACCGAGCGCGTCTCCTCCGACGACGTCGAGGCGCGCGCCTCCCTCCCCGACGACGACCCCACCCCCTTCGAGCCGCCCAAGATCGATCTCGGCGCCCTCGATGCGAAGGCAGCCGCGATGCCGCCCCGGCCCAAGACGCCGGTGCGATCCGCCCCGAATGACTTCACCGCGGGCGAGCGCTTCCGTTCTTACCTCGTGCTCGGTCCGCTCGCCGAGGGAGGCCTCTCCTGGCTCTACGAGGTCACCCACGCCGACACCCGCGAGCGCGCCGTCCTCAAGGTCCTCAAGCCTTGGTACCGCACCGATCGCGTCCTCGCCGAGCGCATGTACGCGGAAGGCCGGCTCGTGAAGAGCATGCCCTCGAACCCGTACGTCTGCCGCGTCCACGAGGTCGGCTTCGACGAGCGCCTCGGCTACTTCGTCGTGATGGATCACCTCCGAGGGCGCCCGCTCTCGGCCTTCATCCAGGCCGCGCGCATCGCCGGCAAGCCCATGGGGGTCAACGTCGCCCTCCACAACGGCATCACCGTCGGCGTCGCCCTCCACGCCCTCCACATGGGAGGCACCGTCCACCGCGATCTCAAGCCCGACAACATCTTCGTCGTCGAGCACGTGCAGGGCCAGACGAGCCTCAAGCTCCTCGATTTCGGCGCCGCCAAGAGCGAGTACTCGCCGCGCACGAGCCACGAAGACTCGACCATCGGCACCATCGGCTACATGGCGCCCGAGCAGACGAGCCGCAAGCCGATCACCCAGGCCGCCGATCAATACGCGCTCGCCTGCATCATCTACGAGATGATCTTCCGCCGGCCCTTCGCGGACCAGCTCGGTCACCTGCCCCCCGCCGCGCAGCTGCTCGGCCTCCACCTGCACGAGCCCGTCCCCAAGCCTCCGCCCCACGTCGTCCCGCCCTCGCTCTGGGCCATCCTCGGCCGCGCCCTCGAGAAGGATCCCTCCAAGCGCTACCCGTCGATGCTCGCCTTCACCGACGCGCTCCGCGATTTCCTCGCCTCCGATTGGAAGCTCGAGCCCGTCCCCGCCGTCCTCGCCAAGCCCATCCGCGCCACCGTCCCCTCCCAGCGCATGCTCGAGGACGAGTCGCGCGGCATCTATCGACGCGAGCCCCCCGACTCCCGCCCCGAGCCCGTCCTCCCCGCCGAGCCTCCCGAGCCCCGCGCCAAGATCCCCGTCGGCGAGCCTCACCCCGCCGCCACCCTCCTCGTCTTCGCGCCTCCCGCCCTCCGCGGCCAGCGCTTCGCCCTCGGCAAGGAGGGCGTCATCGGCCGCCACCCCGGCATCGCCAACGTCGTGCTCGAGCACGACACCGTCTCGAACGAGCACCTCTCGTACAGCGTCGTCAACGACGACCCCGAGCGCCCCGTCTACGCCATCGAGAACCGCTCTCGAAATGGCACCCACCTCGACGGCCAGCCCATCGAGATGCAGGCCCTCCGCCCCGATCAAATCCTCGAGCTCGGGGACGCCAAGCTCTGCCTCCTCCCCGCCGGCTCGATCAGCGAAGACCTCAAGGTCTTCCAAGTCCTCAAGAACACCATCCCCAACCAAGAAGGCGGCGAGAGCGCCACCCCCAAGCGCCCCAAGCGCAAGCAGCTCGACGTCTCCGAGCCCTGGCGAAAGCCCACCCTCGTCGTCACCGCCCCCGCCGACATCGCCGGCCTCCGCTTCGACATGGGCGTGCGCGGCATCGTCGGCCGCGACGAGCTCCAAGCCGACGTCGTCATCCTCGACGAGAGCGTCTCGCGCGCCCACTTCGAATACAGCCTCGTCACCGGCGGCGAGCGCTTCGTCTTCACCGTCCGCGACCTCGGCAGCTCCAACAAAGTCGTCGCCATCGACGAGGCCGGCCAGAAGCGCGCCATCCAGAACGACGTCGTCTTCGACGGCGAGACCATCAAGATCGGCGGCGTCGAGCTCGCCATTCGCCCCCCCGGGTACCTCAACAGCCTCGACGGCAAGTGGGTCCAGCTCGGCGAAGGCAAGAGCGGCGGCCGCCCCCAGCTCGGCCCCCGCGGCACCATCGTCGACAAGAACCCCCCCAAGAAGGTCCCCGACCCGGCCCTCCCACCCCTCGCCAACCAGCCGCCCGACCCGCGCCGCGTCCTCCCTGCCATCGCCTTGATCGCCGTCCTCGTCGCGATCACGGTCATCCTCGGATACGTCGCCCTCTTCCGCGTCCACTGACCGCCGCGGCCCCCCGCCGGAGAAAAAAGAGCGCCCCATGCATTTTCCCTGTCGCCCCTCCGGCCCCCGCCCCGAGCTTCAACACGTCCCCTCGACAGGACGCCACGAACTGTCCCCCCGGCCATCGAGCCCGTACGCTTGAGCAGGCCCCCTCCGGAGCGCCCCAGTGAGCCCGCGCCAGAGCATCCCCGACCCCAAGATCCTGGAGAAGGTCCAAGCGCCGACCCCCGAGGTCGCGGAGGCCCAGCACAAGGCCATCGAGCGCGACATGCACGACAACGAGGCCTTCGCCCAAGCCGCGAGAGACCT
>JBGAID010000153.1:0-15480 GCA_044225865.1 Polyangiaceae bacterium | reverse complement strand
CACAGCGCGAGGCTCTTGCCCGCGGCCGCGAGCTCCACGCACGGCGGTCGCTGCACGCACGCGACCTCGTCGAGGCCGATCTTCTCGTTCGGGACGGGGGGGACGGCGCGAGGCTGTTCGCTCGCAGCGGGGGCGCGGGGGGAGGGGGCGGGTGGAGCGAGGACGACGACCTTCTCCTGCTGCTCGACGCGGACGCTCCCGCAGCCGGCGGCGAGCACGAGCGCGAGCGCTCCCGGGAGAGGCGCGCGCTTCATTCCGGGCCCCCGACCGGAGGCGCGACGCCGATGCCCGCGGCGCGGGCGGAGAGCTCGATCCGGTCTCCGTCGATGGGATAGCCGGCGGCGGTGGCGGACCGGGCCATGAAGAGCGGCGTGTCGAGATCGACGAAGGCGAAGCCCCCGAGCCCGGCCGCGAAGTGGGCCGCGTGGAGCATGGCGATCTCGCTCTCGACCATGCCCCCGATCATGAGCGCGAGCCCGGCGCCGAGCGCGATCTCGACGATCGCTCGCGCCTCCACGAGGCCCGTCTTCATGAGCTTCACGTTGACGGCGTCGACGGCGTCCGCGCGCACGAGTGCGATCACGTCGCGCGCGCTCCTCGCCGACTCGTCGGCGCAGATGGGGAAGGGGATCGCGCGCCGCAGCCGGGCGAGCGCCTCCGGGGTCGCCCGCGCGAGCGGCTCCTCGAACAGCGCGATCGAGACCTCCCTCTGCGCGAGGCGCCGCGACAGCTCTACCACCTCGCGCTCCTCGTAGCCGCCGTTCGCGTCGAGGAGGAGCCGCGCGGCGGGGGCCGCGTCACGGACCGCGAGGACGCGCTCGAGATCGTCCTCGACCGTCGCTCCTCCCACCTTGATCTTCAGCGTCGAGAAGCCCCGAGCGGCGATGCGCGCCGCCGTCTCGCGCGCGTGGAGGACATCGCGCGCGGTCACGGTGTAGTCGGTCACGAGCGATCGCTCCGCGCCGCCGTAGAGGGCGAAGAGGGGCAGCTGCGCGGAGCGCGCCAGGGCGTCGGCCACCGCTTGCTCGATCCCGCTTCGGGCCGCCGGCTCCCCAGGGGCCGCGCGCGCGAGATCGAGCGCGATGGCGCGCTGGCTCGTCGCGTCGCGGCCGACGACGCGGGCGCGCAGCGCGTCGACGGCGGACAGCGAGCGCTCCTGGGTCTCTCCGCTCACGGCCGGGAAGGGGGCCGCCTCACCGATCCCGAGGGAGCCGTCCTCGAGCTCGACCTCGACGAGGACGTTGCGCGCGAGCTCCTGGGTGCCGGACGCGATCGCGAACGGCTCGACGAGCTCCAGGTCGAGGCGTCGCGCTTCGACGCGCGCGATGCGTCGGCGCTCCACCGATCAGCCCTTCGGGGGAGGGGCGAGGGCGCCGCGCTGGCTCGCGGCCGGGGTGCGGCCCTCTTTGCGAGCCGTCATCTTCTCGACGAGGAGACGGCCGAGCTTGTAGGCGTCGCCCGGCCACCGCGCCGAGATGTAGTAGCCGTCGTCGACGGTGAACGCGGCGCTGTCGTTCGTCTCCGTGCCCTTGGAGAACAGGTGGATGGGACCGCGGACGAACTGCTCGGGGTGGGCGAGGGCGCGCGTCACCTCGTCCTCGACGTACTCGGGGTACGTCCGGTAGTAGTCTCCGACCTTCCAGCGGGTGCTGAGCCACGCCACCCGCTCCATGTACTTCGGCAGGCAGGTCGTGCGCCGATCGAAGAGGACGCTCCGGCCGCTGTCCCGATCCGTGGTGCGGGCGAGCACGATGACGCCGTGACAGATCGCGGCGACGGGGCGGCGCAGCCGCCAATACGCGAGCACCTTCTCCCGCAGCGCGCGCGACTCGAGGTATTGCCTCATCCCCTTCGCGTGTCCCCCTGGCAGGAGCAGCCCGTCGAACGCGTCCGGCTCGATGTCGCCGTACCGGATCGGCTTCTCGAACGCGGGATCGTTCTCGAGCTTGCGGTAGAGCGACTTCGCGTGGGGCTCTGCCCCGAGCTGTCCGAACACGACGCCGGTGAGGAGCAGCGGATCGGCGGCGGCCTTGTCCCCGTGCTCCGTCGCGAACGTCACCTCCACCCCGGCCGCCCGAGCCACGTGCCAGGGCACGGAAACCTCGGTCACGTCGAAATCCCGGTCGGGCAGGGGGATGAGGAGGCGCATCGATCCGAGAGTATTTGCCGGATGTGCCTTTCGCTGCAAAGTGAATCGTCAGCTACAGTCACGAGATGCGCTCGTGGTCGTGCGCCGCTCCGGTGGCCCTCTTCGCGCTCGCGGCGTGCTCGACGGGCCCGACCTCCACCCGTTCGACTCCCGCGCGCGCGGCGCCCCCGGCGCAAGCCGCGCATCCGGTCCGCTTCGTCGAGGACGACTTCGAGGGCGCGCTCGAGGCGGCGAAGCACCAGGGCAAGCTGGTCTTCGTCGATGCGTGGGCGCCGTGGTGCCACACGTGCCTCTCGATGCGCGACGTCGTGTTGAGGCGGCCGGAGCTCCAGCGGTTCGAGCGCGATTTCGTGTTCGTCGCGGTCGACACCGACCGTCCCTCGAGCGAGGGCTTCGCGGAGCGCTATCGAATGCGCGCGTGGCCGACCTTCTTCGTCATCGATCCGAGGTCGCGCGGGGTGCTCGCCATGTACGGCGGCTCGATGTCGCTGGAGGAGCTTTCGAAGATGCTCGAAGGGGCCCTCGCCGCTCGAGCGGGGACCATCCCCGGGGAGCGCGAGCTCGTCCAGGCCCACGAGGCCTACGGCAAGAAGGATCTCGCCGGAGCGGCGCGTCTCTACGAGGACGCGGCGACGCGCCTCCCCGACGCGCGGAGAGGGGAGGCCCTCGTGGGCGCGATTCGATCCCTCTACGAGTCGAAGGACTCCGAGCGCTGCGTCGCCTTCGGCTCCGAGCACGCGAAGAGGGTGAGCGGCTCCAGCGCCCCGAGCGATTTCGTCCTCTACATGAAGGAGTGCGCGGAGGACCTCTCGAACGAGGACGCGAAGGCCCAGGCGTTGCGGTTCGTCGAGCAGCGGCTGCGCGAGCTCGTCGCTTCTCCTCCGTCCGGCGCGAGCGTCGACGATCGCGCCGACACGATCGCCGGTCTCGCGGAGCTCGCGCGGGCTCGCCACGACGACGCAGAGGCGCGCGCGCTCGAGGAGCGAAGGCTGGCGCTCTTGGAGGCGGCCGCTCGCGCCGCGCGCACGCCCGCGGAGGCGCAGACCTACGACTACCAGCGGATGAACGCGTACCTCGCCCTCGGCCGCGGCCAGGAGGCGGTGACGATGTTCGAGCAGCGCATCCGAGAGCTGCCGGAGAGCTACGAGGCCCACGCGCGGCTCGGCTCCACCCTCCTGGAGATGGGCCGGGCCAAGGAGGCGGTAGGTCCGCTCGACCGCGCGATCGAGCTCTCGTACGGGCCGCGCCGCCTCGGCTACCTGGCGAAGAAGGCCAAGGCGCAGTCGGCCGCCGGGGATCACGTGGGGGCGATCGCGACCCTCCAGCGGGAGCTCGAAGACGCGAACGCGCTGCCACCGGGGCAGCGCGATCCGAAGCGCGTCGAGGACGTGGAGAAGCGCCTCGCGGCGGAGCGGGCGAAGGCCCGGCTCGAGGGCGCGCCCTGAGCGCGCGCCCGCTCGCTCCGCTCAGCGCCCGCGATATCTCCCGGAGACGTCGGCGGAGATGTCGGGGTTGGCCTGCCCGACTTGCACGACCACGGAGAGGAACGCCGTCGGCTTGAAGCCCTCGTCGGGGCCGTTGTTGTTGGTGATGTACGTCATGCCGATGCCGGCGAGGAACCCGAACGTCGTCGTGTTTCCTCCTTCTCCCAAGATCGGCAGGGTGGGGGCGACGCCGGCGTAGGCCATGAGCCCGATGCGGTTGTCGTCGAGGTTCTGCACGAACCCACCGACTTGTCCCGCGATTGGGAACGCGGATCGATTGACCGGGTCGTAGCTGTCGAAGGCGAGCGCGACCCCCACCGCGCTCAAGACGCTGCGGGTGATGAGCGGCTTCTCGACCCAGGGGGCGCGGGTGATCTGGATGGTCGCGAGCATGGCCGGGATCGTCAGGTAGGCGCGCACGCAGGAGCCCGACTCTTCGAGCGTCTCGAAGTTCTTCTCGCCGCAGAGGGGCACGGTGTGGATGGTCACCGAGCCGATCGTCCGGCGCGCGAACTCCGCCGTCTCACCGCCGGCCTGATCGTGGAGCACGGCCGCGACGCGGCCCGCGTCGGAGACGAGCACCGCCTTGCCGTTCGCGTTGAGAGGATCGCTGCGGACGATCAGCTTGAGCCGCGAGTTGCCGTCGAAGTTCGCGCGCAGCGGCGGGATGTAGAAGGTGTAGTCGTCCTTCGTCACGATCCACGTCGTCATGTCCTCGGGCAGCAGGTTCGGCGGCTCCCCACCCGCCTCCGTGATGTCCGTGCGCAACAGCTCCACGTGGAGGGCGAGCGGGACGTTGAGGCGCGAGCGGAGCTGGGACTTCCAAATGATGCGGCAGTTGCCCTCGCGCAGAGGCTCGGGCGCGATGACGAGGGTGCCGTGGTTCAGCGTCTTCGCGCCGATGCCCTCCTCCGTCGGAGGGGTCGGGTTCCCGGGCGTCTGCTTCACCGGGACGCCGGCCTTCACGTTCACGCCTGCCCTCAAGGTCGTCGTCGGCGCGGGCTTGCCCGGCGGAGCGGGCCCTCGTGGCGGACCGGAGGGAGGATCGCCCACGAGCAAGAAGGGGGGTGGGGGCCCGGCGGGAGGCTCGTTCTGGGCGCCCGGCCTCGGGATGGGGAGGTTCGTCGCCGGATCGATGATGGGCTCCTCGCCCGGGATCGGCTTCGGCTTCGCTTGCCCCGGGTCCGTCTGCGGCTCGATGACGATCGGCTCGCGCTTGGGCTGGTTGGCGTCCTGGGGCATCGACGCGGAGCCCGGGTTCACCGGCCTCCCGTTCGCGTCGACCGGCCCTTTGTAGAGCTGGGGGCCGCAGTCGACGAGGAGCTCGTTGAGCTTGAAGTCGGGGAACAGCAGCTTGGCCGGATCGGCGGAGGAGTAGTTCTCGAGGGCGGGGACCTGCACGCGATAGGTGACCTGGACGATGTCGTCGACGGCGGCCGCGTCGAGGTTGAAGGCGGTCACGCGGAGGTAGCTGCCGCTCGGGAAGATCCGGAGCACGCGGCCGTCGGCGCCGTTGCACGCGCCCGTCGCGACGTCGACGGCGGGGACGGAGAACGTCCGCGAGAACGGGTAGACGAGGGCGTTGTTGCACGAGTCGACGATGGCGAGGTACTTGAAGCCGGCGAACTCGGCCGCCTGCGGCCACTCGAAGCCCAGCTGGATCTCGCCTTGATCCGGCCGCGGCGCGACGGGCGTGCCATGGACACAGCGGGTGAGCTCACCGGGAGGCTTCGGCGGCGATCCGTCGTCCTTCTCGAGCGGCGCGTACGCGCAGACGTGGTTGTACGAGAACTGAGAGAGCATCCCCGGGTCGAAGTCGAGCTGGGTCTTCTTCTCGGTGCGGCGCCAGATCGTGACCGGCATCGGCATCCCCGGCGTGCGCACCTTGATGCTCTTGAGCATGCGGTTGCCGCGCGGCGAGTTGCCGGTGGTCTCGAACGCGGAGGAGCAAGCCTTGTCCTTGCACAGCCAGCTCCCTCCCCGGCGGGCGCGCTCGATCGGAACCGGATCCGTCGTGTAGACGCTCATCGCCGTGCGGCGCGCGCCGGGGAAGATCTCGATCGCGCCGCCGGGCGGGATCGTCCCGGCCGCCACCGGCGGGCCCTTCACGATCTGCAGGTGGCCGCTGAAGTCGGCGGCAGATGGGCCCTTCGCTCCGTTCACCTTCAGCGTCGACGGGGCGGGCCCGCCGTCGTCGTCTCCCCCCCCGTCGTCCGCGTCCTGCGCGAACCCGAGGTGAGGGGAGACCACCGCGACGGCGACGATCGCGAGCAACATGAAAAACGGCGCGAGGCTATGCCTCGATCGGCTCGACTTCACAGGGACCCTCGAATCGTTGGGGCGGGTTTCGCGCGCGGCCGCGGGCCGCGCGCAGCCAGGAGATCTCAGGGAGCGAACACCGTCACCGTGTCGCTCTCGCACTTCGGGTTGGAGAGGAGCTGGGGCCGCACGACGAGCTTGGCCGTGCCCACCTCTTCGGGGGCGACCGAGACGATCGTCGGGCCGCCGCCGTTGAGGGTCACGGCCGCTTCGGTGAGGGTGAGGACGCCCGAGATGCTGCCTTCGACGGTGAGGTCGACGTCCATCGGGATCGACTTGAGGGCGGCGTCGTAGGCGCTGACCTCGAAGACCTGCTCCGGGAAGGACGACTGCTCGAGCTCCTCTTGCCCGGACAAGACCACGATGCGGATGAGGCGGGGCTCGGGGCTCACCGTCGCGCTCGGCTGGAGCGAAGAGTCGATCTCCTTCTCTCCGCTCGTCACTCCGAACGCTACCTCTCCTCCCAGATCGGAGAAGCAGGTGAAGAACCGAGACGACTCTCCCTTCTCGTCGAGGAGGAGTCGGATCCGCGTCTGCCGATCGGCGTCGCCGCATGCTTCGCTCAGGGACAGCGCGCCGTCGGCGGTGAGCGACTCCACGATCACGGGCGCGTTCGCGATGATGCCCGGCGACCCGAGGGGTGGCGTGGCCCGAACGAAGACCTCCCGCGAGCGGATCCCCCCCGCCGGCCACTTCGAGCCGAGGTCCGTCGGGACCTCGTCGATGCTGCACGACACGGACGCGTACGAGGGCGGGATCGTCTCCCCGCGCCCGAGCCCGATCATCTGGAGGTTCGTCGCGTCCGTGGGCAGCCCGGCGGCGTTGATCTTGATCGGCGCCGAGGCGGAGGTGTCGGCGTAGTCGACGAAGATCTTTGCCTCGCCTTGCCAGTCGCCGAAGCTCGTCACCGAGAAGCGGGCGTAGCCCTCATCGTTGCCGCGGCACCGGAAGGCCCCGTCCACGAGCGCGCACGTCGGGCCGCTGCCGTCTTCGTGCATCGCGCCTTCCGCCTCGGTGTCGAGGGCGGTGCTCACGGAGAGGGCCTCCGCGGGCTCGATGTGGACCTGGACGTAAGCGCCGTGACCGACCTCGTCGTCCTCGCTGATCTTCAGGAGGATGTCCGTCTGATAGGGCGTCTGGCGCGGTCCGACCGGGTTGCCGTCGGCGTCGAGGAGGTCGGTCGCGTAGAGCGGTCCGTCCACCATGATCACGATCTCGACCGAGCCGTTCGATCCCAGGGGGTGACCATCGGCGACGCAGGCCGACGCGAGGAGCATCGGCCCGGCGATCGCCGCGAGGCTCGTGGCCCGCGCGCGAGCGAGGGGTCGGGCCACGCTCACTTGAGGATCTCCGTGTACTCGGTCCCGAACGGGTGACAGTGCAGGGCGTACGTCGTCGTCGTCACCCCCGCCTCGTCGACGTACTCGCAGCTGCCGACGACGGCGTCCGTGTGCCAGACGTTCGCGCCCGTCGCCTGATCGATCACCATGTTGTGCGCGGTGACGTCATTCTCGGGATCGAGCCCATGAGCGGGGGCGAGGCCCTCGACATGGTACGTCTCGAGGACCGAGAGCGGCACGCGAGCGACGCGCCCTCCCGGCAGGATCACCTGAACCATCAACGTGCTCCTGTCCGTCTTCTCCATATGCCCCTTCGCGCGCGCGGCGCTCGAGCCAGCCCCCCCAAGTCGTTCGTAGCCTTCCACTCCGCCCCCCCGAGATCGTCGGGTCTACTGCGAGAGAATCTCCGTGTAGTCCGTCCCGAACGGGTGGCAGTGGAGCGCCACCGTCGAGTGATGGTAGCCGTTCTCGTCCGTGAACTCGCACGGCCCGTAAATCGCATCGGTGTGCCAGACGTTGGTCCCGGTGGCCTGGTCGATCTCGGTCCCGTGCGCGGTGACATCGTCGAGCGAAGCGGCGAGGTCGTGGGCGAGCTTCAGACCCTCGACGTGATAGGACTCGAGGACGGCGAGGGGGACGCGCGCGACGCGCCCACCGGGGAGCGGAACCTGAACCATCAACGAGTCCCGGTTGGTCTTCTGCATCGGTTGGCCTCTTCGAACAGAGCAATCTACTATGGTCAGCGACGATTGACGTTCGTCGCGTCGAAAAAGTCGATCCGCGACCGACGAGTTTGAGAGGGCGGGAATGTTTTGGCGTCGGCGCCGCCCCCGGCGCGCGCCGGCCGCGACGGCTTTGCGTCGGGCCGTCGGCCGGAACCGCTCGCCTTCGTCCTCCTGCCTTCCTCGTCATCCACGGAGCGTCCCCTCTCGGAGCCTTCACAAGCGGGCGAGCCCGGCCGAGCTTATCGGGCTGCCGGGCGATTCGAACAGAAGAACGCCCCCCCTTTGAGATCCATGTCCGGCCGCTGCCGAGCCGTTGACCCTCTCGGCCCGCCCGTCCAGCATGGACCCCGATGAGCGTGAAGAAGGCCGCCATCTACATCGGCATGCTCGTCGTCGCCGGCCTCCTCTTCCATGCGGTGATCCTGGCCGGGGGGGGCCTGACGGCGCCCGAGCCCGAGGGCACGCCCTTCGGCGACACGAAGTCGGCCCACGGGCCGGCGACCTTGATGCACGTGCTGCTCTCGCTCGTGGCCATCATCGCGCTGTCGCGGCTCCTTGGCGCTGCGTTCAAGCGGATCCACCAGCCCCCCGTCATCGGTGAGGTCGTCGCCGGCATCGTCCTCGGGCCCTCGCTGCTGGGGCGGATCTGGCCGGAGGCGACCGCCTTCATCTTCCCCTCCGCGGTCGCGCCGCTGCTCGGGGTCGTCGCGCAGGTCGGCGTCATCCTCTACATGTTCCTCGTCGGGCTCGAGCTCGACACCGACCTCGTCAAGAAGCGGGCCCACGCGTCCGTCGCCGTCTCTCACGCGTCGATCGTCCTGCCGTTCTTGCTCGGGGGCGGGCTCGCCTATTTCCTCTATCCGCGCCTGTCGACGCGCGACGTGCCGTTCACCGTCTTCGCCCTGTTCCTCGGGGTCGCGATGAGCGTGACGGCTTTTCCGGTGCTCGCCCGGATCCTCACCGACCGGGGGATGCACACGAGCAAGCTCGGTACGATCGCCCTCTCGTGCGCGGCCGTCGACGACGTCACGGCGTGGTGCCTGCTCGCGTTCGTGGTCGGGGTCGTCGAGTCGAAGGTGGGCGGCGCGTTCATCACGGTCGCCCTCTCGCTCGCGTACATCGGGACGGCGCTCCTCGTGGTGCGGCCCCTCTTGGTTCGGGTCTTCCGGCGCGCGGCGGCGCGGGGTGGGCTCTCGCCGAGCCTCGTCTCGTTCGTCTTCGTGGGGCTGCTCGTCTCCGCCCTCGCCACCGAGGCCATCGGCATCCACGCCGTGTTCGGGGCCTTTCTCCTCGGCGCCATCCTCCCCCGCGAGGCGGAGCTGGTGGCGACCATCCGCGGCAAGCTCCACGACGTCGTCGTCGTCCTCCTCTTGCCCGCGTTTTATGCCTACACCGGCATGCGGACCCAGATCGGCCTCGTGTCGGGGCCGACCGCCTGGCTCCTGTGCCTCGCCATCATCGCCGTGGCGAGCCTCGGGAAATTCGGGGGGACGCTCGTCGCGGCTCGCGCCACCGGCTTCGGCTGGCGGGACGCGGCGAGCCTCGGCATCCTCATGAACACGCGCGGGTTGATGGAGCTCATCGTCCTCAACATCGGCCTCGAGCTCCATGTCCTCTCGCCGGTGCTGTTCGCGATGCTCGTCCTCATGGCCATCGCGACGACGGTCGCGACGACGCCGGTGCTCTCGTTCCTTTCGCGCGTCGCGCCGGTGCCGGCGGGGGCGCAGCCCGCGACGAGAGACTGAGCGGTCACCCAATCGCGATTTCTCCTCGCGTTCTCCGCGGTCTCATGACGCTCGGTGGGGCA
Organism: Polyangiaceae bacterium; assembly: GCA_044225865.1. GTDB lineage: Bacteria > Myxococcota_A > Polyangia > Polyangiales > Polyangiaceae > Xiheicaenibacterium. The sequence continues at coordinate 5,656 of JBGAID010000153.1, read as the reverse complement.
CGTGTTAGCGCGCTCGCGTCGCTTGGAAGTGGAGGTCGTCATGGCGGTTCGTGCGCTTTGGGGTGCGGCGTTGGGGTTGGGCATCGGGGCCGCGGCGCTCGTGGCCGCGTGTGCGCCGGGCAACGAGACGACCCCATCCGGGGCGGGCGGCCAGGGCACCGGAGGTGAGGGCACGGGCAACTCGTTCGCGGGCGGCGGCGGATCGGGCGGCGGCTTCGCCCAAGGCGGATCGGGCGGCGGCGGACCGCAGCCGGGCGTCTGCGATCCGATGACGTGCGAGGCCGCGTCGGGGACGTGCCAGGACGAAGTCTGCGTCATCTCGGAGAACCCCGGGAACATCGACACGACGACGCAGGGGCTCCTCGACGGAGGTGGCACCGCCGACCCTGCCTTCAAGCTCCTCTATCCCTACGACGGGACGGTCTTCCCGCGCGGCCTCATCCCCCCGACGCTCCAGATGGACGGCATCGCGCCGGACGCGGTCAGGCTCAAGATCACCTTCGCCGGCTTCGACTACACGGGGTACTTCGGCGCGAGCTCGCCGGGGCGCATCCCCCTCGCAGAGCCGCTCTGGACGGCCCTCACCCTCGCCGCCGGCGGCAACACCGAGGTCGCGGTCGAGGTCACGAAGATCTCGGGCGGCGAGGTGACCGGCCCCGCCACGGAGCACTGGCGGATCGCGCAGGGGAGCCTGCGCGGCACCATCTACTACGAGACGTACGACTCGATGCTCGCGGGCGGGCTCGGCTCCGTCGGCATCATGAAGCTCCTCCCCAACGCCACCGCCCCCACCGTGCTCAAGACCGGCTGCGGGAACGTCTGTCACACCGCGAGCGCCGACGGCTCCACGCTCGTCGCGGCGACGAGCGCCTTCAACGGGAGCGCGAGCTACGACCTCACCAACAACGCGGCGACGATCAAGTCGCTCGGCAACAACGCCTTCACCTACGGCGGGATCTACCCCGACGGGAGCTTCGTCATCTCGTCGACCAACTACCGCACCTGGGCGCCCGCCCCGTTCGGCGGACCTTCGCGGCTCTACAGCACGTCGACCGGCGCGCAGATCCCCACCGCGAGCTGGGACAGCGCCGTGTCCAACGCCGGCAACCCCGCGTTCGCTCCCGACGGCAAGCAGGTCGCGTTCAACCACGAGGACTCCGGCGGCGGACACTCGCTCGCGGTGATGGCGTACGACCACGCCTCGAACACCTTCTCGGGGCTCACCGACATCGCCAACGATCCGACCCGTTTCCTCGGCTGGCCCGCCTTCACCCCCGACGGCAAGCGCGTCATCTACCACGCCGGCTCGAGCGAGGTCTTCGAGACCGACGGCGGCGCGACCGGCGATCTCTACATCGTCGACGTCGAGAGCAAGCAGATCGCGCGGCTCGACGCCGCCAACGGCTACGACGGCTCGGGCCAGACCTATCTACCGGCCGCCGATCCGAATCGAAGCTTCGCCCCCACCGTCCTGCCCGTCGCGGTCGGCGGCTACTTCTGGGCCGTCTTCACCTCCCACCGCTCGTACGGCAACACCCTCCCGTCGATGGACAACAACGGTCAGAACGGCAAGCTCTGGGTCGCCGCCATCGACATCGACGCCCCCAACGGCGTCGACGCCAGCCACCCCGCCTTCTTCTTGGACGGACAGGAGCTGCCCGCCGACAACCTCCGCGGGTTCTGGGTGCTCAGCCCCTGCAAGCCCGACGGCGAGACCTGCACCTCCGGCATCGACTGCTGCGGCGGCTACTGCACCGACGGCGTCTGCACGACCACCGGCTCCGGCTGCTCCCACGAGCTCGAGGTCTGCACCACCGCCGCCGACTGCTGCGACGACACCAACGAGTGCATCAACGGCCACTGCGCCTTGCCCCCGCCCCACTGAGCCACCCATCGCCCCCCTCCGCTACGAAATCCGAAGCGCACGCCCCTCCCGCGGCGAAGCCGCAAGGGAGGGGCCGGCGAGCGAAGCGAGACGAGGGTGGGCAGCGCCCGAGGGATGCCCCCACGCGTCGGCGCATGCGCGCCGCCGGTCTCCCCCCTGTTCCCCTCGCGTTCGCGGATAGCCGCGAACCCAGCGACACTTCTCGCCGACTTGCCTCGCAAGACGGCGGAAGCTTCGTCGCTGCTCCCGCCCGGGCTGCGAAGCGCAGCCCTGCGCGTGAATGGGGGAGACCCGGTCGTGGGTTTACGGAAACATAGCGCCCACCACGCGACTAAATCAGGGCGTCACGAAGGCGGTCCTGGGGTACCCTGGCACTCGATCGTGACGAACCAAAAGGACGGCCGCGCACAGGGCCCGGACATCCCCGACATGCCGACGGATCCCGACGACGGCGCGCGGGCCGCTGGTCAGACGACGGGTGCTGCGACGCTGTGGCTCACGGAAGAAGCTTGGGCGCTCTCGATCTGGCGCGGCGAGGTCGATGCGCCGGATCGGCTTCGCATCGATGCTCGGGACGGCTCGGTCCACGAGCTGCGGCTCGAGCGGCACATCGGGGTGACGCGGCCCCTCAAGCTGGGCCGGGCCCCCAGCGTCGGTCCGGAGACGAACGACCTGGTCTTCCCGGATGTCGCCTCGCGCCTCGCGGCGTTGTTTCGGTACGACGGGGTCCGCTGGTGGATCCAGCGGCGTGAAGAGTGCAGCGTCCACGTCGAGGTCGGGCCCCGATCGCTGGGCAAGATGGAAGAGGCCCCGCTCGTCCACGGGGCGTGCGTGGTGGTCGGTAGCATGCGGGCGATCTTCGCGGATCGGCGCTTCGTGACGTTCAGCGTGCCCGCCGGCGCGATCGACCCCATCACCGGCTTGTTGGGCCGGGCGGGACTGGAGCTCGAGATCGCCATCGTCCTCCGGCGCAAGACGAAGGCGTTCCTCCTCGTGGCGCGCGACGTGGATCCAGGCGCGCCGATGTCGATGCGGTCGCCGACGAGCGCCCGCGTCGAGACGAAGGACTATCCCCCCATCGCGAAGTTCGCGGTCGCTGCCCACCGGGTGAAGAGCGCGGCGCCGATCGCGATGGTGGATCAGACGGTCTTCGTGCTTCTGACGAACGAGGGCGACGCGCGCGCGATCGAAGCGGTCGCGCCCGAGAACATCGCCCTCGGGCTGTGGCCTCTGCGCGGGACGGGGGCGGAGGGGGCAGGGCGTGAGCTCGAGCTCGCGATCGCGGCCATCGCCCGGAAGAGCCAGGCGCTGCGGGACGACGGCGGCGTGCGCGACGAAGCGCAGGGCGGTCGGGTGATGTCGCTCCGCGATGAGGGCGCGGTCGAGATCTCCTCTCCCGAGTCGGTGATCGAGGCGGTGCGGAGCGACAAGCGGGTGCTGCTGCTGCTCGGGGTCGAGGAGCAGCACGCCCTCGACGCGATCGGCCGACACATCCTGCCCGGCCTCGAGGAGGAGCTGGCGGCGGTGGCCAAGGCGCAGGGGGGCGCGGCGGTGCTCGTGTCGCCGCTCGCGCGCGGCGTGATCGGCGCCGCCGTCCCTCGAAAGCAAGACGCGGCCGCCCTCGCGAACGCGATCCAATGTGACTGGCACGCGCGCCCGCCGATCGTGGATGGGCGCGCAGAGCTGCCTCGCGGGCTGTCGTGGGAGGTCCACGGCCTCTCCGGATCCGGAGGCCTCGGCGGGCCCGGGCCCATCGAGCGGGCGGTGGCCCTCTCGCGCGAGTGCGCGGATCCGAACGGCGTGCTCTCGAGCCTCGGGGGCGGTCTGCCCTTTCCGATCGCGGGTCGGGTCGCGCTGCTCTCTTCCGCGCGGAGCGGGGTCGAGCGCGTGAAGATGCTCTTCGACGTCCTCGAGGGGACGTGGCGGTTCATGGCGGCGGTGGTCTCGGCCGCGTTCTTGTCCGGGCCGGCGGCGGAGGCGCCCGCGGGCGCGGTCGCCTCGATGCAAGAGTTCCTGAAGCGAAACGCGACCCGTGACGGGTACGCGCTGGGCACCTGGCGCGAGCTCGCTCGGTACGCGGTCACCGGGCTCGAGGGTCGCAAGGATCCGATCGCGCTCATGGCGCGCGAGGTCCTCGGCGTGCGCCTCGCCGAGAACCAGACCTTCGACACGTTGAGCAACCTCCTCCAGGCAGAGCGAAACTCGTTCGCGCACGGTCAGTACACGGAGGCGCGCGCCAACGCCGACCTCCCCGAGTTCGAGCAGATGACCCGCACCCTGCTCCGCGCGCTTCGACCGCTCTCGGTTTGGACGCTCGTCACGGTCGAGTCCACCGAGCCGGACATGTACGGCGAGCAGCAGTCGGTCGAGTTCATCGATCACACCGGGGCGAGCCTCTCCGGCGTTCGCAGGAAGATCGTGTTCCTCAGCGACGTGCGCCTCGCGAACGTGACCTACCTCGCGCGCTGGCGCGAAGGCCTGGTCTTGCCCCTCGAGCCGTTCTTGCGGCGACTGCCGGTGGGCGACCGCTTCGAGCTCTATTGGATGGATCATCTCCCGCGCGCCGGATCGTGCACGATGAGCTCCGTCGTCGGAGGGCAGTCGGCGAAGAGCGCGTGCGAGGCGCGTCGCTTGCCGCCCGTTCTTCGAAAGCTCTACGGCGTCGCCTGACGGACGCCCACGGTCGGGGCCACGACGTCCTCGTGCGTGGATCGCCGCGACCCTGTATCTTGCGGTTCGATGGTGCGAATGGACAGGCTCCTCGAAGCCTGGCGAAGCGACCCGCGGGTCGACGCCACGGTCGAGCTGTGCGCCATGTTCATTCGCGCCGCGCTCAAGGCCGGCTCGCAGAAGCTGTTGCCCGACGACTTCGTCATCGGGTTCGCGAACGAGGCGCGGACCCGTCACCCGTCCAACATCGACGTCGCGATCGCGATCACGGATCTGTACCTCTCGACGGGGCTCATCAACCACGCGCTCGCCGTCCTCGACGTGGCCCATCGCACCGCCCCCACCGACGGGCGCGTTCGCGAGCGCATGGAGAAGCTCGGCCGCCGTCGAAAGACGCAGGAGTTCGGGACCCGCACCCAGGATCCGGAGACGCTGGACGCACCGACGACCCCGCTCGATCCTCCGACCGAGCCGACGGGAGCAGGCGAGCTTTCGAGCGCCGCCGACGCCAAGCCGCCTCCGCCTCTGCCCGCGCCCAATCCGCGTCGGAAGCCGACGACGATCGGCCTGCCCGCGGCGCCGCCGCCGCTCCCTTCCCCCCGCCTCGATCGATCCGGCGCCGCCCCCGCGAAGAGGCTCTCCGAGCTGCCTCCTTCGACGACCCGCGAGGAGCCGGGCGAGCGTGAAAGCGTCGCGATGCGCGACGACGACACGACCCGAAGCGAGTCCACCCTCCCTCCCGAGCAGCGGCCCAAGCGCGACGTGTCTCCTTCGAGCGAAGAGACGGTCGTGCCGGTGCACCCGCGCCGGCAGCGAACCTTCTTGTTCGGCGACGTGCGCCCGGCGAGCAAAGCTCCCGAGCCGGACGCGGACGAAGAAGCGCGGCCGACGAAGGTCGTGCCGGAGCCGCCCGCAGAGGACAACCCGATCACGCGGGTGGAGCCGGCGCGCGACGACGACGCGCCTCCGACCCGGGAGGCGAAGGGGCCCGTCGACATGGCGGATGGTCCGCCGACGCGGACGAAGGTCGACGACGTTCCGACCGGGCGCTTCGACGCGGCCGCGACCGCGCCTGCGGTGACCCTCTCCGTGCAGCCGAAG
>JBGAID010000152.1:0-15620 GCA_044225865.1 Polyangiaceae bacterium | reverse complement strand
GGGGGCGGGGGCGGCGGTCGGGGCCGGCACAAGCGCGATGGAGAGCCTGGCGAAGGCTTCATGGCCGCGGTGAGGAGGCTCGCGCGCGGCGACGTCGGCGTCATCGCCCGGCGGGTCGACCGCCAGATCGAGCGGGCCGAGCAGCACGTCGCCGAGCACCTCCCCGAGCGCGACCGGGGCATCGCTCGCGACGTTGCCGTCATCGCTGGGGTCTCTCTCGCGATGCTCGGGATCAAGGCGGTGAAGATCCTCCCCTCGATACCGTTCGCCCCCGGCCACAAGCTCGTCCTCTTGACCCCGCTCTACGTCGTCGCGAGCATGTTGACGAAGAGCCGCCTCGGGGCGACGTGGACCGGTCTGTCGATGGGGACGGTCGCGTTCCTCACTGGGGACGGGAGGTATGGCGTCTTCGAGATCCTCAAGCACGTCGTCCCCGGCCTCCTCTGCGACATGGTGGTCCCGTTCGTGCTGCGGGGCGGGCGTCGCCCTTCGCGCTTCGTCTGGGCGATCGTGAGCGGCTTCATCGCCACCGGGCGCTACGCCGCGATCTTCACCGTGACCCTCATCGCGCAGCCGCCCGCGGTCGCGTTCGCCTTCCTGCTCCCGGGCCTCGCCATTCACGTAACCTTTGGCGTGTTGGCCGGGCTGATCGTCCCGGCGGTGATTCGCGCATTCGAGGACAATGCAAAGAAGGGCCGCCCCGAGCCCTCGAACGAAGTGAAGGAATCCAGACATGAACAAGCTCATCTCGGATGACGGGCGAACACACATCGAGTCGCCCTTGATGCGCGAGTCCCTCGTCGACAGGCGGGTGCTCGCGAAGACGCGCAAGGACCGCCAGTACGCAATCCTGCCCGACGTGACCTTGGTCAGCCTCGGCGGACAGTCGATCTTCGATCGAGGAAAGAGCGCCATCCTTCCGCTCGTCGAGACGATTGGCAGCTTGCGCCGGCAACACAAGCTGGTGCTCGGGGTCGGCGGGGGGACGCGCGTACGTCACACCCTCTCCGTCGCGCTGGATTTGGGGCTCCCCACGGGAGGGATTGCCCAGCTCGTGGGGGCGATGGAAGAGGCCAACGCCGTCTTCCTCAACGCCCTCCTCGCCCGTCACGGCTCGATCGTGATGCAGCGCGAGCACTTCTGGGAGCTGCCCCTCTATCTCGAGAGCGGCATGCTCCCGATCGTCATCTCCATCCCTCCTTATCACTTCTGGGAGCCTCCCCCGGAGCGAGGGCCGCTCCCCGTGCACGGGTCCGACTTCGGGCTGTTCTTGCACGCCGAGGTCCTGGGGATGAAGCGCATCATCTATGTGAAAGACGAAGACGGCCTCTACGACGCCGACCCGAAGAGGTCTCCTTCCGCGAAGCTCATCCCGAGGGCGACGCTCGACGAGCTGGGTCGGTCGATGCCGTCGGAGCTCATCCTCGACCGTGAGATCTTCGAGGTCTGGCCGGCCGCGAAGCACGTCGAGACGATCCAGATCGTCAATGGCCTGTACCCCGGGCAGCTCGCGCGGGCCCTCGCCGGCGAAGACGTGGGCACGGTGCTGACCAAGGGATCTTCGGAGGTGAGCCGTGGCTGATCGACGCACCATCGAGAGCGCCCTCTCCGGCGCGACCCTCACGAGCGACCGTCCTCTCGCGTTCGACTACTCGCCAGTGGCGATGATGCCGGACGTGAAGGTGGTGAAGATCGGCGGCCAGTCGATCCTGGACCGCGGCCGCGCGGCGGTGTTTCCCATCCTGGACGAGATCGTGATCGCGAAGGACCGCTACCCAATGCTGCTCTGCTGCGGCGGGGGCACCCGCGCCCGTCACATCTACTCGATCGCGAACGACCTCGAGCTGCCGACGGGGGTCCTCGCCGCCCTGGGCGGGTACGTGCCGCGACAGAACGCGCGAATGGTCCAGATGCTCCTCGCCAAGCACGGCGGGGTCTTCATCCTCCACGACGACTTCGAGAAGCTCCCGCTCTATTTCAAGCTCGGCTGCATCCCCGTCATGACAGGCATGCCGCCGTTCGCCTACTGGGAGAAGCCCCACGACGGCGGGAGCATCCCCCAGCACCGCACCGACTCCGGCGTCTTCTTGACGGCGGAGGTCCTGGGGGCGAAGCGGGCGATCTTCGTGAAGGACGAGGACGGCCTCTACGAGGACGATCCGAAGAAGCACCCCGAGGCCAAGCTCATCCGGCGCATCGGGGCCCGCGAGCTGCTCGCGCGAGACCTGCCCGACCTCGCCGTCGAGCGCGTCGTCGTCGAGTACCTGGCTCGGGCGCGCTTCTGCCACGAGCTCCAGATCATCAACGGCATGGTCCCCGGGATGCTCACGCGGGCCCTCGAGGGTGAGGACGTGGGGAGCATCATCTACAAAGACTCGTGAACGGTCGCTCGAGCGAGCGCCTTTGTTGCTTTGCGAAAGCCGCGAACCCTGAAACCATCCCCGCCATGACTCGAAGGATCCTCGCATTCATCGCGCTCGCGAGCCTCGCCGCTTGCGGCTCCGACGCCCAACCGACAGGCAGCGCCAGCGCGACCGCGAGCGCGAAGGCGAAGACGTCCGCGAGCGCGCAGAAGAAGGCGAGCGCGTCCGCGTCCGGCTCGGCGTCTGCGGCGCCCGCCGCGTCCGCGTCGGGGTCGGCCGGCCCCGGCGACGAGAGCGCGGAGCGCAAGGGCAAGATGGCCAATTGTCCCAACGCCGCCCCGAACGCGAAGACCGAGCTCAAGGACACGCCCAAAGGGATCGAGATCCTCGTCTCCGCCACCGAGGCGAAGGACGTCGAAGAGATTCGGCGTCGAGCGAAGGAGATCTCCGACAAGGCCAAGGGGGAAGCGACGAAGGCCCCTCACACCGGCACCGGCGGCGGCGGCGGGGCGCAGGGGCGCTGCCCCATCGTGATGAACGACACCGAGATCACCGTCGCCGACATCGACAAAGGCTCGAAGTTCACCGTCGTCGCCAAGAACGACAAAGAGGTCGATTGGGTCCGCCGAGAGGCGAAAGAGCGCCTCGCCGCCATGTCGGAGCCGGGCGCGGAGGAGGCAGGCCGGGGGAAGATGGCCAATTGCCCGAGCGCGGTGGAAGGAGCCAAAACCGCCGTCAAAGAGGACAAAGGATCGATTGTCCTCACCATCACCGCGAAGGACGAGGCCAAGACGAAGGAGATCCGAGATCGAGCCAAGAAGCTCGCCGAGATCAAGCACGACAATCCCAAGAAGGGCTCGCACGGCGGCACCGGCGCCGGCGCCGAAGCCGGTCGCTGCCCCGCCGTCCTGGAAGGGACGACCGCCTCCGTGAAGGAGATCGACGGAGGCGCTGAGATCGCTCTGAAGCCCAAGAACGCGGCCGACCTCAAGAAGCTCGTCACGGAGGCGACGGAGCGCGCCGCTCGCTTCGATTGAACCCGACACTCGCGGAGGCTCCATGACGCACAGGCAACTCCTCGCCGCCCTCGCCGTCGCCTCGATGGGCGCCCTCGGCTCTTGCAAGTCGGCGAGCAAGGACGCCCGGCCGACCATCAAGGTCGCGGCCGCCGCCGATCTGGCGAGCGCGTTCAAGGAGATCGGCGACGCCTTCGAGCAGGAGACAGGGACTCGGGTCGTCTTCACGTTCGGCTCGACCGGCCTCCTGTCCAAACAGATCATCGAGGGGGCGCCGTTCGACGTCTTCGCGGCCGCGAACGTGTCCTTCGTCGACGAGGTCACCCAAGGCGGCAAGTGTGACAGGGAGACGAAGGCGCTCTATGGGCGCGGGCGGCTGGCGGTGTGGACGAAGAAGGGCGGCGGGCCGAGGACGCTCGAGGAGCTGAAGGATCCGCGATACCAGAAGATCGCGATCGCCAATCCTGAGCACGCGCCGTACGGCAAAGCCGCCAAGGAGGCGCTCACGTCGGCGGGGGTCTGGGACGAGGTCGCGAGCCGCGTCGTCTTCGGCGAGAACGTCCAGCAGACGCTCCAGTTCGCGCAGACGGAGAACGCCGACGTGGCGATCGTCGCGCTCTCTCTGGCGATCGTCTCGGAGGGCTCCTACTTCGTGATCGAAGAGGGGGCGCACAAGCCGCTCGATCAGGCGATGGTGGTATGCGCGGAAGGAAAGACGAGGGACCGCGCCGCCGCCTTCGAGGCCTTCGTGAACTCCGAGAAGGGACGCGAGATCATGAAGCGATACGGCTTCCTGCTGCCGGGGGAGAAGACGGCCGCGAACTGAGCGCTCCCGACATCGCATCGCGCCCGCTGGCCCAAGTGAACACCGAGCCCCTCGTCCTCTCCCTCCAGGTCGCGACCGTCGCCACCCTGCTCGCGACCGTCCTCGGGGTGGCCATCGGGGCCCTCCTCGCCAGGCGCTTCCCGGGCCGCGACGTCCTCGACGCCCTCTTGACCGCGCCGATGGTCCTGCCTCCGACCGTGCTCGGCTACTACGTGCTCGTCGCGCTCGGCCGCAAGAGCGCGATCGGTCGCGCCTACGAGGCGCTGATGCACGCCGTGCCGCCGCTCGGCGACGCCCTCGGTCATACGATCGTCTTCACCACCACCGGGGCCACCGTCGCCGCCCTCATCGGCGCGCTGCCGCTCATCGTCAAATCCGCGCGCGCTTCGCTGGAGGGCGTCGACCCGACGTTGCTCGCGGCGGCCCGGACCCTGGGTGCGGGACCGGCCCGCACCTTCTTTGCCGTGCACCTTCCCCTCGCGAGCCGGGGCATCGTCGCGGGGGTCATGCTCGGGTTCGCGCGATCGCTCGGCGACTTCGGGGTCACCCTGATGGTGGCAGGAGATATCCCCGGAGAGACCCAAACCGCGTCGCTCGCGATCTACGATGCCATCCAAGGTCGCCGCGAGGCCGAGGCGACCGGTCTCATCGCCATTCTCACCGCATTGGCCGTCGGGATCCTCTATGTCGTCGGGAAGCTCGCCAAACCGCGCGACGTCGCCTGAGCCCGGCCCCGGGTTGTTCGCGAAGGCGCGCGTCCTCCGCGACAAAGGCGGGTTCGAGCTCGACGTGGAGGCCACGTTCGAGCCGGGGATCACCGTCGTCTTCGGCCCCTCCGGATCCGGCAAGAGCACGCTTCTCAACGTCATCGCGGGCCTCCTCCGGCCCCTCCGCGGGCGCGTCACGATGGGCGACGACGTCTGGCTCGACTCCGACCGCGGGGTCGAGAAGCCAGTCCACCAGCGTCACGTCGCGTTCGTGTTCCAGTCGCTGGGGCTCTTCCCCCACATGACCGGCCTCGAGAACGTCGCCTTCGGGATCGACCGTGCCCTCTCGAAGCAAGCTCGCCGCGCGCGCGCGCGCGAGTCTCTCGCCCGCTTCCGAGCCTCGCACCTCGCCGATCGCCGCCCGCGCACGTTCTCGGGAGGCGAGGGACAGCGCGTCGCCCTCGCGCGAGCCTTCGCGATGGCTCCCCGCGTGATGCTCCTCGACGAGCCCTTCTCCGCCCTCGAGCAGTCGCTGCGGGCGGAGTTCGCCCCGGACCTGAAGGCCTTCGCGAGCGAGCTCGGGATCCCCGTCGTTCACGTCACCCACGACCTCGCGGAGGCGATCGCCCTCGGAGATCGCGCGATGCGGATGCAGCGCGGGCGGGTCGTCGCCGTCGGCGCGCCTCGCGAGACGTTGGAGGGCGCGCCGTGACGCGGAGACCCCTCGCCAACGGCACCCTCGCCGCGCTCTTGCTGCTCGGCTGCCAGCAGCCGAGCGAAGGCGGCGACGCGAAGCGAACCCCGCGCCCCCCGCCTCGCGAGGACGACACCATTCCGTCCGCGCTCGTGATCCGCGTGACGGTCGACGGACGAGAGGCGAACAGCATCGACGCGGCGATGCTCGCCGCCCGCAAGCCCGACTTCGAGGACGGGGCGCTCCGGGCGTGGCGCTTGTCTTCTCTCGTCGGCGCGCCCGCCGAGCGGCCCGGGGCGAAGCTGGCCGTCTCCGGCAGCCACGGGCCCGAGGTCGTGATGAGAGCAGAGCCGGATCTGGTCCCCGTCCTCCTCCTCTCGCGGAGGAAGGAGCTCGTCGCGACGATGATCGATCCGAAGGCGCCTTTCCCCGAATATCACGGCCGAGGCGGCCGCCTCGGGCGCCGGGGCGACCCGGTGCCTCGTGTCGAGAAGGTCGAGCACGTCCGCGTGTTCATCGAGCCATGAAGAGATCCCTCTCCTCCATCGCCGTCTTCTCGCTGGGCGCCTGGGCGGGCAGCCTCGTCCTCTCCTGTGGGTCGAACGAGCGCCAATGCTTCCCCGGCGACTACGCGCCGTGCGACTGCGCGGACGGTCGGCCTGGCTATTCCCAATGCGCGGCGGACGGCGCCGGATATGGCGACTGCGCCTATTGCGGAACCGTCCCGGGCGCCCACGACGCGGGGGGCAATGGCGCAGGAGGCGAAGGCGGGTCAGGGGGCGCAGGGGGCGCCATCCCCCTCCTGCCGTTCATGTCCGAGTGCGAAGAGGACGCTCAATGCGAGAGTGGCCTCTGCTACCAATTCAATGCCAAGGGTCCTCACTGCACGGTCCCGTGCGACTCCAGCAAAGATTGTCCACTCCCCTCGCCCGGCTGCAACGGCATGGGCGTCTGTAAGGCACCTTGAGCGGCCACGCGAGACACCTCGCGGTCGGGGCGCTCGCCCTCGGGATCGCGGTCGCGACCCGACCGGGGCGCGCCGAAGAGCCCATCGAGGTTACGATCGTGGGCGATGGCGCCGACGCGATCCAGCGCATCCCCGGGACGACCACCGTCATCGGCAAGGACGAGATCGAGCGCGCCAATCCGGCTGACGCGGCCGAGCTCTTGCGGCGAATCCCCGGGTTCGCAGTTCGACAGGACTCCGCGGGCGGGGGCAGGCTCGACATCGGGGTGCGCGGGCTCGATCCGGGGCGGAGCCGGCGACTGCTCGTCCTCGAGGACGGCGTCCCGCTCGCCATCAATCCATATGCCGAGCCCGACATTTACTTTCCTATTCAGATCGAGCGGGTGACGAGCATCGAGGTCATCAAAGGATCGGGGAGCATCCTTTACGGACCTCAGACGATCGGCGGCGTCGTCAACTTCACCACCTGGTCTCCCCCTTATCGAACCGAGAGCAACGCGTCCGTCGAGATCGGTGAGAACGGGACGGTGAGACAGATTGGTCGGTTCGGCACGGCCATCTCGGTAGGAGAGGACCAAAGCCCCGTCCGCGTCCTCTCCCATATCGTCGTCAAAGGCTCCGACGGGCCGCGAGATCAGCCGTCGCGCGACTTCGACGCGATGGCCAAGGTCGCCTTTCCTACCGGGGCGAGGGGAGAGGCGACGTTGAAGCTCGCCGCCCATCGGACGCGGGCGGTGAGCGAGGACGTCGGTCTGACCCGCGGCATGTTCGACGCCGCCCCCGATCGCCCGACGATCTCGCCAGAGAGTCGGCTCGAGCTGACGAGGCTCGACGCCGTCTATACCCAGCTCTTCGAGCTCACCCCCGCCGTTTCGCTGAAGATCCTGGGGTACGGCTCGTACACGGCCCGCGTATGGACCCGCGTCCTTTATGATCGAATCCCCGATCCACAGGCTCGATATACGCGCATCGTCGGGGACCCGGACTTGCCATTCGGCGCCGTCTATTTCCAAGACGCCTCTCGCATCCTCGACCGCGCCTATTGGACGGCTGGCCTCGAGCCCCGGCTCACCGCCCGCTTCGACACCGCGGGCGTGCACCACACCCTCGACGCCGGCCTCCGCGTGCTCGCCGAAGGGGCGAGCCTGGACGAGCGGGAGAGCGCGCACGCGGGCGCGCAGGCCGGGGAGCTCACCGCGAGCGAGGGCCACCGCTCGTTCGCGTTCGCGGCCTGTGCCCAAGACCGGCTCGCGTTCCGCCCGTGGCTGCTGGTCACCCCCGGCGTCCGCCTCGAGCTCGCGCGCTACGACCGCGACGTCGAGCTCACGGCCGGCGGCGCTCCCTTCGGGGAGGGCTCGAGCGACGTGGTCGGGGTCGTGCCCGGGATCGGCATGACGATCGGGGTCCCCGAGATCCACGGCTACGGGGGCGTGCACCTCGGCTTCGCGCCGCCGCGTGCGACCGCCGCCATCGGCGCGCAAGGGCAGAGCGAGCTCCTCGGCGCCGAGCGCAGCACGATCTACGAGGCGGGCTTGAGGAGCACGCCGGTCCGCGGCCTCGCCCTCGAGGGCGCGTTCTTCTTCCAGCGCTTCGAGAACCAGATCGTCCCGAACACGACCCTCGCGGGGGGCACGGAGCTCGTGAACGGCGGAGCCACGAAGAGCATCGGCGGCGAGGGGTCGCTCCGGATCGAGATCATGAAGCTCGCGTCGCTCGACCAGCTCGCCCTCGTCGACGTCGGCTCGCGAGCGGGCGTGCTCCACGCCACGTTCGACGGCGGCCCGAACGACGGCAACACCCTGCCCTACGCTCCCGCGTACACCTTCTCGGCGACCCTCGACGTCGGCGCGCCGACGATTGGCCTCGTCGGGGAGCTCTCGTACACACGCGTGGGATCGCAGTACTCCGACGACGAGAACACGGTGCTGGCCGACGCATCGGGACGCGTGGGGGAGATCGACGCCTACGACGCGGTCGACGTGTCGCTTCGGTATCGGGTGGCGAAGACGGGGCTCTACCTCATGGCGACGGGCAAGAGCCTCCTCGACCGGCCGTACGTGGCATCGCGCCGGCCGGAAGGGATCTTCACGGGTGGCTTCCGGCAGCTCGGCTTCGGCGTCGGATACGCGCCATGACACCACGTTGACATCGAGCCTCCCTGGTCTCACGCTGCGTTCGATGGCCGAGTCGATGCCCACCCACGACCCGCTCGAGCAGATCCTCGCGCGGCGCGCCGACTTCCTCGCCTTCGCGACGAAGCGATTGGGGGACCGCGCGGCCGCGGAGGACGCGCTCCAGGAGGCGCTCGCGAAGGCGACCACCCACGTGTCCGGCCTCGATGACCGAGCCCACGCCGTCGCCTGGTTCTACCGGATCCTCGAGCGCCGGATCATCGATCAGCGCCGGCGCGACCAGACGGCGAAAAAGGCCCACGAGGCCGTCGTCGCCGAGTCGCACCCCCACGTGGAGGCCGTCGAGCGAGCGCCGCGCCCCTGTGCCTGCGTGACCCGTGAGGCGGAGTCGCTCAAGCCCGAGTACGAGACGGTGCTCCGCCGCGTCGAGCTCGACGGCGCATCGGTGACCGCGTTCGCGAAGGAGTCGGGCCTCTCGCCGACGAACGCGCGAGTTCGGCTGTTCCGCGCGCGCGCTGCCCTCCGATCGAAGGTGGAGCGGCGCTGCGGCGGATGCTGCGAGAACGGCGGATGCGTCGACTGCACCTGCGATCACTGACGCTCGCCCTCGCGTGCCTCGCGGAGGTCGCGTGCTCGGGGCCGTCCCAGAAGGCCGGCGCTTCGTCGAGCGCTTCCGCGCGCACGCCCCCTCCCTTCACCGGCACCGTCACGATCGAGCGCCTGCTCGCGGCGCAGGGGTTGGCTGCTCCCGGTGAGCGCTGGGGCCCCGCCCTCGCGAAGCTCGAAGCTCAGGTCGGCAAGCCCGCGCGGGTGCGCGAGGACGGCACCCGCGTCTGGGTCGCGATCGAACCTTCCCGTTGCGCGCTCTTGGAGGTGGCGCGGACGGAGGAAGACCTCGTCGGCCTGGTGCTGCCTGCGGCGGTGACGGAAAGGGCCGGGGACGCGGAGGCCTACCGCTCGTGCATGGGCGCCGCGGGCGTCGATCTCGGTCCGCCGGAGGACGGCAACGCGGCCGGGCCGCCCACCGGGGGGAGCGTGGTGCCGCTCGAGATGTTCGTCGATCTCGCGGTGAAGGCGCGATCGAAGTGGAAGGGAAAGCGGGTGCGGGTGCTGGGGGCGCTCCTCGACATCTCCTCGACGAGCATGTCCGCGGGCGACCACAAGGTCGCGTCCGAATCGGCGACCCTCGCCCCGTCCGCCGAGAAGAGGAAGCCGGCCGTCGCGTGCGCGCTGCGGCGCGAGGAGCGGGCCGGCGTGGCCGCTCCGTCGATGGTCGTGGCGGAGGGGGTGGTCGAGCTCCGCGAGGCCACCGACGGATCGTTCGGGTACGAGCCGGCGCTCTCCGACTGCGTCCTCGCCCCCGCCGATCCCGCCCTCACCGGAGAGGCGGCCGCCTCGAGCAAGCCCGTGACCTCGGCCGCGCGTCGGTAGATCGAACGCTCGCTGAAGCTCGCACGCTCCCATCGTCGTCGGCCCCGCGACGAGCGCGTGCTAGGGTTGCGAAAACCATGGTCTCCCATGGATCCGCGACCCGCGACCGAGGCGACGTCGAGAGGGTGATGGACGCGCTCCGTCGCCTCGTGCGGATGCTTCGCGTCACGTCCAAGCGCGCGGAGTCGAGCACCGGGCTCAGCGGCGCGCGCCTGTTCGTGCTCGAGAAGCTGAGCCAGATCGGGCCCTGCTCCATCGTCGATCTCGCGGGTGAGACGACGACGGACGCGAGCTCCGTCTCGGTGGTCGTCGCCGCCCTCGTCGAGCTCGGCCTCGCCGCCCGCGGCCGCTCGGAGAAGGACGCGAGGCGCGCCGAGATCTCGATCACGCGCCGCGGGAAGAGCGCCCTCGCGCGGAGGCCGCGGACCGCGCAGGCCGCCTGGATCGAGGCCCTCGTCGCGATGCCGGCGGGGCGCCGAAGAGAGCTCGCGCGCGCCCTCGAAGGCTTCGTCCGCGACGTGGGCGCGGACGCCCTCGCCCCCACGATGCTGCTCGAGGACGGGCGGACCTCCAAGCGGTCGCGCGCGGGACGGCGCCGCCCGTGAGCACCGCTCCCGTCCCATCCGCGCTCGCGCTCGTGCGGAGCGTCGCCGACTCGAGCGCTTCGTTCCAGGGCCTGCAGCCCGGGATGCAGCAGCGCTTCTTCGGGCCGGACGCGTGCGTGGCCTACGTCGATACGGGCGGGGCGTGGGTCGCCGCCGGCCCGCCCATCGCCCCCCTCCCGCGGCGCGCCGAGGTCGCGCGCGCGTTCTTCGAAGAGGCGCGACGGTGTCGAAGGCGCGCGTGCATGTTCAACGTCGACGCCTCGCTGTGCGACGCCCCCGGGGTGGAGACCCTCTTCATCGGCGAGGAGCCTCGCTGGGAGCTCGCGCGCTGGACGGAGGTGCTCGCGCAGCATCGCCGGCTTCGCGAGCAGCTCCGACGCGCCCGTGCGAAGGGCGTCCGCGCCCGCGTCGCGAGCGCGGAGGAGCTCGGCCCGAACAGCCCGCTCCGGGGCGAGATGCAGCGGATCGTGGAGCGCACCCTCGCGAGCCGGCCCCTCGCGCCCATGGCCTTCCTCGTCGACGTGCACCCGTTCGCCCTCCGCGAGGAGCGGCTCTACGTCGTCGCCGAGCAAGACGGGCACGTCGTCGCGTTCGCGACCGCGACCCCCATCCCCGCTCGGCGCGGGTGGTTGCTCGAGCATGTGATGCGCGCGCCGAGCGCGCCGAACGGCACCGCCGAGCTCATCGTCGATACCCTGTTTCGAACCATGCTCGCGAGCGGGAGCGAGATGGCCACGCTGGGGCTCGCCCCGCTCGCGGGGGACGTCGTCCCCGTCCTCGCCCTCATTCGAAGCGCGAGCCGCCGGCTCTACAACTTCGCGGGCGTGCACGCCTTCAAGAAGCGCCTCCATCCGCACGGATGGGAGCCGCGCTACCTCGCGTTTCCGCGTGGCACCCCGGCCGCGCTCGCCACTTTCGACGCCCTTCGGGCCTTCGCTCCCGGGGGCTTCGTCGCGTTCGGGCTCGAGACGGCGAAGCGTCACCCTCGCCTCGCCTTGACCGTCGTCCTCGTCTCCGTCGCCCTCACCGCGATCGCCTGTCGTGCGATCGTGCGGTGAGGCACGTCGCCACGGTGCCCGCTCGGAGCTTGTGATGAGCGCGCGACGCGTGCGACGACGAAGCATGCGTTCCTCCCTGAGCATCTTCGAGCGCGCGGCATCCACGGTGGTGCGCGCGACCGGCAGCACGGCCGCCTTCGTCGTCGCCGCGCTCGTCATCGTGGGGTGGGCGGTCACCGGCCCGCTGTTCCACTACTCGGACACGTGGCAGCTCGTGATCAACACCGGCACCACCATCGTCACGTTCCTGATGGTGTTCTTGATCCAGCGCGCCCAGAACAAAGACTCGAAGGCGGTCGCCCTCAAGCTCAACGAGATCGTGGCCGCCATCGAGGGGGCGAGCAATCGCCTCATCGACGTGGAGAGCCTGAGCGAGCGCGAGCTCGAGATCCTCCACAAGCACTATTGCCGGCTCGCGGCGGTGGCAAAGAAGGACGAGGTCCTCACCAAATCGCACTCCGTGGAAGAGGCGGAGCACCGCCACGACATCAAGAGGCGCCGCCGCTCTCGCCGCGCGAAGGAGGACGAGTCCCTCGCCAAGGAGGACGAGGGATGAGCGCTCAAGGCGCGGGCTTGGGCTCGCGACGCAGCATCCCGCCCCCCGCGTACACGACGTAGCGCGCGTCGCTCGAGTCGACGGCGGCCACGGCGGCGGAGGCGAGCGGGAGCTCGATCGGAGCGCCGGAGCCATCGAGGCGCTTCGCGAGGAGACGCGACGGGTCGACGATGGACGCCGCGAAGGCCCAGGTCGTGTCGGCGGAGAGGGGGACCTTCATCTCGTCGGAGAGGGGCGAGGGCTGAAACGTATCTGCGTCCACGAGGAACACGGACGCGGTGCTGCCTGCGACGATCCGGCCGTCGGGCGTCACCGTGAAGCGCACCATGTCGAGCTCCGGTGAGGCACAGTCGACGGACCCCGGCGCGTCATCCACGTCGATGGCGTAGAAGCACCCGTTGGATGCGGCGCTGTTGAACAGCAAGCGATCCGGAGAGCCGGGCAACAAGCGGAGGTCGCGCAAACCATCTCCCATGATCGACGGGATGGACGTGACGAGCGGCTCGAAGCCAGTGGTCGGCTCTCCCGTGCTCGGGTCGATGGGGACGCTCCCGACGAGATTCTCTGGACTCGAAGACATGACATAGAGCGTGGAGCCGAGCGGAACCATCCCGTTGATGTGCTGTTGGAGCGCATCGATCGTGGCTGGATCCTCGATGCATCCGCTCGGGTTGCAGGTGTGGATTTGATTCCCTTCTTGACCCGCGAAGTAGATGTGCCTCTCGCCGACGGTCCCTCGCGCGAAGTCGCCATATTCGTTGCCGGCCGCTCCGAGAGCCTTCGGCACCGTGCCGGAGGTGAAGTCGAGGGGAACCGAGTAGACGGTCGGCGGGCCCGAGGTCACCAGATAGATGAGGTCCTCATCGACGATGAGGCTCGTGATGGACGAGTCGAACGAGAGCGACGCCGCGCATCGGCCCGCCGCACATTCCGCGGTGCCGCAGGAGAAGCCGCAGGTCCCGCAGTTCTCCGGGTCGGAGTCCAGATCCGCCGCCGCGCAGCCGGCGCCTCCCACGCCGCTGCCACCTCCGCCCGGGAGGCCTTGGGCTCCGCCTTCGCCTGCGCCGCCGTAGTCGAAGTCGACGACGGCGATGCAACCGCAGAGCGCGACTGCCATGAGGACAGTGCTCACCGAGATCGAGGACACGTCCGTCATGGTACACGCCTGCGAGCCCGTGCCGCTCCTGCAGGGGTCCACCGGACGCGAGCGCGTCCACCCCGATCGCGTCTCGGAGCCTGAATTCCCGCCCAAACGGCGAAGCGGCAGCGTGGCCTCGGGCGTGCATCGAGGGGACCGCGTCATGTCGTATCTCGCCCTCATCGAGGCGAAGCGGAGGGTCGCGCCTGGCGTGCGTGCGCGGGTCGCCCTCGACGTCGTGGAGTGCCTCGCCCGGCGCACGACGCCGCTCGACTCCGTGCGCGGGGCTCGCGTCCGCCTCGCGCTGGTGCAGCTCGACGGATCTGGTCGGGTCGAGAACCGGCGCGCGATCGCGCGGGCGCTCGAGGGCGCGGCCCACCCCACCACGCTGTTCTGGGAGATCCTCGGCGGGCGCGAAGCCGACACGGACGAGCTGCCGTGGGCGGACCCGGCGACGGACCTGCCCGACGCCGTGCTCGACGCGTTCGCTTCGCTGGCAGTGCGGCCCGCGACGTCGATCGCGGATCTCGCGACGCGCTTGACCCCTGCCCTGCGCGCCCACGCCGCCACCGCCGCCGAGACCGAAGCGGAGTGCAACGACCGCGGGGCGATCGCGACCCCGGTGGTGCCCGCGCCGGCGCAGGCCGCGCCGATCACCTTGCGCGCTCCCGCGAAGACAGCCGACGCGCTGCGCGCGATGCGCGAGGAGGCCGATCACGAGGAGCCCGCCCCTCGCCCCTCACGCGCGAACAGAGACGATGACCCGGCGAGCGCGGGCACCACCACCCAGCGCCTGGACGCGGTCGTGGTGCAGGAGCTCCTGGCCGCGAGCCACGCCCCGACCACGACCACCGTCGAGCCGCGCGACGAGCACACGCCCGTCCCGTGGCTCACGAGCGATCCGATCGACACCGCTCCGAAGCGTGGGCGATCGTGGGCGCTCGCGGGGGGCGCGCTCGCGGCGATGGCGGCGGTCGGCGCGCTTTCGTGGATGGGCGCCGCGAGGGGCCATCAGCCGCGGCCAGCGATGACGCCGTCGATCGAGGCCGCGGCGGCCCCTCCGTCCGAAAGCGCGGCCCCGCAGTCCGAGCGCAGTGGCTCGATCACCACCACCGCGCAGGCGCGGAGCGAGGTGCTGGCGGCCGCGGCGAGCGCTTCCGCGCCGCCGCCGCACACCGCCGCATCGACGTCCGGTGCGCCCATCGCGACCGCGCCGCGGCCCGTCTTGCGGGGGAAGTTGCCCCACCCCGTGGAGCCCTCCGCCGCCGCATCCCCGAGCGCGCCACCATCTGCGGCCGCACCTCCTCCCGAAGCTCCCGCCGAGAGCCTCTCACGAGAGCCGATCGCCGATCCCGAGTGACGGATCCGTGCCGGGGTGCGGTGCCGCCCCCGCGACGCCGTGATAGACCTGGGTCCATGAAGCAGATGTCTTGCTGGGGGTTTGGTACGGCAGGGCTCTTGGCGGCGGCGGCGACGAGCGCCTTCGGGTGCGGGCCGGCGCCGGACTACTACGACGACGTGGTGGCGCCTCACGAGGTCGCGCCCCCGCCGGCCGCGCAGGAGCCGATCGGCGAGGCGGAGGCAGCCACGCCGGCGCCGAGCCACAACGATCGAGGCAGCGCGCTCTTCGGTACGTGGACGGGGACGGGACATCAGAACGACGGGACGTCGTGGGCGATGGAGGTCGACATCACGCGCAGCGATGAAGGCCCGTGCGCGACCGTTCGCTATCCGGATCTCGGGTGCGCCGGCTTCTGGACCTGCACCGCCGACGAGCACGGCGGATTGCGAGCCGTCGAGCGCATCACCCTCGGCGAGCGCTGCGCCGATCACGTCGCGATCGACGCCCACGTGACGAGGAGCGGCGAGCTCGTCTTCCACGCCGCCACCGGCGACATCCGCGCCGAAGGCCGCCTGCAGCGCGCGGAGCAATAGGCCTCTTTGCCTCATCCCCAGGGTCCTCGCGACCTGCGATCATCCGAAGATGATGCGCACGCGCTGGGCTCTCTCGTCGACCGCGGCTGCCTTCGCCGCCCTCGCGCTTCTGGGCTGCAGCTCTGACGCGGGCAGCGCGACCGCGAGCGACACCGCGCCCACGAGCGCCACGTCCGGCGACGGCGCGCCGAC
>JBGAID010000151.1:0-15941 GCA_044225865.1 Polyangiaceae bacterium | reverse complement strand
CTCATCAGGGCCTCGGGCCGGTAGGCGTCGCCACGGGGCCCGACGGCGGCTCGAAGGCGAACGGCGGGGCCCCCGCGAGCGGGGGTGGAGGAGAAGGAACGGCGGGCGCGCCGCTCGGAGGGCAGGCGGCGGGGGGAGCAGGCCCCGAGGACCCGTGGGCAGGCCCGCTCGTGAACCTCAAGGAGCTCGACCTCGGCGACGTCGACAACGGGGTGTCGAAGGTCGTGCCCATCCCCGATCGCACCCTGGGCTTCACGCTCCTCATCCAGGCCGACAGCGAGGTCTATTTCGGGATCATGAAGCTCCGGCCCGCGAGCACCCTGTCGAGCATCATCGACAACTTCGCGATCCCCGGAACCGACTACCCGGTCTTCGCGGACAAGCGGACGCTCACCGCCGCCAACCCCCAGAGCGATCTGCCCGACACGTTCCCGGTCACGGTCGGCGACTGGTCCCTGCGCGTCGCCACCGACACCGGGCTCACCACCGTCCACGAGCGGCTGTTCGTCCGCCGCACCAACGACGGCGCGTTCCACGGCGGAGCCGTCGACTTCCACGTCTACATCGCGCCCGGCTCCGGCGTCGGACAAAGCTACGTCCAGGCCGCGCTCGAGGACGTCTTCGCGAGCTACTACACGCCGCTGCTCGGCCTCACGATGGGCAGCGTCGACTACGGCACGCTCTCTTCCACCTATGACTTGGTGAACGACTCGAACGAGTACCGCCAGCTCCTCGCCTCTTCCGCGGCCGCCTCGGCGCCGGCCGTGAACCTGTTCGTGGTGGGCGACTTCGGCGGGGACCTCGATCAGGCCCTCGGCGTGGCGGGGGGCGTCCCCGCGAGCCCGATGGTCCACGGCACCACCCGCAGCGGGCTCGCCTACACCCCGACCGGCGACACCGGCTACGACGCGAGCGTCCTCGCCCACGAGATCGGCCACGTCGCGGGCCTGTTCCACACCACCGAGTTCGCGACCGTCGCGTTCGATCCGCTCGGCGACACCGCGGAGTGCCCCGACATCAACTCGATGAATCCTCAGAACTGCCCCGACGTGAACAACGTCATGTTCCCGATCGCGTACGGCGGGTTCCAGATGACGCCGCTGCAGGCGCGGATCGTCCAGTCGAGCACGCTCTATCGAGGCAAGCTCGACGACCAGTCCCCCCCTGCCCCGCCGCTCCATCCCGGCCAGGTCCAGATGGCGGCCGCGCCGCCTGCGCCCTCCTTCGAGCTGCCGGCGGCGAGCGTCGGCGAGGGGCCCCTCGATCCGCTCTCTCGGGCGCTCCACGCTCACGTGTGCGGCACCCCCGAGGCCGACTACCTCGAGGCGCTCGCGTCGTCGCTGCCCGCGGAGAAAGCGGCCCGGCTCGAGGCGATCGCCCGCGACCCTTCGACGTTCGATGTCGCGCGCGGCCGAGCGATCGCCCTGCTCGCCCTGCTCGCCCTCGACGACGAGGCGTCCGCGCGCCTCGTGGAGATCGCGCGCGCGGTGCTCTCCGACGAGGCCTCGGGGCGACGAGCGCGGGTCGCCGCCCTCGTCGCCTTGGACGCGCTCGACCCCGTCGAGCTGAGCCGCGTCGCGGAGACGTCGCCCGCGCTCGCGGATCCGGTCGTCCTCGCTCGCGTCGCCGCCCTCGGGCTCTGAGCGCGCGCCGCTACGAAAATCATAGCGCGCCCGGGACCCCTCCCGCGAGGAGCTCCTTTGGAGCGACGAGCAAGGGAGGGGTCGCCGAGCGTGAGCGAGGCGGGGGTGGGCATCGGGGACGAAGAGGCTGGTCACGAGGATGTGACACGCGCGTGATACATTTCGCTTGCGCTGAGTCACGTCGTGATACATCACGACGTGACACAGACCCCTGCCGACGATCCGCCCGCCTCCGATCCTGCGTCCGAGAGCGCCGACAAGGCCGATCGCAAGGAGCGGGTGCTCCACACGCGCGTCCCCGCGGTGCTGGAGGCGGAGCTGAAGGCGGCCGCGCGCGCCCTCCGCGTCCCAGTGTCCAACCTCGTCCGGACCATCCTCGAGGACGCGGTCGCGATCGCGGACCGAGCGTCGAGCCAGGTCGAGCAGCGCCTCGAGGCGGCGGCGAGGTCGGTCGAGCAGGAGCGAGCGCGCCTGCGGGCGCGGCTCGAGAAGAACGATCCGCTCGCCCACGTCGTCGCGTTCCAGCCGGTCGTGATCGCGGCCCCCGCGCGCTGCGCGAAGTGCGAAACCCCGCTCGAGCCCGGGGACGAGGCGTCCCTCGCGATCCGAGATCAGCCCGGTCCCACCGCGTTCCTGTGCGGACCGTGCTTGCCCAAACGCCCCGCGAAGAAAGGAGCCTGACGATGGCCGTCACCGACGCGCTGCTCGCCGTGCTCAACGGCGCGGTGGGCGATCACCTCGCGCGCACCAAGAACGGGCTCGCCACGAAGATGGAGCTCGTGTCGAGCGGCGCTCCTCGGCGCCGGGTCGTCGTGCTCGCGCACGGGCTCATGTGCACGGAGGAGGTGTTCCGGTTCGAGGACGGCTCGGACTACGGGACGCTGCTCGCGCGCGATCTGGGCAAGGAGCCGCTCTATCTCCGGTACAACTCGGGCCTCTCCGTCGACGAGAACGCGCGGGAGGCGGAGGCGGCGCTGGCGCGCCTCTGCGAGGAGCGCGGCGACGATCTCGAGTCGATCCTCCTCCTCGGCTACAGCATGGGCGGCCTCGTGCTCGAGGGCGCCCTCGCGCGAGGGATCGCGTCGGGAGCGCCGTTCGCGGCCAAAGTGCACGGCCTCGCGCTCATCGGATCACCGCGAGGAGGCGCGCCCCTCGAGCGCATCGCCCGGACCGCCCTCGCCGAGGTCGCCCGCCTCTTCGACCCCTACGGCCCTGCCATCGCGCACGTCGCGAGCGCGCGGAGCGCCGGGATCAAGAGCCTCGGTGACCGATCGTCGGTGTGCGGCGGGGAGTCGGCGCCGGCCCGCCTCTTCGTCGCCGGGACGCTGCTCGGATCGACCCGCGCCTCGACCGCGCTCGGGGACGGCCTCGTCCCGGTGTCGAGCGCGACCCTCGAGGCGGAGCACGAGCAGCGCGTCTTCGTTCACGGCGTCTCTCACCTCGCCCTCGCCCATCACCCCGAGGTGTATCGACACGTCCTCTCGTTCTCGAAACGCATCGACAAGGAGCGTTTGTCATGACCGAAGAAACCTCTCACGCCCGCATCCGCGGGCTCTTCGCCCTCGCGGACGTTCTCATCAGCTCGACCACGACCACCGTCGAGGCCGTCCACAAGGCCGCCCTCGGCAAGCCCCTCGATCGCATCGCGGTCGCGCTCGCGAACCCCGCGCCGGTCGCCACCGTACGCTCGCTCTGCGAGCTCTCGATCTCGACGAGCTACGAGGCGGTGCGACTCGTCAGCCGCGTCGTGCGGCAGACGGCGAACGTGGTCCTCGACGCGATCGAGACCGACCCGAGCGTCGCCGCCGAGCCCGCCCCTCCGCCCTCCGACGCGCCCCCGCCCGCGGCGGCGTGACGGGAGGTCACGCTCCGAACATGACCTCGGGCGTGACCTTCGTCGGATTGCGAAGGAAGCCTCCGAGGATGAACGTGGGCCTCGGAGGTCGAGCTTCATGAGAGCTCTTTCGACGATGGTCTGCGAGGCCATCGAGCTCGCGAGCCGAGGCGAGTCGGCCCTGATGCCGAGCGTCGCCACGAAGCTCGTCGCGTTCGCGAGGCGCGCGCCGGCGCGGGATCCCAAGAGGGCGGCGACCGAGCTCGGGCTCTCGGAGCGCGAGAGCGTCCTCGTGAAGATCGGCGCGACGGATCGGACCCAGGCCACCCTGCGCGCCCGCGAGCTCGGGATCGTGTGAGGGACGTGCCGAGCGCCCGATGCCTCAACCTTTGAAGGTCGAGGGGCCCGGGTCGCCGAAGGGCTCGTCGCGCTCGCGAACGGCGGCGCGAAACCCCTCCAAGACCGCCTTCGTCTGGAACGCGTAGCCCTCCTTGGTGTGGCGGGCGACGCCGTCGAAGACGACCCCGAGGGCCTGCGAGGCGGCGAGGCCCTGCGCGTGGAGGGTCTGGTTCAAGAGGACCTTGTGCATCACGAGCTGGTTGATGGGCACCCGCGCGATGCGCTCGAGGAGCGACTCGAAGCGCGCGTCGAGCAGCTCGCGAGAGGCGCTCTCGATCGCGAGCCCCCACTCCACCGCTTCTTTTCCGGAGAGACAGTCGCCGGTGAAGAGCAGCCGCTTCGCCCGCTGGACCCCGACCCGGGTCGCCCAGAGCGCGGTGGTGGGGACGCCCCAGACGCGCGCGGGCGGATAGCCGATCTTGGCCGTGTCCTCGATGACGAGCAGGTCCGAGCAGAGGGCCATGTCCGTCCCGCCCGCGACGCAGAAGCCGTGCACCTTGCAGACGACCGGCTTGTCGCTGTGGAAGAGGCTCATGAAGCCGCGGACGTTCCGGCTCATCATCGCGTAGTCGACCATCGGGTCCCACGTCGCGGTCGGGTCGTGGTTCTCGCGGATGACGGCCGGGTCGAGGGGAGAGCGCGGCGGCGCGTCCGCCACCCCGAGCGGCTCCGTCCCCTCCGCGCTCGCGACGAGATCGTAGCCTCCGCAGAACCCCTTCCCCTTCCCCGAGAGGGCGAGCACGTGCACGCGCGGATCGAGGTTCGCCTGCTCGACGCACCACGCGAGCTCGACCGGCATGTTCAGCGTGATGGCGTTTCCACGCTGCGGACGATCGAGGGTGATGCGCGCGATCTTCCCCGTGACGCGGTACTCGACCGTCGACAGGTCCATGGCCCGAAAGGTCTCACGGAGGATCGGGCGGTGGAAGCTCGATGTTCCCGGGGGACACGGCGGCGATGACCACGAGATCGGTCGAGTCGCGCGCGGCCTTCTGGGTCGCGAACAAGAACGTGAATGAATCGAATCGCACGACCGACGGCTCGCGCGGATCGACGCCGCCCGAGGGCGCATACATCCCCTCCCCGCTCTTCACGAGCGCTTCGTCGTCGTCGGCGAGGAAGCGCGCCGCCATCCCGATGCGGCGCTTTCCGTCGCTCGAGAGCGCGGCGTAGTAGACGTAGAGGATGTCTCGGCCCTCCTCGCTCGTGCCGATGGTGGCGCTCGGCGAGCCGACCGCGACGTCGTCGATGGCCCCTTCGAGGGGCGACGGAGCGAGGACGACGGACGGATCGGAGAATGTGCTCCCGTCGTCGCTCGAGGCGACCCCGACCACCGTCTGCGAGCCGCGGTCGGCCTCGAAGTAGAGCCGATAGGTCCCGTCCGGGAGGAGCACGACCCCCGGGCTCCGGAGGGATCCGGTGGCCCAGGGGACGGCCGTCGGAGTGAGGATGGGGTGGTCCACGGACACGAGGGCGCCCTTGTCACCGACCGCGACGCCGATGCCGCCCTCCGCCCCGGTAGAGGCGAGTCCCACCACGGCGCCGATGATCGCGCTCGGCCTACCCGCCTGCCCCACCTGGACGGGCACGAGCGCGCTCGTCGTCTCTTTCGAGAACGTGCGGCCGTCCTCGGCGTGCGCGACGACGATCTCGATCGAGGGATCCTCGGGGCCGGCGTCCGTGGCCGACGCGCCGAGGTAGCCGTCCACCGGCAGCGTGGCCGGATCCCCATCGACGTCGACGACGCTGAGATCGCGCAGGCGCCGCTTGCCCGGATCGACCGCTTGGGGGGCGACGTGGTTCTGCCCGAGCTCGCCCACCGCGAGCGCGCGGAACGGACCGGCGCGCGCGCTCGGAGGGTTGTCGAGCCCAGGGGCGCCGTCCGCGAGCGTCGCGCACCCGGCGAGCGCGATCGTCGCGAGGGCCCGCTTTCGACCGGCCCTCATCGGAACGTCCCCGTGAGGGTGGCGCCGACGTCGAGCATCTCTCCCGACGCGCGGTAGTCGCCGATGAGATCGGTGGGGCTCGCCTTGAGGGTGACGCGCTCGGGGAGGACGCTCACGGCGCCGTGGACGTCGAGGCCCATGTGGATGAGCGGCACGTGCACGCCCACCCCGAAGCTGACGGTGTGGCGGTCCGTGTCGACGAAGTTCGTGGGGCCGGTTTGATCGGGCACGGGCGACTTCTCGAAGAAGTATCCGAACCGGAGCGGCACCTCGAGGATGGGAGCGCCCGTCTTCGTCTTGAAGCCCGGCATCATCCACTCGACCCCGATCCGGGGGACGATCCGATCCGAGAAGTGCAGCTCGTAGAGCTCGGTCTGGCGGAGCTCTCCGGGCAGCTCCACCGGGAACTGCGGGGGCACCTCCGCCTCGAGGGTCGCGATCGTCTTCGCGGTGGGGTTCTCGTACGCGGACCAGTTCACCCACGTGAGGTCCGCGTCGATCGTGAAGGAAGGGTGCGGCTTGAAGCTCCCCCCCAGCACGACTTGCTGGGGGAGAAAGGCTTGGACGGTGCGAGCCTGGAGCTCGTACCGGAGGGGGACTTGAAAGCCGGCGGCCTCGATGTCGACGTCGATCTTGCCGTCGAGCTGGAGGTTCAAGTTCGTCTGTCCGCGGTAGACCGTGGCGAGGCTCACGTACTTGCCGAGGTGGACGAGCGCGCCCGCCTGCGGGTAGCGCACGCTCGTGAGATCGACGTCGACCTCGTGCCGCAGCTTCGAATCGTAGGGGTACAAAAGATCGGCGGCCCCCGTGATCTCGAAGCGGCCGCGGGTCGCGGCGAGGAAGCTCATGCCGCCCCCGAGCTCGAGGAACGACCACGGCCGGATGGCGAGGTTCGCGGTGAGATAGAGCACGCTCGAGCGGTTGTCGTAGAGCTCCCAGCGCGGCACCTCTTGCTTGAGCGCGGTGACGCGGCTCAGGCCTTCGTCCGGGACGTGCACGGCGATGCCGAGGCCGATCGGGATCTTGAAGACGTCGCCGGTCGCGGCGAGCCCGAACGTCACGCCGTGGGAGGCCTTCACCCCGACGTCGCGGTCGTCGATGCGGAGCGCGTTCTCGGCGTAGAAATAGCCGACCCCGATCCGGATCCCGTTCTCGTCGGCGAGGCCGGCCGGGTTGTAGTAGTTCGCGCTGAAGTCGCTGACGTTCGCCGCGACCGCACCGCCCATGCCCGCCGCTCGCGAGCCGAAGCCGTAAGTCCAAGGCTCGTGGGCGCGCGCGGCGCGCGGAGAGGCGACGGTGAAGGCTCCCGCCACGACGAGCCCGATGCGCCGGCCGCGCCCGCTCAAAACGCCACCCCCAACGTGGTGCCGCCCGCGAACATCGAGCCCGAGACTTCGACCTCGGGGAACCCTGGATTGGTGCCCTCGACGCTCCCGTCTTTGTGATGCGTGCGCCCGTGGAGGACGCCGATCTGGGCGAACGCGTCCACGTGGATCCCCTTCACGTAGGGCTCCCCGATGGCGGTGCCGAGCCCGAGCCCGACCACGCTGCGCGCCTCCGCGAAGAGGTTCGATGCCCCCGTCTGCTCCGGCCCGGCCGCGCTCTCGAACGCGTACCCCGCGCGAAGATCGAGATCGATCCCGTGCCGCGGGGTGATGGTGTACTCGACGGAGCCGCGGGCCACGACCGTGTCGTGGAACCCCGGCGGCACCTTCTTGAACGCGCTGCACGTCGGGAGATCGAGCGTCTCGAGATCGAGCGGGCACCGCACGGTGGGATCGGCGAGGCCCGGATAAGCCGACCACCTCCGGTAGCCGACCCCGACCGATCCCTTGATGGGCCCCTTCACGCGCGCGAGCTCCGCTTCGAGGGAGAGGGGATCGTACTGGGCCGTCCCCGAGACGAAGATGGGCGGCACAGTGATCTGCCCGAGGTCCTTGATGTCGATGCGCACGTCGAACTTGCCCTCGAGCGCGCCTCGGAAGTTGAGGCCGGCGCGGTAGCCGCCCGGGATGTCGACGCTCACCCCGACGATGGGGGCGTAGTTGGCGACGAGGGTGTCTTGAACGACCGCTCCCAGCTTGCCCGAGGCGTCGACGGACGCGAGCACGCTGCCGGCGAGGGCGGCGAGGGCTTCGAAGCCGCCGCCGACGTGGACGCCCCAGCCGATATCGACGCCGAGGCCGACGATCGCGGCGATGCTCTCGACCGCGTCCGGGAGAAGGAATTGAGGCGTCTCGGAGTAGAGGATGCGGCTCCGCACGACGATGTCGAACGGGGTGAAGAAGCCGAAGCCGAGGACGAACCGGTCGCGGAGCGGATCGGGCAGAGGGATGGGCAGGACGCCCCCGATCTCCCCGGCGGCGAGGCCGTCGGTGCCGAGCGGCCCATTCGCGTGGAGAGAGAACACGACGCCGGCGACCCCGAGGTCGAGCTCCTTGTTCTTCGAGAGCACGAGGAGCGAGGGGTTCGTGTACACCGTCTCGAACCCTCGGCCGTACGCGGTGCCCGCCCCCGCCATCGCGCTCGACCGGGGGCCGTAGCCGATCGTGTCTTGGGGAGAAGCCGCAGCCTCGGACGCGATCGCGAGCGCCGCGATCCCCACGCAGCCGGCGGCGGTGTGTACTAGGCTCTTCAAGCTCGGCCTCGCGCACCCATGCGAGCCGACCGCCCTCGCTTCGTCAAGCAGGGGGCCGTTCGAGGTTGACCACGATGCGCCTCCCCGAGACCCTGCTCGCGTCGCTGCCGGAAGAGATCGCGGCCGCGTGCGACGTCGACATCACCGACGCCCGGAGGATCTTCTCTCTCGTCCAGCGGACCGGACGCCTGCCCGACAAGGCCCCCGCCACCGTGCGCCGGATCGCCCTCGATCGCGTGAAAGAGCTCGCGCCCGAGCTCTTCGCCCTGGAAGCCCTCGAGCGGCACGAGAGCAAGATCGACCCGTTCGTGAAGTACGTGTTCGCGGGAGCGCGCGGGCGCCCGTTCGAGACCGTCCGTATCCCGCTCGAGAAGCAAGGGCGCTTCTCGGTGTGCGTGAGCTCACAGGTGGGCTGTGCCCTCGCCTGCTCGTTCTGTGCGACCGGGACGATGGGTCTCATCGGCAACCTCGAAGCTTGGGAGATCGTGGAGCAGGTCCGGAGCGTCCGGCGCGAGCTCCCGGAGGGAAGCCGAGTCCACGGCGTCGTCTTCCAAGGCATGGGAGAGCCCCTCTCCAACTACGACCGGGTCAAGCGAGCGATCCGCGTCCTCGGCGACCCGAGCGGGCTCGCGATCGATCAGCGGAACATCACCGTGTGCACCTCGGGTCTGCCCTCTGCGATCCGGCGCCTCGCCGCGGAGCTCCCCTCCGTGCGGCTCGGGATCTCGATCGGGGACGCGCGCCCCGGACATCGCCGCGCCCTCATGCCGATCGACGACAAGCACCCGCTCGATGAGGTCCTCGAGGCCGCGGGAGAGCACGCGGCCCGGAGCGGCTCCTCCCCGATGTGGGCCTACACGTTGCTGGCCGGCGTGAACGACGACGCCGACGCGGCCCGCGCCCTCGCGGAGCGCGCGCGGGCGTTCCAGGAGCGCTGGGGCCACCGCCCTCGCATCAGCGTCATCGCGTACAACGAGGTCGCCTCCGCGCCTTTCCGCAGGAGCTCGGATGAGGCGACGAGGGCATTTCGGGACACCCTCTCGGAGCGCGGGGTCGGCAGCATCCGTCGGTACAGCGGCGGCTCGGACGTGAAGGCGGCGTGCGGCCAGCTCGTTCGTCTCCCGGTCCTGAGCCATCCCAAGCTGTAGCCGAATCACGTTCCACGATGTAGCGTACACGGGTCGCCGTCCCCCGAGCCGGAGCTCGGGATCGGCTTCGATCAAGGAGAGTTTTCGTGTTCGGCATGAGCGCAGGCGAGATGATGATCGTCCTCATCGTGGGGGTGGTCGTCGTCGGTCCGAAGCGGCTGCCGGAGATGATGCGCAAGCTCGGCCAATACGTGGCCAAGCTCCGCCGCCTCTCCTCCGATCTGCGCAACCAGAGCGGGATCGATCGCATCCTCCGCGAAGAAGGCCTCGAGAAGGAGATCCGAGAGCTCCGCGCCCTGCGGGAGTCGCTCTCGAAGCACGCCTTGTTCGACTCGCTCGTGAACGCGGCCAACAAGCCCGCGGCGTCGCCGGCGCGCTCCGTGAGCGGAGGCCCCAAGCGGGAGATCGCGGCCGCGGCCGCGCCCGAGCTCGGCCCCACCCCGGACGAGGCGGCCCTGGAGTCGACCGACGCGAACGGCTCCGCGAGCGTCGAAGCGCCGAAGGAGACGGCGGTCGCGCAGTCTTCGGACGGTACCGCCACCACCTCGACGGCGGCGTCGCTCGTGAAGCCGGCGCCGAACGCGGTCCCGCGATCGAGCGGAGCGGTGGTGTCGAGCGGGCCCGTCAACCGCACGCCCTATCGCTCGTTCCGGGAGCGTGAATACCCGTCGTACGGCCCGGACTGCTACGATGCGTTCCCCGACGACATCGACGAGTCCGATCTCCCCCAGGAGATGATGCAGGCCGCCGAGGACGAGGGCGCAGCCAAAGAGAGCGCGTTGTGACGAGCAGCGTGGACGACAAGAAGAAGGTCGACGAAGAGGAGCCGGACGCTCCCGAAGACGACAAGCCGATGACCTTCTGGGAGCACCTCGAAGAGCTGCGCTCCCGCATCGTTCGCTCCGTGATCGCGATCTTCGCGGGCATGTGCGCGATCTGGTACTTCAAGGAGGACATCCTCGTCGCCCTGTACAAGCCCTTCCACGACGCGTGGAAGGCTCAGGACCCGAACGCGGAGACGACGCTCAACTTCAAGTCGCCCGGCGACGCGTTCAGCGGCTACGTCAACATGTGCCTCGTGGGCGGCATCGTGATCGCCGCCCCCGTCATCTTCTATCAGCTCTGGTCCTTCGTCGCGCCCGGGCTCTACGCGCGAGAGAAGCGCTACGTCATCCCGTTCGTGACGTTCTCGTCCGCGCTGTTCATCGGCGGCGCGTACTTCGGCTACCGCGTCGCCCTCGCCATCTCGTTCGGATACTTCCTGAGCTTCTCCGGCGATCTCGGCGGCATCGTGCGGATCCAGCCGACGATCATGATGGAGGACTACCTGGACTTCATCCTGAAGATGCTGCTCGGCTTCGGCATCATCTTCGAGATCCCGGTCCTCTGCCTCTTCCTCGCCCGCATCGGTCTGCTCACCCACCGGAAGATGATCCGATGGGCCCGCTACTACGTCTTCATCGCCGCCGTCGTGGCGGCCGCGCTCACCCCGCCCGAAGCGACGAGCATGATGGTCATGTTCGTCCCCGCCCTCGGCCTCTACTTCGGCTCCATCGGCCTCGTCTATCTCGTGCAGCGCAAGGACGTGGTCCTCGCCGAGCTCGAGCGAGAGAAGGAGGAGAAGGCGGCGAAGGAGGAGGAGGAGCGCGAGAAGCAGAAGGAAGAGAAGCTCGCCAAGGCGAAGCGCTGAGGCAGGCCGGCCGCGGCGCGCCCGCGCCGCTCAGAGCTCCGTTACCAGGCACTTGGCCGTGTTCACCGCGCACGGGATGGGTCGGATCACGAGCGAGTCCAGCGGGGCGACGAGCAGGATCAGCGCGCGACGGCAGGAGCCTGCGGTCCATCCACGCCGTCGCAGTCCTGGTCCACGCCGTCGCGCTCCGTGTCCGAAGCGTGAGGGTGCGCGGTGACGTCGTGGTCGTCGCAGTCTTCGGGCGGGCAGTACCCGTCTTGGTCCTGATCGTTGGCGGGGGTGCACCCTGCTTGCAAGGGCCGCTGCGGCTCGACCATATTGGGCGCGCCGTAGCAGGCCATGAGCGTCACCGCGATCGCGCCGCCGAGCGCCGTCTTCGCGAGCGCGCCTGGCAGCGTCAGCGACCTGCCCGCAATAGGACAGGCACAGTTCGGACAAGCGCGGGAGCCTTCGGGAGCGAAGCCCCCGCACCGTGCACACTCGAGCATCGGGTTCGGAACCTTTCTTCGAAACGGGGGGGACGGCCCCACGTCGTCAATGGGGCGCGGGGGGAACGACCACGTTGGTGATGGGCTGCACGCTCGCGCCCGCGGGATAGGCGTAGCTCACGTACTGCGAGTAGGGGAACTGGAGCGCGGAGGGATCGCCACCGGTCGCCCCGCTGCCCCAACCCCAGACCGTAATCGTGAACGGCGCGTCGCTCTTCGCCTCGTGACGACCGTTGTCGCAGCCGTTCTGGGGCTCGAAGTTGCCGCGCACCAGATCGACCCACGCGTACTCGTAGATCCCGCTCGATCCGACGGGGGTCCATCCGCTGATAGGAGCGGCGAGGCACTCGAGGGTCACGTCGTGGAACGCGCCGTCGTCGGCCTTCTTACGGATCACGACGAGGTTCGTCTCCGGGTAGGTCGGGTCGGTGAAGAAGACGTACTGGTTCAGGTACTGCTCGGTGGGGATGACGTTGACCGTCTCCGGGTCGCCGCGGCAGTCGCCGAAGGGATCGGCGCTCACGGCGGAGCAGCCCGTCATGTGCCCGGACACATAGAAGGGATGGTCTCCGTCCTGGCTCCGCACGATGAACGGGTCCGGGGTCGAGAACTCCACGACCTGACCGACGCCGACGGTGGCGGGGGCGCCGGGAGGCGGAGCCGGCTCGTAGGTGAGCGTGGTGCCGTCGACGGCTCCGACGATCCGATAGGGCACGTTCTCGGGGACGCCGTCGAAGCGGTTTCGATAGTGGACGCCCACGTACTCGTTCCCGAGCGCCTTCACGGGAGGGATCATCTGGTGGCCGGCGTCGCAAGCGGAGACCCCCGCGGGCAGGTTCATGCAGCGGTTCCCGCCGACGAGCCCGATGGGCTTGTCCGATTGCACGGGGCTCCCCGAGAGCTCTTGCTCTTGGGAGAACTGGAGCACCTGGCCTCGCGAGAGGGTGTACGTCGCGGGGACCCCCGCCGGCGTCGCGGCCACGCCGGTGCCGCCGACGATGGCCACGTTCGGGCTGATCGTGACCTGGGTGTTGTCCTCGGCGGCGATGATCTGGACCCACTCGTAGAACGAGTCGAAGCCCGGGATCGTCTGCGCGTAGGGCTCGACCGCGATGTAGTTCGTGTCCCACGCCGAGGTGGGAAGGAGGAGGGTGGCGCTCGTGATCGCGCTGGGCCCGCCGCCGTACGGGAAGATGTCGTACGCGACGACGGGCACGCTGCTCGTGATGTGGAATGACTTCGCGATCGCGGTCGCGTGGATGGATGCGTCCTCCGTCTCGAGGGCGGCCGTGATCCCCGGAGGGCAAGCGGGGGTGTAGATCGCCCCGGGGTTGTGCTGGGCGAGGAACAGGATCGCGACCTCGCCGGGAGGCACCTGCCCGTTCGGCAGGGGCGTGTAGGTGATGGCGTTGCCGCTACCGCTCGGGATACGCGCGAACCCAGACACGTCGAGGGGGACGCCGTCTCGCTCGACGGTCAGCGTCGCGGGTGACGTCCAGGTGTTCGCGACGAACGCGGCGTAGCAGGCCCCTTGCGAGAAGAGGACATCGGGGTTCGCGGCGAAGTAGTCGCACCCGACCGAGCTCTTGTTCACCTTCGCGGCGTCGCACGCGGGGATGCAAGCGCCGCCGGCGCAGCCTTGATCGTCGGGGCAAGTCCCGATCGGCTCGCCGTCGCAGATGATCGTGTGGAGATCCCCGGCGCACGTCATCTCGCCGCTGCAGCTCGAGCTGCCGCCGGTGGAGAAGCCGCCGCCGACCCCGGAGTTGCCGCCCTCCGAGGTGCTCCCTCCTTGGTGGCCGTTGCCGCCGTTCGCCGACGTGTCGTCGCCGCATCCGAGGAGCCAGAGGGCGGCGAGGGATGAGGTGAGCAGCGCGCCGATCGTCGACTTCATAAGCATGATGGAAGGCTTTCACGCATGCCCCGTGAAGGACAAGGGGGCGCGGACCAAGGGTGTATGATGCCCGGCCCGTGGCGCGCAAAACCTGTGCTCTCGGACTGCTCGTCGCGTGGCCTGCGCTCGTCGCTGGGTGTCGCGCCAGCGAAGACGAGCACGCGACGAGCCGTAACCTGAACGTGGACTCGTCCACCCCCGCGTCGTCGGCGGCGACCCCCGATCCTCCACCCGACGACAGCGCTTCCGCGCGCCCGACCAGCACCGCGAGGCAGGCGCGGGTGGAGCTCGGGCCCTTCGACGCGCCCGCCTTGCGCGGCGCCGAGCTGAGCGCGGACGGGAAGCGCGTCGTCGCCTGGCACGCGAGAGAGGGCCGACTCGATCCGATCGAGCTGTGGGATCTGCGAGGCGCCCCCGCGGTGAGGCTGCTCCCTCCATCGAAGCACCCGAGCGCGATCCCGGTGCTGCATCGCTTCGTGTTCGGAGCCGACGGCAACGTGATCGCGGGGGCGGCCATGTCGTCGCTGACGATCTGGGACACGACGACGCGGGCCGTGCTCCGCGACGAGCAGATGCCCGACGTGGCGCTCTCGGCGTCGCCGCTCGGCAAGCGGATCACCGCCGTCGGGCAAGATGGGCAAGGCGCGGTGATCGACCTCGACCGAGGGGTCGCGCGAAAGCCCTTCCAGATCGATCTCCCGAAGAAGGCCGCTCCGGGGGCGGGCCCTGTGTTCGCCGCGAAGATGCTGAACGAGGACGTGGCGGCGGTGCTCACCACCCCCGAGCGGATCGTGCTGATCGACGCAGAGCGAGGGGGGGTCCGCCGCTCGATCGCAGGCGCCTCGGAGGGGCTTCCCCGCGTCGCTTCCGCCGAGATCGTGGAGCGCAAGGGCAAGCGGCTGAAGAAGCCGGAGTGGCGCTTCGCGGTCGCCTTCGGAGCGCGGGTGGAGCTCCTCGACGGCGAGACCCTCGCGACGACAGGGGCGATCGTCCGGGGCGGGCCCGAGGTGGAGGCCCTCGCGTTCGACGAGCGCGGCGAGACCCTCGCCGTCGTCACCGCCGACGGAGCCGTCTCCACCTACGACGTGGAGACGAGAGCCCGGCGCGCGCGCATCCTCGATCCGAAGGCGCGGTGCCGCTTCGCGGACGCGGAGGCCACGGAGCCCGCCTTCGTCCTCGCGGCGAGCGGCCGCTCTGCCGCGTGCGTCACCCGAGAGGCGGTGCTCTTGTTCGACCTGTCGGGCAAGGGCGCGGAGCCGATGGAGCTGCCGCGCGGCCGAGCGCGGTTCGTCGACCGAGACCGGAGGCTCGTGGTGGTGGGGGACGACGATCGCCTGAGCGAGGTGGCCGTCGACAGCGGTCGCGACGAGAAGCCGCCGCGGACCCTCGCCTCGTCGAAGGAGATGATCCCGTCGCTCAGCGCGCGCTTCGAGTTCCGCGCCACCGCCCCCGCCGACACGCGGCTCGAGCGGCTCTCCGACGGCGCGATCGTGCGATTGAGAGCGCTCGCCGGCGCCAGCACCGCCCCCGCCGTGTACACCGAGGACGGCACCTTCTCCGGGGACGACGCGGCCTGCCGCGCCCTCTTCGTCCGCGTCGAGCCCTCGGGGGCGAGGGCTCCTCTCACCGCCGCGGAGTGCGAAAAGCGCCGACGACCCGGCCTCGCGAACGACTTCTTCGCGGGGCGTCGGGTCGGCGGCGCGCGGTGACGATCCGTCCCTGTTCGCGCTCGGCTCAGCTCGCGAAGTCGTTGAGGTCGGCCGCGAGCGCGTACCAGGGGAGGATGAGGTACATCCACTTCGGCTTCGCGGGAGATCCGGGCACGCGCGCGGCCCGAGCCTGCTCCATCAGCTCGTGGGCGGCGAGGAAGCAGAGCACCTGGTTGTAGACGGGCACGTACATGAGCACGCTGTTGATCTTCGTGTCGCCCGTCACCGCCTTGAGCTCGTCCACCATCTTCTTGAGGAAGTGGCCGGCGATCACGGAGCCGGCGAGCCAGAGGATCGTCGAGAAGAGCCCGATGCCGGTGATGCCCGCGAGGATGGTGCCGATCACGGGACCGCCCACGTAGGGAGCGCCCCATCCGATCGCGAGCAGGACGGCAGGGTTGCGCTTCGGGATGGAGGTGGTCGTGAGGGCGGCGCTGGTCGATTGCATGGAAGGGCTCCTCTTGGACTTTCGTCGTCGGGTGGGATGGGACGGGGCAGCTCGGGGCGCCGGCCCCCACCGGCGCCTTCCGAGCTGCGCATCCCGCCGTTGCA
>JBGAID010000013.1:89616-144261 GCA_044225865.1 Polyangiaceae bacterium | reverse complement strand
GGCCCCATCATCCGCTCTGTAGCGTCGTATGTGTCAGGATCACGATCGGTGATTTAGATCGAGCCTCTCGAACAGCAGTTCGGCTGCTCGCGACGACTAGCGAATGGAGAGTCGGTAGGCGTTGGCGGCGCTCTCGGACCCGGCGTACCCGTCGACCATGACGTAGATCTTCGCGGGCGCCTCGAGCTCGACCGTCACCTCTTCATTCGACCCATATAGATAGGGCCGCTCGTCGTAGAGCTCGTGGGTGGGGGCATAGCCGACCCCGACATAGAGATCGACGTCGCCGCCCGCGCCGTTCTCGGACGTCTTCACGACGTAGCGGCCGGCGGGGAGCATCGGCGTCTCGAACGAGTGCGACTGTCCAGGAGCGAGGACGTTCGCGATCTCCAGCCCGTCGAAGCTGGCCGCGGGCGGGACATACGTATTGTCCTCTTCCCCGGTCGCCATCACCACCTGCGATCGGTCCACCTTCGCGAAGATCTGCTCGTACGTCTCCGGATCCTCGGGGTGGGCGAGGGCCTCCACGACCGCGTAAGAAGCGTCCGGCATCGAAGAGAAATAGGCCGGCTTCAGGTTCGCGAGGAGGTCGAGGTATTTCGTGCCCTTCGGGTCGTCGGTGTTCTTCGCCGCCACCCGCTTCGCCAGCGTGTCGTCCAGATAGGCGAACGTGTCGCAGCCGTTGAGGAAGAAGATCCGATATTGACCCTTCACGATTTGGCCCTTGTTGGCGAGGGCCCGCACGTTCGCGCCAAGGCCGGCGTGGCCATTGTACGAGATGATATCGGCCGTCTTGGTGAGCTCGTAGAAGCGGGCGTCGAAGGCGGCCGTCGCGACCTT
This sequence comes from Polyangiaceae bacterium, assembly GCA_044225865.1. GTDB lineage: Bacteria > Myxococcota_A > Polyangia > Polyangiales > Polyangiaceae > Xiheicaenibacterium. The sequence continues at coordinate 143,421 of JBGAID010000013.1, read as the reverse complement.
GGGGCTGTCGATGAGCAGGGCCGTGACGCGCACCGTCCGCCCGTCCACCGCGCCCGTGAATGTCACGTCCGTCGCGGCCGTCCCGGGGTTCTGGGGAACCGAGGCGGGGACCGTCGTGAACCCCGCGCCCAACCCGGCCCGGATCTTCTCGACGAAGGCGTTGTACGTCTCGATGCCGGCGTCCGAAGGATCCGTCGCATAGTCCTCGTACTTGCCGAACACCGCGACGACCTCGAGCTTGCCGTCGCTCCACACCCGATCGTACTCCGGGTATTTCGCGGAGGTGTTGGAGGGGGCCACCGTCACCGTCGCGTGGGCGGTCGCCACGTCGGCGGGCTCGAACGTGCAACCGCTCGCCTCCGTCCGATAGTGGTACCAGAAGTTGTCGCTCGTCACGTCGTGGCCCCCCTCTTCCACGCACGAGGCGGCGTACTTCGTCGTGAAGCTCTTCAAGCTCTGAGGGCCAATCTTCCGGGGCAGGGTGAAGGTCATCTCCTTCGGAATGTCTGTCTTGCTGCCCCAGCCGACGGGCAGGCTCGCGTGATACGTCACCCGCATCCACCCGTCGTTGGTGGAGATGCGCTTCACATTGGAGAGGACCACCCGGTCCAGCCGCGCCACCGAGTCGTGGGCGTTCAGCGGCCCGACCGTATAGAAGAGCTGCGACTTGATGAGCTTCGTCGTCCCGCTCTGCCACGGGGCGGAGAGCTCTCCATCGATCTCGAACGTCAGGAGCGTCGCTTGCGCGCTCGTGAACGCCTTCTCGTCGCCGGACGAGACCTCCTCGTCGTCGTCCGAGGTCGGCGCGCCGGGGGCGCAGCCGCCGACGACCGCACCGAGAGCGAGGAGCAGGACCGAGGAGCGGAGCCAAGAGGGAGTTCGCATGGTCGCGCCGCCCCTGAGCACAATGTAGGCCAAGGCCTCACCTTGGCCCTATGCCCCAAATCCTGCGGAAAATCAGACCGTCCGGGATTCGACACTGGATCCGACGATCCACCTTATGGGGTGACCGAAGGCGGATGCCCAGGCGCCAAGGAAGGTTTGGCGGGGGAGGTGGGGGTCTTCGGCGCCTTGCAAGTCCGGAGCGCGGCGTTGTGCTCGCAGACCCCGGCCGTGATGGCCTCGACGGTGAGCCCCTTCGCGCGGAACTTGTCGTTGATGACGAACGTCGGGCTGGCCTTGATCCGCAGGGCCCGGGTGCGGGCGAACGAGGCCTCGAGCAGCGCCGGTCCCTCCGTCCCTTTCCAGCAGTCCTCGATGACCTTGGGAGCGATGCCGTTCTTCCCGGTGCAAGCCTTCCAGTCGTCGCTCTTCTGATCGGCAGCTCGGCACGTCAGATAATCGAGGAACTTGGCGTTCTTCGCATAGTGCTTGATCGCGCACACCGCGCGAATGTCCTCCTCCACCTCTGCCGGCCCGTGCATGGACGTGAAGCCCTTCACCGCCGTCCCCTCGCCGATGTAGCTCACTTGGAGCTCTAGCTTCTCTCCCTTCTTCTGGAAGGCCTTCAGCACCTCGGGCATCGCGCGGATGGCCTTCGCCCCGAATGGACACTTCGACATGATGAAGAGCTCGACCCTTTTCGGGATCTCGACCGCGCAGGCCGGGCTCGCCTTGCACTCCTCGAACCCGCACCCGCCCTGGTCGGCGCAGTGAGGGAGCCAGTCGCCGGCGGAGTAGATCCGCTGCCCGCCGCCCTTCTTGAGCTGTCGAGTGAGCCAGGCCGAGACCTCCGGGTCTTTGTCGAGCGACTCGTCGAAGACGGCCACCGGCAGGGGAGCGCGGCCGATCGCTTGGTACAGCGCCCGACCCTCCGGGCTCGAATAGTCGACCTGGGTGAACGCGGGATTGTCGATCCCGCCCCGGATCTTGCTCTGAGCGCTGGCCGCGTTGCACTCCTGACAGCGCGCGTCGGTGAGGACGCGGATCGCGACGGGCGGCGCCTCCCCGATCTCGCCGCACAGCGTGGGCTTGGGGTCTTCGTGAGCTTCGCAAACCCGCCGCAGGATGCTCCTTCGGCGACGGTCGCCCGTGTATCGATTCTGCCCGATGACGACGGTGGGGGAGCCCTGGGCGGCCGCGTCTCTCGATCTCGCGAACGACTGGGAGAGCAGGGCTCTGCCCTCGTCACCGCTCGCGCAAGCCTCGATGGGCGCGAGATCGATCCCCACCGCCCGCGCGCACTCTTTGTATCGCCCGGGGACGATCTCTTCGTCGGTGTCGCACGCGAAGAACGCCAGCCAGTCTTTGGCGTGCTTCTTCGCGCAGACCTTCACCAGATCGTCGGCGACCTCCTCGGGGCCGCGCATGCTCGAGAGCCCCCGCTCCGCGTCATCGGTCCCGATGAAGTCGACCACCATGTCGGCGTCCGGCCCGAACCGCTTCACCACGCTCTCGAGGTCGGGCAGCAGCCTTCGCACGTAGGGGTCGTGAGCCATCATGAAGAGCTCGATCCGCACCGGGCGAGCGTGGGTCACGAGCGGCACCGCCGTCGCCGTGTCCGGGGGCGGCGCGATCGAGACGGTGTGGGTCGCGGCCGGGGCGGACGGGGTGGCGCCGCAGGCGGCGAGCCCAAGGGAGAAGACGAAGCCCGATGCGAGAGCTCTCATGACTGGCGCTCCTGTTTACGACGCTCGATGCGATAAATCACTGCGTTTTGCCCGTGCTGCTCGTCGGCGCTCGAGAAGCTCATGTGACATTTGACCATCACCCGAATCGACGCCGCGTTGTCGACCATTGCGTGGGCGACGATCTGCTCGAGGCCGAGCTCGCGAAAGCCGTATTCGATGCAGGCGGCGCACGCCTCCGTCGCGTAGCCCTTCCCCCAATGGCGCCGAAAGAAGCGATAGCCCACGTCGACCTCGCCCGTAGGGTGGCGCTTCAGCCCGCACCAGCCGAGGGCCTCTCCGTCGCTCTTTCGCACCACCAACCAGCGCCCCATGCCGTGAACCCGATAGTCCGCGTACCCCGCGAGGAACGCCTGCGCCGCCTCGACCGACGCGAACGGCTCGTCCCCCGTGTAGCGAACGACCTGGGGATCCGCGTTGAGCTCGAACGCGAACGCGGCGTCGTCGGGGCCGAGCTCCCGCAGCTTCAGCCGGTCCGTCTCGAGGATCCATCGCATGGGGGCCTCACGGCGGCTCGCCTTCGCCTTCGTTCTCCGTCTCGTCCCGGTCGGGGCCGCGATCCTTCTCGCGCCGCATGAAGATATCGAAGTCGCCCATCCGCGTGACGAAATCATACCGCCGCTCCAGCATCGCCCGCAGCTCCGGGAACTTGAAGAGCGAAATGGCAGAGTCGTCGGTCGTCCCCGTCACCATCGGGAACACGTCGTGCAGCTCCACGACGATCGCGGCGGGGGGCTTCGCTTGAAGCTCCGACATGAGGCGCGCCTGCATCGGCTTGGCGCTCCACAAGGCGCGCTGAGGAACATTGTAGATATACCGGCTCGAGAGGGGCCGCTCCGCCATATCGTAAATGGCGCACTCGAAGCCCCAGACATAGATGGGATCGCCAGGCTTCGTGCGCTCGCGGACGAACGCGGCCACCGCCCGGTTCTCCGATGCGTTCACGTCCGCCACCGAGGCGAGCTCGTCCCACGCCTTCTCTCCCTCCGGCCGCACGAGCAGCGACACCCGCCGATAGGACCGATACCCAAAGGACCAATCGTCGAAGTTCGGAACCGAGCACCGCGCGGGCGCGATGAGCAGCACGCCGGCCGCGATCGCGCCGAGCGCGAGCGGCCCCTTCTTGCGGCCCATGTCGATCGCCTTCTCGAAGCCGAGGGCGGACAGGGCGGCGGTGAGAGGGAAGGTCGCGCCCCAGTGATACGGGAAGAACTTCGCCTGGGCGACGATGCCGGCGATGTGGACGAAGATGCAGGCGAGCAACGCGAAGACCCCGTCGCGCTCGCGCTTCTCCGGCCGGAGGGCGAGCAGGAGCAACAGCCCGAGCAGCAGCGTGCTCGAATAGGCCATCAGCCACTCCTTCACCCCGTAGTAGGCCATCGGCAGGACGCTCTGGTTCTTCCAGCTGATCCTCGTGTATTCGGGCGTGAAGACGAGCAGCACCTCTCGCATGTCGGAGAGGGCGCCCTTGGCCGCGAACCACGCGAGCACGATCCCGATCGGCAGCGCGCCTCCGACCGCGGTCGCCGCGAGCGGGGCCCACGCGCGGAACCCGAGGAGCGTCTTCTTCTCCGCGCGCGCCGCGAGGATGGTGCGCACCGCGTACAGCCCCGCGATCGCCGCCCCCCCGAACGCGAGGGGAGGCTTCATCAGCCCCGCCGCCCCGAACAAGACCCCGGAGGCCAACCATTGAAGAAAGAACGCTCGATTCTTCTCCGATCGGTCGGCGCGGAACGCGAGCACGATGGCCCAGACCGTCATCGTCCCCCCGAACGTCTCGGGCTGGGCGGTGTGCCAGAAGTCGAGCTGCGCGTGGACCTGCGAGGCCAGCGCCCCCGCCATGAAGCCCACCGTGCGCTTGCCGAACGCCAGGTCGGAGAGCCGCACGAGCCCGAAGCACGTAAGCCCCATCGAGGCGACCTCGAGGATTCGGATCCCGATCTGGGCCCCCCCGAACAGCGCCCGCGCCAGCGCGTACACGAGAAAGATCCCGGGAGGCTTGAAGTCGAACGCGTCGCGGTAAGGCATCTTCCCCGCGAGCATCTCCCGCGCGACGAGCGCGTAGATCGATTGGTCCCGGCCGTGGCCGAACGTCAAGACCAGGCCCGCCGACGCGATGATGACGAAGAGCGAGACCGCCACGACGGCGCGCGTCACGGCGTCGCGCGGGCGGGGTGCTGGTTCCTTCTCGGCGGGGCTTGTCACGCGCCCCTCTTAGCAGCCTCCGGCGTATGACAGGAAGCTGACATTACGTCGCGCCGAGTCGGATTAGGTTAACGGCCCATCATGCGGCTCGTTGCGGTTGTGAATGAGAAGGCGCGTCGAGGTGGACCGGCCGTGGCCCGCGCGTTTCGGCAAGCCATCCCGGGCGCCGAGGTGGTCGTAACCCGCTCCCTCGACGATCTCGAGCGCGCGGCGGATGGCCTCGTCGCCGATCAGCCCGATCTCGTCATCGGCGCCGGAGGGGACGGCACCGCGATCGCGCTCCTCAACGCGGTCAAGCGCGCGCGAGGGAAGGCGGGCGTCTCGCTCGAGCAAGGCAAGCCCCTCCTCCGGATGGGCCTCCTCAAGCTCGGCACCGGCAACGGCTGGGCGAACGTCATGGGCGCCCCCAAGGTCGCCGAGTCGCTCGACCTGCTCCGCCGCGCCGAGCGCCTCCCCTCGCTCCCCACCCGCCGCTTCGATCTCGTCGAGGTCGAGGGCCTCGTCGCTCATTTCGCCGGCACCGGGTGGGACGCGGAGCTCATCGACGACTTCCACGCCCAGAAGACGGACGGGCGCTATCTCCCGCGCCGCGTCCGCTATGGCCTCGCCGGCTACTTGAATGGTCTCTTGACGCGCGCCGTCCCGCGCAACCTCAAGCTGCCTCGCGTCCAGGTCGAGATCGAGAACCTCCTCGAGCCGGCCCTCGGCATCGACGCTCACCGCCGCACCTTCGAGATGCAAGACACCGCTCCGGGAAAAGAGCGGTCGATCCTCTATCGCGGCCCCGTCAGCGTCTGCTCCGTGGGCACCTCCGGTGAGTGGGGCTTCGGCTTCAAGGCCTTCCCGTTCGCCGGCCTCGTCCGCCGCCGCCTCAACCTGCGTATGTACGTCGGCACCACCGCGGAGGCGCTCGCCCGGGTTCCCCAGCTCTGGGCCGGCAAGCACCCGCTCGACAAGATGCACACCTGGCTCGTCAAAGGCTGCGAGGCCCGCTTCTCGCGCCACGTCCCCCTCCAAATCGGCGGGGATCTCCTCGGCCACCGCGATCGCATCCGCTATGGCGTCGCCGAAGAGACGGTCGACGTCCTCGATTGGAACGCCCTCGCCGCGGAGCTCCAGCCGCGCCTCCTCCCGCGCGCCATCGACGAGATCCTCCAGCCCGCGCTCGACACGCTGCTGCTCGGGTAGCTGCCCACCCGCGCCTCGCTTCGCTCGTCGAGCCCTCCCCGACGCATGCTCGGCGCCCGCGAAGACGCGGGCTCCTGCGCGTGCGTGGGAGGGCTGACGTTGCCTCGCCCCCGCGCGCGCGACGCCGCGACCGCCGCCCGTTCTATCGCGGTCCGCCGAGCGCTCGGGCGAGGGAGCGAGCTCACGAAGGGCCTGTGGGCGTGGCTCGCCGGGGTCTCCAGATCCATCGGCGAACACCCATTAAGACCGATTAAGGCCGCCGCCTTCGTGGGGCGGGCATTCTTGGGTCATGTGGAAGCGCCGCGCCGCCCTCGCCTGCACGGGGTTGTCGATCGCCTGTGGCCCCGACGTTCGGGTGCTCGAAGAAGCCGGTGGAGCCTCCGCCGCGAGCGGCGCCGGCTCCGAGGGCGGCGCGGGCGGAGCGCTCGCGACGGGCGGAGCGGGAGGCGCGCCCTCCGAGCCGTGTCCTGCCGATTGGGTGCACATCCTCGGTGGCTCCGGCGCCAACTGGGCTCGGAGCCAAGCGGTCGGCCCCGACGGCGCGGTCGCGGTGACGGTCGACAGCACCGCCGATCTCACCTTCGACGGCGCGCCCCTGAGCCAGCCCAATGGCGGCTTCGTCTTGGTGAAGCTCTCCCGGACTGGCGAGCTCGAGTGGGCGCGCCATTTCGGGTTCAGCTCCCAGCAACCGACCCTGCCGGTCAGGTTCGACCCGGCCGGGAACATCTTTGTGGGCGGGGTCGGCTACCAATCCGTCGCGGTGGGCGACCTCTCCGCGAGCCAGCCCGGGGCGATGGGCTATGTCGCGAAGCTCTCACCCGATGGAGAGCCTCTCTGGATCCGCAGCTGGCCCGTCCCCAACGAGTCGGCCGGCCTCGTCGACCTCGCGGTGGACGACGACGGCGCAGCCGTTTTCCAAGCTTCGCTGGGATACGAAGACACCTCGTTTCAATGGGGTGACTCGTCGGTGAGCGGAGGAATGATCATTGGCAAGATCGATCCCGAGGGTGTCCCCGTCTGGGCCCGAGGGTTCTCGGGATCTCTCGTCGAGCGACACGGCCTCGCGGTCGCGCCGGACGGCGGGCTCGTCATCGGCGACTCTCTCGCCCTCACCGCCACGTTCGGGGACGTGCAGCTCTCCACCGACGGCGATTTCGATGCGCTCCTCCTCGAGCTCGGCCCGGATGGAGACGTCGCGCGAGCTCGACAATACGGCGACGACCAGCTCCAGCGCGTCGACGGCCTCGTCATCGCCCCGAACGGTCATCGCTTTCTATGGGGCATCACCTGGGGCGAGATCGACTTTGGCCAGGGACCGGTCACTACGGGCGCCCCCGACGCCGTCTTTCTCACCGCCTTCGGCCCCGACGGCGAGAACCTGTGGACCAAGGTCGGGCTCGACGAATACGCATCCCACGCCATGTTCGCGACGAGCGACGGCGGCCTCTCCCTGTTGACGTCGGCGGCCGTCGCCGAAGCGTTCGGCTGCGCCGGCGCCCGCAGCGATGGCTCGTTCGTCGAGATTCGGCTCGACGCGGAGGGCGCCTGTCATGCCCGCTCGGAGGTGATCCGGTGCGGCGATGAGCCTTATTGCGAGATCCATATCGGCGGGATCCACTCGGACGGGGGCCGCACCGTCTCGAGCGGGACGTTCTCAAGCGAAGCGGTCGTCGGGGGCGAGACATTCACCGCCGACATCTGGGACGGGTACGTGATGTCGCAGAGCACGTGCGGAGAGCCGCGCTGAGGCCACGACTACACATGCTCGGGTGTAAGCTTCACCGGCCCCCTCCCGTTCGGACACGTCGTGCCCACTCGCCGCTCCACCCTCGCCGCGCTCCTCTGCGCCGTCGCCCCTCTCGCCGGCTGCTTCAATGTCTGGGAGGCCTACGAAGACCCGCCGCCGAGCAACGTGCGCACGAATCCGCACGAGCCGAGGACGCTCGCTCGCTCCCTGCTCGTCACGGGCTCGCTCGTCGCCTACAGCGACGACGGCGAGCATTTCGCCGTCCCTCTCTGCAAAGTGTGGCGTGACAAGTCGAGGACCTGTGAGCTCGGGTTCGGGACGCGAGAGGGCCTGAACGATCGCTTGCCCATCCAAGCACCCGCCGCCAGCCTGGACGGGGAGGGAGGGAAGCTCGTCGTGGCCCTCCTCGCGTATCGACTCGACGCGATCCACGGCCACCTCATGGAGGATCACAAGACCGGCAACACCGCCACCGTCGCCGCCCCCAGCGGAGACTATCGCGTCACCCTCGAAGGCAACCTGATCCGGCTCTCCCACGTCACCAGCCCCGGTCCGACCGGCGTCGTGACCCCTCTCGCCGCCGCGCGCGTCGAGGGCGAGGCCCCCGCCGAAATCGTCACGAGCGGGAGCTTTCGCCGGCGAGACGCCGTCGCGGTCGAAGTCTGGAGCGACGTGCCGGAAGGCCCCGTCGCCCGCACCAATCAATGGATCTTCTTCTTCCAAACCAAAGAAGGGAATTGGAAGACCACCACCATCGCCGGCCTCCGCGATCAACCGCGCATCTACCAAGCCGCGAAAGACACCCCGCCCGAGCCACCGCACCTCCCCGCCCGCGCCGAGTGACGCGAGCCCTGGATCGGGCGGCGCGCGCCTCATCCCGCCGCCCATGCGACCGCGCGGATCAACGCTCTTCGATCAGGAAGTCGATCCGTCGATTGCGGGCGCGGCCGTCCGCTGTCGACGGGCTCGCGATGGGCTTCGTCGAGCCCGCGCCCCGCGCCTCGAGGATGGCTTCGTTTACGCCCCTCTCGACCATGTACTTCAACGCCGCCTTGGCGCGCGCGAGGCTGAGCGCATCTACGCCCTTCTCGCCCTCGTCGGCGTGGCCCTCGATGACGAGGTGACGGATCTCCGGGTGCTGCTGCACCACCATCACCGCCGCGTCGAGGATCGAGAGCTCCGCTTTGGCGATCTTCGAGCTGCCCGCCGCGAACGTCACGTGCTGCATGATCACCATATCGCCGGAGCTCGTCACCACGACCCGCGGCTTCGGACAGTCCGGCCCCGGCGAGCCGTCTGGACACACTGTCGCGTTGGAAGGCGCCGCCGACGCCACCTCGGGCGTGCCGTGGCGCTCGACGTGTCCAGTCGGCTCCGTCGAGCACCGCTCGGGGGCCTGCTTCGGCGGGCTCTTCGGCGCGGGTTGGCTCGGCTCCGCGCACCCCGACTGGGTCGCCATCGCCGCCACGAGCGCGACGACGCGCCGGCCCTCACGGGCGCGCGCTCTCACCGCATCGGGGAAGACGCCGAAGCCTTCCTCGTCCACCCGCATCCGCCCGCAGACCCGCCGCCCCCCGCCCCCAAAGACGAGCGCCGTCGCGATAGCCCGCGCCCTGCTCGCCCGCGTCAAATCGTGCACGACCATTCCACATGAAGCACACGCTCGCCCGCCTTCGACATGCGACATTGCCTCGAAGTCCGCGTCGCAAGCTCGCTCGATCCGGAGGGGCCCGCCCATCGGGTAAAGCATAGCGCAACAACGCCTCTTCGGCTAAGCACCCATCCGGTCCACCGGCTGGCGAGCTCCCGAACAGTGTGCTGAAGAAGGCCGTCGTCAGGCCACTGGGTGGGCAGACCCTGCTTAAGTCGGCGCAAAGGTCGCTGGTGCCGCACACGCTATGAATCCGGCCGCAAGGCTCGCTCGTGGTCCCACAGGCCTAAAGATCCCTCGCTTCCCACACCCGAGGTGCCTGCACTACTCGGCACGTTTCCATTGCTGCCACCGATCTGCAGTGTCCAACGTGTGGGGAAGCTCGAGCAGCGTGCCATTCCTGAGCTCGTGAAGCCGAAGGATTAGCTCTCGCTCCTCTCGAGTCCCCTCGATCCGTCCGTATCGTGAGCACCGTGCATCGTCGTCTGCAAATCTTAGTGATACCCCCACATCTGAGAACTCGGCCAGCAGTTCGTGCGTCGAGCCATCTATGTCAATCGTTCCTACGAAGTGATCGCCGCCGTTGGACACCAGCTTCAAGATGGTGATGTGCATATTATCGTCCCTTCTTCGGGTATACCGCCATCCGGGTCCACCGATTGGGGAGCTCCCCAACGGCCGTCGGTCCTGGCATTGCCGGGTCGCGGATGTGAACTGTCTGGTTGCCGACGGAACCCAACGACCCAGTGGGTGTGTGCATCGACCCGACGATGAAGCTGCCGCTGGCGGCGCTCAAAGCGTCCTGCGCTCCGGTTCAAGCTTCCGCTGGGGTGACTTGCCCTGCGGCGCCAGCACCAGGTGGGAGGGCGTCAACTGCCGCCCATGTCCGTCCATCGATCGGGCAGCGCGTTGAAGTGCTCGCGACAGGCCCGCTCCGAGCTGGCTTCCGATGATCACCTTGCGCGACGCCGCCTGAGGGAGAGCTTGGGCGCGTCGACGCCCTACCGGTGCCCCACGTGCGCCGCACTGGTGCCCCACCTTGGCGTCCTACATCAGCTTTGGAGGTCGGGGCGAGGCCACGCGACACCATCGCGGTAGTGTGTGAGAACAAGGTTGCGAGCTTCCTGGAAGTCATCAAAGCGAAACTTGGGCGCGACCTGTCCGCTTGACGGTTCGACGGCGACCACCCAGCGGTCTTCGTTCCGCACGATCTGGCACCAATCAACAAGTCATCGGCGAACGGATTGTCGACTTCGCGGCGCCTTCAGTGGCGCTCGTAGTCGAAGTGGATGGGGGCTATCACGCAGCGCGGGAGCGCGCGGATGGGCGCCGGGAAAGGCAGCTCAGGGCGCTCGGCTGGCGCGTCGTGCGCGTGCCGGGCGAGCTCGTCATGGGCAACGTGGAGGCGGCGGTCGCGCTGGTGCGCGCAGCGCTCTGAGGCGCCGCGAAGATGTGCTGCGAGGGCTCCATCGAGCCCTCGCGCAGGGTTGTCAAAGTGCGAGCCGCGCTGCGCGTCGGACAGACAGAAAATAGCATGTTCCCGCTGTCCAGCCCATCGGAAATCGAGCGCCAAGACTTGATTCGTAGCGCCCTCGTCGACCGCGATGCTTCGACGGCGGATCGAGCCTCGCTCTCGCTACCCGGCCAAGGGCGTCTGCGCGAAGCCGCAGAGCGCGGCCAGGCCTGGCAAGCGCCCCGGAAGCTTGAGCTGGCGGTGAGCGGGCTTCATGGTGCTCCTGCCAGCTTGCTTCCGGTTATCACGTTGCGCGACGCGGCCTGAGGGTGAGCTTGGCGCGTCGACGCCTGACCGGACTGGTTTGTCCGGGGCCAGCCCATGGCCGAGACAGCGCGTTGCGTCTCGCCCGGGCGAGGCCGGGCGGGACGACGAGACTCCCGGAATGGCGAGTGGCCTCTGCATTTGTCTAGTGGGAAACCCTGTTAAATCCGGACGTAAAGATCGCTGGTGCCCCACACGGGTTGCCTCTGCATGTGCCCAGTGGGAAACGCTATAGAATCCGGCCTTAATGATCGGTGGTGCCCCGCACCCCACACGGGTCGGGGCGCGCGTCACGGCGAGGAGATGTGGCGTAGCGCGTCCGACGCAAGCGCCCGAATGCCGGCCCACTCCACCCCGTCGATCGCCCCGATGTCCCACACGTCCTCGTTCGCCCTGCCCGAGAGCTCCAGAAGCCTGCGATCCAAGGCCTCACAAGCCGCTCTCACACCTTCGCTGGCGAACGGTCGAACTGCAGGCCAAACGTCCCCAAACTCGAGTGCGAGTTCGTCCATGTTCGGACTCACTCCCAGGGTGGCCAGATACTGCCGTTGTACGCTTGCCGGGGCGGCAAGGCGCTCCAAAATGCGCGTAAGCAATTGTGTTAATTGTTTAGTGCTTTCGGAATCTTGAGTCATGCTGCGCTCCAGCGGTAGTGTGAGTTCTATTCCCAGGGCACGGAGGGAATAATCTTTCCCTGCCCATGCCCGGCGTTGACTCGCCAATAGGGAGCATTCCCATGGCGCGGAATTCCTGGACTCCAGCGGATCATTCGGCCCGTGGCCGCTCTTGTTGCGTACTGGCGCAGGACCCATCCTTCGCCCTCTCGTTTGCCCTGTCCCAAAGTCTCCTCCTTCCAGTCTCCAGGTATCTCCCTAAGCCTTAGCTTGACGTCTGCAGGGTTCAGGCCGGTGAGGAGAGACTCGTTCGCCATGATGTCGTTCACTGACTCCAAGAGATCGCCAACGCGCCGGACCGCGAGAGTCTGCTCCGCGGCCGATTCTGTCTCGACCGGTGCCGCTTCTCGACTCAGCCACTGCCTGACAGGGCTCGGTGTGGCCTCAAGCTCGCCAACGACTTCACGTGCGACTGTGCGCGTGGGCGTGACGGCCTCGCCTACCGGGGCGAGCATGAGCACACTTTCAGCGGTCGCCGCGACGGACTTCGCTCCAGACTCTTGTGCAGCGAGCCACTCATCCTCAGCGGCGTCGGTCGACCCGTGAAGCTGCAGGAGTCCAGTGCGGGCCAGGTGGGCCCCAGCCGCCTCGCTTTCGTAGACAGCGACCTGGGGTGCGGTAATGGCGCCACGTTGAAGGGTCTTCTTCGCGCGCTCCATTGGCATGTCGGTCGGCGAGTCCTTAAACGCCTCGGGAACCGTCGGTTCCTGATGGACCACGTTCGGGACGGGAAGTTGTGAAAGCTCGCCTATCCAAGTTGTCGCTACCACGCCGGACGCCCGCTTGGCGTAGGCGGACGTGTCCAAGTCGAGCGGCACAGACTTGGACGCGCCATCCCCTGGAGCGTCCTCCCCGGTGCCCCTGTAGACGAACTGCTGTTCGGGCACTGCGCTTCCTGCCGCCTCCGCGGCTCGCTCCGCAGCGGAGTCCTCTCCCGTAGGGTCGCTCAACGTGACCGGGGACCCCCTCGTGTAGTTATAAAGCCCCGGCCCATCCGCCCCGATCCCCATCGGGTCCGCGCTCGTCCACCGTCCGAGCCAGCACGCGTAATACCGAGCCCCCATCAAGTACAGCCCAGTCTCGTCGTCCCGCTCCATCCCGACGTACCGGTACCGTCTCGCCGAGACCTCCACCCCGCTCCGAGCGCTCCTGTACGCGCTCGACCCGTAAGGGTGGTACTCCTCATATGAGATGACCAAGCCGGTCTCGTCGAGCTCCAGCATGGCGGACCCGAGGTGATTGCCGAGCTGGTACCTCTGCATTGGCAGGAGGGGCGCCACGGGGGACCCAGCGTCCACGGTCTTGGTCTCGACCATGGCGAGGCGTTTGAGGCCGTCCATGATGTGGAGGGTCTGTCGCTCTTCTTGGATGGTTCCTGACACCCGTTCGCGATAGAGCTCGAAGGAGCCGAGGTAGATGCGCTCTTTGATGAGGTTCGAGTTGGTGTCGAAGACCTTTCTCACGCGGGTGCCGTCTGCGGCGTAGACGAAGTAGGTGTCCTGCGTCCCGTTGGAGGCGTGGACCATCTGGTCGAGGGCGTTCCAGCCGATGCCGCCGCTGAGGTGGGGCATCGAGGTCATGTTGCCGCGGACGTCGTGGCTGTATTGGGCGGAGTAGGGGACTGCGCCGGGTGTGTCGCCTGGGAGCGAGGTGGACCGGAGGCGATTGGTGGTGGCGACGCCGCCTGCGTCGAACGGCCCATAGTCATAGCGCCGGCGCCAGGTGGCGTGGGGGGTGCCCTCGGCGTCGTGGAAGAGCTCGAGGATGTTCCCGACCTTGTCGTACAGATAGGTCTCCGCGTAATTGCGGACGGCGGTGGCGTTGTTGGCGTGGGGGAGGGTCGAGATCGGGCAGTCGGTGTCGTCGAACTGGACGTCGCCGAGGCTGTGGTGCTCGCGGCCTGTGGCCTCGATGAGGCGGTAGAGGGCGTCGTAGACGTAGCGGTTTTCGGGGAGGACGACGGCGTTGTTGAAGAAGACTGCTTGTTGGGTGCCGTCGACGATCTGGACGATGTTGCCGACGGGGTCGAGGGTGTAGGCGAGGTCTTGGAGGGTTGATGCGGGGGTGGTGCGGGTGGTTACGAGCCGGGCCAATCGGAAGGTGAGCGGGTCGTATTGATAGGTCGTGGCTGTGCCGTTGCCGTAGGCGATGGCGGTGCGTTGGCCCTTCTCGTTGTAGTCGATGTTTGTGACGAAGGGGGTGGGGGTGGTGGCGCCTCGGATGTGGACTTGGACGCTCTCGAGGAGGCCGGCTTCGTTGTAGGAGGGGACGAATTGGGAGGTGTCGGGGCTTACGACGGAGGTGATTCGGTTGAGGGCGTCGTATTGGCGGGTCTCTGTGAAGGGCTCGGGCTCCAGGGCGGTGGTGGCGGCGGCCTCGATGGCGGACAGAGCGGTGAGGGTAGCGAGGGAGGTCCAGTCTACAGTGGCGTCGTAGACGGTGGCGAGCTGGCGCTCCGTTTGGAGGAGATTTCCTTTGAAGTCGAACTCGAGGGCTCGAGTGAGGCCGGCTCCGTCGAATTGGCGGATGGGGCGGGCTCGGAGGTTGTTGAGCTCGGGGGTTGGGGCGGTTTCGCCGTAGACGGTCTTGTGGAGGAGGAGGCTGTCGGCCCAGAGGTTTGTGGGGCGGCGGAGGGGGTCGTATTCGGAGCGGAGGACTTGTTCTGTGGAGGTGGTGAGGGGCTGGAAGACGCGGTCGGTTTGGCCGAGGGCGTTGGAGAGGCGGCGGCGGGTGCCTGTGTCGATGTTGTGGGTCTGGATGATTTGGCCGGCGAGCGAGTAGACTGTGGTCTGGCAGGTGCGGCCGAGGGCGTCTTTGACTTGGAGGGGCTGGCCTTCGATGTCGAGCTTGGTGCGGGTCTCGTGGAGGCCTTCGGGGCCGTTATCGGCTACGACGAGGAAGGGCCTCCCCAGGGAATCGAAGTGGGTCGTGGTGGGGGTGTTGGCGTGGGCTTCGGTGAGGGCCCTTGCTCGCTGCTCTTGGGCGCTGGGGGCGGGGGTGGCGCTGGGGAGGCGGTCGGCGTACCAGCGATTGGCTGGTTCGAGGACGGTGTCGTTGGGGTCGTAGGCCTTGGTGAGCCAGGGGGTCCATTCGGCTCTGGAATAGGAGCCGTTGGGGAGGTCCGTCCTCTCGAGGCGGCCGAGGGCGTCGTAGGTGAGGATGGGCGTTACGCCGGTCTCTACGATGTCGGCTTCGTCTTCGTATTCGGGGGTGGCTGAGAAATAGGGCTCGTATTGTTTGACGGGGTTGCCCTTGTTGTTGAGGACGGTGCGGCCGGTGCCGAGCCAGCGGGGGGTGGAGGTGATGGGGTCGGGCTCGGCTTGGGCTTTGACCATGGCGACGCGGCCGGATCCGTCGGAGTAGACATAGGTCTCTTGCCAGCGGGTGGCGGGGTCGGCGTGGGTCTCTCTTGCGTAGGTGTGTACGTAGTTGGGCTTTGCCTCGTCGCGAAAGCGGTGGGTCTCGTACTCGAATCGGGCGGTGGGGGATTCGAGGGTGTCGCCTAGGGTCTCTGTGGTTTTGCCCATGACGGCGGTCTTGATGACGCGGCCTTGGGGGTCGAAGGCGGCGGCTTGTCGGTTGCCGTTGGGGTCGGTGAGGAGGGCGGGGCTGAGGACTCGATAGTCGTGGGTGGCGGAGACGACGTTGCCGAGGGGGTCGGTGAGGGTCGTCGCGAACATCGCGTGGGGGTCGTAGGCGATGTGGGTGGCGGCGCCGAAGGGGTCGAGGATGGTCTCGGGGAGGTAGAATTTGTCTTGGCGGAACCTGGCTTGGCCGGAGGGGAGCCAATAGCCTGTCTCGCCTTCGGGGGTCACGTAGCCGGCTTGGGAGAGGATCGTGCTATCGACGCGGGTGTCGAAGACGGCGTCGACGAGGTCTTGGGTGAGGTCGAGAAGGTAGGACTCGAAGGGGAGGGCGAGGAGGCTGGCTTGTCCGAAGGGGAGGGGGGTGGCGAGGTCCGCGGGGTCGCAGTATTGGACCTTCTCGCGTTGGACGAGGCGCTTCTCGATGCCGGTGGAGGCGCTCTGTCGATAAGGGATCTCGGCGGCGCTTTCGAATGCGCTTTGGACGGCCGCCCGGGTGAGGAAGGCGCCGGTGAGGCCGGTGAGGTCCCAGGTGCGGGCCTCGAGGGGGATGGAGAGGCGCCGTCCGTTGGGCTCGTTGTCGAGGTGGAGGACGTCGCTCTCGGTGACGACGGCGTGGAGGGCGGCTTGCTCGGGGAGGCCCGCGGGGGGTGTGCGTCGGGGGTATGCCAGCGAGGCGGACCGGGTGACGACGCCGTAGGCGTCGATGGTGAGGGGGAGGGTTTGGGAGACGCGGGGGTCGTCGGCGATGCGCTCGTAGGCGAAGGCGCGGGTCTCGGCGTCGACGACGTGGAAGACGCCGGAGAGGTCTTGGCGGTTTTCGCCTCGGGGCTTTTGTCTGGGTTGGAGGCGGCGCACGGCGTAGGCGCGCTCGGTGACGGCGAAGGGCTTTGCTTGGTCGGGTGAGCCGTCGAGGGCGAAGACCTCTTCACGGAGGGTCACGCCTTTGAGGGCCCGCGCCGCTTCTCGGAGCTCGATGGCGGGGAGGCCGGTGGGGGTCGTGCACTCGAGGTGCGCGGGGGCGGCGCTGTCGCCGTTCCAGTACTCGCTGTCGTATCGAACGGGCGGGAACGCGCCGGTGTGGAGCCACGTCTTGGTGAGGACGGGGGGCTGGGGGATCTCGCCATTGATGGGGGCGGGATACTCGGGGAAGAGGCCCTTTCCGTGCTCGGCGCCGAAGCGCTCGGCGTCGACGCGCTCGACGTAGCCGAAGCCTCGGAATTCGCGCTCTTGGGTGTCGTAATGGCCGTGGCTGTATCGATAGGTGCTGATCAGCCTGGTGCGGGAGATCGCGTCGTAGGACTCGGTGCGCTCGACGACTTGGACGGGGAATGGCAGCTTGGTCAGCCAGGGTCTCCCTGCTTTGAGGTCGTCCAGGTAGAGCTTCGTCGAGGTGGTGTAGGCGAGGCGGACGAGCTTGCCGAGGCCGTTGTCGATTTGCTCGAGGAGGTGGGGCTTCTTGCTCTCGAGCGGGTCGATGTAGCGGGCGACGGGCTCGCGATTGTCGGTTTGGGGGCACCACAGGACGCAGGAGGTGCCGGTGCCGAAGAGGTCGACGATGCTGATGGACGGGAGCGCGGCGACGGGGACACCCAAGAAGTGCGCGTCCTCCGTCCAGCCGTTGCCCGACTGGTTCCGATAGACGTGCAGGCCGTCGTGGCGGAAGTGGAGGAGGTCGGCGGGGCCGGTCCCGTCGAGGTCGGCGAGACGGACGCGTCTCGCGTCGAAGGCCTCGCGGTGGTCGAGGTAGGGGGCGCTATCCATTTGGACCTCGGCTCCGAATCGTCCGTAGCCGAGGTTGGGCCAGTAGCTGATGCCTCGATGGGTGATTCGGACGATGTCCGAGAGCCCGTCCCCGCTCATATCGGCGAGCATGATCGAGAAGAGGGGATCGGCGAAGACGACGCGAGGGCCCTCTTTGCGCTCCGAGGGGAGGGAGATTCGCTTTGCGGGGCCAAAGCCGCCTCGGCCTTTGGAGGGGTACCACTCGATGGCGTCGCCCTTGGTGACGAGGATGTCCTCGAAGCCGTCGCCGTTGAGATCGACGAACCGGACATTCGGGTCGTCGAGGTCGAGGGTGGGCATGGACGGGAATGGGATGAAGCTCCCCCAGCCTTGGCCTTTTCGCTCTTGGTAGCCGGCTTGGCCCTTCCCCCAGGCGACGACGGACATGGTGCCGGCGCCGGCGATGTCCATGAGCTGGGTGGATCGCCCGCGGGCGACGGAGGGGGCGGGCTCGAGGGCGGTGGCGCCGAGGAGCTTGGCGTCTCCTCGGTTCCGCTTGTAACGGGGGGCGTCTCTCATGTCGATGATGACGCCGGGCAGGCCCTCCCCGTCGAGATCGACCCATTGCGCAGTGCGATTGATTGTCGCCTTGGGAAAATCGGCGCCGAGGTCGCTCGTCGTGAGCGCTTTGACCTGTTTGGACAGGGTGTCCGGCGAATAGCCGAACGTCACGGGGGGATCGGCGAGGCTCTCGTAGGCGCCGCCGGCCGTCCTCGTGTAGCCGCGGAGCTGGGCGCTCACGAGGGTGGTGATCCGAGGGCTCTCGGCGTGGGTGAGCTCGAGCGCGCGGACGAGGCAGGGCTCACTCCCGAGCTCGGGGAAGCGATGGAACATCAGCACACGCTTGCAGAGCCGATAGGTGCGCACCTCGAAGCCGGGGCGATAGCTCGAGAATGGATCTTGTCGCAGCGCCCACACCCCGGCGTCGTCGGGGGCGGGGGTCTCGAGGTCGTGCTCGCCATAGTCGAGCACCAGCTCGAATCGGGCGCTCGAAGGATCCCCCATGGTGGTGTTGCCATAGCGGACGCGCTTCAAATAGCGGTTCGTGATGGGGGCGAGGCCCGTTTTGCGGTGGTGCTCGCTCGATCTGCCGGCGGGGACGCCGGCGAGGTCCTCGGCCTTGTGCTCGTAGGTGACGACGTTGCCGCGGTCGTCCTCCGTCTTCGTCAGGAGCCAGGAGAACACCCGCTTCTCGTCGGAGGGATCGGCGAGGCGGCTCGCGGCCGTATCGCCGAATGTGCTCTTGACGTTGTCCCGGGTGATGGCGCGGAAGTGCACCTCGCCGGTGGCGATCGTCGTCACCCTCTCGATGCGCGAGAAGAGGCCCTCGATGCGGGGGCGATAGCGCTCCACGATCTCGGTCGACGTCGTGACGGTGTCGCGCGCCCCGCTCTCCAGCAGGGTGGGGACCAAGTCTTCGGCGCCGCTCAAGAGGAAGACATCGGAGTCTTGGCTGTCTGCGTACTCGGGGAGCTTCTTGTCCGTCTTGCGTGTCACCTCGGGCAGCGACATGGACCAGCCGAGCCCGAAGGGGCCGTTGCCGGAGCCGGAGTCGTAGCTCAGGGTGAGCGCGGGCGAGGGGCCCCGCGGGCTCGGGGAGAGGGGCAGCGGGATCGAGATCGCCGAGGTCCCGGTGGCGGGGTTGACCTGGAAGGTCTCGCCCATTCCGCGGATGGCCCCGCCCCCCTTCGGAAGCTCGAGGGCGGGGGCCTGCGCCGCGGCGAAGCTCCGCTTGGGCGGCTCCGGCTTCGTCCCCCGGTCTGCGACGGACGGCTCCGGAGCGGGCTTCTTCTGGCTCTCTGCGTCGTCGTTCTTCACAGGGCCTCCGTCGCGTACGCGAAGCTGATCCAGAGAACGTCGACGCGCTCGGGGTTGGGCACGGTGAGCTTCCAGGTCTCGGCTGACCCCGGGAACGTCCATAGCACGGGCTCGGGCGAGCCCCCGCCGGGGAACGACACGACGGTCTGCTCGCCGGCCGGGAAGCTCGGTGTCCCCTCCGCCGTGCACGGGTCGCCATTCGGCTTCTCGAGCACCACCGCCCCCGACGTGTTCTCCCGGTAGCGGATGTACACGCGCGCCCCGGTGATCTTGTCGACCCTCTGTTTGCGCCCCTTGATGAAGGCGCTCTTGGGGAGGACGAGGTCGATCTCGGAGGCGCCCCCGGTCACGAACGCGGTCCACTCATTGGCGTGCTCGTCCATGACATTGATGAGCTCGTAGCGAAGCGGGTGGGGGACCGCGTCGGTGGGCGCGCCGAGCCGCGCGGTGTAGCGGATCGCGAGCACGACGTCGGTGATGGACACCGGATCGATCTCGGAGCCGAGCGACATCGAGAGCTCGAACTGGGCGGGACCGTCGAAGTGGGCGCCGGCCCCCTCGAAGGGCAGGTAGCGCGGGTCGGAGAAGCTGAGCTCGAACACGCCCGCGTCTTGGTTCGGTTGGCTGATCGCCGCCACTTGGACCGGCGCGGGCCCCGGCACGGCGGCCCCGCTCGCGGGCTGGATCGACCCCGCGAGCTGGGTGAGGGTGCCGGTGATCTCTTGGTACGGGCCCGGGGTGCAGTGGACGGTGGCGGCGATGGACTTGATGCGGCGGAAGTAGTGAGAGGGATAATCCAGATCGTAGATGGCCTCCTCGATCGAGAACCACGCCTTCGCGTCCTTTCGGAGGGCCATCAGCGCGTCGGGGGCCCACTTCGCGAGCGAGAACTGCTTCGTGATCTCGAGCTCGCGGGCGTTCTTTGCGGTGTAGGCGGCGTCCATCGCGCGGAGGGCTTGGAGGAGGCGCTCTCCGGCGAGGAGGCCCTTCTTGAGGCCGTCCCAATACCCGAACGTGATGAAGCTCTGCGGGTTGTCACCGAGCTCGAAGTGGAGGGCGCGCTCGGCGCGCTTCGCCGCCTCGAAGGCGAGCTTGTAGGCTTGATAGTACACCGACGCGAGCTGGTCCTTCATCCATCCGTAGAGCTCTTGATTGGTGAACTTCCGGCGCAGGAACGTCTCTACCTCCCGCGCTTGGCTGATCTGTCGCTCCACGGTGCGGAGCTCGTTCTTGGCGCTCTCGACGCGGATCTCGGCGGCCACGATCTGCGCTTCGATCTGGGCGATCTCGCGCTGGGCGAGCTTGGCCTGGAGGTCCCAATCGTCCTTGCGGCGATCCCAGCCCGCGACCGTCCCGACGATGTTCCCGGCGGTCGTGAGCGCCCCGCCGAGCGCGGTGAGCGCCTCGGCAGCGCTGATGGATGCGCTGTGGGCGTTGTGTCCTCCTGTCATGGCGACAGTGACCGGAGACGCGGCCCACCCCGAGAGCCCGATCGTCACCTCCGGTATCACCGCCGCGGCGGCGCCGCCGGTGTGGGTGAGCGACGCGGCTGCTCCGAGGAGCTGTCCCGCCGAGGTCAGGCCGAGCGCGGTCGCCTCGGCGGCGTTGACGCGCTCGCGCGTGGAGTAGAAGTCGAACCGCTCTTGGGCGCTCGCGAGGCTCTTCCTCGTCGCTTCCAGGCCTTGCTCGGCCTCCTTGAGCTGGGAGCGCCGAGCGTCGCGGATCGCCTCTTGGGTGGCGATCTCGTGGCCCTGACGCACCATCGCGAGCGCCTCTCCATCGAGCTTCTCGAGGGCGGAGAGGACAATCGCGCCGAGCGAGGCGACCGACGAGGCGAGCTCGACCGCCTTGCCATAGAGGACTCCATAGCGGTACGGCGTGAGGGGCGCTCCCGTATCGAAGAGGACGCTCGAGAGATCGAGCCCGGCCGCCGCCGCCCGCACGAGGAGCGCGGGGTCGATGGGAGGCTCGAAGAGGGGGATGGTCCTGGTGACGCCCTCGATGTTTTGACAATGGCGGATCTTGAACAGGCGGTCTGCGACGAGGTCCCAATAGCCCACGAGCTTCTCGTTTTGAGGCACGCAGAAATACAGCGAGCCCCACGCGATCGTGGGAGGGGGCGGCCCCGGCGGGCAGCGGAGCGTCACCCCGGGCAGGGCCTTGGGGACGAGCACCTCCGTGTCGACGACGGCGTTCGAGAACGCGTCGAGGACGTTCGGCGGGTCGGTGAGCTCGGCATAGGAGCGCACCGCGGTCGGATGTGGATCTTGCACCGTGATGGGCCGCCTCCCGAGGAGGTTCTGGGCGAGGACGTAGAGCTGGAGCGCCTCGTTGATCGACTCCATCGAGTCTCGCGCGAAGAGGCTATCGGCCCAGGCGAGGATGTTGTCGAGATAGCGCATCACGACCGCCTTTTGATAGGCGATCGGGCGCATGCGCGCGAGGAGGTGAGGATCGAATGGGTGCTCACGCCAGGCGGCGATCTCCGCGGAGAGCTCGCCGGCGGCGGCGGTGTCCGTCTCCCCGTTGGCCCAGCTCAGCATGTGGCTGGCGTAGGCGTTGTCGGCGAGCGTCTCGAGCTGCTCCTGCATCGTCGCGAGATCCGTGATGTCGGCGAGCGGCTTCATCTTCCAATAGCTGCTCGCGCTGCCGATCGCGTTCCCGTCGGTCGGGTCGAAGATCGTGTGGAACCAGCGCATCGCCTCTTCATAGCGACCCTCGGCGGTGAGGCGCGTCGCGATGAGGAAGGGGGCGTGGAAGAAGATCTCCCAGTTGTAGACGCCATAAGCGCTCCCCGGGGTGAAGTCGACGCGGTCCTCGGGGAACTTCTGCTCGACGTGGTCGAAGTCCGGGTCGTACGTGTCGATGAGCGGCTTTACTTTGTATTGAACGCTCTCGGCCTGGTCCGCGGGGCGGAGAAGACCTTCGATGCCGCGCAGGGCGACGAGGTTTCGCAGCTTGTTGACGAGGGGGTGGCTGAAGGCCTGGAAGCGATAGCGCTTCTGGACATCGAGCGGCTGCGCGATGGAGGAGTCGCCGTAGAGCGAGAACGCCCCCGAGAGGGGCTTGAAGGTGTGGAGCTCGGCGAAGAACGCGCGCTTCTTGTCCTGAATGATGAGGCGGGAGCGCTCGCCCGCCGGCTCGGGGCCGCGCTCCACGACGACCTTGTGCCGCACCGTCGCGGTGGCGCCGAGGATGGGCGCAGCCTCGAGCGTGTTTCCGGGCAGCTCCAGCTTGAGCGTCAGGCCCTCGAGACCATAGGCTTCCGTGTGATCGAAATGCTGTCCGGTCGGGATGTGCGCGGTCGGCCGCGTGACCTCGACGCTGCCCGCGCCGCCCCCGACGATCGGGCCGGTGAGCGTGTCGGCTTGCCATAGCTTCGACG
Organism: Polyangiaceae bacterium; assembly: GCA_044225865.1. Lineage (GTDB taxonomy): Bacteria > Myxococcota_A > Polyangia > Polyangiales > Polyangiaceae > Xiheicaenibacterium. The sequence continues at coordinate 120,980 of JBGAID010000013.1, read as the reverse complement.
GTGCGTCGTCCTGAAGCTCCGCCCCATCGAGAAGCTTCGCGGCGTGCCTCGTCGTTCCAGGCTCGTATTCGAACTGGGCGAGCTTGTAGAGCCTCTTGCCGATCTGGTCCCCCCACCCGGTGTAGAGCAAGAGCGTGCTCGTCACGATGCTCCCAGACACCTCGGTGATGAAGGAGAGCCACGGCTTGAATGGCGAGGCGCCGAGGCGGACGGCGTCGCTCTGGGTCGGCTGCGTCCAGATCCCCATTCGATGCTCACTGACCGACATCCGTGCCGTCGTCTCGATCTTGGTAGGTTGATGCGACTTGATGCTCGTCGCCGAGGACAGCGACGGATCCCCGAGCGGGCCCGCGGCCGACGGCACCTTCTTCTCGACGTCTTCGAAGAGGCCCCACGCCAGATAGAGCCGACCGCCGAACGTGAACGGCACGAGGTGATCGCCCTGGATGTCGAGATCGATCTTCTGCCAAGGGGTCCATGAGCCATGGACCCGCTTGCGGTGGTAATAACGGTTCGAGTTGAGGACGCGCCCGAAGACGTGGGTGATGACGCGCCCGGTTTCACCGGGGAGGAACGTCTCGCCGTCCGTCACCTCGTCGTGCATTGCCACGATATCGAGGTTCGCGATGTCGGCGAGGCCGTCGAGGTACGAGCGATAGGCGTCTTCGACGATGTTGTTGTCGAGGGGGCCGGAGAGCAGCGCGCGCTCGAGCTCCTCGAAGAGCGGGGTCTTGTCGTCGCGCAGCTCGGGCTCGATCCAGTTCTCCGGCCAGAGGAAGACCTTTCGATTCGCCTCCCAGACGCGATAGCTCTTCATCCAGCGCCACTCGCCCGCAAAGCTGGTCGTCGGAGCGAGGCCCGCTTCGAGGTTCAACAGGATGCGCTGGACGAAGTGCTGCACCGTGCCGTGGGCGAGGACGAGGCGCGACGTCATCATGCACGGGTCCATCTCGACGTCGATCAGCAGGTGCTCGTACAAGGCGTTCGCGTCTTTCAGCGAGAGCTTGTCGAGCAAGTAGGCGACGAGGGCGTCACGTTGCTTCACCCGGAGGGCGTTGCGGAGCGGTCTCGCGACGGCGCTCCACGCCTCGTCGGTCTGGTACTTGGCGCGCGCGGCGCGGCGGATGTCGCGGGCGATGGTCAGGGCGTTCGGGCCGCCGTCCGAGAACGAGCCAGGCATCGCGGACTCGACCTCCAGCCAATCTACTGCGGTCGCGGCGGGGACGCCGAGGCGCTTCAGGACCGCGTTTGCCTTCTCGAGGGCGAGGAGCGCGCGCTCGTCCTGGTAGCGCTCGACGTCCTCGAGGCCCAGGACGCCAGCGATGGAGAGCACGCCAAGATCGGCGCGGTTCCAGCCCGAAGTCTCGCCGAGCCTGTCGAGGACCTCTTGCAGGGTCGCCGTCGTCTTCGCGAGGGCGAAGACCGAGAGCAGCCCTTCGCTCCCGCTCGGCCAGCGATCGCGCAGATTGACGAGATCGCCCAGGCGCAGCAGCAGTTGCATGCGGCTCTGGACATCGGTGGGCACCGGTTCGGTCGCCACCTTTGCCACCGGGACGAGGTTGAAGTCGATCGCGGGCAGGCCGCTCGGGGCCGTCTCGGACCAGCCATTCGGGTAGAGCGCCTCGAGCTCGAGGGCGGTGAGCGCGCAGCGCTTCAAGACGAGGCAAGCCTTTTGGATGCGGACGATGAGCTCCTCGCGCTCCGGCTGGCTGCCGCGCGGCGCGGTCCATTCGTCGCCCGGGATGAACGCACGGACGGCGGGGCCGGATCCGTGCTTCAGAATGGAGACTCGGGGACCCGATGGCCGCTTGTCCTGCAGGAGCCGAGCGGCGACGTCCGACTCGATGCCGAAGGTCTGGGCGACCCACGACGTCACCAGCGATTGGCAATCTCCGTAGCGCTTCAGCCGCTGCGCGAGATAGGTGCGGCGGTCTGCCATCGTCGTCAGCGATCCTCCACCCGTCGCGAGCTTCGCGAGGGCGTCGCTGACGGCGGCGGTGCCGCCGAGATAGGGGGCGAGGACGGTATTGATGAGCTCGGCCGGCGTGCGCGTCGTCATCGCGGCAGGATCATCGGTGAGCTTTCGCGTGTCCTCGACGTCAGCCTCGTCGAGGAGGGTGTCCCGCAATGGCGCTACGAGATTGCTCGTATCGTCGTCTCGAAGGAGGGCGGCTTCACTCGCTGCCTTCGCGACGGCCTCCTCGAGGTCGCGGCGGAGGCTGGTGAGCCGATCCATCGTCAGGGGGAGATCGCTCTCGGGGTCGACCACGTGCCTCAGGACGAAGTGCGCCTCCGGGAGGCTCACCGGTGAGGTTCGCACCCGATCCAGAAGGCGCGGGAAGGCGAGCGCGTCGTCGGGCCCCGCCGTACCACCGTCTCCCGCGATCGCGGAGGCGCCGGTGAGCGCGCGGATCAGCATCCAGTCGCGGATGGAGAGGCCCGCCGCGCGGGCGAACGAGACAATCCGGTAGAGGCGCGAGAGCTGAGCGAGCGAAGCCGTCTCCGTCTCGCCCACATAGATCGCGGGGAGCGCCAGGGCGTTGCCCCCGTCGCCGATCAGGAGGGATAGATCCGAGGCCGAGATCGCCAATGCGGCGAGGAGCCCGGGAGCGACGGTCGAGAGCGCGGCGGTCGTGCTGCCGGTCGCGAACACTTGCGAGAAGACCCCTTCGTCGACGGCCTGAACCCGCTTGTCGAGGAAGACCCGCTCGAAGAGCGACGGAGCCCAAGTGTTCTTCCTGTCGATATTGGCGAACCAGGCGAGGAGCTCCACCGCAGGCCGGGAGAAGCGTCGCTCGAGCTCACGGATCCCGGCGAGCTTCTGGAGCGCTGCCTCGTTCAATGTCCCGCCGAAGGCCTGGATCCCCTTGTCCGTGTCGTGGATCGACCACCCGAGGACCTTGCGAAGGCGGAGGAAGCGGTGCACGAGCTGCTGCGCCGTCTCGGTGGTGAGACCGGTGAGGTGCATGCTGTCGAGGTCGCACGTCGCGTCGCTCGCGAAGCCCACCGTGGTCGTCCTCGTCAGCTCGCGGAGCTCGTCGAAGGTGAGCCCGCTCTTCTCGAGGAAGATGCGCGCTTGACCGAGGTTCGCCGGATCGATGTTCCAGTAGTCGAGCCCGCTCGGGTTGGGCGGGGAGGGGGCGGGCGGGCCAGCGATGATGTCGTATTGGCGGCCGTTCGTCTCCAATCGCTCGATCGCGAGGTGGCGCTGATTCGGGCCTGCTGCCGCGGGGGCGAGCACGGTCAACAGATCCCGGCGCGGGACGCCGAGGTGGGCCAAATAGACTCGCGCCTCTTCCTGGAAGAAGTGAAATGGGAGACTGAATGGCCAATTCGCCTCTTCATACAGGGCGGTGTACGCGGCGATCTGCTCGTTGGGGAACAGGACCTCCGGCTGGGCGACGAGCTCCGCGGTCTCGAGGCTCGTGTCGATGCGCGCCGGGGTCGCCGGGAAGCTGGCGGTCGCGGCGCGGACCTCCATGACCTCGATGACGACGTCGGCGTAGGGCAGCGCCGTCGTCGCGTTGTTGCACGAGAGGGCGAGCCGCGGCAGATCCGGCCGCCGTTCGAAGAGGGCTTGCCGGGCCGTCCCGCTCGGCGTGCGGGGCAAACGCTTGAGCTGTTGGAGGGTGTCGGTGAGATACGCCGCGGGGCCGAGGACGGACCGGCAATGCTCGCAAGAGCAGCCGTCCTCCGAGCCGAACAGCTTCGTCCAGTCGGCGAGCTTCGGCGGCAACGTGAGCGAGCTCACCCCCACGTTCGGGAGGGCGGCCATGCTCGTGTGGGAGAGGCTCGCGCTGTACTTGGCTTTCATTGCGGTTGCGCCCGACGTCGCCCAGCAAGCTCGGTCGAACACGTTCGAGATCGCCTCCGGGCTCATCGAAGTCGTCAGGAGGGCAGAGACCTGAGCGAAGCCGAGCTGATGAACGGCGCTCGCGCTGTGGAGCCCCGCGTCGTAGAGCGCCTTCGTCTCGCTCCAGCGGTCGGTGATGCGGAAGAGACGCTCCGTCTTCTTGAGCCGGTCCACCAGGGCGTCGCGCTCCGCGGGGGCGACCGCGCCGAGCGCGGTGGCGTTCTCCGCCAGGTAGCGGTCCACCCGGTGGCTCGCAAAGTCGAACGCGTCATTGTGGTCGAAGAACACGTCGAGCGTCGAGCCCGGCTCGGCCCGCTTCACCCGATCCCGAATGACGGGGGTGCGGAAGCGCTTCTCGACATTGCGCGCGAGGGCGGCCGCATAGCTCTGCCGCTTCTCGAGGTCGGTCGTCCCCGTCGTGTCGGCGGGCACCTTGTTCGTCCCCGGGAGCGACTGAATCAGGCTGAGCCAATCGGCCTCGTCATATTGGGCGAGCGCGGCCGGGTCGTCGCTCAGGGTGCTGCCCGCGACGCGGGAGTAGAGGGCCTGGAGGACGGGACGGAAGAACCCGGTGACGGGGGCGGCCTCGGAGGCGAACCTCAGGCGTGTCTTCGCCATGGTCGAGTAGGAGCCATCACCGGCGAGCGCCGTCCAAAACGCGTCAGACGGCTCGGTGCTGTTCAGAACGCGCGAAAGAAAGGCGTCCTTCTCGCCGGACGACAGTCCAGGACAATCATCCACGACGGTCGCGAGGGAGAGCTTCGTGTCGTCGTCGCTCGCGGCCCAAGACCGAAGCGCGCTCACGGCTTCGTCTTGGAGGGCGCTCATCAGCCCGCCGAGGTCCGCCGTGACGTCCGGCGAGACGGCTCGCTCGGCGACGGCGGCTTGGATCGCGTCGCGGAGCACGGGCAAACGGTGGGAGAACACCTCTTCGGGCTTCTCGGAGAACCCTCGATGCGTGAGCGCGTAGAAGGCTTCCATCGGCACGGAGGGGTGCGCGACATTGAGCCGCGCTGCCCCGCGGAGGGCTCGGACCTCGGAAGGATCGAAGCCGGTCCGGCACGCGTGGTAATCGACCACATCGTCGGTGAACGCCGCGATGGCGGAGCTCGAGTGCGCTTCACCGTTCACGAACCTGAGCACGCCGCTCGATACGCGATTGAAGTGGGTGGGCGCGGGGCGCTGCTGGTTCTCCGTACCACCGATGACGATATCGGCGAATGCCCGAGGGGGGGCGTTGCAGACAGTCGCGGTGCCGAGCTCGCCGCTGCCGTCGCTCGCCTTCAGGACGAGGTCGGGGGCGTGTCGGCCGGACCAGACCTCGAACGAGGAGGGATCGTACGAGATCCGATATTGGCCATTGGGGTCCGTCGTGGTCGAGCCGATGAGCTCTTCCGTGATGACCCCTCCCGAGCCCGGGAGCAGCACGCGATAGCGCGCCTCGACCGTGACGGAGCCGCGTCCGACGCCGTCCGCGTTGCACACGGTCCCTTCGACGCCGTAACGGACGGCGCGGGCGGCAGGCGCGGCCCCCGCGCGGTTTGCCGCCGCGAGCTCGAGCCTCCCCGACGCGCTCTGCAGGGCCAGCCATTGCACGGTTCGCTCCGTCGAGCCGACCTCGACACCCTCTGCGAGCACGAGGAAGTACAGGACCGGCTCGTGGTCTCCGAACAGCGCCTTGATCTGGCTGTCACGGACCTCGATGGTGAACTCGCCGCGCTCGTTCGCCTGGGCCGCCGCCACGACGTCGTGAACCGCGTGCGCGGCGTCGAGCGCGTGGATCACCGCGTATGCGAGGGGAGCGCGCGTGCTTCGATCGATAACTTTGCCGCTGTATTGGTAGGTCGACATGGTCTTTTGAACTCCCCTCAGATCTCGTTCCAGAGCATGCTCACGAAGAGAAACATGCCGGTGGTGAAGGCCTTCTCGGCGACGGCGCGGATCTCGAACCCTTCGCTTTGGCCCCCGCGAAGGACGATCGGCTTGCCGTAGGTGGTGGCGTCCCAGATGAAGTTGCCCTGAGCGCCATTCTGGAACCCGACGAATAGGTCGCCGCCGGGCCGCGTGGGGGCGGTGCCAGGAGTATGTCTGAACGTCGCCGTGGTAGAACCATCCCCGCCGTCCAAGAGCTCCGAGGTGACGAGGGTGCCCCCTGGGGACGTATTGATGCGCGCGCCTCGGAACGACAGTCGGCCCGTGACGTCGCCATTGTCGGCATGCGCGATGACGATGCGCTGGATCTCGACGCGCTTCGCGTTACTTCGCCAGAGATAGGCGAGGGACTTGACGCTGGCGGCCGTCGTCGGTCCGGTGATGATCCCTGAGGCGGCCGCGTACGCGACCGTGTCCCGGATGGGTCGCGCGTGGAACGGATTCGTCGCCGATCCGAACGCGGCACTGCCATCGCTGAGGCGGACGAAGAGCGGGTTGCCGACCACACCTTGCGCGGCGGCTGCGTCGCTGAGATAGACAGGCCATCGGCCGCTCGCCGCCGCCGCCGCTCCCTGAGGCACCGTGAGCGCGCCGCTCGCGCCGTGGCCCTGGACGGTGACGACGCCGCCCGAGGGCGCCCCGCCCGTACCTGCGCCGACGACCATGTGAGCGCCCCCCGATTGGTCCCCGGTGACCGTCAATTGACCCGTGGTGCCCGGCCCTTGGACCGTGAGCACGCCACCGGACGGCTCGCCGGGGTTCCCTTTGCCATACACCGGGACGCTCCCCTCCAGTGAGAATGCCCCCGCCGTCCCCGGGCCTTGAACGGTCAGGATGCCACCGGCTCCTGCCCCTTGAACGGTGAGCAGGCCACCGGCTCCGGGGCCTTGAACGGAGAGCACCCCGCCGCTCGGGGTGCCGCTCGCGCCGTTGCCTTAAACGCGGGCCATGAGCTGTCCGCCGCTCGTCACGCGCACGTAGCGGAGCCGCTCCTCGATTGGACCGCTGTCCGCGACCTCGGCGGCCATGACGGCCACGCTCGCCTCGCCACGAACTGGCGTAATAGGCGTGATGCCGAGGGGGGCGCCTCCGACGACGCCGGTCGACTCGCTCGCCGACCACACTTGCAGCGAGAACTTCCCATTCGTCAGCGCGCCGCCGGACGTGCGTTGAGCGGTGAGCTCGAAGCCGTCGCAGGGGCGCCCGCGCACCGAGAGCGCGATCCCGGAGGAGAGCCCTTCGACCGGGGTTGCCGCTGCGTCCGCGAGGTAGATCAGGCGGAGGAGCGTGCGCATGCCCCCGAGCTTCGCGTACAAGCGAAGGGCGACGTTGATGGGCCACTCGTTCGGCACCAGAAACCAAACGTCGCAGGCGGAGTAGGAGCCATTCGCCTCGACGACGGTGCGCTCCGTGCCGTCCGACAACGAGACGGCCGCAGAGTCGATCTGTCGCGCGGCGAGCGGGGGCATTCCGGACGCTTCAGGGAAGGTCATGGGCGTTCCTTTGCGGATTGAGATATTCACGCGGGAAAAGGCGGCCCAACGCCGCGCTCGAGACGGAGCGCGCGTCCGATGTCCAACCCCTCCCCGTTGTTCCAATCGTGTCGCTCGACATGAATAGCCCGCGCTGTCTGCCCTGACAAGTGCGCTTCGTTCTGTGTCGGTCATTGAATGACCGTCGTTCATTCATTTGGTGTAATGCAACCGTTCAGTCTGGCGGCCGCCAGGTAGATTGAGCTCGACGTGACGATTTGTCTTGCGCCGGCAACGCTCCGTGACGCTCTGGCGACATGGCGCCGGTCCGCCGAGCCTCGCCGAAACGTGCCCTCCCCCGTGGGGCTCGTGCTGGCGCCGCTGGGTGTCCAAATGGGCGAGCGTAATTCTCGGTCAGAGGTCCTGCTGCGATTGGCTCACTGGGTTGGCTTGGATTCTCGCGCCGCTCCTTTATTGATGTCACCGCGTGCGCGAGGTCCTGTCAGAGTCGCGATCGCTGATTGGAGGGTTGCGCGGCGGCGAGCTGTTTAGTCGCTCAGCGGCGCCCGCGCTCCCGTGCCACCGAAGAAGGGCGGCGATGCATTGCGCAGGGCCGCTCCGGACCGCATTGGATGGGGCGCGCGGGCGGGGCGTCGTCGAGGCGTGCGTTGTTCGGCGACGAGCTCTCGCCGCCGAGCGCCGGCCGGTTCGATCGGCTTGGGACTCGCACACCGGCCCGTGCGCAGATCGGGGGCTCGGTCGCTGCGGGCGGCCGGGCGACGTCGGCGCTCTCGATTCATGAGCGCTGGCCGTCGAGTCGGCTCACGCGACGAGCGGAGGGACTTTCGGCGTCAAACGACGCGAGACTTGGGAGGGTCAGCGGAACGTGACGAGGACGCTCTTCAGGTGAGGCTCTTCACCGGGCGGGGCGGGGAAGTCGACCGGCGGGGGGAGGCTCTTCATTTGGGCGACCTCGCGGTTGGCTTTTCGGGCCGCGTCGTGGAGCTTCTTGCGGAGGGTGGCGAGGCGGATTCCTCGGTGGTTGGTGCACGCGAGGAGCTTGCCGTTGGGGGCGACGAGGGCGGCGGCGGTGGCGGCGAGCTTCTCGTAGTCGGCCTCGGCGCTGAAGGTGGTCTTCTTGGTGGTGGAGAAGCTCGGCGGGTCGAGGATGACGAGGTCCCAGCGCTCGTTCTTGGCCTTCGCGCGGGCCATGAAGGCGAACACGTCGGACTCGACCGCGGTGTGGGCGGCAGGGTCGGCCTGGATGGCTTCGAGGTTTCTCTTGGCCCAGTCGAGGACGGTGCGGGAGACGTCGACGGTGGTGGTGGCGCGGGCGCCGCTCCGGGCGGCGGCGACGGAGAATGCGCCGGTATAGGCGAACAGGTTGAGGACGGTCGCGCCTTTGGCGAGGTCCATGACGCGGCGGCGATTGTCGCGTTGGTCGAGGAAGATGCCTGTCGAGAGGCCGTCGGCGAGGCGGACCTCGTAGGGGACGCCGTTCTCGAGGATGGTGAAGGCCTCGGGGGCGGGGGCGCCGGTGATGGGCTCTTTGGGGGCGATGTCGTCGGTGCGAGAGTCGACGATGCGACTGGCGTGTTTGGGGCGGTTCTTCAGGTAGGTCCCGGCGACGCCGAGCTCGCCGAGCGCGTTGGCGACCTCGACAATGGCGGAGTTGTCGATGTCCTCGTAACGGGACAGTACGGCGTGCTCGCCATAGAGGTCGATGGTGACGCCGGGGAGGCCGTCGGCGACGCCGTGGACGATGCGGGCGGCGGTGGTGGATTCGCTGAAGATGCCGAAGCGGCGGCCGATGGCGCCCTTCAAGGCGGGGCGGGGGTCGAGGGGGCGCTCGGTGGATCGGCGGGCGAGGGCGCGCTCGAATTCGGGCGGGACGGGGGCGCGGTGCTCGACGCGTTCCCCCGTCGCGGGGTGGGCGAGGGCGAGGCGCTCGGCGTGGAGCATGAGGCGGACGTCGGGGGCCCCGCCGTAGAGGGTGTCGCCGACGATGGGGGCGCCGAGGGCGGCGAGCTGGACGCGGAGCTGGTGTGTCCTTCCCGTCTTGGGGCGGAGTCGCACGAGGACGCGGCCGGAGGCGCGCTGGAGCGCCTCGAGCTCGGTGATGGCCTCTTGCTCGCCGCGGCCGGGGTTACCTCGCGCCTGGCGCGCGACGCGGGCGCCGTCTTTGCCCTCGGAGAGGAAGTGGCGGAGCTCGGCGCGCTCGGGGACGCGGCCCTCCACGACGGCCAGGTACGTCTTTTGGACGGTGTGACCCTCGAACTGTTTGGCGAGGGAGGGATTGGCCTCTTTGCGGCGGGAGAAGAGGAGGACGCCGCTCGTGTCTCTATCGAGCCTCTGGTGGATGCCCAAATAGGTGGAAGCACCCGCGCGAGCGAGGTGCTCCTTGAGGAAGGAGAGGATGTCGTCGCGCCGATCGGGCTCGGGGGCGTGGGTCGCGAGCCCGTACGGTTTGTCGACGACGATGAGATCCGCGTCCTCGAAGAGGATGGTCCCCAGAAGGACGCGATCGAACGAGATCACTTGGTGATGTTCGTCCCTTCGGGGGGCGTGAAGGTGAACTCGGCGGGATCGATCGAGTCGGGGAAGCTCTGCTCGGAGAGGGTGAACTGGTTGCGATTGCCCTGAGCGTCGAGGATGAGGACGCGGCCGACGGCGGCGGGGCTCTTCTTCTCGAGGGCGGCTTTGTCGACATAGAACAAGACCGTCTCGTATTGGGGGTTCTTCGTGAGGGGGGTGCCGGTGAGCACGGGGCCGGAGGGCCAATTGGATTTCTCGTTGAAGCCGAACGAGAAGCTCCGGCGAATGCCGCTGCCCATGATGAAGCCGAAGGCGCCGGGGTACTCCGTCTCTTTGACGGGGTGCTCGAACATCTGCTGGTCTTCGGCGACGTAGAGCTTGAGGGTGGAGCCGTCCGAGACGGTGCGGTTCTTGTTGGGCGGGTCGTAGTGGAACGAGATCTTGTTGGGGCGCTCGATGAAGACGGTGCCCTGCTGCTCCCGCTCTTTGCCGGTGATCTTCTGTTTGTACTTCTGGGCGAAGCGGGCCTTGAAGCGCTTGGTGTCCTTGAAGATCGCGTCGATGTTCATCGCGACCTCGTCGGCGCTGCCGGAGGCGGGGGTCGCGAGGGGAGGATCGGTGGTGGGGGCGGCCGTCGGCTCGGCGGTGGGCTTGGGCTCGGTGGTCGCGACGGGGGCGCTCGAGGGCTTGGCGGTGGGGGTGGTGGACGCCTTGGGTCCGGCGCTCGCGACGGCGCTCGCGGAGGCGCTCGCCGAAGAGGAGGTGGCGGGCTCGGCGGTGGCGCTTCCGGTCGAGGCGACGGCCGTCTGCGACGCGGTGGCAGAGGCGGTCGCGGTCGAGGAGGACGTCTTCGCGCTGGTCGCGGCCGTCTTGGTCGTCGGGCCCGAGCCGGCCTGATCGGGGGCGGGCTTCGGATCCTCACCGCACGCGAGAGAGCAAAGAAGGACCATCGAGAGGCCGTGCTGCCACCTGAGCTTCAGCATGTCGTTCTCCTACTACGGATGAGGGCGCGATTGACGTCTAACCCAAAAACGGAAGGGAGCCGGCACGTCGCCGGCCATCTGGTAGCCTTCGAGACCTGATGGCCGACAGCGCGGTCCAACTCCTCGGTCGATATGCGCTCCACGGAGAGATCGCGGCCGGGGGAATGGCGACGGTGCACCTCGGGCGGCTCGTCGGTCCGGTGGGTTTTTCCCGGACGGTCGCGATCAAGCGGCTCCACGCCCAGTACGCCAAAGACCCGGACTTCGTCGCGATGTTCTTGGACGAAGCGCGGCTCGCGGCGCGCATCCAGCACCCGAACGTGGTGCAGACCTTGGATGTCGTGTCGACGGGCGGGGAGGTCTTCCTCGTGATGGAATATGTCGAGGGCGAGTCGCTGGCGCGGCTCATCCGGGCGATGCGCGCTCGCGGCGCGCTCCTCCCGCCGCGGGTGGTGGGGGCGATCGCGACGGGGATGCTCTATGGCCTCCACGCCGCCCACGAGGCGAAGAGCGAGCGGGGCGAGCACCTCGAGATCATCCATCGCGACGTCTCGCCTCAGAACATCCTCGTGGGGCTCGACGGGGTCTCGCGCGTGTTGGACTTCGGGGTGGCGAAGGCGGTCGGAAGGGCCCAAACGACGAAGGATGGAAAGCTCAAGGGCAAGCTCGCTTACATGCCCCCGGAGCAAATCATGGGGGAGCCGCTCGATCGTCGGGTGGACGTCTACGCGGCGGCGGTCGTGGTGTGGGAGGCGCTCGTAGGTCAGCGCTTGTTCGACGGAGAGAACGAGGGCGTCATTCTGAAGAAGATCCTCGACGGCGAGGTGCCGCCCCCGTCCCGGATCTGCCCGGAGCTCGGGTCCGCCCTCGACGCGGTGGTGCTGAAGGCCCTCTCGCGCAAGCGCTCGAGCCGGTTCGCGACGGCGTGGGACTTCGCGGTCGCGCTCGAGGAGACCCTCGGGGTGGACGCGCCGAGGCAGGTCGGCGGGTTCGTGAAGGCGTGCGCGGGCGAGGCGATCGCGCGACGGGCCCTCCGCGTGCAGCAGATCGAGACCATGACGACGGAGGCGGATCTGGCGCCGCAGTCCTCGCTCGAAGAAGGGATCGCGCTCGCGCCGGCGGACCGGTCGGCACCGACCGAGCTCTCGAGGGATCGCAAGAGCACGCGCGCCCTCCTCGCCGTGCTCGCGATCCTGGGGGCGGGCGCGCTCGCCGCCCTCACGATCGTGGTCGTGAAGAAGTCGAAGACGGCGGAGGCCTCGGCTCCCGCCGCGGCGGCGAGCGTGGAAACCCCCCCCTCCTCGCGGGTGGCCGCGACCGCGGCGGTCGAGACCTCCGCGCCGGAGACGCCGACCTCGAGCGCGACCGCCCGCGCGAGCGAGATCCCCGCGGCGCCGACCTCGCCGAGCGCGTCGGCCAAGGTCGAGGTGCGCGCTTCCTCGCTGCGGACGGGCGCGGTGCCCCAGCCTCGAGGCAGCTCGATCGTGAAGCCCCCGCCCGGCGAAGGCCCCTCCGCGAGCGACGCCTGCAAGCAGCCCACGTACTACGAGAACGGGATCAAGAAGATCAAACCACAGTGCCTGAAGTGAAGAGCTGACCCATGTCCTCCCGCCGCAGGCTCGACGTCACGAGCCAGGATCACTTTCCGGCGTACGTCGTCTGGGAGCTCACGCTCAAGTGCGACCACGCCTGTACCCATTGCGGATCGCGCGCGAGCGCGGCGCGCCCCGACGAGCTCGACACGGCGGCGGCCCTCGGGGTCGTGGACGAGCTCGTGGCGATGGGGACCCGCGAGATCGTCCTCATCGGGGGAGAGGCCTATCTCCACCCGGGGTTCTTGGAGATCGCCGAGCGCCTCACGAAGGGTGGGGTGCGGGTCGGGCTCACGACGGGCGGGCGCGGGGTCACCGCCGAGCTCGCGCGCGACATGAAGCGGGCGGGGGTCGCGATGACGAGCGTGAGCATCGACGGCCTCGAGGCGATCCACGACCGGATGCGCAACCTGAAGGGCAGCTTCGCGAGCGCGAACGAAGCCCTCGAGAACGTGAAGGCGGCCGGCATCGCGCCGATGGCGAACACGAACCTCAACCGACTGAACCGCGGCGATCTCGAGCCGCTCTTCGAGCACCTTTCGAAGAAGGGGATCTCCGCGTGGCAGATCCAGATCACCACCCCCCTCGGGCGGGCCGCGGACCGGACCGCGATGGTGCTCCAGCCTTGGGACCTGATCGATCTTCTCCCCCGCATCGCCCGCATCAAGGAGCAGGCCTTCACGCGCGGCATCTCCGTGATGCCCGGGAACAACCTGGGCTACTTCGGCCCGGAAGAAGCGCTCTTGCGATCGCCTCGTCCGAACATGCGCGACCACTTCTCCAGCTGCCAGGCCGGCAAGTTCGTGATGGGCATCGAGTCCGATGGCGCGGTGAAGGGCTGCCCTTCGCTGCAGACGGCCCACTACGTCGGCGGCAACGTGAAGCGCACCGCCCTCCAAGAGATCTGGTCGAGCTCGAAGGAGCTCGCGTTCACGCGGGCCAGAACCCGCGCCGATCTTTGGGGCTTCTGCGCGACGTGCCCCTTCGGCGACACCTGCCTCGGCGGCTGCTCGTTCACCGCGCACGCCGTCCTCGGGCGCCCCGGCAACAACCCCTACTGTCACTTCCGCGCGCGCGAGCTCCAGAAGCGCGGAGAGCGCGAGCGCCTCGTCTCGGTCGAGGCGGCCGCGGGCGACCCGTTCGACAACGGCCGCTTCGAGATCCTCGTCGAGCCCTTCGACGCCCCCGACCCGCTCGAGGCCGCGCCCGCGGAGAGGCTCGTGCAGATCGACCGGAGGCCGCGCAAGTCGCTCGGACGCTGAGGGGCCTCCGACCCGCCGGAGGGGGAGAGGCCGTCGCGCCATCGCCGCGAGCGCGACGAACTCGTCCTGGCGGCGAGCGCGAGGCGGCCGGCGCTACGAATTGGATAGCGCGCGAGCGCGCCGGAGGGCGAGGCAGGCTTCGATGCGCTCGATGGCCGCCTCGGGGTCGGGGATCCGGTCTTCGGCGGCGCTGTCGCGGGCGGACACTCCGACGCGGACGCCGAGGTCGCGGGGGCCGAGGGCCAGGAACATGTCCTCGTCGGTGATGTCGTCTCCGAGGACGAGGACGCTCGGGGGCGGGTGGGCGCGGCGGCGGGCCTCTTCGATGGCGATGCGCTTGCTGACGCCGCGGAGGCGGACCTCGATGACGTGGTCGCCCTCGAGCCGCTCGAGGTGGGGGTGCGCGCGGAGCGCTCTCTCGATGAGCGAGCCGGCGCGGGCGAGGAGGGCCTCGCGGGCCTCCGAGGTGAGGGCGCGGTGGTGCACGACGACGCCCCGGGTCTTTCGTTCGATGCGGGCGTCGTCGATGGCGGCGGTGAGGGCGCGCAGCTCGGCTTCGAGGTAATCGAAGGGCTCGCTGCTGGCGGCCAAGGTCTCGCGCCACGCGCCGCGCTCGCAGACGTGGAGGCCGTGCTCGGCGACGAGGGTGATGAGCGGCTCGCGCCCGAAGCTCTTCTCGAGATCGGCGCGGGGGCGGCCGCTCGCGACGACGACGCGGGTGTCGGGCAGGGCGGCGAGAGACGCGAGGGCGGTGACGACGCGCGCGGAGGGGAAGGCGTCGGCAGGGTCGACGGCGAAGGGGACGAGGGTGCCGTCGAGATCGGTGACGAGCGCGAAGGCGGGGTCATTCGCGAGCTCCTGCCAGGTCCTGGTCACGCGCAAGGGACCTAACAGGACGGGGCCCGCACGCAAGGAGGATCCGATGGAGTATGATGCGGGCACGTGGCGGCGACGCGATGGGCAACAACCCTGGCGCTGTGCATCGCGGCCGGCTGGCCGGCGGCGGCGCTCGCCGCGCCGACGAAGCAGGAGTGCGTCGCGGCGTTCGAAGAGGGGCAGAGGCTCCGCGCGAAGGGCGCGTTCACGGCGGCGCTGCGAAACTTCCAGACGTGCGCTGAGGGGAGCTGCCCGGAGATGACGAAGGGCGACTGCGCGACGTGGCTCGCGGAGGTGGAGGGGAGCCTGCCGACGCTCAGCTTCGTCGTGGTCGACCAGGGCGGGAAGGACGTCTCGGTGGTGCGGGTGACGGTCGATGGCAAGCCCGTCCTCGAGCGGCTCGACGGCAAGGCGCTCGCCGTCGATCCGGGGCCGCATCAGCTCCTCTTCGAAGCGCCCGGGCAGCCGCCGCTCAAGGTGGAGATCGTCGTTCGTGAGGGGGAGAAGAACCGGAGGGTCGAGGTGCGTCTCGGCGCGCCCGAGCAGCCGCGGTCCGGGAAAGTGAGCCCGGCGACGTGGGCGCTGGGCGCGGTCGGGCTCGTGGGGCTCAGCGTGTTCGGGGTGCTCGGGGGCCTCGGCGTCGCCGAGAAGTCCGACGCGGAGACCTCCTGCAGCCCCGGCTGCAGCGACGACGTGGTGGGATCGATCCGCACGAAGTTCATCGCCGCCGACGTGGCCCTCACGATCGGGTTGTTGTCGCTGGGAGCCGGGGTGGCGGTCGGGCTCGGGACGTACTTCGGATCGCGTGGCGACGCGGGGGCGCACGCCTCGCTGGTGCTCTCGCCGGTGTGGCCGTCGGGCGCCTTCGTGTCGCTGCGCGGTCTGTTCTGATGGGTTGCTTCGTGCTACCGAGCGCGCATGAGCGAAGATCAGAAGAGCAGCGGCGACTCGGAAGATCCGCCGGTCGTCACCGTGAGCGGTGACGCGAGCGGCGCCGAGCAAGCTCCTCTCAGCGTGACGACGAACCTGCCGAGCGCGGTTTGGCCGCCCAAGAACGTCGGCGATCTGATGACCCGAAAGGTGATCGCGGTCTCCGAGGCGGAGCCGATTGGTGAGCTCGAGACGTGGATGGGGCGCTTCCGGTTCCATCACCTGCCCGTGGTCGATGGCGCGATGAAGCTCGTGGGGCTCATCACCCAGACGGATTTCTTGCACGCGCGCCTGGGGCGAGCGCCGGATGGTCGAAGCATCGAAGCGGCCGGCCCGGAGACGAAGGCGGGGGACATCATGCGGAAGAACGTCGTCTTCGCGCACATGGACCACTCGCTCCAGATGGCGGGAGAGGCGATGCTCCGCGAGCAGATCGGCTGCCTGCCGGTGGTGCTCGACGACAAGACCCTCGTCGGCATCATCTCGACGACGGACTTCGTGCGGGTCGCCGTCGAGTCGCTCCGCCGCGCCTGAAAGAGGCCGGATTTAGAAATCTTTCTGACGACCTCTCGACGCCGGTCCGCTCTTGGGGATAGCGTAACTCACATGCGAGTTACGCTTCCGGCCGCGAGGCGAACGTGGGGGGTGCTCGGGCTCGTCGTCGCGACAGGGCTCGCGATGGCGGGCTGCGCGACGGGGAGCGACTCTCCCGAGTCGGATCCGGACGGCGACGACCCGATCCCGACCGCGGAGAACGCGCTCGGGCCGCGGCAGATCCGGCTCCTCACGCGGCGCGAGTACGACGCGACGGTGCACGATCTGTTGTTCGCGGAGGCGGTGTCGACGCCCGCCTCCGAGTGCGCCGCGCTCGGGGATTGCTCGTTCCGCGAGGCCTCGTGCGTCGGCAGCGTATGCGTGGACGATCCGTGCACGCTCGTGACGTTCGTCCTCCCGACGGGCGCTTCGACGTACGGGTCGGTGGTGGTGGCCGGGTCTTTCAACGGCTGGGCCGCGACGGCGGACGCGGGGGCGTGGCCGATGACGTACGACGCCTCCGTCGGCGGATGGATCACGAAGCACGAGGTGCCGGTCGGCACGTACTCGTACAAGCTCGTCGCGAACGGCTCGACGTGGCTCTCCGATCCGGGCAACCCGAACACGGAGCCGGATGGGTTCGGCGGTGTGAACTCGGTGCTGACGGTCGCCTGCGACGGGACCGAGGATCCGGGGACGACGCCATCGTCGAGCGCGCCGGAGTCGTTCACCGGCGACTTCCCGGTGGAGAGCCGGCCGGAGGGGTTCCCGTTCGACGACGGCGCCGAGTCGGGCCTCGTCACGTCGGTGCACGCGGAGCAGTACTTCCGGGCCGCGAAGCGCATCGCCGAGCTCGCGACGGAGGACGTCGCGGCCACGATCGGCTGCTCCCCTTCGGGCCCGAGCGATCCGTGCATCCGGACATTCTTGGATCGGTTCACGCGGCGCGCCTATCGACGCGCGCTCGATCCGGCCGAGCTCGACGCGCTCGTGGCGCTCGCCTCCGCGCAGACCACCACGCGCGACGCGGTCGCGATCCCGATGCGAGTCATCCTCCAGTCTCCCAACTTCCTCTACCGGTCCGAGGTGGGGGTGGAGGCAGAGGACGGCGCGTACCGGCTCGAGCCTTGGGAGGTGGCGTCGCTGCTCTCGTACACGCTGTGGGGATCGATGCCGGACGACACGCTGCTCGACGCGGCGACGGAGGGCGATCTCGAGACGGCCGCGGACTACGAGCGCGAGGCGCGGCGCCTCCTCGGCGATCCGCGGGCGCGCGATCGCATGGGCCTCTTCGCGCTGGGGTGGCTGGGGGTCGAGTCGCTGAAGGAGAGCGAGAAGGCGGCGGCGTTCCCGTTCGACGCGGAGCTCGGAGATCAGATGATGGGCGAGACGCGCGATCTCGTCGCGTCCGTGCTCCTCGATCATCGCGCGTTCTCGGATCTCTTCGTGGCCGACACGACGAGCGCGCCGGAGCGGTTCGCAACGATGTACGGCGCGGACGAGAGCGGCAAGCTGCCGGAGGCGCGGCGGGCCGGGATCCTCGCACAGGGGAGCGTGCTCGCGACGTACGCCCACTCTGATCAGACCTCGCCGGTGAAGCGAGGGATGTTCGTGCGGCGGCGGCTGATGTGCATGGAGCTCGGGACGCCTCCGCCGAACGCGGGCCAGGTGCCGGAGATCGATCCGGGGTCGACGACGCGCGAGCGCTTCGAGCAGCACTCGAAAGACCTGACCTGCTACTCGTGTCACCAGCACATCGATCCGATCGGGTTCGGCTTCGAGCACTTCGATCCGGTGGGGGCGTGGCGCGACGACGAGGGGGGCAAGCCCATCGATGCGTCGGGGAGCCTCGGCTACGTGAACGGCTGGGAGGACGCGAGCCCGGCCATCCCGTTCGCCTCGCTCCCGGAGCTCGGGAGCATCCTCGCCGGCAGCGACCAGGTGCGCCGCTGCTTCGTCACCCAGCTCCGTCGGTTCGCGACGGGCCGGCTCGAGACCGAGGGCGACGCGCCCGTCATCGAGGATCTCCTGGCGCGCTTCCAGGCCGCGGACGACGACGCCCTCGAGCTCTTGGTCGCGCTCACCCAGACGCACGACTTCGCGATGAGGAAATGAACATGAAGCAGATGAAGCCCTCCGCCTCGCGTTCGTCGCGCCGCTCGCTGCTCCGCTTGTTCGGCACCGCCGGGCTCGCCCTCCCGCTCGCGCGCCTCCTCGGCCCGAAGAGCGCCCGCGCCGAGGGCGCGCCGGCGAAGCGACTCATCGTGTTCTATCACCCCGACGGGATCGCAGGGGTGAGCCAGAACGGCGAGCCGAGCCTCTTCCACGCGACCGGCTCCGAGAGCTCGTTCACCCTCGGGAAGCTCCAAGAGCCGCTCGCCGACTTCAAGGATCGGTGCGTGTTCTTGAACGGCCTCTCGATGGGCCAGACGGACTCGGGCAGCCACCCGGGCGGGGCGAAGAAGCTCCTCACCGCTACCGACGGCGGCAACGGGCGCTCGATCGATCAGGTCATCGCAGACGCGGTGGGGAGCGGCTCGCCGTTCCGCCACGTGTACCTCGGCGCGCACGCCAACGCGAACAACGCCTCGGGCGACAAGCACATCAGCTACACCCAGCCCGGGCAGAGCATCACCCCCATCGACGATCCGCGCGAGGCGTTCTCGCTCTTGTTCGGCGACGTGAGCCCGGGCGATCCGGACCCGAGCGGCGATCCCACCGCGCCCGACCCCGGCGACGTCAGCGTGATCGACGCCGTCCTCGCGGACGTGAACGCCTACAAGGCCCGCCTCGGCGACACCGAGAAGGCCAAGCTCGACCTGCACCTCGAGTCGCTGCGCGAGGTCGAGAAGCGAATCAAGACTCCGGGGATGCCCAGCGATCCCGGCACCGAGTGCCCTCCTTCGCTGGACGTGGGCGGCCTCACCGACGCGACCTTCTACGATCCGACGTACTTCCCCGACACGCTGCGCGCCCAGACCGACCTCATGGTCAACGCGATGGCGTGCGGGCTCACCAAGGTCGGGGTGATCCAGGCCTCCCAGCACACGAGCGAGCTCATCATGAGCCGCTTCCCGGGGACGGAGCTCTACGATCCCGGCTTCGACATGCGGAGCCATCAGGCCTCGCACTACGGCGCCGCCCACGACTACTCGAAGCCGGAGTTCGCCGCGTTCGTGAAGCAGGGCACGTGGTGGATGGAGCAGTTCGCCTATCTCGTCTCCGCGCTCGCCGCCCGCCCCGAGGACGACGGCACCATGCTCGACCACTCGATCGTCCTTTATTGCACGGAGATCTGCGACGGGAACACCCACCTCCACGACGACATGCCGTTCGTGCTCGCGGGGGGGGCGTCCGGGCGCATCTCGACGGGGCGCCTCCTCTCCTATCCCGGCCGGCGCCACGCAGATTTGTTCCTTTCGATCGCCCAAGCGATGGGCGTCGACATGGGATCGTTCGGCGACGCGTCGTCGGGCCCGCTGCCCGGGCTCGTCTCCGGATAAAGCGGCTCGTCGGCGGGCCGTAGCTTTGCTACCTACCCCGCCGTGAGCGCCATCGCCTCGTTCCCGCACGATCCCGCTGTCGACGAGAAGCTCGCCCGCGAGCACAAGCTCACCAAGGACGAGTTCGCGCGCGCCGTCGCCCGGCTCGGCCGGACGCCGACCTACGCCGAGCTCGGCGTGCTCAGCGTGATGTGGAGCGAGCACTGCTCCTACAAGAGCTCGCGCGTCCACCTCGCGCGCCTGCCGACGAAGGGCCCCCGCGTCATCCAGGGGCCGGGCGAGAACGCGGGCGTCGTCGACATCGGGGACGGGTTCGCGGCCGTCTTCAAGATGGAGTCGCACAACCATCCCTCGTACATCGAGCCGCACCAAGGCGCCGCCACCGGCGTCGGTGGCATCCTGCGCGACGTGTTCACCATGGGGGCGCGCCCGATCGCCAGCCTCGACTCCCTGCGGTTCGGGCGCCCGGATCACCCGCGCACGCCGGAGCTGCTCCGCGGCGTCGTCGCCGGCGTCGGCGGCTACGGCAACTGCATCGGCGTCCCCACCGTCGGCGGGGAGCTCTTCTTCGACAAGGCCTACGACGGCAACATCCTCGTGAACGCGTTCACGTGCGGCGTCGTCCACACGTCGCAGATCTTCTACGGGCGCGCGAGCGGCACCGGGAACAACGTCATCTACGTGGGCGCGCGCACCGGGCGCGACGGCATCCACGGCGCGACGATGGCCTCCGACGAGTTCACCGTAGGGGGCCCGAGCCAGCGCCCCACCGTCCAGGTCGGCGATCCCTTCATGGAGAAGCTGCTCCTCGAGGCGTGCCTGGAGATCTTCGCCGCCGACCTGCTCGTGGGCGTTCAAGACATGGGCGCGGCCGGGCTCACGTCGTCGTCGGTGGAGATGGCGGCCCGCGCAGGCAGCGGCCTCGATCTCGATCTCGATCGGGTGCCGCGGCGCACGCGCGGCCTCACCCCCTACGAGATGCTCCTCTCCGAGTCGCAGGAGCGCATGCTCATGGTGGCCAAGCCGGGCGCGGAGGAGCGCGTCCTCGCCATCTGCGAGAAGTGGGGCCTCGACAGCGCCGTCATCGGCAAGGTCACCGACACGGGCCGATGGATGGTCCGCGCGACCCCCGGCTACGACCCGTACACGACGAAGGGCGCGCCTCCCGCGGGCCAGTCGCTCGTGGTGTGCGATCTGCCGATCGACTTCTTGGCCGACGAAGCGCCCAAATACGATCGACCCCAAGCCGACGACCCCGAGCTCGAGGTGCGCGCGTCGTTCGACGTCTCCACCGTGCCGCCCCCGAAGGATCTCGGCGCGGCCCTCCTCGACCTCGCCGGCTCGCCGAACCTCGGATCGCGGCGCTGGGTCTATCGCCAGTACGACTCGATCGTCCGCGGCTGCACCCTCGCCGGCCCCGGCGGCGACGCGGCGGTAGTGCGCGCCCCCTGCGAGCACGCGGGGACGAAGGTCGACAAGCTCCTCGCGTTCTCTGTCGACTGCAACGGCCGCATCGGTGAGCTCGATCCGTTCGAGGGCGGCAAGCAGGCCATCGCGGAGGTGTGCCGCAACCTCGCGTGCGTCGGAGCAGAGCCCATCGGCATCACCGACTGCCTCAACTTCGGAAACCCCGAGCGCAAAGAGATCATGCGCCAGTTCGCGCGCGCCATCGACGGCCTCGCGGAGGCCTGTCGCGCCCTCGACGTCCCGATCGTGAGCGGCAACGTGAGCCTCTACAACGAGACGGAGGGCCGCGCGATCCTCCCCACCCCGACCGTGGCCGCGGTCGGCCTCGTCGATCGCGAGGCGAGCGTTCGGCCCTCGACGTTCACGAGCGCGGGGCGCGTCGTCCTCGTGCTCGGCCCGCGCCGCGCCGGCCCCCTCGGCGGCTCGTCGTACCTCACCGAGCGCATCGGCGAGATCCGCGGCCGCGTCCCCCGCATCGATCTCGCCGAAGAGCGCGCCGTCCAAGATCTCACCCGCGAGCTCTGCCGCGGCGGCCTCGTCGACAGCGCCCACGACGTCTCCGACGGCGGCCTCGCGATCGCGATCGCGGAGGCCTGCGCGTCCCACGCCGACGAGACGAAGATGATCGGAGCCGAGATCGATCTGCCCTACGCGACCGAGTCGCTCGTGGAGGCGATGTTCGGAGAGGCCCCCTCGCGGATCGTCGTCAGCGCGGCCAAGGATCGCGTCGCCGAGATCGAAGCAGCGGCGGCGAAGCGCGGCGTCGCGGTCACGTCCCTCGGCGAGACGGGCGGGGACCGTCTCACCCTGCGAAGGGACGGCAAGGCCGTCGCCGACCTGGGCCTCGCGGAGCTGCGCGACAAGCGCGAGCGCTGCCTCGACGCGATCGTGGGGGAAGACGCGCCGTTCCGCGTGACCAAGCACCCCTCCGCGAAGGCGCGGAGCGCCGAGCTTGGGAGGGGTCGGCGAGCGGAGCGAGCCGAAATGGGCATCGACCCACCGGCCGGTTGTCTCATCCGGGCTCGCCCCGGCCTCCCCGCGCTTCGAAAAACATAGCGGTGCCCCCCGGCGTCGCTTGGCTCGGCGAGCCGAGAAACCCAGCGATGATGCCCACCCCCGCGTCGCTTCGCTCCGCGACCTTCCCCGGCTCCGCGCTCACGCGCGTCGCGGGAGGGGTACCGCCGCGCGAGCCGCGCCCGTCGCGGAGGTCATCGTCGCTCCATTGCTACGTATTTCGTAGCAGATCAGAGCGGCTGGGCGCCGTTCTTGGCGAGGAGGGTCTCCTCGAGCTTGCAGACGCCGGCGACCTCTTGGACGCAGCGCAGGCCGGGCTGCTCGTCGGTGGCCGCCTCGCGCGAGACGGGGCGGATGGGGGCGCGCTGGGCGACCTCGATGGAGGCGCCGGTCTCCGGACGGACGAGGGGGCGCGCGCCGTGGTGGGCGATCTTGCTGGAGGTGTCGTGCATCTCGCGGTGGACGTGGCCGAAGAAGACGGTGACGTTCTCGTGCACGGCGAGGAGGTCGAGGGCCTTCTTGCGATCGGCGTCGGCGCGCCCCTCGAGCTTGGGCTCCCCCGCGACGTCGGCGAGCGGGCGGTGGGCGAAGACCACGATGGGACGCTCCGGCGGCTGCTTCATGAGATCGGCGGCGAGCCAACGCAGCTGCTCGTCACCGAGCGAGCCGTCGGTTCGCGTCGCGTTGTCGAGGGAGACGAAGTGGACGCCGCCGTGGTCGAAGGAGCAATAGAGGGAGCCGAGCACCTCGCGGAAGGCCTCGCCCCCGTCGAGGGAGGTGTCGTGGTCTCCCGGGATGAAGCGGACCTCGGGCACGCGGAGCTGCCACGCGAGATCGCGGAGCTCCTGCATGCGCTTGCGGCGCAGGGCCGGGTCGTTCGTGGCGTGGGTGAGATCGCCGGTGAAGACGACGAAGGAAGGGCGCGTCGCGCGCTGGTTCAGGAGCTCGATCGCGCGCGGCAGCGCCGTTCGCGCGTCGAAGCCGTAGCTCGACTCGTAGCCCCAGTAGACATCGGAGATCTGCGCGAAGCTGAAGTCCGTGACGGCGATCCGCGTCGGCCGGCCGGAGGGCGTCTTCGCCTCCTTCGACTTCGGCTCGACGACGGAGCCGGGGAACGGGACGCAGCCGGTGGCGAGCGCGAGCCCTCCGAAGGAGAGGGCGCCGAGGACTTGCCGGCGGTGCACGACGCGTGGGCGGGCTCCGCAAGGGTCTCCATCTCGGGTCACAACTCGCTCTCGCCCCCGAGACGCGCTTCCTTGCATGTGCTTCGCCTTGCTGCCGGCGAGCGCTTCGTGCGTCGCGCGACTACTCCAAGAAGTAGCGCGTCCATCGGTGCGATCAACCCCCGCCGCGACGGAGCTCGCAAGAGCGCAGTCGCCTGGCAGGGGTGGGCGAGCGCGAAGCGCGCCGGGGTCTGATTCGAGATGTCATAGTGCGCGGGCGCCCGTTCGAGGCGATCACGCGTACCACGCGAGCGCCGATCGCAGCCTTTTCCAGCCTGCGGTGTGATCGGAATACTCGAGCAAGACCAGATCGAGCAGCTCGCACGCACGGGCGAGCGTCTGGAACGCGGCGTGCGCCTCGAGCCGTTCGTGCGGGCGCGGACGCCGCACGAAGACGAAGCCTTGCGGCCTTCGCGCCGCTGGTCGTCGGGCCAAGAAGCGGGCGCGCTGGGTGAGGAGCCACCAGATCGTCCACTCCTCGCGGGTGAGGGAGAGGCCGAGGAAGAGGAGCGGTCGCTCGAGGGCGGTCGCGACCCAGGTGTCGAGCTCTCGCGAGGCCCGGGGGGTGCGGGTGCGGGCGTGCGCATCGAAGGCCGCCTGCATGGCCGCGATGCGGACGCCGTAGGCGTGGGCGCCGAGCACGATCGACTCCGGATCCGACTGATGACCGTGGGGGAACCACACGCGGGTCTTGGGGCCGACGCGCGCCACCAGCGACGCTCGCTTCAGCGCGCCTCTGGCTGCGTGTACCGGGCGCGCGCCGCCGACGAGGAGCACCCGATCGAAGTTGAAGGAGAAGATGTCCTCCCAGCCGAGCTTCAAGAACGACTCGACGAAGCCTCGCGCGACCGTGCTCGTCGCCTCGTCCTCGCGGAGGCGCTTCGCGATCGCGCGGCGCAGGCGGGCCTCCCATCGGTACGCCGACGTCGTGCGGGGCGAGCGCTGGGCGAGCTCGGCCACCATCGCGTCCCAGAGGAGCGTCGTCTGGCCGGGGACGTCGTGACGGATCTGAGAGGTGGCGCGGGTGAGCTGGAACTCCTCCGCGACGTGCTCGAGGAGGGCGTACCAATCGACGGTGCGCGGCCGCGCCGCGCCGGACCGCCGCGCGCACCCCTCGAGGACGGCCTGGGTGACGAAGCCGGAGCCGACCATCGGGATCATCGCCGAGCCTTGCGGGCTCTGCGCGACGCGCTCGAGCGCTTTCCACGGGTTCGTCCTCGTCTGGGTCACGGTCAACTCCTCCTGGAAACAAGCCTACCCATCGGGTGGCCTGTTTCGTAGGCAGAACGTGATTGACTAGGACATTGATCGACCGGGCAAATCGAGCAGCCGAAGGACCTCTTTGGCCGAGATCGAAGAGCGGAAGACGACGATCGCGGAGCCGCCTTCCTCCTCGCCCAAGGCCTCGCGGCTGACGCGCGCCTGCTTGCCGACGGCGAGGAGGAGGCGGGCGGGCAGGCCCTCGCGGATCTGCTCGATGCGGCTCCAGATCGCGGCGCGGCTCCAGAACCCGAACACCTCGAGGAACACCTCTTCTCCTGTCTCGCGGTTTTCGAACACGAGATCGGGGACGACGGCGACCCCCGCCTTCGTCACGACGATGCGGTCGTTGTCCTCGACGTCCCAGGCGGAGCCGAGGGCGGCGAAGGCGGCCTTGAGGGCCTCGACCTCGGGGCGGGTGAAGTGGAGCTTCTCGCGCGGGAGCGACGGCCGGTCGTCTTGGGTGAGCACGAGCTCGGCCTCGGTGCGAGCCGGGCCCCACGAGAGCTCCGCGCGCAGGGTGAACTTCTCGAGGGCGAGGGCGGTGGGGAGGAACAGCGCGAGCCTCAGCCCATACTTCTGCACCGACTCGAAGAGGCTGAAGGGGCCGTCGAGGGTGACCACGAAGCCCCCGTCCGACCCGCGCTCGATGACGTGGAGGAGCCCGTGGAAGCGGGCGGCCCGGAAGAGATCCCGCACCGCGGAGGGGCGGCGATCGGAGAAGGAGACGACGAGGCGCTTCGCGCGGAGGACGAGCGCCTGCACGAGGGCGAGGTCGTAGCGATCGAGGAGCTCGGCGCCGCTCGTCGGCTCGAACGAGCGGATCGTCTGCGCCTCTCGGAGATCGGCGAAGAGGCTCGCGAGGATGCTCTGCTCGTCGCAGCCGAGCTTCGCGGCGGCGGCGGCGAGGGCGGCGTCTCGATCGAAGCTGCCCTCGCGGTGGGCGGCGGCGGCGATCCCGAAGAGCGTCGTGCGCGCCACCATCGGCTCGATATCGCTCTTTTGCTCGAGCTCCGTCCGGTCGTCGCAGAGCTTGCGGAGGCCGGCCACGACGACGCGATCGCGCGCGCCGAAGGGAATGGCGGAGGCGGCCGCGTCGAGCTCGGCCTTGGAGGCGCCGATCATGGAGCGGTAGGTGGAGGCGAGCGCGTCGGCGACGCCGGCGAGGCGCTCTCGATCGTCGTGGGTGAGAAAGCGCGGCGCGAGGCGGCCCGCCTTCTTCCGGACGCGGACGAGGTCACTTGTAAGCAACGTGCTCGCGCCTCCGATCGCTCACGCGCTGCTCGCTCGTCCCGCTCGCGACGAGCTCGTAGAGGATGGCGCGCTTGTCCTCCTGTTTGCGGAGGATGCGGCCGAGGCGCTGGACATGCTCGCGCACGGAGCCGTTGCCGGAGAGGACGATCGCGACGTTCGCGCTCGGGACGTCCACCCCTTCGTTGAGGACCTTGCTCGTCACGATCGCGAAGAGCTCGCCGTTCGCGAGGGCGGCGAGGAGGCCGGAGCGCTCCTTGACCGGGGTCTGGTGGGTGATGGCGGGGACGAAGAGGCTCTTGGCGATCTCGTACACGGTCGCGTTGTCCTCGGTGAAGATGAGGAGCCGCTCCTTCTTATGAACCTTCATCAGGCGGGCGAGCACGTCGAGCTTGCCGGGGGCGGCGAGGGCGAGCTGCTTCTGTCGGCGATAGGCGGCGAAGGCGCGGCGGCCCGCGTCGGAGAGGGAGCTGCGAAGGATGAACTGGCCCCAGCCGTCAGGCCGCGACATGTCGATCCCCTGCGCACGCAAGAAGCCGGTGTACTCGGCGCGCGCGGCTGCGTAGGCCTCGCGCTCCTTCTCCGAGAGGGGCACCTCGAGGCGGACCGTCTCGTACGGCGCGAGGTAGTGACCGGAGAGCTCGGTGATGTCGCGCCGGTAGCAGATGGGCCCGACGAGATCGAGGTAGCGATCCTCGCGCGCGTCGGAGCGCTCGGGGGTGGCGGTGAGGCCGAGGCGGAACGGCGCGATGCACATGCGCGCGGCGGTGGCGTACGCGTCGCTCGGGAGGTGATGGCACTCGTCGAACACGACGAGCCCGAAGCGGTTCCCGAGCCGATCCATGTGGATGTGGGCCGAGTCGTAGGTCGTCACGGTGATGTCCGAGACCTCGTGGGAGCCGCCGCCGACGAGGCCGATCGGGGTCGCGAAGGTCGCTCCGAGGTTGTCGTGCCACTGGGCCATCAGATCGAGGGTCGGCACGACGACGAGGGTGCTCCGCTGCTTCTCGGCGATGGCCAGCGAGGCCACGAACGTCTTGCCCGCGCCCGTCGGCAGCACCACGACCCCGCGTCCTCCGCCCGCCCGCCACGCCGCGATCGCCTCCGCCTGGTGGGGGTACGGCGTCCGCACCGTGCGCATCTCGAGGGTGAGCTCGCGGTAGGCGCGCGCCTCGTCGACGAGCTCGACCCCGGCGCGCTTGAGGGCGACGACGGCGGCGCGATAGTCGGAGCCGCGCGCGCGGTGCACGCTCTGACGTTCGTCGAACACGAACCCGGCCGCCTCGGCCGCGCTCGCGTCGAGGCCATGGGCGCGCAGCGTGCCGGCATGGAAGTCGATGCGCACCGTGGACATGCGCCCCGACCTTCGCTTGAAGGCTCCCTCGCATCAAGATCGGGGAAGCCCGGCCATGGCCGAATCGCGGTCGGTGAACTAGCCTAGGGCATGTCCCTCGCTCCGGGCTTCCTGATCGCCTCGCCCCCGCTCGGAGATCCGAACTTCGAGCGGACGGTGGTGCTCCTCGCGGTGCACGGTCCTCGGGGTGCCCTCGGGTTCGTGGTGAACCGCACCGCATCCTTGAAGCTCGGGGAGGTGATGAGCCTGGCCGGCTACGGAAAGAGCCTCGCCTCGCTCACGGGGGTCGTCCACGTGGGCGGCCCCGTCGAGCCAGGGTCGGGCTGGATCCTCTACCGCGACGAGGCGGCGGCTCGCGCAACGTCACCGAGCGACGCGGAAGGTCTCTCCTCCGACGGGGTCATCGAGATCGGAGCAGGCGTGAAGATCAGCTCCTCCCGCGAGGCCTTCGATGCCCTCGCGCGCGACCTCGACCCCCAGGGAGCGGACACGACGCGCGCCTCGCCGGAGATCGGCGCGCGCATGGTCTTCCTCGGGTACAGCGGCTGGGGGCCGGGGCAGCTGGAAGGCGAGATCGCGCAAGGCGCATGGTTGCCCGCGCCGTTCGACAGCGCCGTGCTGTTCGACGTCGAGATCGACCGCCGCTGGGAGGCCGCGTACGCGCTGATGGGCGTGTCGCCGGCGATGGGGATCGGCATGCGGACGGTCGGCGACGCCTGAGCGGCGCGCTTGATTGGTGTGGGCGAGCTTTGCTAAGCAGCGCGCCTATGAAGATCAAAGCCGCTTCGTTCGCGCTCCTCTCGGCCCTCTATGTTTGCGTCGGCTGCGGGCCCTCCAAGCAGGAGGCGGAGCACCCCGCCGAGGATCACGCCGCGCACGAGCACGCCGAGCACGGAGGCGACGGCGAGGGGCACGGAGATCACGACGGCCACGGCAAGCACGAGCACGAGATGACGGGCGCCATCAAGGCGTTCCACGACATGCTCGCCCCCGTCTATCACGACCCGAAGGGCGCAGCCCGAGACGACAAGGCGTGCGGCGCGGTCGCGAGCTTCAAGGACGGCGCGAAGGGGATCGGGGCGGAGGCGAAGAGCGACGGCCAGAAGAAGAACGCAGAGGGCGTGGTCGCGGCGGTCGCGGACCTCGAGACGGCGTGCGGGGTGAAGGGTCACCCCGAGGTCGACGCGAAGCTCGAGAAGCTGCACGAGGCCTTCCACGCCGCGATGGAAGGGCACTGAGAGTCTATCCAAAAAAAGGGGGGGCGCGCTTCGCGCTCGCGCGAGAGGTCAAAGCGAGGAGCGTCGTCGTGCTGGGAGTGTCGTGGCCGCGAGCGCGGGGCCCCGCAACTCGGCTCGTTAGCCGGAGGTCTTCGCGAAGACCTCCCCCACTGCGTGGGGCCCCCCTCGACGCTGCAGATGGCTGCTGGATCGTGGTCGTAGCTATCGGTGACAGCAGGCTCCTTGGCCTGCACAGCGTGGTCTCGAGACTTGGGTCGCTCGCACGGCGTGGTCTCCGAGACTCTCGGTTCGCGCTTCTCGCACGAGAGTTCAGGGCGAGGAGCGTCGGGTGCTGGGAGCGTCGCGTGGCCGCGTCGTCTCGAGACTGCGGTTGTCGCATGGGCTCGTCCCGAGGCTGAAGGGGCGCTTGCACGGCGTCGTCTCGAGGTCGATGCAGGCATCGGACTCGATCATCGAAGCGCCCGTCGGTCCCTTTTTGGGGACAGGCTCTGCGCGGGAACCGTCGCGCGGCCGAAGGGCGACGCGGCCCTCAGCGGCGCTCGTGGAACAGGAGCATCTCGATCGTCCCCGCCTCGCGCAGCCACGGCTGATCGTGGGGACCGGGGAGCACTCGCACCGAGCTCGGGACTTTGCGCTTCTCGAGCTCGCGGTGGAGCGCGCGCGCCGAGTCCTTGAACTTGTCGCCCTCGCTCGAGAGCAGATGGATGGCCCGAGGCCCGTGCTCGCCGATCGCGATCGCGAGCTTCTCCGCGTAGGCGGGGGCGCGCGGGGCTCCGAACGCACCTTGCACGGTGCCCACGGCGCCGAACGCCTCCGGGTGAGCGATGAAGATCTCGAGGGCGAACGGCCCGCCCATCGAGCAGCCGTCGATGGCGGTCTCGGACGCGAGGATGCTGGCACCGGGTGCCTCTTTGCGAGCGAGCGGGAGCACCTCGCCCACGATCCACTCTCCGTAGGCGCGGAGCGCCGCCCCTCGGTCGGGGACGTCCTTGTTGAAGTTGGGGGTGAAGGGGCAGACGACGACGGTGCCCGCGAACGGCCTCTTGGCGAGGGCTTCGTTGACCTCGGCGAGCCGAGCATCCGTCCAGTCCCCGCGCCTGGCCGTCTTCGCGATGGGAGGCGCGCGGAGTCGCTCGTAGGAGGTGCCGAGACCGTAGCGGTCGATCCAGGCTCGCGCCCCGAGCTCGGGATCGTGGGACTCGCCGAGGCCGTGGAGCGCGACGAGCAACCGCACCTTCTCGTTTTTGGCAAGGTGCTTCGGGACGAGCAGGTCGAACCGGCTCGCGTGCTTGCCCTTCACGTCGAGTCGTTTGACCTCGAAGGATTGGGAGGCGGCCTGGGCCGTCGCACAAATACCGATACCAAGCAGCGGGGCGGCCCCGAGCGCGGACAGGATCGCGCGGCGGCGCACCGGCCGCGCCGGAGCGTCATCCGAAGGCTCTGCGAAAGAAGGACTCGAAACCCGCACGCTTTTCTCGTTCGCTGATAACGTTCCCCGAGCGATGGATACGGGGACCAAAGGCCCGCCGCTTCGCCTCGAAAACCTGGCCACCTACTTGGACGACAAGCTCGAGCACGAAGCGCAAGTGCTCGACCTCTTGATCGTCGCGCAAGCGCGTGGACAAAGCCAGCCGGAGCTCTGGGACAAGCTGCACTCGGCTGCCCTGCGCGACGATCGGCTGACGGAGCTCGCGTTCGCGTACGAGAAGCTCGGTCAAGACCGGCGCGTGCGGATCATGCCGCCGCCTTATCAGGCGCTGATCTTCATGAACGCGGCGCGGTTCTTCGTCCGCGCCCTGGGCGATCTGGACGGGGCGCAGGCCGCGCTCGAGCGCGTGCTCGCGCTCGTGCCCGGTCATCCGGAGGCGTTCGAGCAGCTGAAGCGAATCCTCGAGGACAAGGGGGACGCCGAGAAGCTCATCGGGCTCTACCTCTCCGCGGTCGGACCCAAGACGGAGAAAGAGGCCGCCGTCGGTCACCTCCGCGCCGCCCTCGAGCTCGCCACCCAGGCCGATCCGGATCGGGCATCCAAGATCGGACAGCAGCTGCTCAAGCTCGATCCCGCAAGCCAGGAGGCCCTCTCCGCGATCTGCACGTCGCTCGAAGCGGCGGGAAAATTCCCGGATCTCGCGCGCGCCCTCGAGCAAGCGGTCGCCACCGACCCTCCCCCCGACGAGGCGCGCCGGCTCGAGCTCCGGCAAAAGCTGCTCGAGCTCTACGACGACAAAGTCCCGGAGGTCGAGCGGGCCGCCCCGCACTTGGAGGAGATCCTCGCCCGCGAGCCAGGCAACGCGATCGCGCGTCGGGTCGCGGCGCGTCTCCTCTCCAACAAGGCGGTGGGCGCGCGCGTCGCGGCGACGATGGAGAAGGTCTACGAAGCGGAGGGAGACCGAAGCGGCGTCTCCCAGATGCTCGCGATGCAGATCGAGCAGCTCCGTGGGCCCAAGAAGGCGGAGGCGCAGCGCCGCCTCGGCGTCCTCCTCCACGACGACGGAGACGAGGCGAACGCCTACGCCGCGTTCGAATCCGTGCTCGCGATCGATCCCTCCGACGAGGAGGTGCGCGTCCGCTACGTCGATCTCGCGCGGAAGCTCGGCAAGCAGGCGGACGCGGCGAAGATCCTGACCCGGGCCGCGGCGGCGGTGAAGTCGGCCCCCGCGCGCGCCAAGATCAACCTCGACGCGGCGAGGTTCCTCGCCGAGCTCGGGGATCCGAAGCGGGCCCGCGTCATCCTCCAAGGCGTGCTCGAGCAGGCGGACGACGACGTCGCCCTCGAAGCGGCGCGCGCCCTCCGCGGGCTCGGCCCCGAGCCCAAGGCCCTCGCCCCGATCTTGGAGTCGATCGCCCGGTCCACCCCCGACGTGGACGAGAAGCTCGCCGTGCTCCGCGAGCTCGCGTCGCTCTACGAGACATCCCTGGACGATCTCGGCCTCGCGATCCAGGCGCGCAAGCGAGTCCTCCAGATCGATCCGACCGCGGAGCCGGAGGAGCTCGAGCGGCTCCTCGAGGCGCGCAAGGACTGGGGCACCCTCGCGGAGGTGCTGGAGATCCGCGCTGGCTCGCTCGAGCCGGGGGTCGAGGAGCG
>JBGAID010000013.1:0-89610 GCA_044225865.1 Polyangiaceae bacterium | reverse complement strand
GGGGCGCGCTCGGCCCTCCTCGCGATGCGCGCGGAGTTCGGCCCCGCGCGCGATCTCCACGATATCCTCTTGCCGCTCCTCGAGGCCGCCGGCGACCACGCCGCCCTCGTCGACGTCCTCACGACCGAGATCGATCTCGCCGACGAGATCGAGCGCAGCGCCCTCATCACCCGCCTCGCGGAGTCCCTCCTCGCCATCGGCAAGGTCGAGGACGCCCTCGACGCGTTCGCGGAGGTCATCGCGGTCCGGCCGGATCAGCCGCGGGCGCGGGAGCGCCTCTCGGAGCTGATGCGCGTCACCGGCAGCGCGGGAGACGAGGTCAGCGAGGCCCAGGCCCGCCTGCGCGCGGCCCAGATCCTCGCCCCCGTCTATCGGAACGAGGACGACGCCGCGCTCGTCTCGGTGCTCGAGGTGATCGCGGACCTCGATCAGGATCCGCAGGCGCGTCTCTCCGCCCTCGCGGAGGCCCACGGCCGCGTCGAGGCGATCGGCAAGGATCGCGTGCGCGCGCTCTTCCTCGCCGGCCGCGGCTTGCGGGAGGCGGTCGCTCACGATCTGGATCAGGTCCCGGCGTGGCTCGACCGCATCGGTCCCTCGGAGGGTGGGCCCTCCAAGGCCGCGATCGCGGAGACGCTGGCGAGCGCGCTCCGCGAGCGCACGGTCGACCACCCGAGCCTCGCCCGGCTCGCCCAGCGCTCCGGGGAGGCCTATGCCGCGAGCGGCGATCTCGCGCGCGCGATCGAGGCCTACCGGCGCGTCCTCGAGCATGAGCCCGACAACGAAGAGATGGTCGAGCGGATCGACCACCTCCTCGCGGAGCG
This sequence comes from Polyangiaceae bacterium, assembly GCA_044225865.1. GTDB lineage: Bacteria > Myxococcota_A > Polyangia > Polyangiales > Polyangiaceae > Xiheicaenibacterium. The sequence continues at coordinate 88,789 of JBGAID010000013.1, read as the reverse complement.
GGGCTCCCCCGAGGAGCGCGTCACCCTGTATCGGACGGCGCTCGAGCGCCCCGGCACCGACGATCGCAAGCGGGGCCTGTTCCTCGCGATCGGCGGCGTCCAGATCGACGACCTCCACCGGGTCGACGACGCGATCTCGACCTATCGAGAGGGGCTCGCGCAGCTCCCCAAGGACCGCGCCCTCCGCGACGCGCTGCTCGACGCGCTGTCGCAGGCGAAGCGGTATGGAGAGCTCTACGACGAGCTCTCCGTCGAGCGCGATCCCGGCGCAGGAGATCTCGCGTCCGCGGAGCTCGACATGCGGCTCGCGGACGTGGCGGTGGCTCAGGGCGAGCTCGCGGTCGCGGTGCGCCACCTCCGCGACGCGCTCGCGGTGGCGGCCCTCGGCGTCGACGCGGCCTCGCTCGACCGAATCGAGGAGCTGGCCCGCGCGCAGGTCGACGTCCCTCTCCTCGTCGCGGTGGGAGAGCGTCGCGTGCAGGGTGCTCAGAGCCCCTCTGCTCGCGTGGAGCAGCTCGAGAAGCTCGGCGCGCTGTTCGGAGATCGCAGCGGCGATCCGGCGCGCGCGGCCCAGTGCTTCCTCGAGGCCGGGGAGGGCGCGCTCGAGCTCGGTGAGCTCAGCCGGGCCGCGCCGCCGCCGCGTTCGAGCGCGTGCTCGCGTATCAACCCTCGACGCGAGAGGCGCTCGAGCGCCTGCTCGGGATCTTCCTGGATCAGGGCAAGCGGGCGGAGGCCCTCGAGATCGCCGGCCGTCTCCTCCGCATCGTCGAAGACGGGCCGGAGGCGCTCGACCTCGTCCAGCAGCTCACCGACTCCGCCGAGCACGTCGAAGCGAGCGACGCGAAGACCCTCGGCGATCTCGTCTCGATCGTGGAGTCGCGCTTCGAGAAGAGCATCGAGTCCGCGTCGGCGCGCGCGCGCATCCTCCTCCGCGCGGGCATGATGGTGGAGGCGGCCGAGACGTTCGCGGCCCTCCTCGACGCGGACGGCGCCGAAGGGAAGGCGGCGCGGGCGCTCGACCGCCTGCTCTCGGACGCGGGCGATGACGAGCGGCTCTTCGAGACGCGGCGGCGGCTGCTGCACCACCTCGTGGAGACGGCGCCGGAAGAAGAGCGGCGCGCGCGGCGGCTGGAGCTCTTGGGCTTCGAGCGCGACGTGGCGAAGGACACCGCCCGCGCCGCCGCCGTCCTCGACGAGCTGCTCGAGATGGATCCGCGTGACGAGGACGCCCTCGTCGCCCGCCAGCTGCTCGCGATGAGCACCGGTGATTTCGCGACGGCAGCGAAGTGCGTCGAGCGGATGCTCGAGATCGCCCCCGACGAGGACGAGCGCGCGGCGCGCGCGATCGAGCTCGCGCGCCTCAGGCTCGAGAAGCTCTCCGACGTGGAGGGCGCCCTCGATCCCATCGAGCCGTTCGCGGAGTCGCGCGCCTCCGATCCCGCGCTCACCGAGGTCGCGCTCGCCGCGCTCGCGAGCGAGGCGGGCGCAGCGCGCGCGGCGTCGGTGATCCTTCGGATCGCGCGCGCCACCGAGGACGCCGCTTCGCGCGCTCCGCTCTACGCGGCGCTCTTCGAGCGCGCCCAGGGCGCGTCCGATCCGGCTTCGCTGCTCCCCGAGGGGGCGAACGAGCTCTATCGCGAGTACCTCGAGAGCCTCGCCTCCGATCCGGCGGCGGCGCTCGTCGTGGCCGCTCGCGCGGCCGCGAGCGCCCCGGAAGAAGAGGACTTCTGGGACAAGGCGGAGTCGCTCGCGCGGACGGTGAAGGAGCCCGGTCCCACCGCGAAGGCCTACCGCGAGGTCCTCGCGAGCGCGAAGGGCCTCGACCCGGAGGTCGTGCTGCGGGTGGGGGAGCGCGGCGTCGCGTTCCACGAAGAGTGGTTCGACGACGACGAGCTCGTGACCCAGCTGCTGCGCCAGGTGGTCGAAGCCGCCCCCGACGCGGCGTGGGCCTTCGAGCGGCTCAAGCTCGTCTACAACGCGGCGGAGCGCTGGACGGAGCTGTTCGACCTGTACGATCGGGTCATCGCGGCGCAGGCCGACGACGAGGGCAGGGCGCTGATGTTGGAGGACGCGGTCGAGGTCGCGCGCGATCTCGCCGGCGACCAGGAGCGCGCCATCGTCTATCTCGAGCAGCTGCGGGCGATCCGTCCGCGCGACGGGCGCGTCGAGAGCCAGCTCGAGCGCCTCTACGAGCGCCTCGGCAAGGCAGAGGCGCTCGTCGCCCTCCTGAAGGCGCGCCTCGATCGGCTCGAGCCGGATGAGGCCCGCGCGACGCGCTTCCGGATCGCCGGACTCTTCGAGAGCTCCGGGCTGGGCGTGGAGGGGGCGCTGGAGGTCGTGCGCCCCCTCGTCGACGAGGACGACGAAGAGGCGATCACGCTCGTGGAGCGCTGGCTCGTAGAGACGCAGCCGGCGCTCTCGGGCCCGCGCGGCAGCTTCCGCGTGCTCGCGCGGCCGGTCGCGGGGGTGAGCCCAGTGCGCGCCCCGGCGGCGCGCCTGCTCGAGCCGCGTTACGGCTCCGTCGGCGAGGACGAGAAGGCCGCATCGATGATCGAGGTCCTGCTCGAGGCGGAGCCCGACGATCGGGAGCGGCTCCGATGGATCCGCGTGCTCTCGGAGCGGCGCTCGCAGCTCGGCGACGCGGCGGGCGCGCTCGAAGCGGCCCTCGCCGAGGTCCTCCTCTCCCCCGACCCCACGGAGGAGGCGGCCGCCATCGACGCGACGATCGTGGCCGCAGCCGGCAACCGCGAGCTCCTCGGCCGAACCGTCGACGCGCTCCGCGAGATCGGCGAGGAGGAGCAGGATCGCGCCCGCAGCTTGCGCATCCTGAGGAAGGCGTCGAGCGTCGCCCGCGACGAGCTCGCGGATGAGGCGCGCTCGATCACGATCGACCTCGCGATCCTGTCGCGCAGCGACGAGGATCCCAGCGCCGCCCGCGCCGCCGCTCGAAAGCTCGATCGGGACCTCAAGGCCGCCGGCCGCGAGGTGGATCGCGTCGCGGTGCTCGAGCGCCTCGCCGCCCTCGAGGACAAGCCGGAGGCGCGACGCGAAGCTCTCCTCGAGGCCGCCCGGATCGCGCAGGAGGTCGCCTCCGACCGCAACCGCGCGCTCAAGAACCTCCGCAAGTGGCTCGAGGAGGTGCCGGGCGACGTCCCCGTGCTCACCAAGCTCATCGAGAACCTGCGCGCCCTCTCCGACGCGAAGTCGCTCGTGCGCGCCCTCGACGCGCGCGCCCAGTCCACCCGCGACGAAGAGGAGGCGCGGCGCGATCGCCTCGAGCTCGCGCGGCTCTTCGCCCGAGAGCTCGACGATCGCGGGTCCGCGATCGACGCCTACCGGATGGTGATCGAGCGCCACGGCGCGACGGACGAGATCGTCGACGAGCTCGCGGACGCCCTCGACGCGGAGGGCCGCGACGTGGAGCTCGGCGAGCTCCTCAAGGCCGAGGCCGTCGCCACGAAGGACCGCGAGCGGCGCGCGGCGCTCTACGCGAGGCTCGGCGACGTGGAGCGGCGCCGCGGGCAGATCGCGCTCTCCCTCGACGCGTTCACGGCCGCGCTGCGGCTCTCCCCGTCGAGCGCCAAGGGGCAAGCCGGTCTCGAGACCCTCCTCGGCGCGATGTCCCCGGACGATCCGGCGACGCAGCCCATCTTCGCCCTCGGCATCGCCGCCCTCGCCACGAGCTTCGAGCAGGCGGGCCAGATGGACCGCTGGCTCGCCCTCGTGCCCGCGCGGCTCCGCGCGATGAAGAACGATCTCGAGAAGTGCGACCTGCTGCTCAAGGCGGCGCGGCTCGAGGAGGAGCTGGCTCAGAACGAAGGCCGCGCCCTCGAGCGCACCCTCCAGGCCTTCACCCTCCGCCCGGAGTTCCCCGGTGTCGCGGAGGCGCTCCTCGCGCGGGCGCGGAAGACCGGGCGCTGGGATCTCGTCGCTCCGAGCCTGCTCCCCGGCCTCGCTGCCCGACAGGACATCCCCATGTCCATCGCGCGCGACCTCCTCGTCGAGGGCGCGGAGCACGCGTCGACCACCTCGTCTCCGACGCGCGGTGACAACGCCGGGCTCGTCGAGGCGCTGCTCTCGACCGCGCACGCGATCACCCCTCAGGACACCGATGTCCTCGAGCGGCTCGTCGCCCACCGGCGGCAGGCCCCATCGAGCGCGCTCGTCGACGCCCTGCTCGCCCTGAGCGAGCTCCGCGGTGAAGAGCTCGACCTCTTGCGAGAGGCGCTCACGGTGATGCTCCGGGACGTCCGCGACGCGGAGCGGACGGTGGCGATCGCCCGCAAGATCGTCGACGTCGCGAGCGCGCGGCTCGGCGCCGCCGCCGCCCCCGAGGGCGACGCCGCGGAGGACGCCCTCGCGTGGGCGATCGAGATCCTCGAGCCGATCTGGAGCGAAGCGGGGGAGAGCGAGCTGCTCCGTCAGACGTACCTCGCGGCCGCCCCCCTCGCGATCGCCCCTCCTCGCGCCCGCGCGTATTGGACGGCGGCCGCGCTCCTCTCTCCCCCCGAAGAGGCGGTCGGCATCTACGAGCGGCTCTACGCCTCGGACAGCGGGGACCTCGACCTCGCCGAGAAGCTCGCCGAGCTCTACCGGACCCTCGAGCGGAAGGCGGATCTCGCCCGCCTCTACGGGCGCATGGCGGAGTCGGCCGCGAGCGCGGAAGAGCGCGCCCGGCTCCGGCTCCTCCAGGCGGAGATCCTCGTCGACCTCGACAGCGCCGATCAGGCCATCGGGGTGCTGAGGGTCTCGATCGGCGAGCTCGCGACCCACGTCCCCACCTTCCAGCTGCTCGCGTCGCTGCTCGAGCAGAGGAAGGCCTACGCCGATCTCACCGCCCTCTGCGAGTCGCAGGGCGACCTCGCTCGCAAGGCGGATCCGGCGCGGGCGCTCGGGCTCTACCTCAAGGCGTCCGCCCTCGCCGATCAGCAGCTGAAGGACGTCCAGCGCGCGGCCCGCTCGTTCCGCCGCGCCGTCGACCTCGATCCGTCGCGCGAGAATCTGGAGCGATTCGCGACCCTGCTCGGGCGCGCCAAGCAGTACGACGACGAGGCCCAGGTCCTCGAGCGCCTGATCGAGGCCTTCGGCCGCGACGACGAGACCTCCCTCCGGCTCGCGGGCGCATACGGCCACGCCGGCAAGGTCGAGCGCGCGCGCGAGGAGCTCGAGCGCGCGATCGCGGGCGGCCACGCGAGCCCCAAGGTCCGCGAGGTCCTCGCGAGCATCTACCGCGCCGCTCAGGCGTGGGAGTCCCTCGCCGAGCTCTTCGAGTCCGAGGCGGAGGAAGCCGAGGACGAGGCGGTGAAGGTCGCCCGGCTGCGCGACGCGGCCCAGGTGTACATCGTGGAGCTCGGCAAGGCGGAGCAGGCGGTCGGCCTCTTGGAGCGCGCGGCCGCCCTGCGCCCGGACGATCTCGACGGCACCCTCACCCTCGCCGGCGCGCTGCGGGTCGCGGGAAGGCTCGACGAAGCGCGCGCCCGCCTCGCGAAGCTGATCGAGGATTTCGGGACGCGAAAGCCCAAGGAGCGCGCCTTCGTCCACTTCGAGCTCGCCCGCGTGGCGATCGCGGAGAAGAACCGCGCCCAGGCCCTGACCGAGCTCGACAACGCCGCGAAGATCGATCCCGCCCACGCCGGCGTGCAGAAGCTCCTCGGCGAGATCGCCCTCGAAGAAGGCCAGTTCTTGCGAGCGCAGCGGACCTACCGCGCCCTGCTGCTCGTCCTCCGCTCCCAGCGCGAGGGCCGCGCCCCCCACGCTCAGGACAGCCTCTTCGCGCCGCCGAGCGTCTTCAAGTCGCAGGTCTTCGTGGAGCTCGCGTTCATCGCGGAGAAGCAGAAGGACGCCGATCGCAAGGCGGAGTTCATCGAGAGCGCGTTCGAAGCCTCCCGCGAGTCCCCCGCGGAGGCGGCCGCCCTCGTCTCCGCCCTCGAGCGCCGCGGGTACTTCGATCTCGTCGCGCGCGCGCGCTCGGCGCGCCTCGAGAGCGCCGAGCTCGAGGCGGAGGCGCGGACGGAGACGGAGCTCGCCCTCGCCGACCTCTACGCCAAGAAGCTGGGCAAGCAAGCGGAGGCGGCGGACCTCGTCCTCACCACCTTCAAGCGCGCGCTCGCCTCCGACGCCGCCGCCTCGACGGCGCTCGAGGCCACCGTCCTCGCCGTCCTCTCGGAGCTCGGCCAGACGGCGCGCCTCCACGACGCCATCGTCGAGCAGGCCGGGGAGTCCCTGGGATCGGAGCGCGCCAATCTCCTTCTGCGCGCCGCCACCGTCGCCGAGAAGCACCTCGGCGACGACGAGCGAGCGGCGACCGCCCTCGAGCAGGTCCTCGAGGTCTGGCAGGACATGGGCACCGTCTCCGGTGAGGAGCGGATCCGCGTGCTGTCCCGCCTCGAGCCGATCGCGGGGAGGCTCGCCGCCTCGTCCGGCTCGTCGGAGCGGCACGCCCGCGCCCTCGAGCAGATCGTGGAGCTCATCATGCTCGAGGGCGGCACCTTCGGGGACGCCGTCGATCCGTTCTATCGCCTCCTCGAGATCCACCTCGCGGCGGGGAGCGCGGACGCCGCCTACACCGCCCTCGAGCGGGCGGTGCGTGAAGACGCCGACGGCGAGCGGGTCGAGGCGAAGCTGCGCGAAGCGGTGGCGCGGCTCCCGAGCGACGGCAGGTTCGTCCGTCTGCTCGAGGACTTCGGCAGAGATCGCGGACGAAAGCGCGTCGTCGTGGACGCCCTCGAGCTCATGGCGGACCGCGCCGCCGATCCGCTCCCCCACCTCACGGAGGCGTTCGAGACGTCGCAAGACCTCGAGGACCCGGCGCTCACGGAGCGCATCCTCCGGCGCATCGTCCCCAAGGAAGCCGCCGAGGACACCGCCGACCGCGCCTTCGCTCTCACCGAGCTCGCGGATCGTCGCTTCGCCGCGAGCGACGCGCGCGAGGCGGCCGACCTCTGGGAGCGCGCCGCGAGGCTCGTCGATCCGGACGAGGAGCGCGCCCTCCTCCTCCGCGTCGCCGATCTCGCGAACCGCGTCCTCGGGGATCCCGCGCGGGCCATCCGCATCTACGAGCGTCTCCGCGAGCGCGAGCCCGCGGATCGGGACATCTGGGCTCCCCTCGCCGACATCTACGAGAGGGCAGGAGACACGGAGGCCCTCGCCCAGCTCATGGATCAGACGATCCCCCTCGTCGACGATCTCAAGGAGCGCGCGAAGCTGAGGCTCTCCCTCGCCCGGCTCCTCGAGGTCACCGATCCGGATCGCGCCGCGGAGGTGCTCTCGGAGGCCCTCGACGAAGATCCTTCCAGCCCCGAGACGAGCGCGCTCCTCGAGCGCCTCTACGCGGCGACGGGGCGAGACGACAAGCTCGCGCTGCTCCTCGATCGCGAGCTCGACTCGGCCAAGGACGCAGGCGACAAGGACCGCGTCGTCGCCCTCTCGCTGCGCATCGGCGGCCTGCGCGAGCGCCTCGATCAGGGGGACGCGGCCCTCGACGCCTATCACGGCGCTCTCGACTGGGACCCGAACAACCTCCCCGCGCTCCGCGCCGCCGTCCGGCTCCACACCGATCGCGAGGACTCCCTCGTGATGAGCGATCTGCTCGACCGGCTGCTCGAGCTGGAGGAGGGCGACGAGGCCACGTCCATCTCGCTCAAGATCGCCGACCTCAAGCTGAGCACCGGGGATCCGGCGGGCGCCGAGCGCGCCCTCGCCCTCGGCTTCAAGGCGAACCCGCGCAGCGCCGAGCTGAAGCAGCGGCTCCTCGCCCTCTACACCGAGCGCAACGACACCGTCGGCCTCGCGAAGATCCGCGCCGCCGAGGCTCGCCTCCTCTCCGATCCGGCCTCGCGCCGAGCCGCCATCCTCGAGGCGGCGGAGGTCCTCCGCACCGACGGTGATCCCCGCGACGCCGCCGATCTCTACGAGGATGCCCTCCAGGTCGACGCGAACGATCGCGACACCCTCTTCTACTTCATGGAGACGTGCGCGAACTCCGCTCAACACGTCCGCGCGATCGCCGCCGTCGATCGCGCCCTCGCCCTCGATCCGGCCGATCCGTGGCTCCTCTTCTCACGCGCGGTGCTGCGCGAGGCGATCGGCGAGAGCGACGCTGCCCTCGACGATCTCGAGGCGGCCTTCGACAAGAGCGGCGGTCAGTACGCGAACGAGCTCCGCGCTCACCTCGAGGCGGCCCTCGTGCGCATCGGCAAGGACCCGAGCAGCTCGCGCCGATCGGAGGCCGCGATCCGCCTCCGCCTCGCGGAGGTCGCCGCCTATGGAGGTGACGTCGACTCCGCGCGCATCGTCGTCGAGGAGCTCCTCCACCACGAGCCCGACAACCCGTCCGCCCTCGCCGCCCTCGGCAAGATCGAGGAGCTCGCGGGCGACCATCAGCACGCTGTCCTCACCTACGATCGCGCCGCCGGCCTCGCCCATGGGCAGGAGCTCGTCACGATCGCGCTCCGCCTCTACGAGGCGAGCCGCGCCCTCGGCAAGCTCGGCATGGCGCGCTCCGGTCTCGAGCACGCGCTCCACGAGAGCCCCACCCACGCCGGCGTCCGCGAGGCCCTCCGCATCGTCTACGAAGACACCGGCGCGCTCCTCGAGCTCGCCGAGCTCATCGTCGAGGAGTCCCGCCTCGCCTCGTCGTCGGAGGCCCAGTTCGAGAAGCTCATCGAGGCCGCCCGCCTCCTCCTCTACGGCGGCGGGGAGTCCTCGGTCGGCCCCGCGATGGCGGAGCGCGCGCTCGCCGTCCTCGAGGACGCTCGCAACATCCGCGCGACCGATCAAGACATGCTGCAGCTGACGTCCGAGGCCCTCGCCGCCCTCGGTCGCGGCGAAGAGGCGCGCGGCGTCCTCGCCCAGCTCATCGGTGCCCATCGCGGCAAGCGGTCACGCGAGCTCGGCCAAGTCTACTACTCGCTCTATCGCGTCGAGTCGAAGGGCGGCAACTTGAGCGAAGCCCTCGAGGCCCTCTCGAAGGCCCACGACAACCAGCCTCAGAACGGAGCGATCGCGCTCGAGCTCGGGCAGCTCGCGTCGGACCTCGATGAGGTCGACATCGCGCAGCGCGCCTTCCGATCCGTGACCCTCCTCAAGACGGACGGCGCCTCCGGGATCACGCCTCAAGACCGCGCGATCGCGTACTTCCACCTCGGCAGCATCGCCTTCAAGCAGAGCGATATCCGCCGCGCGAAGCTCATGCTCGAGAAGGCGATCGCGGAGGATCCTTCGATCCCCGGCGCGCGCGAGATGCTCGCTCAGCTCCCGATCTGAGCCGTTCCGCCCTCGATCCGGCGCGCACGACGCCGGGTCGGGGGCGTCGTGCTCCTCGGATCCGAAGCGCTCAAACGGGGATACGGGGCCGCGCATCGCCGAAGAATTTCGCGATTTCTTGCGGAATTCTGCTGGTTTCTGCGTGTCGCGATCACGCCCGTCGAAGGCCGCCGACCGGGCGCGCGCGAGGGTCGACCCCTTTTGCCCCGATCAAAAAGTGTATTTTTCAGCGGCCAAAACATCATTTCGCACTTTCACCCGAGAAAAAGCTGTGTACCTTAACGCGCATCTGCAGCTTGTTTCTGCAGTCCACAAGACGTCTCGGTGGGGCCAGGCGTCCCACCGCAAATGGAGGTTGTGAGCAATGGCAACGAAGAAAGCCGCGAACCCGGGCGCCAAGAAGGCAATGAGCAAGAACGGTCTCATCACCGCGATCACGGAGTCGGTCGGTGACGACGTGACCCGCAAGCAGGTGAAGGCGGTGCTCGAGTCGCTCATCGAGGTCGGGCACAAGGAGCTGAAGAAGAGCAAGGTCTTCACGCTCCCCGGCTTCGCGAAGTTCCGGGTTGTCGCCAAGCCCGCCACGAAGGCGCGCCCCGGCATCAACCCCTTCACCAAGCAGCCGATCACGATCCCGGCGAAGCCCGCGAGCAAGTCCGTTCGCGCTCGTCCGATCAAGGCGATCAAAGAGGCGATGGCCTGAGCTGCGGACGGGGGGGTCGCTGGCTCTCTCCCTCGAGAGCGCCCGCGAAGAGGCTCGCGATAGGGGTGTCGCGGCCGAGATGACCAGCGAGGGAGGGGGACGAGTTGCCTCGTGTGCTCGACCCCTGAAGCCGCGCTGCGGCGCGTGCTCATCGACGATTGTTCACTCGGATTGTCTGATTGATCCGAACGAACAACCTCGATTGAGTGGCGCCTTCCATTCGGGGGATGCCCACCCCCGGGGCGCTCCGCGCCCCGACCCCTCCCTTGCGTGTCGCTCCGCTCCCCGCGGGAGGGGTGCGGCCCGACAAAAACAGAGAGGCCGCGCAGGTCGCGCAGCCTCCATGTCGGATCGCCTCCTTGTCGGATGGCTGGGTGAGGAGCGCTCAGCCCGTGCCCGAGCCGCGTCGCGAGTAGACCTGGGCGCCGATGGGGCCCGAGCCGTTGCGCGCCTTCACGATCACCTTGACCGGGGCCGGGAGCGGCAGCTTCCAGGAGTAGCAGGCGGCCTTCGGTCCGATGGTGCCCATCGCGCCCGTCTCGCTGTCGACCGCGATCGGGGTCTTGGCCATCTCCACGATGTTCGTGGGGAGGCCGGCGACCGAGGCGTCGACCACGAGGGCGACGTCGACCTCGGTGACGTTCGGGAGCGAGTTGGCGATGACGGTGTAGCACTTCCCGGGCTCGAGCAGGAACGTGCCGCCTTGGACCGTGCCGCCCTCGGCCACGTTGCCGCAGATGATCCCGCCCTCGGCCTGCATCCGAGGCGCTTCGATGTTCGCGCGAGAGGCGAAGATCCCGGTGAACGTCGCGATGTTGGCGGCGTCACATCCCGTCTGGGGCGGAGGCGTCGTGACGACCGTGGGCGTGGTCGCCGCGGTGGTCGTGGTCGTGGTCGTGGTCGTGGTCGTGTGGACGTTGACCGCGTCGACCGCAGTATCCACGTAACCTTCCTGTTTCTTGGTGCACCCGCCAGCAAGGATGCTCGCCGCTACGATGCCACCCAAGAACAAGCTGCTCTGTTCGATCTTCATCATCCCCTTCCTCCGCCCCCGAGAAAGGGGCTGTCACGAAGCCGCGCTAGGATAGGCCGGATTGGTCGAAGAGGTTGCCTTATCGACCGAGCCCTTCCTTGGACGCTCCACGGCTCGAAGCCGGCTCGCCGCGCCGCGCTCGATGACCTCGTACGCCCGAAACCGAGAACTCGCTCCCGCCCGGTCGCAACGTTCCTGGATCGAATCGCCCGCGTGCTCGGGTTGGGGGTACGATTTGAGCCGGCGGGGTAGGAAGAAGCCCGCCTCCTGCGTCTCACGGTCGTAGCTCGCTCGAACAACAAGGTTCGGAGGCTCCCCTCCACGACGCCGCGCCCCCTGCGCCGGTGGTCGGGTAAGGGCGAACGCTCCCATCAGGAGGTCTCGTCGTGAATCGCTCGCTCGGCGTCGTGTCGGCTCTCGCGCTCGTGTCGGCTCTCGGTGGTTGTGAAGGCTCCCATCAAGGGGACGCCACGTATCCCAACCAATACGGCCAGGCCGGCTACGGCGCCGGGTATGGCCAGCCCGGGTACGGGCAGCCGGGGTACGGTCAGTATGGTCAACCCGGGTACGGGCAGCCGGGGGCCGGGCAGCCTGGGTACGGCCAGCCGCAGCAGCAGCCCGCCACCTTCCCCGGCGGCTCCACCCAACAGCCGCAGCCGCAGCCAGCGTCGACCCAGCAGCAGCCCACCTTCGGCGGCATCCCGTTCCCGTTCCCCATCCCGGGTTTCCCGGGGAGCACCTCTCAAGGCGGACAGTCCGGGCCGGCACCCTCTCAGGGGAGCACCGGGGGCGGCATGGCGACGCCGGTCGATCCGTCCTTGTCCACCTTCGCGACGGTCCCGCTCGCGCAGCTGCAGATGCAGCACGCCCCTGGCAGCAACAAGGAGGGCCCCGTGCTCGCGGGCAACTTCCAAGAGGGGCAGAGCCTCGAGCAGGCGTTCCAGCTCATGCCGAACCGGTGCTACACGATCGCCGGCACCAGCGTCGGGGTCACCGAGCTGGACATCAAGCTGGTCGTCCTCACGCCGATGACGGGGCAGCCGCCGGTCATCGCCCAGGACAACATGCAGGGCGCCACGGCGGTGGTGGGCGCGGACAAGAACTGCTTCCGGTGGCAGGCCCCGTTCGGCGCCAACGCGAAGTGGATCATGACCGCGACCAAGGGCTCCGGTCCGGCGGCAGGCCAGCTCTACGTGAAGTGAGCTGAAATCCAGTCGATGTCCAGGCGCGCGGGCCTTCGGTCCGCGCGCTCTCATTTCACGTGCCGGCCTTCAGCCGGCTGCTGAAAAAGTCGGCGTCATGCCTCTCGGCACCCGGAGTGGCTTGCCAATTCACCCCCCCGGCCCCCCTCGCCGTGCGAGGGGGGAGATCCGTCGGAGGACGATGCGGATTCTTTCGAGCACGCTTTCCGTTTGAGACAGGGCCTCGTCGTTGGTGAAGCGCAGGACGAGGATGCCACGCCTTCGGAAGAAGGTGTCGCGAAGTCGATCGCGTCGCCGTGTGAGCGGTCGCAGCGATCTCGCCTTGGGCCTCTCTCCTCCGCGCGCGACCGGCTCAAGGTGCTGTGCACAACCCAGAGCGCTGACTCCCCCCTCGCTACGCGAGGCGGACTGGGGGTGAAAGAGCAGCGCCTGCCCACCCAGTGGCCTGACGACCGCCTTTTTCAGTACACGGCCAACGGGGTGAAGCGCGCCTGCGAGGCGCGACGAGGGCCCCGACCCGGCACGCTTTGCTCTTGTCGCGCCTTCGGAGTGGATGCTGCTGTGGGTTTGGGCTGACACGCTATGTCCATGCTTCGGCGCGGGCCATTGACGGCATGTTATGCTGTGCTAAACCATTAAGCATGGTTGAAAATGCTTCGGAAGAGGTCCTCGACGACATCGACCGCCGCATCCTCGCCCTCCTGCAGGAAAACGGTCGAATGACGAACGCGGCGCTGGCCGAGGCGATCGGGCTCACCCCCACGCCGATGCTCCAGCGGATCCGCAAGCTCGAGCAGTCGGGCGTGATTCGTCGATACGCGGCCGTGGTCGATCCGGCCAAGGTCGGTCGCGGCGTGACCGCGTTCGTGCACGTCACGCTCAAGTCCCACGGGCTGTCCCTCCATCAGAAGTTCCTCGACCGCGTGCAGGGCCTCGAGGAGGTCCTCGAGTGTCACCACATCGCCGGGGACGAAGACTTTCTGCTGAAGGTGGCGGTGCGGGACATCCCCGAGCTCGAGGCCTTCCTGCTCCATCGCATCAGCACTTCGGAGGTCATCGGCCGGGTGAAGACGACGTTCGTCCTCTCGACGAGCAAGACGTGGTCTCCGGTCGTGCCCGCCACCAAGAAAGGAGGATCGTCATGAACGTCCTCTCGTTCGGCGCGCTCTGCTTCTCCTCCCTGTTCACCGTCATCGATCCGATCGCGGTGGCGCCCGTGTTCGCCAGCGTCACGAACGGCCGATCGCGGGATCAGGTGCGAAGGATCGCGCTCCGCGCCTGCCTCGTCGCGATGGGGGTGCTCGTCGTGTTCGCGCTCTCGGGCGCGTTCCTCTTCAAGCTCTTCGCGATCACGATCGACGCGTTCCGGATCGGAGGAGGCTTGGTGTTCCTCCTCATCGGCCTGCCCATGCTGACGAGCCACGAGCCGGATCGCTCGGTCGACCCGACCGACGCCGATCCCGCGGTCGTGCCCCTCGGGGTCCCGCTCATCAGCGGCCCGGGCGCGATCACGACGGTGATGCTCCTCATGGGGCAGTCCACGACGACGCTGCACGTGACGGCGCTCTTCGTCGCCCTCGCGGCCGCCCTCGGCGCCACGTTCGCGACGCTGCTCGTCGCGCCGCGGCTGATCGTCCGCCTCGGCAAGGGCGGCACCGACCTCGTGACGAAGGTGATGGGCCTCATCATCGTCGTCATCGGCGTGCAGTTCGTCCTCGACGGCGTGAAGCCGGTCGCGGTCGAGATCCTGAAGAGCGCCCAGTGAGCTCGACCGAGACGTCTTCGCTCCTCAGAAGGCTCAGCCCCGCGAGGGGATCATGAGGCCCGGCGCCGGGAAAGCCCCGCACATCTCCCGCACCTCACCCGCGATGCGGTCGAGGACCTCGGGCGCCTGGGAGCGCGCGACCTCGTCCATGAAGCCGGCGAGCCTCTGCATCTCGGCTTTGCCCATCCCGCGCGAGCTCACCGACGGCGTCCCGATCCGGATGCCGCTCGGATCCATCGGCTTGCGAGGATCGAATGGGATCGCGTTGTAGTTGCAGACGATGCCGGCGCGGTCCAGCGCGTGGGCGTACGGCTTGCCGCCGATGTTCTTGGGCGTCATGTCGACGAGGAGGAGGTGGTTGTCGGTGCCGCCCGTGATGAGCGAGAAGCCGCGCTCGAGGAGCGCGTCCGCGAGCGTCTTCGCGTTCTCAACGATGCGCTTCGCGTAAGCAGCGAACGAGGGCTCCGCCGCCTCCTTCGCGGCCACCGCGATGGCGGCGGTGGTGTGGTTGTGAGGGCCGCCCTGCAAGCCTGGGAAGACGGCGCGATCGATGGCGCTCGCGTGCTCCGGCTTGCAGAGGATCATCCCCCCGCGCGGTCCGCGCAGCGTCTTGTGGGTCGTCGACGTGACCACGTCCGCGATGCCGACGGGGGAGGGGTGTTCGCCGGCCACGACGAGCCCCGAGATGTGGGCGATGTCGGCGGCGAGGATCGCTCCGACCTCGTCCGCGATGGAGCGGAACGCGGGGAAGTCGAGGGTGCGGGGATAGGCGGTGGTGCCGGCCCAGATGAGCTTCGGCCGGTGCTCGAGGGCCAGCTTCCGCACCTCGTCGAGATCGATGCGGTGGGTGTCCTTGCGGACGCCGTAGGGCACCGAGTGGAAGAACTTCCCCGTGATGCTGACGGTGTGCCCGTGGGTGAGGTGCCCGCCGGCGGCCAGCCCGAGGCCCATCACCGTCTCGTTCGGCTTCACGAAGGCGAGGTAGACGGCGAGGTTCGCGGGGCTGCCGGAGTACGGCTGCACGTTGACGTGGAGCTTCGACGTGTCGCCGCCGAGCGGCTTCGCGAACAGGGCGGCGATGCGCTGCTTCGCGAGCTCCTCGACCTCGTCGATGATCTGCTGGCCTTCGTAGTACCGCTTGCGGGCGTAGCCCTCGGAGTACTTGTTGGTGAGGCACGAGCCGCACGCCTCGAGCACGGCGCGGGAGGCGTAGTTCTCGCTGGCGATGAGGCGCAGCTTGTCCGCCTCCCGGCGCTCCTCGCGGGTGATGAGCGAGGCGATCTCCGGATCGACCTCGGAGAGGGGGAGCCGGCCGGTGGGTTGGGTATCCGCGTTCGTAGCCATCACATCACCTCGAACTCGCCGCGCGACAGGATGTCGGCGACGCGCCACAAGAACGAGTTCGCGAGCACGCCGTCGATGATCCGATGGTCGTACGAGAGGGCCATGTACATCACGGGGTGGATCGCGATCGCGTCCTCGTTGCCCGTGGAGACGACGACAGGGCGCTTCTTGATCTCGCCCATGCGGAGGATGCCGACGTTCGGCTGCGAGATGATGGCGGCGCCGAACATGTTCCCCTTCGCCCCCGGGTTGGAGATGCTGAAGGACGTCCCGGTCAGGTCGTCGGCCGTCACCTTGCCTGCCTTCGCGCGCTGGGCGAGGTCGTCGATCGCGGACGCGATGCCGCGGAGCGAGAGCTGATCGGCGGCCTTGATGCTCGGGACCACGAGGCCGCCGGGCGTGTCGACGGCGACGCCGAGGTTCACGTCCCGCAGCTTCACGTAGCTGCCCTCGAGGACGCGCGCGTTCATGTCGGGGTGCTCGCGGAGCGCGCGCACCGTCGCCACGCAGATGAACGTCAGGAACGAGAGGCCGATCCCTTCGCGCTTGAAGGCGTCCTTGTGGGCGTCGCGGAGCTTGGAGGTCGCGGCGAGGTCGACCTCGGCGATCGTCGCGACGTGGGGCGAGACCTGCTTCGAGTAGACCATGTGGTCGGCGGTGATGCGTCGCCGACGGCTGAACGGCACGACCTGATCGCCAGGCTTCGGCGTGTAGGGAGGGACCTTGTAGAACCCGTAGCCGACGCCCGGGATCGGCGGGACGAAGCCGCCGCTCGCTTGGAGGAGCGCCCCGATCTCCTGGGGAGCGCTCGGCGCCTGCGGGGGCGGGGGCGAGGGGGCCGCGACGGGGACAGGCGCGGGCGCGACGTGCGCGGGAGCCGGCGCTTGGCGCGCGAGCTTGAGGACGTCGTCGTGGGTGATGCGTCCTTGATCGCCGGTGCCTTGGACGCGCGCGAGCTCGACGTCGTGCTCGAGGGCGCTGCGGCGCACGCTCGGTGACGCGAGCGGGCTCGAGGCGGCGACGCTCGGCGATTTGGAGGGCGCCTCGGCTGGGGTCGCGGGCTTGGGCTGGCCGTTGTTCGGCGGAGCGGGCGCGGCGGTGGCGCGAGCCGCGTGCTCGTCGAGCTGGCACAAGAGACCGCCCTTCGCGATCGTCTGGCCCTCTTGGGCGACGATCCTCGCGACGCGACCCGCCGCGGGCGCGCGCACCTCCGTGTCCGCCTTGTCGGTCGCGACCTCGAGAAGGACTTGCTCGCGCTCGACGAAGTCACCTTCGTGAACAACCCACTTCGTCACGGTGCCCTCGGCGACGCTCTCGCCGAGCTGGGGCATGGGGACGTCGATCATCTCTCGCTCCTGCCGTGCTTTCCGGCAGGGGCGATATACGCGTGCGGGGCCGGTCCAGCAAACGTTCTGTCGCGGAACGGGAGATTCACATCAGCGTGCCCGACGCTCCCTTGGGCGACGCGACCGCCTTCTTGAGCGCGCGATCGATATCGCGCGCCGAGAACCCGACGATGATCTGACCCGCGATGTCGATGACCGGGATCGATCCGCGTCGTCCGCCCGCTCTCTCGAGCTTGACCGACATCTCTTCGCTCGCGCTCCGATCGGTCTCGATGTTCTTGAAGACCGTCTTCACCCCCTTGCCGCGGAGGTGGTCGAGCGCGGCGTGACAGGCCGAGCACCACGACGCGCCGTAGACGATCACCGTCACCCCCTTCATCGAGGGATCGAGCTTGTCGGGCGGGCTCTCGCGATCCGAATCGGGACGACCGTGCGGATCGTTCGAGGGGTTGCCGTCGGTCCGTCGGGGCGCGCGCGCTTCTCGCGGCCTCTGCCGCGGGCTCTCTTCGACGTCGGGGTTGTCCTTCCGGCGCCGCGCGATCTCCTCTTCCCAAGCGCTCCGCGCGTAGCCGTGGGCCGTGTACTCCTTCGCCGGCTCGGAGATGTCGGCGACGTAAATCTCCGCGGAGCTGTCCTTCGCTTCACCGCCCGAGACCCGCACGAGCCTCGCCTGCTCCGTGGGGACCCGCTCGACCTTGGACTCGACGTGGGTGCCGCCGCGGTCGTCGATCCAGGTGAGCATCAGGTCGGGCGTGTCGACGCTGAACTGGATGGGAGGCAGCGAGGCGTCGTCGCCACCCTTGCCGCCCCGCTTCTTGCCGTCCTTCGAGCAGCCGACGAGAAGCACGATTGCCGTGGAAACACCCAACCCCAAGAGCTCGCGCCGGCGCATCGGAGGACCACAAGCTTGCGCGCGATCCCTCGCCTGCGCAAGGCGCTCACGGGCCCCGCTATGACATGGGAGTCGTGTGGGCGCGGGCTTCGCGTGGCACATCGCCCTGCCAAACCACCGATGCAGGTGCGATCGGCGGTGGCCTCTCGTTTGCTATCGGGGCTCCAGGCCCCTTCCTTAGCTTATCCTCCCGGGTGCCGGCTCGATTCTACAAGGGGAGCTCTCCATGACCTTTCGCGCACGTGTCTCGCGCCTCGCCCAGCTCGGGTTGGTCGCGGGCATCGGCTTCGTAGCGTCGGTCCCATCCGACGCGGATGCTTGCGGCGGTTGCTTCATCCCGCCGGGTCCCCCGACGGTCGTGACCGGCCATCGCATGGTGATGTCCATCTCGATGGACCAGACGGTCTTGTGGGATCAGATCCAATACTCGGGCGACCCAGAGGACTTCGCTTGGGTGCTTCCGGTGAAGCCCGGGGCGCGCATCGAGGCGAGCACGTCCGCATTCTTCGAGGTGCTCGAAGCCACCACCGCGACTCGGGTGAACCCCGTGCCGATCAGCTGCGGGGGCGGGAGCAGCGGCGCCGGTTGCGGCGCGGTCGCGCTCTCCGCGGGCGAGGACTTCGGCGGTGAGAGCGGAGATCCGGTCGAAGTGGTCCACCAAGGCACGGTCGGGCCTTACGAGACGGTGACGCTCTCCACCGATGAGCCGGGCGCGCTCAACGCGTGGCTCGATCAGCATGGCTACAACGTCGACGATGGATCGCAGCCGATCATCGACGGGTACGTCGCGGAGGGCTTCGACTTCATCGCCATTCGCCTCCAACCCGGACAAGGCATCTCCGAGATGACGCCGGTGCGGGTGGTGATGGACGGGAGCAATTTCACCCTCCCGCTCCGCATGGTCGCGATCGGGACGGGGGCGGTCACCCCGATCGTCCTCTACGTGATCGGTGAGGGGCGGTACACGACGCAGCAGCTCTCCGAGGTCTCGATCGACGAGCAGCTCCTCTCTTGGGACTTCAAGGACAGCTCGTCCAACTACACGACCTTGAGGGAGGGCGCCCTCGCCAAGAACGATGGGCTCTCGGTGCTCCCGACGTTCGCGAGCCCCGCGCTCTTCACCCAGTACGGCTACTTCGATCCGGCGACGTTCTCGACCGTCTCGATCCCTCAGCTCTACGCCACGCAGGCCTACGACAACCAGGAGATCAGCAGCGTCTGCTCGATCCAAGCGCCTTCGCAAGGGCGGGTGAGGAACCCGTGCCCTCCCGGAGAGCCCTGGGACTCTCCGGCCTGCGGCTCCGTCGGTGACGGGGAGGTCGACGCGCGCGTCCTCGGCTGTCCCGGTGCGGACGACATCGCCGTCGCGCTGAACGGGATGAGCATCGACTCCGCGTGGGTCACGCGCCTCGAGATGTCCCTGCCGCGGACGGCCCTCGCCGAAGACCTCACGCTCGAGGCGTCTACCTCGCAGCTCCAGATCTCTTCGCTTCGGCAGGCGAACATCGCCGTCAACGAGGCCGACGCGTGCGGGGGCCTCACGCCCGTCTCGGTCGGTGGCCGTTCGCGGCCCGGGAACGACGGCTACCGCGCCTTCGCGTGGGTGACGTTGGCGGGGGCCGCCCTCGCCCTCGCGGCTCGGAAGCTCCGCGTGCGGAAGCTCGCCACCCGCTGACCGACACTCGCGATCAGGCTCGGCGCCGACGATGGCGCCGGGCCGCGGCCCCGGTGCCGAGCGCGATCGCGAGGAGCGCCATCGGCCCTGCTTCACCCGATCGCCCGACGGTGCGACAGGAGCACGAGCCATCGAGGTCGCTGCTGTCGTCGTCGTTCTCCGCGCCACCTCCACCCGACGCACCGCCCTCGCCCGAAGCGCCGCCCTCGCCGGGATCGGGCATCAGGACGCGCGCCCCTTCGATTCGGAGGTAGTCGAGGCTCGCGGAAGGAGCGCCCGTCGCCGCTCCCGCGAAGGGCACGAGCGCGACCCGCTTGATGGGGCCGGCGGGGAGGGTGACGGTCGCCTCGTGCATCGCGCCGTCGGCGGCGATGTCGACGGGGAAGGACGTCGCGCTCGCGAGATCGTCGGTGTCGCGGGCCACGAGCAGGGTCGCGTCTCCTTCTGCGCCGCTCCTGCTCGCGCGCAAAGAGATCGTCGCTTCCCCGTCGGCGACGAGCTCGGCCGGGCTCATCGCGATGCTCGCCCCGTCGTGCGCGCCGCTCACGTCGAGCGAGGTCGACGACGACGAGAACGCGACGCCAGAAGAACCGCTCGCGCCTTCGAGCCGAGGGCTCTGCCACTCCCAGCGCATGTGCGAGTAGACGTCGACCGTTTGAGCGACCTCGAGCCTCCCGCCCTGGAACGTCTGCGAGCCGTCGACGTTCGTGACGTCGCCGCCGAAGGACGACTCGCTGTACAGGTCGTCGACCTTCTGGACCCACGCGTGGAGGGCGACGGGATCCGCGCGATCGACGGTGTAGGCGCGGGGGACGACGGTGAGGGAGACGCGCTTCTCCTGGCCGGGCTCGATGCCGCCGAGGTGGAGGGTGGCGATCGGCCCGAGGGGGCTTTCGTGGCTCGGGTTCTCGGCAGAGGCGTCGGCCGGGTCATCGGTGAAGGGGCCGCTCGAGGCGGGGCCGACCTCGACGTGGTAGTCGACCGCGTCGATCGCCGGCTCGCCCTCGACGAAGGACGACCCGAGATCGATCGACACCACCACGTCGCTCGCCGCGCCTTGGCCGAGGTTCGTGACGTGGGCGATCCATCGCGCCGGCTCCGTCTCGAACAGATCGACGACGCCCGCCGAAGGTCCGTCCCGCAGGTCGTCGCCCGCGTCGTCGAAGCCGACGGCGATGGCGATATCCGGGCGCGGGTCCGGGGTCTCGCAAGAAGGTGGCGTGTCGAAGCCGTCGGCGGGGGAAGCGAGCAGGCGGGCCTCCGTCTGCGGACCGTAGACGCCGTCCTCGTCGATCGGATCGTCGGGGTGGTTCTCGTTCCAGAGCTGCTGGAACGCGAGCACGTCCGTGCCCTTGTAGCTCACCGCGCCCGGCCCCGCGTAGTCGAAGTGGACGGTGTCCTGGCTCCCGAACCAGTGGAAGCCGCGTGCCTCGAGGGTCGACTTCCACGCCGAGTAGTCGGAGGTGTCGAACGCGAGCCCGGTCTCGTGGTTGGAGTTGCCGGGGGTCGCGGCGAGGCCGATGCCGCACGTGCCGTTCTGGTACCAGCGATAGAGCAACAGCTGCTGCGCGACGGTGCGGAGCATCGAGTTGATCGTCATGTGCATGCCGGGCTTGTCGTTCGCGGCCTGCACGAAGGCGTCCTTCGCGGGGGCCTCCAAGAAGGCGAAGGTCGCGTCGCTCATCGTCACGTTCGGCAGCGGCGGGATCGCCTCGAAGGCGCCCGGCTCGATGCAGTTCGCCTGGGCGATGATCTGGAGCGACAGGCCGCGCACGCTCATCGTCGAGCACGAGGAGCCCACCGCCTCTTGGACCGTGATCGCGCTCCGAGCGGCCCCGACCGCCTCGTCATCGGTCACGGCGGGCTCGTCATCGGCCGGGGTGCACCCCGACGAGATCGTCATCGCCGATGCCAGCGTCCACGCGCACGAAAGAGAGAGCGTTTCGCGGATCCTCACGAGCTTCGCTTCTGCGCCCGCGCGATCGTGGTGACAAGACGAGCCCGACCTTGCCCCGAAAATCAGTGCGCGCCGAGACGGATCGGCGCGGACCAGGGCCCTTCAGCGGTTGGGCGGGATGCTCGGTCGCTTCTTCGGGGGCGGGGCGGTGGTGTTGGGGGCCACCGCGGGGATGGACGACGACGACGAGCTCGAGCGCCCCGCGTGAGGAGGGGTGAGCGTGTCGCGCGCGCCGAAGCGACCGCCGCGGCCATCGGAGGCGGAGCGCGGCGGGATCGTCGATCCGCCGACGGCGCCCCGCCCCGCGAGCGCTTCCTCCACGATCTCGCTCGTCGTGAGGAGATCGTGCCGGCCGGCCTCGGCGCGGGGAGGGGTCACCGCGCTCATCCCGAAGCTCGACGGGCGTCGATGGATCCCCGAAGGCCGGAAGTCGAGCCAGCGATGGGCCTCGACGATGCTGGGGAAGACGCGGAAGGGGAGGCTCTCGGAGAGCCCCGTCATGTTCATCCGCGTCATCATCAGATCGCTCGCGGCCTCTGGCATCGCGCACGCGAGCATCGCGTACTCGCGCGCGTGGATGAAATCCCACGCCGCGTGGCAAGCGTCGTCGGGCAAGGGCAGGCTGAGCTGACGGAGATCGAAGAGGAGCTTCTTCGTGTCGAGACGACCGTCGACTCCATCCATCATGCGGTCGCGGAGGATGAGGACGCCTCGCTCGACGTCACTCACCGTGAGAATCTCACCGCGCAGCCGGACGTAGAGGTAGCCCTTCCGCTCCTCCGTCTCCATCCGGCCTTGGCCGAGCTCCCACTCTTCGCCCACGCGCGCCCCCTGCTCCGACTCGAAAAACCATACACCGTCGATCGCGCGCCCCAAAGCTCAAAGGCCGCGCTCGATATCATGCTACGCGCGAAGCCGTCCGCGGATCCGTGGGCTGGGCGGAAAGCCCGCCCTCAGTTGGTGCACTTGCGCGGACCGAACGGGAGCGATTGGTCCTGCGCGATGCCGAGCGTGAGCGCGCTCTCGTGCTGCGTTCGTAGGTAGAAATGGGTCTCTTCAGGCGTTCCGCCGATTTCGCTGAGGTCACCGGGGCCGGTCTCGTAGCCGGCGGCGACGACGACGGCGCGCGTCGGATCGTCGGGACGGCGGAGGATCATCCTCGTGCCGCGCGGAGGCCGGGCGGCGGGGGTCCAATACATGTTCACGTACCAGCCCTCGTCGACCACCGGGAACAAGGCCGGATCGCCGATCCCCGCGCCGTAGAACTTCCCCCCTTCGAGCGGCGCCCAGACCTGCGTTCGAAACATCACGAGGCCGGTCGCCGCTTGCGAGAGCTCGTAGTGGGCGGCGAGCTCGTCCGTGGCGGTCGCGGGGAAAGGGGCCGGCTCCGCTTGCGTTACGAGATGCGCCTCCATCACGACCGGACCGGTCGCCGGCATCGCGAGGTGGGTGCCTCCGTCGCCGACGCGCGCCATCTCGCCGCTCTGCATGTCGCAGGGGCCTTCGGGCACAGGGACGAAGCCGATGTCGATCTTGAACGCGCCCGACTGGGGGGTGCCGCCGCTGTTCGTCCAGGTGTCGGCGACGATCCAGACGTCGCCGGGGCCGACGTCGGCCCGCGCGTGGTGGTCGCCTCGATCGACGCAGCTCGTCCCCGTGGGGGCGGCGGGATTGAACGAGGTCAGGATCTGCACGTCGATATCGGTGCCCTCGTCGTCGTAGACGGCTGCGCTCAAGAAGCCCGCCGAAGGGACGGTGACGCGGTAGTAGATTTCGGGGCCGCTCTCGTTCGTGTCGGGCGCGCAGTCGTACGCGTCGATCGCGGACGCGCTCTCCGCCTGGGTGTCGCGCTGCTCGCTGAAGGGGAAGCTCGCCACGCAGGTGACGTTCGAAGGGCAGGGCGCGGCTCCGCCTTGCCCGCTCGATCCTCCGCCTCCGCTCTGGGACGGCGAGCCTCCTTGGCCCCCCGCGCCTTGCGCGGAGGCTCCCGATCCGCCGGCCCCGCTCGCTTGCCCGGCCCCCTGTCCGCCTGCGCCTTCGGGCGTGATCGGGGAGGAGTCGGAGCACGACATCGCGCCCACCGCCGCTGCCAACGAGAGCGAGAGCCAACCAACTCGAGCGCGCATCGGGATCGTCCTCAGGGGCTTTTGATCTTCGTCAGTGAGGCGTCGGAGGAGCCGAGGTCGTCGAGCCCGCGCCCCAGAAGCTCACCTCGGGAGGAGAGGTGATGAGCGTGGTGGCGAGGACGCCGCTATCGAACGTGACCTCGAAGAGCTGTCCGCCTTCGGTGAAGCCGTAGACGGAGCCAGCCCAGAAGGCGATCCCGTACGCCGACAGGTAACCGAGCATTCCCCAGTTCTTGAGGAGCACGCCCGTGACCGGGTTCACCTCGACGAGGCAGTCCGTCTCGCACGAGCCGCCTTTGACGGTGAGGTAGGTCGCTCCGCCTTTGACCGAGACGATGTCGCCGCTCGAGTAGAGGCCAGGCTCCCCGAGCGAGCCCACCGTCTGGATCGAGCCCGTCGTCGGATCGATGCGGACGTACTGATCCCCGACGTATCCGACGAGGGACTCCGCGCTCGGGTCGAGCGTCCCGGCGGGGATGAAGGAGAGCGAGTTGGGGAAGTTGCCGCCGGCGATGGGCGTGCACGCGGCCGTCATCTTGTCGATGCGGTAGAGGCCGTCGGTCGTGGTGCCGAACAGGTTCGAGTCCTTGTCGAGGGCGATGTCGATCACGTTCGAGCAACCGGAGAAATCGCCGACGACGGTGACCGCCTTCGTGTCCGGATCGAGGCGGTAGAGCGTGGCCGCGCTGTGGCCGAAGACCTCCGCGACGAGGTTCGTCGTTCCGCCTCCCTGGTCCGCCCCGCCTTCGAAGTTGGTGCCGCCTCCTTCGTTCGACGAGGCCCCCGAGCCACCTTGGCCGGCCGCTCCGCTCGAAGACGCGCCGGAGCCGTCTTCGGAGCCAGCCGAGCAGGCGGCCGCGGCCAGCGCGATCGAGACCAACGATGCGAGCGCACCCCGGAGAGTCATGTTCGAACCTCGCTCGAGCTTCAGGGAGGGTCAGGTCATTGCGGGGCGGGCGGCGCGGACGTCGTCGAGCCCGCTCCCCAGAAGGATAGCCCTTGGGGGGTGGCGATCTGCGACGTCGTCAGCTGGTTGTTCTCGATCGTGATCTCGAAGATCTCGCCCGCGTTCGTGAAGCCGTAGATCGAGCCCGCCCAGAACGCGGCCCCGAAGACCTTCTCGTAGCCGACGGAGTGGTAGTTCTTGATGATGACGCCGGTGCCGGGGTTGATCTCCACCAGGCAATCGCCGCAGACGCCGTCGTCGGGGTTCGCGTCCTTGATGGTGAGGTACGTCGGGCCGTTCTTCACGCTGACGATGTCGCCGCTGGAGATGAAGCCGTTGTTCCAGGGCGAGCCCACCGGCAGGACCTCGCCGCTCGACTTGTCGATCCGCACGTACTGATCGTCGAGGAAGCCGACGAGGGCCTCTTCGTTCGGGTCGAGCGTGCCCGCCGGAACGAAGGAGAGCGAGTTCGGGTAGCTGCCGCTCGCGACGAGGGTGCAGGCGGCCGTGTTCTCGTCGACGGTGTAGAGCCCGCCGTCTTGGGTCGTGACGTAGATGTTCGAGTCCTCGTCGATGGCGAGGTCGATGATGTTCGTGCAACCGCTGAAGGGGCCGACGACGCCGACGTCCTTCGTCTCGGGGTTGAGCTTGTAGAGGGTGGACTTCGAGTGGCCGAACACCTCGGGGGTGCCGGCGAACCCGCCCGTATTGCCGCCCCCGCTCGAGAAGCCGCCTCCCGTTCCGCCGCCTTGTCCCGCACCTCCCGGGGCGGCTCCGCCCTCCGAGCTCGACCCTCCCGTCGAGGGACCACCACCCGCGTTGTCGTCGCTGCCGGCAGCGCAGGCGACGAGGGACATGACGACGAAGCTCAAGCGAAGCATCTTCATGAGCGGCTACTTCCGACGCATTTCCATCTTTCGCTGCACGACCCCGCTGCGCATCACGAGGTCGTAAGCTTCCTTCTCCAAGAGGGGGTGCACGCCGCGAGGCGAGACCCCCATCGGGTTCTTCTTCTTCGTGATGAACCCCATCAAGTACTGGATGTTGAGGCTCTTCAGCTCGTGGAGGGCGGACTTCATCGCCTTCGAGTTGTTGGCGAAAGCATACGCGAACGCGCGCGAGCGGAGCAGCTGGGGGCTGATGTCCTGGTACACGTCGTCGTGGGGATCGAGCTTCTCCAGGAGATCGACGGCGCGGCGCGCCTGCCCGGAGCGGGCCCACGCCTCTCCGATGATGGCGGTGAGGGTCGCGCGCGACTTGGACTCTTTGTGGCGCGAGAGGTCGATCCCGTCGACGAGGGAGCGCGCCTCGTCCGTCTCGCCGAGGATGAGGTGAATCATCGCGCGCTGCGCGCGGGCCTCGTCGGCGACGTGGGCCATGACCTTCGCGAGGTTGATCTGCTCGAGGGTCGACAGCGCCTTGCGCGGGTCGTCCTGCATCTCGAGCTGGGCCTTCGCGAAGATGGCGGCGGCGTCACCCTTCTTCGAGCTCGCGTCGAGCTTCTCGATCGCCTCTTTCCGGCCCTCGGCGGTGTCGGCCGTCTTGAGGATGTCGACGACCTTCTTCGACTTCTTGGCGTAGTTGATCGCCCAGACCGTCACGCCGACGATCACCGCCGTCAGCACGCCCATGATCGTCTTCCAGACCCAATGGTCGAGGACGAAGATCACGAGCAGCCAGCCGATGACGAGCGGCACACCGAGCCGCAGCGCCATCTTCTTCATGTTGCCCGGGTCGAGCGGATCCGGGATGTTTTGCTTGGCCCGCGCCTCGGACAGGGCCTTCTCCCGGTCTTTCACCGGGCTCTGCTTCTTGGACGCGGACTTGGAGCTCACGACCGTCGTCCCTTAGCACAACGGCCGAGAGCCGAGCATCATCATCGGCCGCGTCAGTTGCCGCAGCCAGCTTGGGCGGGCGCGGCGTTCTGCTGCGGTCCCGTGAGGGCCTTGTCGCAGCCGGCCATCCCCGTGTTGTGAGAGCAGAGGGCGGTCTTGATCGACTGCGGGTCGCGGCCGGAGAACTTGAACTTGTTGTTCGCGAGCCACGTCGGGCTCCCCGAGACGCCCGAGGACTTCGAAAGGGCGAACGACTCTGCTAGCAGCTTCTTGCCTTCGTCACCTTCCGCGCACTTCTTGATCTCGTCGGTGTCGAAGCCCGTCTTGCCGCCGGTGCACGACTCCCACTCGGCGTCTTTGATGTTCTTGTTCCGGCACCAGACGTACTCCATGAACTTCAGATCCTTGCCGTAGTGGGCCTGGACGCAGATCTCACGGAGGTCCTCTGCGACCTCGGCCGGTCCGTGCATCGACTGCAAGCTGGAGGCATCGCCGTCGCCGATGAAGTGGACCGCGAAGTCGAGCTTCTCGTTCGAGGCCTTGAAGTTCTCGATCACCTCCTTCATCGCGTCGAGGGCCTGCACCCCGAATGGGCACTGCGACATGACGAAGAGGTCGAGGCGCTTCGGCATCTCCGCGCGGCACTCCATCGTCGACTTGCACTCGGCCAGATCGCAGCCGCCCGTGTCGGAGCACACGGGGTTCCACTCTCCGACGGAGATGACCTTGTGGCCGTGGACCTCTTTGAGGCCGCGGCTGACGGCCTGCGCCGTCTCCGGATCTTTGAGGAGGGTGTCGTCGAAGATGACGGCGGGGAGCTCCATCGGCTTGATGTCGTCGAACAGCTTCTTGCCGGCGGCGTCGGCGTAGTCGAGGACGGTCAAGCTCGGCTTCGCGATGAGGCCCCGCACCTGCTCCTCGAGGCCCTTGGCGTCGCACTCGGCGCAGCGCTTGTCGGAGAGGATCGTCACGTTGACGGTGGCGGGCTCGGGGATGCTCGCGCAGGCTTCCGGCTTCTCGCCCGTGTACGCGGCACAGATGGCCCGCGACAGATCGTTCACGCCGCGGCGGCCCTCGTAGTTCTTGCCGCCGATGTGGATCGTCGGGCTGCCGGTGACGCCGAGCTCCTCCGAGCGCTTGAACGAAGCGGCGAGGAGGTCCTTGCCCTCTTTGCCTTCTGCGCACGACTTGATCTTGTCGACGGGCATGCTGAGGTCCTTCGCGCAGGACTCCCAGTTCATGTCGACGGCGCGCGGGTTCTTGTTCTGGCAGAGGATCATGTCGAACCACGTCGCCGAGTACTTCTGCGCGCAGATCTGCACGAGGTCGCCTTTGACCTCCTTCGGCCCGTGCATGCTGGCAAGCTCTCCGCCCTTGTCGTCGCCGATGAACTCGACGCGGAAGTCGATGTCGGCGCCGAACTTGTCGACGACGTCCTTGAACTTCTGCTCCGCCTCGACGCCGTAGGGGCACTGCGACATCACGAAGAGCTCGACCTTCACCGCGCCGGGGTTGGCGGGCTTGGGAGCGACCGCGGCCGCGCCGGGGGGCGCCTCGGCGCTCGGCTCGGCGGAGGCGGCGAGGGTGCCGCCGTTCGTGAGACGACGGTCGATGCCGTACATGAGGAACATGCCTGCGCCGAACGCGAGAACAAAGCCGACGACGGTGTTGCGCGTGTGCATGGTGAGCCGATTGCCCCGTTTCTTCCTGGAGGTTCGAGCGGAGGAAGGCCGGGAAGGCTCCTCGTCGTTCGAAGGTGACCTTCTACTCTGATTCGTTTCAGGCGCACCCGCAAAAAAAGCCGATTTTCCGGGTCCCTCACGGCGCGCGGGACGAGGAGGCGGGCTTGGGCTTGGGGGGGCCCAGGTCTACGCGCGCCTTGGGCTCGCGGATCTCCTCGAGCAGGCCGCCGTCGCCGAACGAGATCCAGCGGGTCGCGCGCGCGATCTCGTTCTTCCGGGTCACCACGATCCCCACGCAGCTCGCCCCCCAGCCGCGGAGGTTTCCCACGTCGTGAACGGCGCTGTCGCAGGTGTCGAAGTAGAAGGACTCGCTCCGGCCCACCCAGCCCACGTGCACCCCCGCCTCCGCGTGGTCCACCATCTTCCCGAAGAGGTTCAGCTTGGGGGCGCTCATCTCGGCGAGGCCGCCCCCGTTCGCGGCGTTGAAGAGCCGCTCGATCATCAGCAGCTTGGCGGACGTGGTGATGAGGAAGTTCGGGTTCTTCTGGTTGGAGGAGCTGCCTCCGATGGCGCGGGTGCAACAGACCCCGATGCGGCTCGGCTCGCGGCTCTCGACCGAAGCGACGGCGCGGGTCGTGCAATCGCTCCCGCCGCGCACGGCCACCCCTCGGTCGTCGGAGGAGAGGGTCCACGACGGATGGCGCCCGAGGCCCTCGATCGTCTCGCACGCGCGCTGCCATTGGGCCTCCGTGCACAGGCTCATCTTCTTGCGCTCGCACGCGTGGAGCGCTCCCACGAAGTCCGCCCCTTCGTCTCCCGGCTCGCGCGCGATGTCGAACGCGGTCACGAAGAGGCCGCTGTTGGGCGCGTAGCCCTTCTCGATCGGGGTGCGAGGGATCGCGAGCACCTCCGCGGTCGGGGCGACCGACGCGGACGCGGTCGGGGGCGCGGACGCCACGACCGAGCGCGACGACGGAGGCGGAGAAGGCTCGGACACGACCGGCTGGGCCGTCGCCTCGCCGAGCGCGGCGGGCGGGGGAGGGGGGGTCGTGGCGCGGTAGGCGACGACCCCCGCGACCGCGGCCGCGGCCGCGCCACCGAGCACGAGCACGCTGCGCGACGTGGAGGACCCGCGCCTGCGCGACGGGGCGGGGGCTGCTTCCTTCGCGCGAGGCGGGTCGCTCGAGGTCACCCCGAGCAGCGTCGGGGCGAGGGCGAGGTCGGGGTGGGACGCGCCGATCTCGGTGCGCTCGCCGGGGAGAGGGGCGGGGCCCTCGGAGAGCCTCAGGAACTCCGCGGTCGGCAGGTTCGGGTCGGAGCGCGTGTCGCCTTCGAGAGGGGGGCTCGGAGGCGGGATGCTGACTCCGGAGGCGGCGGCCTCGAACGCCTCCGCGAGGGCGAGCGCGGTGGGGAAGCGCCGCTTCGGATCGATCGAGAGGGCCCGCGCGAAGAACGCGTCTTGGGCGGCGTTGAGGGCGCGCTCGCCTCCCGATTGCTTTCGCATCGAGGCTTGGGTGATCGCGACGAGGGTGGCGGCGAGCGTCTCTCCCGAGAACGGCGGCTGACCCACGAGCATCTCGAACGCGACGACGGCGAGGGCCCAAACGTCCGCGCTCTTGTCGGGGGGGCCCGCGTGCATGAGCTGCTCCGGGCTCATGTAGTGGGGGGTCCCGATCAGCACCCCGCTCGACGTCCCCGGCTGCGCCGGATCGCTCGACTCTTGCGTCTTCGCGATCCCGAAGTCGAGGATCTTGGTGACGCGCCGGCCGTCGCGCGACCGAGACAAGAAGACGTTGGGCGGCTTGACGTCGCGGTGGATGATCCCGAGGGCGTGGGCGTGCTCGAGCCCGATCGCCAGCTCGCGGACGATCTGAACGGCGTCGGTGATCGGCGCGCGCCCCACGCGACGGAGCCACTCCGCGAGGCTCTCCCCCTCCAGCAGCTCCATCACGATGTAAGGGGTGCCGTCGTCGGTCACGCCGTGATCGAGGACGCGGACGGTGTGGGGGTTGTCGAGTCGGGCCGCGAGCCGGGCCTCGCGTCGAAAGCGCGCGATCACCACTTCGCCGCCGGAGACGGCCAGCTCGGGGGCGATGAACTTCACCGCGACGTCGATGGCGAGGCCTTCGTGATGCGCGACCCAGACGCTCCCCATGCCGCCCCGACCGAGCAGCCTCACGAGGCGCACTTGGTCGTTGACGAGCTCGCCGGCGAGGGCGCCCATGTCCGGCTACGACCGGTTGGTGCCGGGAGGGATGTCTTGGACGGCCGGAGGCCTGGGGGCGGCGAGCTCCGGATGCCCGGTGACGGTCGGATCGCGCAGGCCCATCGTGCTCTCGCGGAAGTGCAAGAAGATGGTCTGGGCGATCGACATGCACGGGACCGCGAAGAGGGCCCCTTTGATCTGGAAGAAGTGCTCCCCGACGAGCAGCGAGAACACGACGAGGACAGGGTGGATCTTCGCGGCGTCCCCGATGATCTTCGGGTTGAGGAAGTTCGCCTCGAGCTGGTGGATGCCGAGGATCCACGCGAGGACGGCGAGGGCGGTGCCTGGTGACTGGGTCAGCCCGATCGCGACGGCCGGGATCGCGGAGAGGATCGACCCGAAGATGGGGATGAGCGAGCCGACGGCGGCGACGAGGGCCATGAGGGGCCAGTACTTGAGATCGAAGAGCCAGAAGCCGATCGCGGACAGCACGCCGTTGACGAGGCAGATGAGGAGCTGCCCGCGAACGACGCCGCTGAGCCCGCGATCGAGGCGGCGGAGCAATCGGTCGAACGCGGACTGAGACTCGGGGAGGACCAGCTCTCGGAAGAAGCCGATGATCTTCTCGTGGGTCAGCATGATGTACGCGCCGAGCATCAAGGTCATGAAGAGGGTGAAGATCCCTCGCGCGACCGCGGCGATGATCTGCTGCCCGAACTTCAGGATCTCGACCGTGTTCTCGCTCACGTACTTCGACGCGCGGTCGGTGATCTTCTTGAAGACGCCCTTGGGGGCGGCGTGGTCGTGATCGACGTCGGTCCGCTCGATCTTCCACGCGTCCTCGCCGACCTTGCGGAGCTGCACCTGGTCCGAGAGGCGGACCTCGTAGGCCCCGTCGGGCCGCTGGGTCACGAGCACGGGCGCGTCGGAGGTGGGGACGGGCGCGTCGGGGGCGTTCTGGGCGTCGTCCTTGTCGTCGGGGGCGGGGGCGGCCTCGCTCCCCTTCCACGCCGCCACCTTCTGCTGGATGACGGGGAGCCACTTCTCCTCTGCCTCCGCGATGCGATGCGGGAGCTCGCGCCGGAGGGCTCGGCCCTCGTTGAGCAGGCTCGGCACGATGAGGGCGATGAAGCCCGCGATCGTCCCGAGGGTCAGGATGTAGACGATGAGGATGGCGGCGAAGCGCGGGACCCGCAGCCGCTCGATCCGCAGGACCAGGGGCAGGAAGATGTACGCGACGAGGATGCCGAGCACGAACGGCAAGAGCACCTCGTTCGCGACGAGCAGCGTCACCACCGCGATGAGCGCGCTCAAGACGAGGAAGATGCGGCGCTGGCGCTTCTTGTCGTGAGGCCCCTGCGGGAAGGCGCGGACCTCGCTCATGGCGCGTCGCCGCTGGCTCGAAGGTCCTCGAAGTACCCGGCGAGGTGTCGCCTCGTCGCATCGAGGGCCTGCGGAACGACCCGCGTGTCCGCGACCACCGGCATGAAGTTGGTATCCCCCGACCACCGTGGGACCACGTGCACGTGGAGGTGCTCCGCGATCCCGGCGCCGGCGGCGGTGCCGAGGTTCAGGCCGACGTTGAGGCCCTCGCACTTGAGGGCGCGCTTCAGACGCACGACCGTCTCACGGACGAGGACGAAGAGCCGGTCGTGGTCCTTCGGATCGAGATCCTCGAGGCCGCTGACGTGGGCGCGCGGGATCACGAGCGCGTGCCCGGCCGCGAAGGGGTAGCGGTTGAGCATGACCAAGCAGCGAGGCTCTTCGTGCACGACGAGGCGGGCTTCGAGCTCGGCGGTGCGCTGGGCGCGCGCCGCTTGATCGTGATCGGGGCCGGGCGCATCGGGGGCGACACAGAACACGCAGCCGTCCTTGGGCTTCTTCCCGAGGACGTACTCCATCCGCCAAGGCGCCCAGAGGGGCGGGCTCATCGGACGCGAAGGTACCACGAGCGGTCCTCGAAACGATGCTCTTCTCGGGGGTTTTGCACCCCCGGCGCGCTTCGCGCTCGCCGACCCCTCCCGTGCGACTGCGCTCTTCGAGCTCCGTCGCGGGAGGGTGGTATCAGCCGTCCTTCGCGCATCGAAGCCCGGTCGTCTCGGTCGCCTCGCTCCGGCCGAGCGCCTCGCGGCTCGTCGCCTCGAGGGTCCGAGGCTGATGGGTCTCGAAGCCTCCTCCTCGAACCACCATCTCCCGGTCGTGCCCGCAGCGCTCGTCGGGGTAGGCGCAGTACGGGCTCGACGTCCACTCCCAGACGTTGCCGGCCATGTCGAAGAGGCCCTCCGGCGTCGCGCCGTCGCGGAAGCTCCCGACGGGGGCGGTGAGGGGGAAGCCGTCGTCGTCGTCGAACATCGGCGGCAGGGTCTTGCCGTGGCGCTTGAAGTACGCCGCGCACTCGGTCCCGCACACGTTGGCTCTTTGCTTCGTGGGCGCCCCCGCGCCCCAAGGGAAGAGATCGGTCTTCCCCTTCTCGGCCTTCGCGTCGTAGTGGAGGCGGGCCGCGTGCTCCCACTCTTTCTCGGTGGGGAGGCGCTTCTTCGCCCATCGACAGTAGGCGGCGGCCTGATCGAAGGTCACGCAGTTGATGGGGTGGAGCGCGCGGTCGGAGACCCCGTAGTTGCAGTGACCGCCGGTGATGGCGGCGGTGCAGACGCCGTCGTCGACGCACGCCGTGTACGCGCGGACGGTGACCTCCGTCGCGTCGAGGCGATACGGGGCGAGGGTGACCTCGTGCGCGGGCGACTCCTCGGGCCAGAGGTCGTTGCCGATGGCGGCGATCCCTCCTTCGAAACGGACCATCGAGACGTCGAGGGCTTCTCTCCGCACCATCGCGCGGTAGCCGAGGTAGCCGCCCCCGATCGAGGCGCCGGCGATCCCGAGCCCGAGGGCGGCGCGGAGGAGGAAGCGGCCCGCCGAGCCGCGCCTCAGGACGCGCGCCGCCTCTTCGCTCGCGGAGGGAGGCTCCGGCTCCGGGGCGAAAGGGCCGCGCGCGCTCGCGGCCGCTTCTTCGTCGCCGCTCACCCCGGCCTCGTGCCGCCGCGGTCGGCGGCGATGCGGTAGCCCTCCACCGCGCGCGCCTCGCCCCCGAGCTCCTTCGCGATCCGCGCGAGCGCGTCGACCATGGCGGCGGCGCGGAGGGGGGTCTCGTCGTCGAGGGGGGCGCGGAGCCGCGCCTCGCGGTCGCTGACGCTCACCTCGCCGAAGCGCGAAGCCTCGAGGGCGGCCTCGCGGAGGGCGGGAGGGACCGTCAACGGCGAGGGCATCCCCTCGCGCATCGGCAGCACGCGGAACGTCTGCTCGAAGCGACCTCCGCGTCGGCCGAGCCGCGTGGTGACGAGCCGCGACAGCTCCGAAGGGTGGGGCTCGACGAGGCACGCCGTCGGCCCCGGCACGAACGGGGCGAGCGAGAGCTCGACGTGCCCGTCGCGGACCCGCCCGTCGAGCTCGCCGGTGGAGAGGAAGCCGCGGAGGTGGAGGGGTGCGCGGTCGAGCTCGAGCCCGCGCTCGATCGCGAGCTCCTCCCACGCGCGCGCGAGCGGCACGAGGGCGCGCGCGGCCGGCACCCGTGCGAGCGCGCGGCGAATGATCCGCTCGGTGCGGGCTGCTTCGTGGAGCCACCGCGCGAGCAGCGATTCGTTCGGGGTGACGTCCTCCCCGCCCCAGCGCTCGTTCTCGAAGGTGAGCGATAGCGAGCGATCGTCGAGGAACACCCTCGCCTCCAGGCGCAGCGCGGCGAGGCGATCCGCGAGCTCGGGCGTGATCAGGGCCACGAGGCGCTCTCGCTCGTCGGCGCGCAGCTCGAACGCAGCCTCGAGATCGTCGCCCTTCACGTCGCCGTCGTGGCGCGACGCGATCCGAAGCCCCAGATCGAGGGCGGGCTCCCAATCGATGCTCAGCCGATCGGCGGTGATGGTGCACCGGAGCGGCGCGCCCTCGATCGCGCCGTCGATCACGAACGCGTCCTGATGGCGATGCTCACCGAGGCGCAGCGGCCCGCGATAGACGACCTGCGCCGGCTGCACGCGGAGCCCGAGGTCGGAGGCGACGGCCGATACTGCGTCCTTCATCGGTCCCAACAAAAGGAAGACGGCCCCCCGAGGGAGCCGTCTCTCCGAGCCGTTCGGGGCTCACTTCAGGTCGAGCTTGCCGCCGAGCTTCTCTTTGATGAGATCGCCCAGCGTGCCGGCGGCGGCCGGCCGATCCTCGTGCTTGCGCTGCGGCTGGGCCGGGCGCTCCGCACCGATGTTCTTCGCCGTCAGGAAGATCCTGCGGTCGATCGTGTCGATGCTCATCATCTCGCACTTGAGCTTGTCTCCGACCTTCACCTTGGAGAGATCGTCGATCTCCTCCTTGGGGATGAGGCCTTCGACGCCCTCGCGCAAGCGAACGAACGCACCGTAGTCGACCGTGCTGATCACGGGGGCGTCGTCGAACACGCGACCGAGGGGGAACTCGGTGTTGATCGACGGCCACGGATCGTCCCACAGCTGCTTGATGCCGAGGGAGACCTTCTTCTCGTCGTGGTTGATGCTGAGGATGATCGCCTCGACGTCATCACCCTTCTTGAAGAGGTCGCTCGGGTTGTTGACGCGAACCGTCCAGGAGAGGTCGCTGCGGTGGACCATGCCGTCCACGCCCTCTTCGATCCCGACGAAGACGCCGTAATCGGTGATGGAGCGGACCTTGCCCGAGATCTTGTCGCCCGGGTTGTACTTGTCCGTGAAGACCATCCACGGATCGGGCTCGAGCTGCTTGAGTCCGAGGCTGATGCGCTTGGCGCGCGCGTCGACCTCGAGCACCTGGCACTCGATCTCCTGGCCGACCTCGAGGAGCTTCGACGGGTGCTTGACCTTCTTGGTCCAGCTCATCTCGCTGACGTGGATGAGGCCCTCGACGCCCGGCTCCAGCTCCACGAAGGCGCCGTAGTCGGTGATCGACATGACCTTGCCCCGGACCTTCTTGCCGGCCGGGTACGCCTCTTCGGCGTGGTTCCACGGATCCTCTTGGGTCTGCTTGAGGCCGAGGCTGACGCGCTCCGTCTCCGGGTTGTACTTGAGGACCTTGACGGTGACCTCGTCGCCGACCTGGAAGACCTCGTTCGGGTGGTTGACCCGACCCCAGGACATGTCCGTGATGTGAAGCAGGCCATCGATCCCGCCGAGGTCGACGAAGGCGCCGTACTCGGTGATGTTCTTGATGGTGCCCTTGACGACCATGCCCTCGGTGAGGGTCTGCAGCGTCTTCTGCTTCATCTCGTCGCGCTCCTTCTCGAGGAGGACGCGTCGGGACAAAACGATGTTGCCGCGCTTCTTGTTGAACTTGATGACCTTGAATCGGTAGGTCTGCCCGATCAGCTTGTCCAAGTTGCGGATGGGCCGCAGATCCACCTGGGAGCCGGGGAGGAAGGCCTTCACGCCTCCCTTGATCGTCACCGAGAGACCGCCCTTCACGCGCTGGCTGATGGTGCCTTCGATGAGCTCGTCCGCCTCGCAGGCGTTCGAGATCTCATCCCAGACCTTCATCTTGTCGGCCTTCTCTTTCGAGAGGGTCACGAGGCCGTCGTCGTTCTCGCGGCTCTCGATGTACACGTCGACCCGCTGGCCGACCTGAATGCCCGACTCTCCACCGGCGTCGTGGAACTCTTTGATCGGGATCGCGCCCTCGCTCTTGCCGCCGATGTCGACCACGACATGGTCGCGATTCACGGCGACGACGGTCCCTTGGACGATCTCCCCTTCGTTGCCGAAATCCCCTTCGGCGAGGCTCTGCTCGAACAGCGAAGCGAAGCTGTCGCTCCCGCCGCTCATCGATCCCAGGTTGGTTTGGCTCATGCTGGTTGGTTCTAACTTCCTTCTTCTCGGCGCTTTCCGCACCAAGAGGCCGGGTGGAATAGTCCCGGCCGTCGGCATTGTCAACGCGCCGGCCACGCCCGCGCCCGCTGCGCCCGCGCCTGGTCGGCGCCGACCCTGGCTTCTTGTTCACTCCGCGAACGCCCCACGGGTCGTCTCGACTGAGGGCCGAGGCCGTGCCACGGTCGCGCGCATGCTGCGCCTCAACGACGAGTGGACCCAGCTCCTCCACAAGTACAAGGACGACCACCAGGACCCGCGCAACCAGGCCTGTCACAAGGTCGGCATCCCCATGATCCTCGCGAGCCTCCCCATCGGCGCGACGGTCGTCGGGCTGCCCCTCGCCGCGACGCTCTTCACCGTCGGGTGGGGCTTCCAGTTCGCGGGCCACCTCTTCGAAGGCAAGAAGCCCAGCTTCGTCGACGACAAGCGGTCGCTCGTCATCGGCGTCCTGTGGTGGCTCGAGAAGACCGGCCACAAGATCCATCAAGAGAGCTCGCCCGCGACGTTCTGATCGAGCGGCCCACGGAAGCAGAGGAAACCGCCGAGCGGGCTCGCCCGTCTCATCTCCCCATATGCTTCGCGCGCGACCGCTCCCGAAGGCCGCCGTCATCGCCTTGCTCGCAGCGGCCTGGCCGGCGGCGAGCTTCGCCCAGTCGCCGACGGCCGCCAACACCGCTGCCCCCGTCGTCCCACCGAGCCCCTCTCGCGAGCGGGTTCATTTCGTAAGGGCGAAGCTCGTGCGGACCGCCGTCGTGAAGAGCGGCGCGCGCGAGATAGCTCTGCTCGCGCTCGAGGAGACGGGGCCTTCTGCCGCGACGGTGCCCTCGGGCTTCGAGGCGGTCCCGAAGGAGCGAGCTTGTCGCTTCATCTACTTCGCTCACGAGGCGGCGGCGGGCGACGCGGACGCGCTCGCGAAGGCGGTGGGAGGGGAGGTCGAAGGCGTCCCCCTCCGAGAGAAGCCCGAGTGCGGAGAGATCCTCGTCGAGTGGACGGGCATCGTTCCGTACGACGGCCTTCGCGTCGGCGGGGTCTCGTTGCGACCGGCCGAGCTCGGACGGGGAACGGACCTCTCCGAGCTCGCGGGGTACCTGGCGTTCTTCGAGGTGCCCGGCCGGAAGCTCTTCGGTCGAGGGGCGCCGCCTCTTGTCCAAGCGGCCGGGCTCCTGTCCGCCATCGGCTCGAAGGAGGCGCTGGAGCTCGCGGTGCGTCACGACTTGATCGAGCCCCGAAGCGGCCTCGACGCGTGGAGCGTCCCGGACAAGGAGGAGGTGTTCGAGCGCGGCTTGGTCGAGCTCGGCAACCCCGGGTACCTCGAGCACGTCTGGCAGCGCTCGCCGGAGCGGGCCCTCCGGCTCGTGGACGAGCACCTCGAAGGGAAGACGGCGCGAGCTCTCCTCATCGGCGCGGCCGGGCTCCACGAACCTCGGATGTACGATGTCCTGACCAAGCGCTTCGCGAGCGCGTCGCCCGAGCTGAAGGAGCTCACGCTCGACATGCTCGGCGACGATTTCCAAGGACCCGACGACTACCTCGAGCCGTTTCTGCGCGCGAACATCCCCACCACCCCGGTGCGATCCGAGGACACCGCGAAGCGTCTACGGCACGGCCTGCAGATCTTCGATCGACGGCGGGCGCTCCACCTCGAAGAGCCGACCGCTCTCGCCCGAACGCTGTTCATCCTCTCCCGCGGGCAACGGTCCTACGAGCGCTCGCGGTTCCTCGTCGGCGCGCGGATCGCCCTCGATGGGGTCGTGAAGGACGCGTATGGCTCCCACGCGAGCATCGCCGTCGACGCCGGTGACTACACGCTCGCGATCGCGCTGGACGCGTACGACAGGGACGCCGGGCTGCCGAGCCTGGCGAAGGGATCGAAGGTCCGCGTCGAGGGCCGCTTCGAGTCAGCGCGGGCGGGCGACGGGACGGCGCTGAAGGTGACGCTGACGGGGGCGCACTTGGGTCCGCCGAAGGGGACGCCCCGCCCCGAGCGCGCCGCCGATCCGGGGCCCTGGTCGGATCCTCCCGCCGCGGACGAGACGGCGCCGCGCGCGGGATCGGGTTGCGGGAAGTGCGCCGTCGATCCGACGGCTCCCCGCCGTTCCACCGTCGCGCTCGCGCTCCTCGGTCTCGCCGCCGCTGCGCGCCGCGGCTGGCCCCGGAGATCGTCCGCCCTCGGCCTGCTCGCGATCGCGTGCGCGGTCGCCTTGGTCGGCTGCAAGAAGAGCCCGGCCGAGGCCCGCGCGTCATGCGCCAAGGTGGCGACGAAGGTGAAGAAGGAGAGCCCGGTGAAGCCGGCGTTGATCTTTCGGGCCACCTTGGATGGCTTCGAGAAGCCCTCGGGCACGTCCATCGCGACCGATGGCGCGACGGTCGCGGTGGCCTACGGATCGAGCCTGACCGCGTACGACGCGTCGAGTGGAAAGAAGAAGTGGTCGGTCGAGACGACCGTCTCGGATCGGGCGCTCGCGGTGACGGGGGGCGCGGTGCTCTCCGTCGAAGCGACGGAGGCTCGTGGCGGGGCGCCTCCCGCGATCCGCGCCGGGAGGATCGTCGCGCGCGACGCCGCGTCGGGCACGGAGCGCTGGAGCGCCAAGACGGAGGGGGTCGTCGAAGGTCTCATCGTCGACCACGGCCGCGTCGTCGTCGCGGCCTCGAACCACTCCGACGACGGTGTGTCGACCCAGGTCGGGGCGTGGTCGATCGACGGAGGCGCCCCCGTGTTCGAGACCCAGCTGCTCGAGGTGGACTGCGCCTGGGCCCGAGGCGGGCCGGCGCTGCTCGCGAGCTGTCCTGCCCTCGGCTACGCGCTCGATCGCGGCAATGGAAAGGCCCACTGGGAGAAGCCGACGAGCGGCTACGGGGACGGCGTCCTCGTGGCCGACGCGTCGACTGTGTTCGGCGGACCGGCGTACCGCCTCGAGGCGCGCCGGATCGACGACGGCGAGCTGCGATGGACCTACAAGCACAAGGGGCCCGGCTCCCTCAATCGCAGGCTCGCCCACGTCCACGGAGACGCGCTCCTCGTCGGGCTCTACGAGGACCACTTGCCCTCCGACACTCCTCGCCGCGGCAAAGGAACGGACGACACGCGCCTCATCGCGATCGACACCGCGAGCGGGGAGGAGATGTGGAGCCACGTCGTGACCCACGGCGGCGAGCGCGAGCAAGATCGGCGGACGTTGGACTCGATGGCCGTCGACGGGGGGAACGTCGTCTTCGCCGCCGATGGAGGCCTCCAGGTGCTCTCGCTCTGCGAGGGAACGATCCGCGAGATCGAGACGGAGCACCCGCCAACCTCGGAGCTCGTCCTGAGCGGGCCGGATGTTTATTACATCGAGGAGCCCGGAGCGCTCGTGCATCTTCGGCTGCCGTGATCGTCGCGTCTGGGCTCGCCCCATCACGATGCCGCGCCCTACATTGAGCGCCGACCGGCTCGCGTGCCGGCCGCGACGTTCTCAGGAGAGATCAGGCGCCTTCGTTTCGCGCGTACGCACCCGGAGAGGCGCCGGTCTCACGAGCAAACGCGACGCTGAAGGCGCTCGCCGATCGATCAGGCCGGCGAGGAGCCCGCTCTCGTTCGCGGTAGGCGCGGCGCGCCGGAAGCGGAGCGCTTCGACGAGGAGCACCTCCACCATCCTCTCCACGACGAGGTCACGACCGGGCAGCCTCCCCCGCGCCTCCTCCGAGATCAGCTCGACGATCCGCCGCAGGCGCGCGGAGCCGCCTTCGCCTCTTCGCACGTGGACGAGGACAGGGCCTCCGTCGCTACGAAAATGCGAGCGGTCGCGCGGAGGGAGCCCCCCGTTCGAAGGTTGAAGGGCCCCTCTCGCGCGAGCCTGCGATCAAGGCACCGGCGTCCGCTGGAACACGCACACGCCCGCGCCGCCCGCGAAGACGGGCCTCCCCGTCGTGCGCTCGAACGCGCTCGCGCCGAAGTGCGCGTCTTCCGGCACCCCGACCATCTGCATCGCGGCCCAGCTCGCCCCGTCTGCCGTCGAGACGAAGACGCCCCCCGTGCTGAGGTTGAAGATCGAGAGGTACACGACGCGCCCCCAAGGATCGACAAGGCCGCCGCCGAACATGGGGGCGTCTTCCGCGCCGGAGAGGAGGTGGTCGAAGTCGAATGCGTCGCTCGCGAAGAAGAACGACGGATCGTCATGGTGGAGCTTCACGAAGGCGCTCACGTCCGGCAAGGCCGCGTCGCTGGGGGTGAGGTTGATCCGGTAGACGCTCAGCTCTTCCACCGCTCGCCACGCCCCGTCTCGATAGCCGGTCCTCAGCCATTTGTGCTCTTCCGCGTAGCCGCACTGAATCGCCAAGGCGAGATCGCCACTGGCGTCGAACCCGATGCGACCATCGAACGGCTCGCAGCCGTGGCCCTCAATGACGTCGACGTTTAGCGGCGTGCCCTCCTGCACCCCGTCGACCCAGTGAATGAGCCGGACTTTGTCATTCTCGTCGAACGAGAGCCCATAGAGGGATCCGTCCGGGTGCTGCGTGATTTCGACCACGTGATCGATGGTCGCCTTCCTCACCATTTGATCCCGCGAGCCCACCGCGAGGAAGCTGTCCGAGCCAATGACGGCGAGCACCAGCACCCCGCGATCCTCGAACAAGCGCAGCGCGTAGGCCGAGTCGTGCAAAGTCACGCCCGGCACGGGGACCGCCTCGCTCCAATCGAGCCCGGCTCCCCAGCTCCACATCAGCGGCCCGCCCTCCGCGACTTGGAAGACCTCCACGAGGCTGCCGTCCGCGAGCCCGACCATCGCTACTTGCTCGGTGGGACCGGGGGCAACATCCACCCATTGGTAATAGCCAAAGTCATAGGAAGGCGGGTCCGCCGGGTATTGTTTGCCTGGCGTTCCGCCGCCCTCGCCGGTGCCTTGCCCGCCTGCGCCCGCGCTCCCGCCTCCTCCTTCGCCGTTCGGATCCTCTACGACGGTCGCCTCGCAGGCGACGGTGGCGAGCGAGAACAGGACAATGGCGACGGCGCGCATGTCATTCGAACTAACCAATGAGCGCGGGGTTGAATATGGCCCGAATCGAGTCCAGGGACGCGCTCGGGTCCAGGCTGGAGAAGCTGCCGTGAGGGCACGTGCCCACCCCCGCCGGGCTTCGCCCGTCGACCCCGCCCCGATTCGTGCTCCGCGGGCTCCGCCCGCGTGCGCGCGAATGGGCGGGGTGCCTTCTTCGCCATGGTCCGCACGTTCGGAAATGACAGCGTCGGCCCGCTCTCCGTACGCTCGCGTCACGCAGCGGGGCTTTCATGCGACCCTCGGCGCGTAGGAGCTACCGTTCGGGGAGCGACCCTTTCTTCAACCAGCTGGAGATCAAGAGCCGGCTCATCGGGCATCATCCGGGCATGAAGCTTTCTTCCTCGTGGCTCTTGGCGTGCGCGCTCGTTCTCGGTTGTGGAGACGGCGGGGGTGTTGGCGGTTCGAATGACGGGGGCCAAGCGCCGGGCGGCGGCTCCGAGGGCGGTGGCGCGGCCGGGGGCGGGGGCGGGTCGGACGGCGGGAGCTCGCCGGTCGACCCCACGCCCATTTTGGAGCGCGATCCGGCCATCACCCACGACTGCACCGAAGAACGGCCGATGACCTCGGACATCGGGGCGACCAACGCGCGCCTCGAGGGCCTCGTCGCGGTCGACGGCGAGTTCTTCATGACCACCTTCGAGGCGAGCCTGGACGTGGCGAAGGTCGATCTCGACGGCTCGGTCGGGGATCCCCTCTCGATCCCCGCCGACCTGTATGTCGCGCACGCCTCCCTCACCGTGCCAGACGGGGCCGACGTCGTCACGGTCTGGAGCGAGGGCAGCGAGCTGCATTTCGCGCGCATCGGCGCGGGCCTCCAGTTCCTCGAAGGCCCCTCGTCGATCCCGGAGACGGCGGCCGAGAACGTGAGCCCGGCTGCGCTCGTGAGGACCGCGAGCGGCTTCGTGTTGCTCTACGGCAGCGGCACCACCAGCACGGACCTTCACTTCCTCGAGCTGAGCGCCGATGGCCAAGCGAGCGGAGACCCGATGCTGGTCTCCACGCTCGGCGAGCAATACTCGGCCTCCGCCAGCATGACCCCCACCGACGACGGCGGCTTCGCGCTCGCGTTCGTGGGCGGAGGCGTGACGGAGGCGGAGGTGATGTTCACCGTGCTGGACGCAGACGGGACGCCGCGCTTCACGCCGAGGCGCATCTCCCGCCCTTCGGGCGGCGGCCTGAGCTCGAGCTTCAGTTACAACCCCCGGCGCAACGTCGTGAAGGTCGGGGACGCATATTGGGTCGCCTTCACGGAGTCCGAGATCGACGACGTGGCCCAGGTCGGAAGCAGGATCGTCCGGATCGCGGTGGTCGATGGCGACGGCAGCGCCACCCTCCACGCCCTTCAGGCTCCGGTCGACCAGGTGGAGAACCTCACCCCTCAATTCGTCGAGCTCGACGATGCGCTGGGGGTGGTCTGGAACGCAGGGAGCATCACCTGGGTCTGCGCCGGCTGCATCTCGGACTACGACGTGCACCTCGTGCTGCTCGATCGCGAGGCGCTCGTGCCGGCGAGCCAGGTCGTCACCCACCATCACCAGAGCAACGGCATCACCTCGCCCATCGTGGCCGTGAGCGGAGACGATCTGCTGACCGGCGGCAGCCTCGACTTCCACGCCCTGACCATCCCCGCCACCGGCGCGATGAGGTGCGTGCCTTCGCCCTGACCGAGGTCGCTACTCGCCGAAGACTTCGCGGATCTTCGCTCCGAGGCGCTCGAGGCCGCCGTCGATCTCCTTCTTGGACCAGGGGACCGTCACCATGACGGTCTTCGCGCGGGGCTTGATCTTCGCGTCGAGGAGGGCCTCTTTGAGGCCGCCCGTGTCCTGCTCGGGCATGAACGGGGCGAGGGCCTTCGCGTCGGCGCGGACGGCCTCGAGATCGGTGGTGAGGCCGCTCGCGCTCGAGTCGCTCGTGGGGACGGCGTCGATGTTGATCTTCGAGTCGCGGCCGAGCTCGAGGTAGCCGGTCATGCGCTGGGTGTGGCGGCACGCGTCCGCGACGTGGGTGACCGCGTCGGGGGCGGCGAGGAGGGCGAGCGCGGGGATCTTGTTGGGGGCGGCCTTGCCAGCCGCTTCGAACGCGCCCCGGTCGACGACGAAGCTCATCGCCCCCGAGCTCGCGAGGCCGAGATCCTTCCACGAGTCGGAGGGCTCCATCGCGGCGCGGAGGATCTCGTCGTTGTTGGCGATGAGGATGGTCGTGTCTTCGGCCTGAGCGATGCGGAGCACCGGGCCTTTGAGGACGCCGTTGCTCAACGTCCAACCCTGCACCCCCTCCTCGGCGAGGAAGTCTCGCAGTCCGGTGACGAACTTCGTCTTTGTGCGGCCGGTCTCGAAGTTTCCGCCGATGAGGACGATCCAGCTATCGGCCGTCATGGTCGCGAAGATCACCTCGCGCACGTCGTTGCGGAGATCGATGCCGGTGTGCTTCTTGAATCGGTCGCTGCGGCCCTTCGCCGACGCGCTCCCGTCGAAGCTGCCGAGGATGTTCTTGCGGAACGGCTCGTAGAGGTAGAGCTCGCGGCCATCGAATCGGACCGCGATCGTGGTGCCGGCGGGGATGTGATGAGGCGCGGTGGGCCGGTAGCGCCACACCAGGAAGTAAAAGAGGAGCGGCCCGACGAGGGCGGTGACGAAGAGGCCGCCGAGGGCCCAGAAGATCCAGTTGCGGCGCTTGCGCTTGCCGTGCTCTCCGACGGGGCCCGCCGCGTCGTCTTCGATCTGGACCGGGTCCGCTTCACCGTCCGCGGCGACGTCTTCGAACGAAGCGCGGCCGAGCGAGTCGGCGGGGACGCTCGCGGCCGGGACCGACGCGGGGGGGACGTCTTCCGTGTCCGAGATTGTATTGCGTCCGCGCGAGGATGGTGCGCCCGCCTCGGGGGGGAGCGTCCTCGCGACGCCCGTCGTCGGGGGCTCGTCGAGGGTGATCGGGGAGGCGAGCTCGTGCGGGTCGAGATCGCCGATGCCGAGCTTGGTGGGGCCCGCGCCCATCGGCTCGTCGATGCGCGTGGTCGCGCCGCGCGGCGCTTCGTCGATCACCGTCTCGCGGACCGAGTCGGGCTCACCCGGCTCGGTGTCATGCGGCTCCTCGCGGCCGTCGTTCGCCGACATCGCGCGGAGTATGTCACGATCACTTCCACCCCCGGCGCGCTATCGCGCTCGCCGACCCCTCCCCGGCGTCTTCGCTCTTCGAGCTGCGACGCGGGAGGGGAACACTTCCACCCCCGGCGCGCTATCGCGCTCGCCGACCCCTCCCCGGCTCATCGAGCTGCGACGCGGGAGGGTCAGGACCAGCAGCGGATCCCCTCCAGGATCTCGAAGCGCGGGGGCTCGTCGCGGCGGTCGGACTTCTTCGTGCGGGAGGGGACGCTCACGATCCGTCCGCTCGGCAGCTCGACGGCGGTGAGCGGCCCGCCGTGGACGCAGCCGGTGTCGATCCCGATCGCGTGCTCGGAGACGAAGGGTCGATCGAGCACGGTGTGCCCGAAGACGAGCCGCTCCGGTCCGCGCCAGAGCCGGGCCCAGAACGTCGCGGTCGCGGGCGCCTTCGAGGGCCAGTGGCTCTTCGGGCGAGGCGGCTCGATGCACTGGATGTGGAGGAGGTGGTAGCGATCCTGCGCTTCGACGGGGACGGATGGGTACCCGCCGGCGTGAACGACGGCGGCGCCGTGCTCGGGCAGCGAGATGGAGGTGGGGAGGGTCTCGAGGTAGGCGAGGTGCTCTTCCCCCAGGGCCTCGAGGGTGCGGCGGTGATCGGGCAAGAGCGCGCCCCGGGGGCGGTGCATCTGCCGCAGGTGCTTGTCCTCGTGGTTTCCGAGGACGGCCTCGAAGCGCATCGCCAGCTCGACGCACTCGCGCGGGAACGGTCCGCGATCGACGAGGTCGCCCGCAAAGATGACGCGGTCGCCGGGGCCGGGCCCGACGGCCTCGAGCAGATCGAGGGCCTCGTGGTAGCAGCCGTGGAGATCGCCCACGACGTAGGCGCGGCTCGGGGCAGGGGGATGCGTCGTCATGACGCGGCGACGGACGCGCGCGCGCCTCCCGCCTGACTCAATCGGACCCCGGCACGGGGGCGGGCTTCGGCTCCTCGGGCCGCGCCTTCGATAGCAGCCCTGCGAGATCG
Organism: Polyangiaceae bacterium; assembly: GCA_044225865.1. Classification (GTDB taxonomy): domain Bacteria; phylum Myxococcota_A; class Polyangia; order Polyangiales; family Polyangiaceae; genus Xiheicaenibacterium. The sequence goes on along the minus strand of JBGAID010000013.1, from coordinate 43,806 downwards.
GCCACGGTGAGGACGGCGCGAACCCGCACGATCGCCCCGAGCTTCTCGAGCTTCATGCTCCGGAGCGCGAGGGAGATGCCGTCCGTCCCCGTCGCGCCCTCGCGGAAGGCATCGAAGAAGCGCCGCACCTTGTCGGCGGCGTCCTCGCTCTTCGTGATCACCTCGCCTTCGATCTTGAGGCCGTCGTCCTGCACGCGGAGCACCGCCTTGATGCGCTGGACCTGAGCGAGCAGCCGCCCGAACGAGGGGTATTTCCGCTCCAACGAAGGGGGGAGGCGGTGCACGCGCACGTCGGCGCTCACGATCCCTTCCGCGACCGGCTGCCCGCGGCCTTCGTCGGCCCCGCGCTTGACGACGCGCAGGACGGCGTCCGTCTCGACGGGGGAGACGAACGCGACGGCCCGCTCGTCGAGCACGACCACGGTGTCGACCCCGGCGCGCTCCGCGATGAGGGAGCGCGTGAAGATCCGAACCTTCTCGTTCTTGCTCTCGGCGCGGATGAAGCCGGCTCGCTCGAGGCCGAGGTCCCCCAAATCGCCTTCGAGCACGAGGACCCGATCGCCCGCGGTCCAATCGGCGGCGCGCAGGCCGAGGAGCATCGCGCGGGCGCGAGGCAAGGCGCGGGCGACCATCGGATCGTCTCCGAGGCGAGCGGCGAGCTCGCGGTCGAAGTCGGGGCCGAGGGTGCCGCGGAGCTTCTGGAGATCGACGCGCACCACGACGTCGAGGTCGCTCGGGATCACCTCGTCGGGGAGGAGACGACGAGAGACCTGGGGGGCCTCCGGGCTCTTCGCGACCCCGCCCGCCGGGACCTCTTTGCACGCCGCGCTCTCCATCGACGCCGACAGCGCGAAGAGGAGCCACGCTCGACGTGAGTGATCGCTCACCGTAGGGCTTCTTTGCGCTCGATCTCGCGGACGATCGCTTCGACGACGTCCGCGATCTCCCGGCGGCTCGAGTCGATCCGGATCGCGTCCGCGGCCTCGCGGAGGGGGGCGACCTCGCGCTCCGTGTCCGCCTTGTCGCGCGCTTCGACGTCCGCGAGCGTGTCGGTGTAGGAGACGTGCTGGCCCTTCTGCACGAGCTCGGCGTGGCGCCGCTCTGCCCGCTCGCTCGCGCTCGCGGTGAGGAAGAACTTGAGATCGGCGTCGGGGAAGACGACCGTCCCGATGTCGCGGCCCTCCATCACCGCGCCCCCTTGCTCGCCGGCCTGCCGCTGCATGGAGAGGAGGGCGGTGCGGACGCGAGGGATGGCAGAGACGCGGCTCGCCCCGATGCTCATGCGCGGGGTGCGGATGGCGGTCGACACGTCCTCTCCTTCCAAGAGGACGCGGCCGGAGGGCTCGAGGACGATGGCGCGCGCCTGGGCGAGCTGCTCCGCGAGGTCGCCGAGGGAGGCCTCGTCGTCGGCGGATAGGTCGGCCGCCTTCGTCCCCCCTTCGGCGAGCAGGGTGAGGCCGGCGCGGTCGGCGGCGAGGGCGACGGAGCGGTAGAGCGCGCCCGTGTCGACGAGGACGTATCCGACCCGGTCCGCGACCGCCCGCGCGACCGTGCTCTTGCCAGCGCCGGCGGGGCCGTCGATCGCCACGATGAGCCGGGTCCGCTTCGCCATGACGAGGATCGTTTAGCAGGCCGATTTGGCCCCGAACAGGGCCTCCCGCGGGCCAGCTCGGATTTTCTCCAGAGCGCCGAACCTGATCGGTGCTCTAGGAGGTCACGGCGCGGACGTCCGCGCCGAGCGCGCGGAGCGTCCCCGCGAAACGGGGGAAGCTCGTCGCGATCGCGTCGACGTTGCGGATGCGCGAAGGCCCGCCCGCGACGAGGGCGAGGACGGCGGCGCTCATCGCGATCCGGTGGTCGCCCTCGCTGTCCACCTCCGCCGCCGAGAGCGGCGCGTCCGGCCGGCCCTCGACGACGAGCCCGTCCTTGCGCTCTTCGGCCCCGACCCCGAAGGCGCGCAGCACGCGGACCATCGCCGCGATGCGGTCGCTCTCTTTGACCCGGAGCTCGGACGCGTCGGTGAAGGTCGTGGTCCCCGCGGCGCGGGCGGCGAGCGCGCTCAGGATCGGCACCTCGTCGATGGCGCGGACGACCAACTCTCCGCCGAGGGTGGTGGCGGCGAGGCGGGACGATGCGGCGCGCAGCGTACCTACCGGCTCCCCGAGCTGCTCTCCCTCCGGTCCGAGATCGACGCGCGCACCCATCGCGCGGACCGCATCGACGAAGCCGCTGCGGGTGGGGTTCGCGCCGACGCCTCGGATCCCGACCTCGCTCCCTTCCACCAGCATCGCGGCGGCCGCGACGAACGCGGCCGCGGACAGATCCCCCGGCACCTCGATCCGAAACGAGGGGAGCCTGCCGGAGAACGCCCCCGCGTCGAGGCGAAGGACGCTGCCGATCCGCGAGATGGGGACGCCGAGGGCCTCCAGCATGCGCTCGGTGTGATCGCGCGAGACGAGCGGCTCGCTCAGCGTCGTCGGCTGCTCGGTGTAGAGCCCGGACAAGAGCAGCGCGCTCTTCACCTGCGCGCTCGCGATCGGGGAGTCGAACGAGATGCCGGAGAGGACGTGGGGCGCGGGGAGGGGCCCGATCACGAGCGGCGCGGTGATCTCCCCCGCCTTCTTTGGGCTCGGGCGCCCTTCGATGCGCGCCCCGCGCTGGCGGAGCGGGTTGGCGATCCGCGACATCGGGCGCGAGGACAGCGAGGCGTCCCCGATCAGGGTCGACGCGAAGCGCTGGGCGGCGAGGATCCCCGCCAGCAGCCGCATCGTCGTCCCCGAGTTGCCGCAGTCGATCTCCGCGGCGGGAGCGCGGAGGCCTTCGAGGCCGCGGCCTTCGATGCGCACCTCCCGCTCGGACGCCGCTTCGACGCGGATCCCGAGGGCGGCGATCGCGGCGAGGGTCGATCGGTTGTCGTCGCCCATGTGGGGCGCGACGACGGCGCTCTCTCCCTCCGCGAGGGCGGCGAGGAGGAGCGCCCGATGGGTGATGCTCTTGTCGCTCGGAGCGGGGACGACGCCGCGGAGCGGGCTCTTGGAAGGGATGACGAGGAGATCGGTCACGCGATCTTCGCGATCCGCGGCGCGTCCGTCTCGAAGAGCCCGGAGGCCTGACGGCGCGCGACGAGCGGAGCGCGGCCGCTCGCGTGGAGGCGGGCTCCGTCGAGGATCGACTCGCAGAGGGCGCCGAAGTCGTAGCCGGCGGCGGCGGCGATCTTCGGGAGCAGGCTCGTCTCCGTCATGCCGGGCAGGGTGTTCACCTCCAGCACGTACTCGTTCTCTCCCTTCGTCACGAGGAGATCGACGCGGCAGGGGCCGGTGCACCCGAGGGCGCGGGCGGCCCGATCGGCGAGGTTCATCACGCCGCGATAGCGGGTCGGAGAGAGGCGCGCGGGCATGAAGTACTCCGTCATCCCCGCCGTGTACTTCGCCTCGTAGTCGTAGAGGCCGTTCTTCGGGACGATCTCTATCGCGCCGAGGGGGCGGCCGTGGAGGATCCCCACGTTGATCTCCATGCCCGCGATGAAGCGCTCCACGATCGCGATCTCGTCGAGCTCCAGGGCGGCGCGGATGCCCCGCACGAGCTCCACCATGTTGTCGGCCTTGCGCACCCCGAGGCTCGAGCCCTCGCCGCGCGGCTTCACCACCACCGGGAAGCCGAAGGAGCCGTGCATCGTCTCGATGTCCTCGAGATCGTCGGCCGCCGTCACCATGTAGTAGGGCGGCGTGGGGACGTTGTGGAGGCGGAACAGCTCCTTCGCCTTGAGCTTATCCATCGCGAGCGCGCTCGAGAGAACGCTCGACCCGGTGTAGGGAATCCCCAAGAGCTCGAGCAAGCCCTGCACGCACCCGTCTTCGCCGTGCCGGCCGTGGAGGGCGATGAACGCGACGTCGAGCTGCGCCGCCTGGATCGCGGCCGCGCTCTCGGTGGGCTCGGAGCCGAGCTCGACCCGGACGACGTCGTGACCTCGAGCCTGCAGGGCGGCGGCGACGGCAGCTCCGGACCGGAGCGACACCTCGCGCTCGCCCGACGACCCGCCCATGATCACGCCCACTCGCCTCGCGACTCGGTTCATCTCGTTACCTCCAGATCGATGAAGAAACGCGCCCGGAGGCGCGCCCATTCGGCGATGACGACGGCGGTAACAGGCCCCGCGTCCCCGGTCAACTTTCGTGGCCTCTTCGTCGGGGGCGCGCAGCCGGCTCGGGAATTTTCCTCGAGCCAAATGACCGACCGGCCTCGAAGGCGGATCGCGATCGCTCCCTCAGGCGACTTCGACGATGAGGCAGGTGATGTTGTCTTTGCCGCCGCGGTTGTTGGCGAGGCGGATGAACTGATCGACGGCCTGGTCTCCGCCGATCGAGGCGACGGCGGCGATCTCGTCGAGCTGCAGGTAGCCGTGGAGGCCGTCGCTGCAGAGCATGTACTTGTCCCCCGAAGCGAGGGGGTAGATGTTCGTGTCGACCTCGACGTACTCGCGGTTCCCGACGGCGCGCGTGATCACGTTCTTGTGGGGGCTCGCCTTCGCCTCGTTCTCGGAGATGAGGCCCTGCTTGAGCTGCCACGCGATGAGGGTGTGATCCTCGGTGAGCTGGACCGCCTCGTTGCCTCGCACGCGGTAGATGCGGCTGTCGCCGACCTGCCCCGTGACGAACGAATCTCCGACGACCATCGCGCAGCTGATCGTCGTGCCCATCCCGCTCTTGTCCTTCTCGAACTGGGCCATGCCGAAGACCATGTAGGTCGCGGCCTGGATGGCGCCCTCGAGGAGCCGGCACGCGGCCCGGCCTCGGACCTCGTCGAGCGGCTGGTAGAGGTCCCCGAGCGTCCCCAGCCCTCGCTTCACCATCCCGTAGACGGTGTCGACGGCCTCGCCGCTCGCGACCTCTCCGGCCGCGTGTCCGCCCATGCCGTCGGCGACGATGAACAGGCGGAGCAAGTCGTCGCGGAAGAATGCGTCTTCGTTGAGCTTGCGGTGCCGCCCGATGTCACTCTTGCCATACGAGCGGACGGTTGGACGCCAGGCCGGATAGTTCATGAGCGGAGGAGCATTGAACGATCCCGATCGACCATACCCGGCCTGAGGAGCGATTGTCGAGTTAGACTCTGAAGAGCGCATCGCCGACTCCGTCCAAGGGCGGCCGATCCGCGACCCCTCCGTGACCAACCGTCCGACCGCATCGACGTTCGCTGCTCCCCTCCGGGCCTCCGGTCGGCTCGCGACTCGTTCGCGGGCTCCAGGTGCCTCCACCCCGTCCGAGGGCTCGCACGCCCCGCCAGAGCCCGTGCTCGACCATTTCAGGCGGGCGTTCGTCGGCTCCATGCGGGAGCTTCACCGTCCCACCGCCGCCCTCTCTTTTGTCTCGGGGGCCCCCTCGCCCGCCCTCTCCGTGGCCCACGCCGTTGCCGAAACGAGCTACCGGGTCCCCACCCTCGTCGTCCCCTCCGCCGGGGTGCTCACCCAAGCGGCCGAGGTCGAGGGAGCCTTCGCCGCCACCGGCATCGCCTGGAGTCGAGGCGGCCAGGTGCGCGTCTCCGTCGGCGACACGATCCAGGCCGTGACCGAGCCGCTCCCGAAGGGCGGCTCGCTCTTGGTCTTCTTCGCCGCCGACGCCTTCGAGCCCGCCCTCGCCGGCGCCATCTCGCGGGATCGGCACACCGTCTTCGGGGCCGGCTGCCCCGCGCCGGCGATCCACATGGTCGACGAGGGCCGGGTGCGCTCCGGAAAGATTGCGGCGATGCGCTTCGAGGGCCCCTCCGGCCCGATCGTCGAGGCGGGCTCGGCCTGCCGGCTCGTCACCGAGGCGCTGACGGTGACCGGGCTCGACCGAGGCCTCGTCACTTCGCTCGACGACCAGCCGGCCCTCGACGTCCTCACCGCGAAGGCCGGAGGTGGTCGCCACGGCGGCCTGATCCTCGTCGCCGTCCACGACTTCTCCGATCCGGAGCGCTTCCTCACCCGCCCCATCCGCGGCATCGACCCGAGCCACAAGGCGATCGCGGTCGCCGGCGATCTCAACGTCGGCGACCGGATCTCCTTCGCCGTTCGAGACCCGGCGAGCGCGCGCGAGGGCCTCGCCGAAGCGGCCCGCCGCGCCGAGCGGCACGTCGTCGGCTCCCAGCCCACGTTCGGGATCTTCCTCAGCTGCGCCGGCCGCGGCCGGAGCCTCTACGGCGAAGCCGACGTCGACATCAAGATCCTCAAGAAGCGCTTCCCGAACATCCCCATCGCCGGCATGCACGGCGCCTTCGAGATCGTGCCGACCGGCATCGGCGCCTCCAAGATGCAGCTCATGAGCGGCGTGTTCGCCCTCTTCCGCGCCCCCAGCTGAGGGGGCGCCGCCCATCGCTATGAAAAACATAGCGGTGCCCACCCCCCTCCTCGCTCCGCTCGTCGGCCCCTCCCTTGCGTCGCGCTCCGCGCGCCGCGGGCGGGGACGGGAGCGCAGCGCGAGCGGTGCTTCGAAAAGAGAAGCGCCCTCGAGGAGGGCGCTTCGTTCTCGGGGCGGAGAGCTCAGGCGGCGCGGCGACGGCGGCGGGCGACGGCGCCAGCCACGAACGCGAGCCCGGCGAGGCCGGCCCACGGGTCGCGCGCGGCGCTCGCGGAGCCGACCATCACGCATCCGCACCCGTCGTCGGTGGTGCCTCCGTCGGAGCTCTGGGCGGAGCCGCCGCCCTCGTTGGGCGAGCCGCCGTCGGACGCGGTGCCGCCCCCGGCGTTGGCGTTGCCGCCGCTGCCGTTGTTGCCGCCCGTGTTCATCGAGCTGCCGGTGGTGACGGTGGTGACGGTGTTGGTGGTCCCGCCGCAGTCGCAGATGGCGCACGCATCACAGATGCACCCGATGAGCGCGTCGAGCGCGGCGGCGCCGTTCGGGTGAGCGGCGTAGCAGTTGTCCACGCACGACTGGGTCGTGCACGGGTTCACGCAGTCGACGAGGGCGCCACACTCGGCGTTGTTGAAGCAGGCGTTGGTCTGCGAGCCGCAGGCGCCCCCGGAGCCCTGGGCGGCCGCGGAGCACGTGTTGCACGTCTCCTCGACGGGCGCCCCGATGTAGGGGGCGATGAAGTCGTTGTAGACGAACGAGACGCGGCCCGAGTAGCCGAACTGGGCGCAGTTCTGATCGCCGAACGACGTCACCCCGACGACCTTGCCGTTGTAGATCGCGGGGCCGCCGGAGTCGCCGCTACAGGTGCCTTGTCCGCCCGTCTGATCGAAGCCGAGGAAGTTCGAGTAGACCTCGTTCACCGGCATGTTCACGTGCATGCGGAAGTTCGTGTCGCCGAACTCGGTGACGCCGTAGCCGACGAGGTTGACCTGCGTGCCCACGCCAACCCCATCGTTGCCGGACGCGGCCGGAACGGGGGCGGGCGCCGAGCTCGCGCCGGTGAACCGGATCATGCTGAAGTCGTAGCCGTTGTCGATCTGGTTCTCGTTGAAGTTGGGGTTCACGATCTGGTCGTCGATCGCCCAAACGTTCTCGCAGGTGTTGTTGTTGAGGCAGTTCAGGTTGTCGGCCTGGATGACGTAGTCCATGCCCGCGCAGTGCCCGGCGGTGAGCACGTAGCCGGTGTTGCCGTTCTTCGCGATGAGGGTGCCGGTGCAGGCGTAGCCCTGGTTCGAGTAGAGGAACATGACCGCGTCGTCGGTCCCGTCGTTCGAGCCGCCGTAGATCGGCTCTTGGCTCTGCTGGGTCGGCTCGCCCTTCTTCCCGTTGTCGACGGCGGAGCCTTTCTCTCCAGCGTCTCGTTGCGAGGGGTCGCCGACGGCGCAGCCGGCGATGAAGGTCGACGCGATCACGAGCGAGCCGAGAGCTTGGAAGGTACGACGCATGGAATGCCTCCGGAGGGACGACGCGAGCGGGCGGGGGAGCTCGCGAGCGGGCGCAGTTTCGAAGAGAGCGTGGCCCTTCGCAAGAGGGGACACGTGCTCTTGGTTGCGAATCTGATCGCAAATGATCTCAGCGTCGGCGACGCTCGTCGAGATGGCGGCGAGCCACCTTGGGCACGGCCGGGACGACACCGTTGCGCGGAAGTGGAGGGACGAGTTGGTCCAGCGCGTCTCCCGGCGCGGCGGGCCGTTCCTCGGGCAAGCGTGGGATCCCAGGGTTTTGGCCGCGCTCGGTGAAGTCCCCCGCCACTGCTTCGTGCCGGGCGCGCCCCTCGAGGACGTGTACCAAGATGCCCCGTACCCGATCGGCTACGGGCAGACGATTTCACAGCCGACGGTCGTCGCGATGATGACGCAGGCGCTCACGCTCGACGCGCGCAGTCGGGTCCTCGAGATCGGGACGGGGTGTGGCTACCAGGCGGCGGTCATGTCTCGGCTCGCGGGTGAGGTCGACTCGATCGAGGTTCGTCCCGAGCTCGCCGCGTCGGCCCGAAGGCGGCTGCGCGAGCTCGGCTACGCGAACGTCGTCGTCGAGCAGCGAGACGGCTTCGCGGGGTGGCCCGAGCGAGCGCCGTTCGATCGCATCGTGCTCACGGCCGCGCCCGACGAGCTGCCTCCCTCCCTCGTCGAGCAGCTCGCGGAGGGAGGGATCATCGTCGCGCCGATCGGCCCCGAGCACGGAACCCAGCGGCTCGTGCGCGGGACGATGGGGAGGGGCAGAGCGCTCGCGATGGAGGATCTCGGGGCGGTGATGTTCGTCCCGATGGTCCACCGCGAGCCGGCCTCCGGCGATCGCTTCGGGTCCTGATAGGCTGCGAGCGCCATGCGCGTTCATCACTTGAGCTGCGGGACGATGTGCCCGGTCGGATTCGGGCTGACGAAGGAGAAGGGCCACGTCGCGCCCCACGAGCTCGTCTGCCACGTGCTCCTCATCGAGACGAACGAAGGGCTCGTGCTCGTCGACACCGGGTTCGGGACGAGCGACGTGGAGCACCCCGAGCAGCTCGGCCCCGGCTTCGCGGCGCTGGTGCGGCCGGAGCTCGATCGGCGTGAGACAGCGCTCGAGCAAGTGGAGCGGCTCGGCTTCTCGCGTGACGACGTCCGCCACATCATCCCGACCCACCTCGATCTGGATCACGCCGGCGGATTGCCGGATTTTCCTCAGGCGACGGTGCACGTCTACGCGGCCGAGGTCGAGGCGGCCCTGCGCGCGACGGAGGGAAGCGGCGCGAGCCTCCCCGAGAAGATGCGCTATCGGCGGGCCCACTTCCTCCACCACCCCAAGTGGGCGCGCTACGAGGTGAGGGGAGAGCGCTTCAAAGGCCTCGAGTGCGTTCGCCAGCTCGAGGGGCTCCCGCCGGAGCTCTTGCTCGTCCCGACGATCGGCCATACCCGCGGTCACGTCGCGGTCGTCGTCGACGAAGGCAGCGGCTTCCTGATCCACGCCGGCGACGCATACTTCCATCGACGCGAGATGGACCCCGAGCGGCCGTGGTGTCCGCTTCCCTTGCGCGCGTTCCAGACGATGGTCGCCTTCGACGACAAGGCGCGCGTCGCCAACCAGAGCCGCCTGCGCACGCTCGCGCGAGAGCGGGACGTGCGGCTCTTCTGCGCCCACGATCCGGTCGAGCTGCTCTCGTTCGCCTCTTCGTGATCGTCACGAATCGGCGCGACGTCGGCACCTGAAGCACGATCGTCGTCGCTGTCGTCGAGCAAGTCGAAATCGGATCGACCCCTGTAAGCTCGAATGAAGCGCGACCGTTGCCGAAAAGGAGAGATCCCCATGTCGCCGTCGCGTCGAACCAAGCTCGTCACCTCGCTCTCGTCCGTCCTCGTCGCCGCCCTCGCGTCGATCGCCGTGCCCGCGTGCACGCACGACGTGCCCGTGAACAACGTCACCGGTGAAGGCAATCAGATCGCCACCTCGGAGCAGCCGCCCGAGGGCGATGACGGCAGCGAGCCGGGCTGGGGCATTCGCCCGGAGGAGCAGGTCTCGTACGCGGAGACGGTCCGGAAGGTCACGGGCATGGTCACCGACAGCGACACGAGCTCGCGGGTCACGCGTCGCGGCCTCAACCTCATCAACCTGATGTGGGAGGACACCGGGCGCTTCCAGGGGTCGGCCGTCGGGCCGAACATCTCGGACCTCACCCTCCAGGTCCGCTACACGGAGGGAGGCGCGAACAAGGCCGCGCTCTTGCCGGTGATTCGGTTCCCGAACTTCACCGATCGCACCGGAGACATCCCCGCCAATCGCTTCTTCGTCCGCGTCGGCAACCAGAAGAAGAAGGGGAAGATGGAGACGGTCGCGCTCACCGACCTGCTCAAGGACGTGAAGAAGTTCGTCTCCGATCCGGAGAGCTTCAAGGGCCCGACGAACCTCTCCTCCTCGCGCGACACCCATTTCCTCGTGAGCGCGCAGGCGGTGTTCCTCCCCGTGCCCAAGCAAGGGCACGCCGAGTTCACGCCCGTGCTCTTCAACTACCAGTCCTTCAAGGGCTCCCCGGCCGTGATGACGATCCTCGTCACCCGGCAGGGCACGAGCGTCACCGTGATCGAGAACGACGGGAGCGAGTCGTCACCGGTGGCGGTGAGGGGACAAGAGCTGTACTTCAACAAGGCGGGGGAGCGCGCGCCGTTCACGGCCGAGCGTCGCAGCGACGTCGTTCAGCGGATCGAAGCGAAGGGCGGTCCGAGGTCCGAAGACGACCGCAGCGCGATCGCCAAGGGCGCCGACACCCTCTTCATCATCCAGGTCCCGCTGAAGCAGAAGATGCCGCGCGTGAGCTCCGGCCCCGGCTGGGGCGAGGCCGACATGGCGGGCGCGCCGATGCCGGCCGCCCCCGCCGCCCAAGCTCCCTCCAAGTCGGCGGCGAAAGCGCGAGAAGAGAAGAGCGACGTCGAGGCGGCCGTGCTCGGTCACGGCAAGGTGGAGGGGAAGTTCTTCGAGGGCCGCGGCCTCCAGTTCGAGCGCGACGACCGCTTCCCGGTGCGCGTCACCGTCCAGTTCTACAAGGCGACGTCGAACGGCGTCGTGGAGGACAAGGATCTCGACTCGATCGCGAGCGCGATCGGCAACGTGTACGAGCACGCCGACTTCGTGGGATCGCTCGTGGTGCCCGGCGACGATCCGATCCGCCCCACCGCTTGGCAGCGGATGCCCGATTGGTTTGGGCTATGAAGAGGGCATGACCGCGCCCGCCCCGTGCCCGTTCTGCCAGATCGTCCGCGGAGATATCCAGGCCGCGGTCGTGGGGGAGGGCGCGGGGTGGCTCGCGTTCTTGGATCGGTCTCCGCTCTTCTTCGGCCACGTGCTCGTCGTGCCCCGCGAGCACCGCGAGACGCTGCTCGATCTCGCCCCCGACGAGGTCGCGCCTTTGTTCGAGGCGGTCCAGCGCGTCGCGCGAGCGGTGACGGAGGGGCTCGCGTCGCAGGGCACGTTCGTGGCGATGAACAACAAGGTGAGCCAGAGCGTCGCTCACCTCCACGTCCACGTCGTCCCGCGCACCAAGGGCGACGGCCTCAAGGGCTTCTTCTGGCCGCGGAAGAAGTACCCCGGCGAAGCGGAGATCGAGGTGGTCCGCGCCGCCATCGCCGCGCGCCTCGCCTGATCGGGCGGGGCGCGCTGAGCGCGCTCAGCAGTACGGCCAGAGCGGACAGAGCTTCGAGCCCTTCTTCGCGAGCTCCTCCGCGGCCGGTCCGAGGGCGTCTTGCCCACCCTCGGGGACCTCGTCGAGGAACTTCTTCAGGTTCCCGCGCGCGAGCTCGAAGCTCTCGGGGGTGAAGCCTTGGCCGCCGCCCTGATCGCCGGCGGCCATCTTCTTCACCGCGTCCTCGATCACCTGGTCGAGCGCGGCCTTGGCCCGCTCGGACGGGGTGTAGCTCTGATCGATCGTGGCGTGCATCATCGCCTTCGCCCCGTCCGCGTCGCACGCGTAGGAGAGGCACTCGCCCGAAGGCGAATTCGCCCCTTTGCACCCCGCCCCGAGGGCGAGCAGGGCGAGCAGACCCGAGGCGAAGACAGAGGCGAGAGCGAGCGCGCGAGATCGAGCCACGCGTCGAGGATAGCGACCGGCGCTCACCGCGTCAGCAGCTTGGGGCCCCCGCCGCCGGGGCCGCTCTTCATCGGGCGGTGCAGGACGAGGCGCTTGCCCGCCTCTCGTCCGTGGGCGTGGGCGTCGTTCCTCGGCGCGCCTCCGTAGCGGACGGTCACGACGTGGGGGTGGCGCTTGCGATAGAAGCGCCGCAGATCCGCGTCGCCCATCCAGACGAGGCCCTCCTTCTGTTGGGCCGTCCGCTCCGCGTTGAGCTTCGCCAAGAAGCCCGACATGACCCCGGCGAGGTACGTCCGCCGATCCCGGTCGCCGCGGATGCGTTGAGCCCGCTTGTGCTCGATCCAGAGCTGGGACGCGGCGTGGTGGAGGAACGCGTGGACGTAGCTCGCGAGCTCGAGGTTGTGGAGCGAGCCGCAGATCTCGAGCACGCTGCCGCGCTTCCCCTCGCGCGGCCGATACACAGGCACCCAGATCACCTCGACGAAGAAATGCTCGGAGAGGATGGTCGCGACGGTTCGCTCCGCCTCCGTCACCCGCCCCGTCGGGGTGCCGAGGACGCGGTGGGCGTAGTGGAGGCCACGCTCGCGGGGTAGGGCGGCCTGCTCCAGGTTGTACTTGAGCATGAGCCGCTGGGCTGCGTTCATCGCGCTCTCTGCCTCGTGGATGCTCGAGCTCTCGGCGAGGGCGAGGAGCTTCGCGATGCGGGAGAGGATCCGGTTCTCCTCTTCGGAGGCGGCGTGGCCCTCGGGGAGGCCGCTCGCGCGGGCGTCGATCCCGAGCCGATCGCACACGTCGCGGAAGGCGGGCCCGTGCGCGGTCTCGTCGTGGATCGCGAGCACTTCGAACACGTACTGATGGGCCATCTCGTGCTTGAGCACCTCCACGAGGGCGGACCACGGGTGCTCGAGCGCGAGCGACGAGGCGATCTCGATCGTGCGCGACTCGGCGTCGTAGCGGCCCAACCGGGCCGTCCCTTCGGAGAGGACGAACACCGGGACGGTGAGCGCCCCTCGGAAGTGGCAGTCGTTTACGCGGTGCCACTCCCGTCGCGCCTCGCGGAGCAGGGCGGCCGCGAGCTCGGACGTCAAGCGTTCTTTTCGGGAGCCGTCGTCGACGGAGGCCGTTTGCATCGCCCGGTCGTTTTGTCCGAACTGCCGTTCGCTGGCGACTTCTTTCGAAAGCGGACACGATCTATGCATCGGCTCGTCCTCCGAGCCGCTGTCCATGGAAGCCACCGAGAAAGCAGAACCGGCCCCCCCCGCGACGGAGGCCCTCGCCCCCGAGCGAGCCTCGACCGCGCCCGGAGGCCGCCGGAAGTTCGGGGCGCTTCGCGTCTTCGGTCGCATGCGACGCCGCTTCGGCCGCGGGCTCGCCTTGCTCCCGGTCGCGGCCGTCGTCGTGTCGGACATCGCGACCCGAGGCGGTCGGCTCGCGAAGCTCCCGCCGAAGTACATCGGGTCGTACTCGCTCGCCGTCCTCGAGAGCAGCCTGCTCTGGGGCTCGCTGATGTGCGCGTGCGCCGCCCGCAAGGGGATCTTCCGCTGGGTCGCGGCCGTCCTCTTCGTCATCCTCTTCACCGCGTCACTGGGCGGACAGCGCTACTTCCACAGCCAGTACTCGACCTATCTGAACCTCGACGCGACCCTGTTCGGCACTTCGTTCACGGGGAGCGTCTTCGGTCAGCTGAGCGCGGACGGGTCCAACTTCCTCTGGAGCGTGGCCCCCGCGTTCATCCTCTCGATCGCGATGATCGTGATCGTCCGGAAGCTCCTGCGCCCGCGCCGCATGAGCGCCCGCTTCGCGCGGTGGTTCTCCCCGGTCGCGGTCGTCGCCGTCTTCTTCATCCCCGTCTCGTATCGGCGGGTCCAGGCGTCGACCCCGGACGTCATCTACTTCCACGCGATGGGGGGGCTCATCAAGCAGCTCACCGGCGTGCGCACTCCGGACCAGGTGCGTCCCGGGCTGCGCTCGTGTCCGGCCATGCCGACGATGCACGCGAAGCCGAAGGTCCCCCGCAACGTGATCCTCCTCTTGACCGAGAGCGTCCGCGCCGACGCCCACTGCTCCGCGTACGCGGACGAGTGCAAGAGCTCACCCCGGGTCAACGCGGCGATCCCGGATCGTCTCCCGCTCCTCCAGCTGCGATCGAACGCGACGACGACGGCCATCCAGCTCGCGGTGCTGTGGTCGGGGCTCGAGCCGGTGGAGAGCCGCGAGCGCCTCCATTCCGTGCCCCTGCTCTTCGACTACGCCCACGCGGCCGGCCTCGAGTCGGCCTACTGGACGAGCCACCACATGATGTTCGCGAACTCGCGGCTGTGGGTCCAAGATCTCCCGACCCGCTTCAAGTGCGGGGCGAGCGACATCGACCCGACCTCCGACCTCGACGTCGGCGGGGACGACTCGCTGCTCGTGGATCGCGCCCTCGCCGAGCTGCCCGAGCTCAAGGAGCCGTTCTTCGCGGTCGTCCACGTCGGCAACACCCACGTGCCCTACAAGGTCGATCCGAACGAGTCGCCGTTCCAGCCGTCGCTCAGCTCGAAGGCCCCCGACGACAACGAGGCCTACCGCAACTACTACCGCAACGCCGTCTACCTCCAGGACAAGGCCCTCGGGCGCTTCCTCGAGGAGGTGAAGTCATCGAGCTGGGGGTCGCGCACGGTGATCCTCTTCACGAGCGATCACGGCGAGGCGTTCCGCGAGCACGATCAGCTGGGCCACACCGGGTCGCTCTACGACGAAGAGCTGCACGTGCCGGGGTGGGTCTATGCCCCCGCCGGCACCCTCACCGACGAAGAGCGAAAGAACATCGAGGCGCGCCGGGACATCCCCGTGTTCTCGACCGACATGACCCCGACCGTGCTCGACCTGCTCGGGCTCTGGGACGACGAGGAGCTGCAGCCGTTCAAGAAGGGCATCGTCGGGCAGAGCTGGATTCGGCCCCCCGTCCCGCAGCCGGTGCTCGCGATGACGAACTGCAGCGGTGTCTGGGGCTGCGCGTTCCGGAACTGGGGGGTGATGCAGGACTATCGCAAGCTCCACGCGCGAGAGTGGGACTCCGATTGGCGGTGCTTCGATCTCAAGGCCGACCCCGAGGAGAAGCACGACTTGGGACGTGACGGCTGCAGCGACCTCGTGCCCATCGCAGAGCGCGTTCACCATGGTTTCCCCGGCGCCCAGTAACGTCGAACCCGAGCTCGAGATCCCGATGAAGCGCTGGGTGTGGCCCCGGCGCGTCGGGAGGTTCTTCCTCGAGCTCACACCGCTCCTGATCCCGTCCGGCTTCGTGCTCTACGGGGAGATCCTCCGGCGCGGGCACCACATCTTCAACCTGCCCCGCCAGTACAAGCTCGCGTTCTGGGGCGGGATCGCGGAGAGCGTCGTCCTTTGGGGGGTGCTCCTGTACGCGGCTTCGCGCCGCGAAGGCCCATGGGGGCGGGTGATGGCCGCCCTCTTCTTCATGCTGTTCGTGCTCATCATGGGCACCGAGGGCGCGTTCTTCGCGATGTGGAACACGTACCTCGGGGTGGACAGCCAGATCCATTCGAAGAACTTCGTGCAGTCGATGGTGGGCACGCTCCCTCTCGGCCGGCCCCTCGTGCTCTTCCACTTCGCGGCCGCGGCGGCGGTAGCGGGGAGCGCGATCGTGATCGCGCGGAAGGTCGTGCGGCCCAACCGCTGGTCGCACATCATCGTGCTCTCGCTCGTCCCTCTCACCGTCCGCGTCGCCGTCGCTCTGAAGACGAGCTACCGCGGGGTCCAGGCGTCCCCGCCCGACGCGCTGTACATCCACGGCCTGCGCGCCCTCGCCAAGGAGCTCTTCGACATCACGAACGAGTCGCCCGATCTGCGCGTGCAGCGCCGCAACCCGGAGTCGGTGCCGAAGCTCACACCGAAGCCTAGCCACCCTCGCAACGTCCTCTTGATCCTCCAGGAGAGCCAGCGCGGGGACGTCATCTGCGCCGATCCGGATCCGCGCTGCGACGGAGCGACGCCGTGGACGAACGCGGTCCTTCCGAACCGCATGCCGCTCATGCAGCTGCGGTCGAACGCGTCCACGACCGCGATCTCGATCTCCAACATCTGGAGCGGGGTTCGTCCGACGGAGTCGCGCGAGCTGCTCCACTCCGTCCCCCTCCTCTGGGACTACGCGGCCGCGGGCGGGTACGACGCTGCCTACTGGACCAGCCAGAACCTCATCTTCGGCAACGCGCGCCAGTACATCGAGGACCTGCCCATCTCCCACGGGTGCGTCGCGACCACGCTCGATTCACAGGCGGACCTCGACTACGGCGCGATGGATGAGGCGGTGACGGAGCGCGCGCTCTCGGAGATCGGCGAGCTGAAGGAGCCCTACTTCGCCGTCGTCCACTACTCCAACGTGCACTACCCGTACGTCTACGACTCGGAGCTGACGCCGTTCTTGCCGAGCGCCCACGACCGGACCCCGGAGGGGAACACCGCGTTCTTCAACTACTACAAGAACGTCGTGTACCGGTCGGACCTCGCCGTCGCGGAGCTCGTTCAGACGCTGCGCCAGAGCGAGGCCGGCAAGCGGACCGTGATCATCTACACCTCCGACCACGGCGAGTCGTTCCGCGAGCACTGGCAGATGGGGCACACGAGCGCCCTCTTCGACGAGGAGACGCTCGTGCGCGGCTTCATCGACGCGCCGCCGGGGACGCTCGAGCCCGAGGAGGAGGCTTCGATCAAGAAGGCGAAGTACGAGTTCGTCTGGCACCTCGATCTCGCGCCCACCATCCTCGACCTGCTCGGTCTGTGGGACGAGCCGAACATGGCCCCGTTCAAGGCGCGGATGATGGGCCACCCGATCACGCGCCCCGAGCGGACCCTCGCCCCCGTGCCGATGACGAACTGCACCTGGGTCTGGGAGTGCGGCTTCCGAAACTGGGGGTTCATGCAGGGCTCGCGGAAGGTCGAGGCGCGCGAGTGGGACGGGACGTTCCACTGCTTCGATGTCCTCAACGATCCCGAGGAGCGCGTGGATCTGGGGGAGCGCCTCTGCGCGCCGCTCCCCGACCTCGCGCGCGAGGTGTTCCCCTCGATGCCGGACGTGACGCCCCCTGGCCGCGTCCCCGTCGACTGGGGGAAGTGATGTTCCTGCCCGCCCTCGCCTCCGCGCACTCTCACGCGTTCCAGCGGGCGATGCGAGGCCGCGCGCAGCGTCCCGGACCGGAGGGCAGCGACGACTTCTGGTCGTGGCGCACCGCCATGTACGAGCTCGCGGAGAGCCTCACCCCCGAGTCGATCCGCGCCGTCTCCTCGATCGCGTTCCGCGATCTCCATCGGCGCGGGGTGCGCACGGTCGGGGAGTTCCACTACGTCCACCACCGCCCCGACGGCGCCCCCTACGAAGACCGAACGATCATGAGCGACGTCGTGATCGAGGCTGCCCTCGAGGCGGGGCTGCGCGTGGGGCTGCTGAGGGTCGTGTATCACCGGGCCGGCCCCGGGCTCGCCCCTTCGGGCGCGCAGCGGAGGTTCTCGGACGCCTCGCTCGACGACGCTCTCCGCGACGTCGACGCGCTCGCGAAGCGTTACGCGGGGGATCCGCGCGTCCGCATCGGCGTCGCGCCTCACAGCGTGCGCGCCGTCCCGCCCGCGTGGTTGCCGGAGATCTCCCGGTTCGCGTCCGAGCGCGACATGCCGCTCCACATGCACGTCGCGGAGCAGCCGGCGGAGGTCGCGGCGTGCCTCGCCGAGACGGGCAAGCGGCCGGTGGAGCTGCTCGATCACCTCGGCGTGCTCTCGCCTCGCTTCGTGGCGGTGCACGCGACCCACCTCACGCGCGAGGAGGCGACGCTGCTCGGTCGCGCCCGCGCCCAGGTCTGCCTCTGTCCGACGACGGAGCGCGATCTCGGGGACGGGTTGCCCGACGTGTCCGCGCTCCTCGAAGAGGAGGTGACCCTCTCGGTGGGGATCGACAGCCACGTCGTGAACGCTCCCCTCGAAGAGCTGCGGGCGATCGAGCTCGGCGAGCGCACGCGCACGAAGAAGCGGGTCGTCCTCCGCCCCCGCGCCGGCACGGTCGCGGAGATGCTCTGGGCGGTGGGCTCTCGCAACGGCGCGCGCGCGGTCGGGTTCGCCGACGCAGGCATCGAGATCCGCGTCGACCGCGATCACCCCGATGTCGCGGGCGTCCCGGACGACTTGCTCCTCGACGCGCTCGTGTTCTCCGCGGCTCCGGACGCGATCGTCGGCGCCTGAACGCGCCTTTTGAGGGGCGCCGCTACTCCTCGCCCTCTTCCTTCTTCTTCGCCCCTTGGTTGTACCCGCGGCCCTTGTGCTCGCGCTGCACCCCGCCTTGGGAGTCTCCGTTGGCGAGGATGTCGTTGCCGAGGTGCGCGAGCCACGTGCCGGGGTGGCGCTTGATCATGTCGCGCAGCTCGACCTCGTGCTGCTTGAGCGCCTTCGTGTCCCAGAGGCACTGGAGGGCGAGGGTGATGAGCGACTTCTCGTTGGGGCCGATCTCGAAGCCGCGCGCGTAGTGGGGCCACGCCTCCGCGACGCGCGTCTGGCCCGGCCATCGGCACAGCGTGTCTCCCGTGTAGACGTGGGCCATCGACCAGTCCGGGGCGAGGTTGCGCGCGATGTGGCTCTCTTGGAGGCGAATCTCCATCATCCCGCGCGCCCCCGCCATGACCGAGTAGTTGAGGTGAGCCTTCGCGCTGTTGGGCACGGAGTCCTTCGTCTCGCGCCAGAAGATCAAGTCGTCGCGGTAGTCGGTGGCGTGCCAGTAGGCCCGCCCGGCCTGGAACGTGAGGAACACCGCCGGCACCATCCACGCGTGGTCGCGCCACTGCGACGATCGGCGCAGCCGATCGTAGGCCCCGCCGAGGGCGAGGGTGACGAGGACGGTCGTGCCGAGGACGGGGAAGTACCAGAGGCGCTCCGCCCGCACCGTCGGCAGCAGCACGTACATGTTCGAGTGGGGGAAGTAGCTCACGACGACCCAGACCATCGCGATCGCGGTGAGGACGATCGCGTAGTCATGGCGGCCGTGGGTGCGCCTCTTCCACAGCGACTCGACGAAGCAGCCGAAGGCGACGCAGCCGAGGGCGCTGTACGCGAGCACGTCCTTCAGCAGCCAATCGGGGATCACGATGTTGTGCTTCGGATCCGAGTCCCCGATGTCTTTGTTGATGTCGCTCGGGCCGATCCCGATCATCTTGTAGGCGAGGAACGAAGCCCCCGCGATGATGGCGATCTCGAGCGCCCCCCGCGAGAGCCAGCGCCAGTTGCGGCCCATGAATGTCTTGGGCCACGCCGCCCCGAGGCGGTCTGCGTCGCGCGGTCGTTCGCCGTAGAAATTCTCCTCCGGGGCGCCGCGCGACGCCATGAGGTAGACGAGCGCGATCCACCCGATCACGGGCACGAGGACGAGGAGCGCGAGCTTGCCGCTCCGCCCGAGGTCGTGGAGGCGGCGGACGACGAGCGCGGCCCACGGGACGGCGGTGAGGAGCTGGCCCGCGAACAAGACCTTCATGAAGACGGGCCAGCTCGAGAGGCGCCACAGCGCGACCAGGACCAACGAGAAGCAGAGGTTCAAGAAGAAGAAGCCGAGCACCTCCGCTCTGCTCGCGCGGCCGGTGAAGGTCACGTACTTCTTGAACGGCACCTGCCAATAGGAGGGCTCTTCTCGCGGCAGGGTGGGGGCGGCCTCGAGCTTCTTGCGCTCGAACATCTCGCGCCGGAGGGCGACCACCCACAGCCCGAGCGCCGCGCCCAGCGGGCACAGCGTGAGGATCCAACCGAGCACGCTCTCCGGGAAGATCACGGCGGCGGGGACGGGCTCCTGCGGGGCGGAGTAGTCACCGGACAGGTGCCAAGGGAAGACGACCTGGACGAGCCCGCGGAAGTACACGCGCATCGCCCCCGCGACGCGCAGGTCGGCGGCGGGCGCGTCCACGAGCGGGTTGTTGAGCGGGTCCTTCGGCAGCGGCGCCTGGTGGAACCAGATCATGAAGTCGCGCGTGAACCGCTCCGACATCGAGCTCTCGTCCTGGAGAGGCTCCGTCAGCTCCGAGGGGAGCGGGGAGGGAAACCACCGCTTGCGCAGCTCGGTGTAGACCACGAACGCGGCGAGCACGCCCACGAGGGAGAGGGCGGCGCGGGCGACGCGCGCCGGGCGCTCCGGATGAACGAGGGGCGCGCTCAAGAGGGCGGCGACAGGGACGAGGGGCACGCAGACGATGGCGCTCTCCTTCGAGAAGAGGCCGAGCATCACCCCGAGGAAGACGGCGAACGGCATCACGTGGGCGCGCATCCCGAGGGCGGCGAGCGCGAGCAGCGCTCCCAGCCCGCCGAGGCAGTCGGCGAGGCCGACGACGCCCGAGACCGCCTCGGTGAGGAGGGCGCACGTGACGAAGGTCGTCCCCGCGAACCACGCGAGCATCTTCCGCCTCGTCAGGCGGAAGCCCATCGCGGTGAAGATGGCCCCGTTCACCCCGTGGAAGAAGAGGTTGAACAGGTGCTGCGGCCAAGACGTCCGGCCCTTCTCCGCGAGGTCGAGCGGCTTCTTGTCTCCGTGCTCGACGAACCACTGCTTGGTCTTCTCGGAGGCGTGCTTGTCGTAGACGACCTGGCCGCGCTGCCCGAGCTCCACCCATGAGCGCCAGAAGTAGTTCGGCACCGGGCGGTAGGATCCGATGCTCGCGTTCGCGGGGAGGCCCCAGAAGTCCCGATAGATCGCGTCCTCGTACTTGAACTGCTGGTTCACGTACGGGTTGCCGAGGAGCGCCTCCTGCTCGTCGAAGATGTAATTCGTCGTGAGCGGGTAGCGCATGTAGAGGATGCTCGACAGCGCCACCATCGGCACGAGCGCGGTCATGAACGTCGGCGCTCGATCGGTGAAGTAGCTCCTCAGGTTGTACCAGCGCGCCGCGAGCCAGCCCCAGACCGCCTCACCGAAGGCGTGGAGCTTCGGGCTCCGGAGAGGGAGCGCATCGCTGGGCGTCGCTTGGCTCACGACGGCTCGCGATCCTCGATCTGCCAGATGTCGCCCCAGAGCGGCTGGCCTCCGTCGATGCCCCAGACCTGTCCGGTGACGAAGTCGTTCGCGTCGCTCGCGAGGAACACGATGACGCGCGCCACCTCGTCCGGGGTGCCGAGGCGCTTGAGGGGCGTCGCCTTGCGCGTCACCTCGAGCATCGCCTCGCCGTATTGGGCGGTGCCGCTGGAGCGGATGTTGTTGCCGGGGGCGACCGCGTTCACGCGGATGCCGCGCGAGGCCCACTCGACGGCGAGGCTCTTCGTGAGGTTCTCTACCCCGGCCCGCGCCGCCCCGGTGTGGCTCATCCCCGGGAAGCCGCGCGCCACCATCGCCGTCACGTTCACGATGCGACCTCGAGCGCGCGGGAGCATCGCGCGGGTCGCGACCTCGCGGGTCATGTTGAAGGTGCCGTTGAGGTTGTTGCGGATGACCGCCTCCCATCCCTTCAGCGACATCGCCTCGGCCGGGGTCGGGAACTGGCCGCCTGCGTTGTTGACGAGCACGTCGATCTGCCCGAAGCGCTCGAGCACCTCGCCGACGAACCGCGCGACGCCCTCCGGCTCGCGGATGTCGCAGGAGGAGCCGTGGAGGTTCTCGCGCGCGGTCGTGGCCGCGAGCTCTTCGAGCGCGGCCTGGATCTTCTCGGCGTTTCGACCGCAGATCGCGACCCGCGCCCCCAAGTGCGCGAGCTCGCGGGCGGTGGAGAGCCCGATGCCGCTGCCGCCTCCGGTGACGAGCGCCACTTGGCCGTCGAAGAGGCCGGGAGAGAAGATCGAACGAGAGACCACGAGCGGCTTTTATTACGCTCTTCCTCCCGTGAGAAGGCGAACGTTGTGGCCTTCCGGCCTGCCGGCGACCATCGCCGCGCCCCGGCTGGTTTGGTAAAAGCCCGACCATGCCTTGGGTTCGAGCCGCCCTCCGCGGACAGACAGTCTTCGCTCGCGCGACGAGCTCCGGCGAGCTCGCGGTCGCGGGCGGCAAGGTCGAGATCCGCTACAAGCCCAACGACGGACGCAAGTACGAGGCGCTCGCGAAGAACCTCGCCGTGGTCGACGCGACGCCGTTGCCCGACGAGACATGCGCCCCCGCCGAGAAGCCGGACCGGAAGCCGCCCGCGGCGGGCGGGGCCGATGGTGCCTCGGGGGGAACCCCGGCGCGGCCCTCGAAGCGCGGCGCGTCCTCGGAGCGGTCCCCGGCGGCCGCTCCCGCTCACGTCGAGGGCGCGATCACCGTGTACACCGACGGGGCGTGCACCGGCAATCCGGGGCCGGCTGGGCTGGGCGTCGTCATGCTCGACGGCAAGGCGCGCCAGGAGCTCTCCGAGTACCTCGGGGTCGGAACGAACAACATCGCCGAGCTCACCGCGATCGAGCGCGCCCTCGACATGACCGAGCGCCACGCGGCCCCGGTCCGGATCCACACCGACAGCAAGTACGCGATCGGCGTCCTCACCAAGGGCTGGAAGGCGAAGGCCAACCAAGAGCTCATCGCCGGGATACGCGACAAGCTCGGGGGCCGGTCCGGGATCGCGATCGTCTACGTCCCGGGTCACTCCGGCGTCCCGCTCAACGAGCGCGCGGACGAGCTCGCCCGGCTCGCCGTCGAGACGCGCCAAACGAAGCGCCAGGCGTTGTAGCGTCGAGCCATGGGCGAAGGACCTGTCGTCGTGTGCCTGCTGTCCCGGCTCGGGATCGAGCCGGTGGCGTTGTCCGATCGCGGCGCCGTCTTGGAAATCCCTCCCCAGACGCCGGACGACCGTTGGTATGGGCTCGGCACGGGAGCGCCTCGTCCCGACGTGATGGCCACGCTCGCCGCCCGCGCGCGGGGAGGAGAGCTCCTCGATGCGCCCGGCTTCGCGACCATCGCGGAGCACGCCGAGCACGAGCGGGGGGAGGCGAACGACTTCGTGACGGAGGCGACGGTCGCGCGCTGCTCGGTGCATCTGATCGTGAGCCTCGCCGACGTGGCGAGCGGCGGCGAAAGAGCCGCCGTCGCCCTCGGCGCGGTCGAGGAGCTGGTCGGGCGCGACCTCCCGTTCTTCGTGCACGCGATCGTCGACGGCTCCGATAGCGCCGTCCTCGATGCGGTGCCCATGCTTGCGGCCCGCCTCGGGGAAAGGGGTGCCCTCGCCACCATCGCCGGGGGTGATCTCGCTTTCGGTGAGGACGTGCGCGCGCGCGGCGTGGCCGAAGTCTTCGCGGCGATCGTCATCGGGCACGAAGGGGAGCAGGTGCCCGACGCGGCGGAGGCGATCGGCTCCTTCCTCCGAGGCGGGGGGGGCGCGCCGAGCATGCCCGCGGTCCGCGTTGGGGGTTACCGTGGGGCGCGCGGCAGCCTCGAGGCGGAGTTCGGCGCGGCCGCGCCCGTCTGGACGTGGCGATCCGAGGATGTCGTCCTCGTCGCGGTGAGCCAGCCCCGCCGGCTGTTCGGCTTGGTTTCGTTGCTGATCGGATCGGAGCTCCCCGAGGAGGTGGCGCAGCGGATCTCGTTCCGCGGCCGCCCCGTGCGCGCGTTCCATCCCGCCCGCGTCGCGGCGACGGCCCCGATCGGATCGCTGCCGGTCCTCCCCGCCGTGGAGACCACGGCGAACGCCTCGCTCGTTCAGATCGCCGCTTCGCGCGGCAAGCGCTGCGCGACGATCTCCGATCCTCGCTGCGCCGTGCTCGGCACGTTCACCTTCGATGGAGACCGCGCGCTCCCGGAGGGGCTCGCGGTGGACCGCCGCGTCGACGATGCCCCCGTGGAGGCAGCGATCGAGCTCCTGGGCGCCGCCTCCTCCCCCGATCTGCTCGTCGTCACCGCGGAATCGCCCTCCTCCTCCGCGTCGCTCGCCGCGCTGTTCGAGGCTGTCGATCGCCAGCGCGGAGCCCTCGTCGTCGTCGCGCTGGAGCCCTCTGTCGCCGTGATCGCCGGGCTCGATCCATCCCTCTCCGAGGGCGGCGAGGGCACCCCTTTGGCGCGCCTGTTCGCGGCGGCGAGGGCGCGGCTCGGGCTCGGCGCGCCGTGATCGGATCGCACGCGTGACGAAGCCGGCCGCGAGCCGCGCGAAGAGCGCGAAGGAGGTCTCGCTCGGCGACGTCGCGCCCTACCGCCTCGAGTCGGTCGTGCGAGGAGGCGCCGCCTTCACGACCTTCAAGGCGGTGCATCGCGAGGTCGGTCACGCGGTTTGGATCACGATGACCCCGCCTTCGGCGCAGGTGAGCGAGACCGCCAACGCTCGGCTGTTGCAAGCGTCGACCGTCCTCGCTCGCCTCGGGTTCGAAGCGGCGCTCGGCCTGTTGGACGTGCTCTCTCACGAAGGGAGGACAGCCGTCGTCACGCGCGCCCCGAGCGGGCCGAGCCTGCGCGATGTCATGGACGCGCTCTCGGCGCAGAAGAGCGCGAGCCTCGAGCTGCGCGGGGCCGCTGCCTGGATGCTGGGCAAGGCGGTCGCGAAGATCCACGAGGCCGGGGTCGCCCACGGGGCGCTGTGCCCGGAGAGCGCGTTCGTGACCGATCGCGGCGAGGTGGTGGTCGGCGGCCTCTGGGACGCGCGGGTCCTCGGCCAAGACCAAGCCCGAAACGAGCGCGACGTGCCGGGCGCGGGGCCGGAGGAGGGATACAAGTCTCCGGAGCGCGTGAGCGGCGCGCCCGCGGATCGAGCGGGGGACGTCTTCTCGCTCGGCGTGATCCTCTACGAGCTCCTTTCGGAGCGTCACCCGTTCGAGGACGTCCGCGGCGTCGAGAGCACGGCCCGGAGGATCCGCACCCTCGAGCCCGATCCGATCGAGGCGCCGACCGCGATCGAACGGGTCGTCGGCAAGAGTCTGCAGAAGGTTCCCACCCTCCGCTACGAGAACGCGGGGCGCTTCGCCGACGATCTCGCGAGCGCGCTCGGTGGGGCGGAGCGCGCGGGGGCCCTCGCCCGCGGGCTCGTGGCGCGGATGAGGGGTCGACCCGAGATCGCCGTCTCCGCCGCGGATCCACCGGGCGCGGCCGCGCTCGCGCGGCGACTCGCCATCGTGCTCGCGGCGATGGTCGCGGTCGGTCTCTGGGTGGTCCTCTACGATCCCGGCTCGGCGACGAAGGCGGGGGTGCCGAAGGGCGCGGCGAGCGCCAGCGTCCGGCTGCTCGCGCGCCCGTGGGCCGACGTCTACGTCGACGGCAACCTCTTCGACACGACGCCGATCGGGCGTCCTCTCCTGCTCTCACCCGGGCGCCACGAGCTCGTCTTTCGACACCCGCGCGCGCCGGAGGCGAAGCGCACGCTGGATCTCACCCCGGGTCAGGTCCTCACGGTGGAGGTCGAGATGGACGTGAAGCGCCCCGTCGTCGATGCGGGGGTGGAGGAGAGCCCGTGAAGCGAAGCGCTCACCCGCGCGGCGCGAGAGGATCGACGCTCGCGATCTTGTCGACGCAAGGACCGGAGCCGGGCTCCAGCCAGCGGCACACGTCGGGGCGCTCTCCGTAGATGCGGCATTCGAAGCGGCCCGCCTCTAGGTCGACGGCGAGGGCCGCGCAGTGGCCGCCCGAGAGCTTCATGAAGCGCCGCCCGTCCGCGTCGACGCGGGTCCGCGCCCGCGCGACCTCGCTCATCCGCGCGAGGTCGTTCCCGAAGACGGGGAGGTAGTCGGCGCGCGGGTCGAAACAGCAGCGCCCGCACGACACGCAGTCGCCGGGCGCGCGGTGCCCCTGGACGCGGAGCTGCCTCTTCAGAGCCTGATCTCGATGTGCGTCCGCTTCTTGAGGTCCTCGATCCACGTCTCCTTCTCGCGGGCGAGGATCTCGTTCTGGACGCGCTGGACCATCTCCTCCTTCGCCGCTTCGAAGCTCGTGTACTTCGAGGGCTGACGGCTCTTGAGGCCCATGATGAGGAGCGCGTCGCCGAGGCGGAACGGCGCGGTGAACTCGCCCGGCTCGAGGGGCAGGACCTTCGCCTCCACCTCTTCGGAGAGGGCGGGCCGCTTCCCGAGCTGGGCTGCCTGTGTCTTCACCGGCGCGTAGATTCCCATGTCGCCGCCCTTGGGGGCTGACTTCGTCTCCTCCGAGTACTGCTGGGCCATCGCGTCGAACGTCGCCCCGCTCTTCAGGCTCTTGTAGATGTCGTCGATGAGCTTCTGCCGCTCGGCGACGACCTCGGGCTTCGCGTTCTGGGGGATCGTCACGAGGATGATCTGAGGGCGATACTCCCGGCGCTCCCGCTCTTCGCGAAGGGTGCGGTTGTAGGCGTTCTTCAGATCCTCTTCGGTGATCCGGATGCGGCCGCGCACCCGCTGCGAGAGCAGCTTGCCCTCCAGCACCTGCCGCCGAATCTCCGCTCGATAGTCGAGCTCCGTGAGCCCGCTCCGCTGCTCCGCCAGGGTCAGGAGCTGGTCCACCGTCATCCGCTGCTGGGCCGCGACGTTCTCGACCGCCTTGTCGACCTCGTCGGGGGTGATGGTGACCTTCTGGCGCTCGGCCGCTTGGGCCTCGAGGGTCTCCTCGATCATGTGGCCGAGGACGTCCCGATAGATCTGGGTCTCGGCGGCGGTGCGCTGCGGGCCGGGAGGGGCCTTCGTCGCGAGCACGCGCACGAGGGGAGCAGCGCGCGCGCGAAGCTCGCTGAGGAGGATCGCGTCGTCGCCCACGACGGCCACGATCTTCTCGACGACGGCGGCGTTCGCTTCGCGGGGCGGGGCCGAGGCAGCGGCTGCGAGGGCGAGGAGCAGGGCCGCACCGAGGGACCGCGCGAGGGCGCGCGTGCGTCGTCGAGTCATGTCCCGCTCCTTACCACGGCCGGATACGAGGAGGGCGCCACCACGAGCAGGAACGCTGCTCCGCCCTCAGATTTGCGTCGCGCAGCACAATACCGCGGCGTCCTCGCTCCACGCGGGCGAGGAGGTGGCGCGGCAGGAGCCGCCGCTCGGGGTCGCGCCGAGGTCGACCGCCCCGAACGCGACGCTCCCTCCGAACGAGGCACACGTCGCTTCCGTGGACACGACGCCCACGACCGCCGAGGTACACGAGCTCTGGCGGAGCGAGACGGCTCCGGCGCACGTCGGAGCGACGATGGGATCGCACGCGCAGTCCTCGTCGGAGCAGGCGAGCGCGCTCGCCGGTTGCGCGACGAGGAGGTGACGCTCATCGAACCCGGCCGGGCACGCGGCGGCGTCGCGGGGGCCGCGCACGCAGACCAACGTCCCCGGCTCCATGGGCCGCAGGCAGGCCGATCCTTCGGGGCAGCCTCCCCCCGGGCCGCCTTCGCACGTTCTCACCGCCCGCGCCGGAACCACCGGCGGAGCGGAGGCCCCGCACGAGAGCTCCACGCTCTCGAGCGAGAGCCGCCCGGAGCCCGCGCTGCCGGCTTCCAGGCCGCAGGCCCCGACGTCGCCCGTCGCCAGCGTCTGGGCCGCTGTCGCGCAGGCCCCGTCGTCGAAGAGCTCGAGGTCTCCGCGGCATCGACCTTTCATCGGGCCGCACGCGCACGAGCAAGGATCCTGGTCGTCATCGAGCAACGCCCCCACCCCTCGGTCGCGAGGGTATGCGCCCGGGCACGGCGTATCGTCGTCGGCGTCGCGAACGATCAAGGGACCTTCCCATCCCGTCGCCGGCCATGGGTGACACACGAACCCGGGGCACCCGTCGGAGTCGGCGCAGTCGACGAGCCCGTCGCCGTCGTCGTCGACCCCGTTGTCGCAAGCCTCCTCGGCGAGGGTGATCTTGCCCCCGCCTTGCTCGTCCGCTCCGCCTCCGGAGGGAACATCGATGTCCGCGCCGGCGCCTCCGGCGCTCGCGCCCCCGCCCGCCTCGTAGGGAGCGAGCACGTCGAAGCACGCCGCCGTCGAGGTGAGGCCGAGCACCGCGAGCGCGGACCGAGCTCTCGCGGTCTTCACGGGAGCACCCCTTCGACGCCGAGGCCGAATCCCCCTGCTGGGACAAAGGCGGTGAGCATCACGGAACGAGCTTCTTCTCTTCGTGAGCCCATCACGGCGTCAGCGATCAGCATCGCGACGCCGGAGGCGGCCGCTGCGCCCCCCACGCCCACACATACGGCTGCCCCGATCGCGAGCGAGCGCCCTTCTCTGCCGAGCTCGTCGGCGATCTCGGCGCGGCCGTTGGGGCAGAGCGGCGGCGCGACGTCCGGCCCGCACTCCGCTCGAAGCGCGGACGCGCGATCGGCGGCGAGGGTGTAGAGCACGGCGCTCGTGGCGACGCCGAGCGCGCCCGCCACCCCGAGGATCGATCCGGCGATCGCGAGTCGATCGTTCGCCGAACGCGCGCCCGGCGGGACGAGGGCCGTCGAGGCTCCCTTCGCGCCGCCCAGCGCGACCGGCACGACCGTCTCGCGCCCCGGCTCGACGGTGATCTTCGCCTCGACCACGGTCGAGCCCTCGGCCTCGACGCGGACGGTGTGGGGACCCGGATCGACCTCGAACGAGGGCCCTCCTTCGACCGCGACGCCGTCGATCGATACGCGCGCGCCGGGAGAGGCTCGGTCGAAGCGCAGGACGACGCGCCCGAGCCGACCTGTCAGCTCGGCGATCGCCTGCTGCGCCTGCGCGTCGATCGCCCTCTTTCGCTCCGGGTCCGGCGTGGCGGCGTTGAGCTCGAGCGCGCGGCGGTACTCCGAGCGCGCGGCGGAGACCTTCCCTTCGCGTGCGCTGCAGGCGGCGACGTTGAGCAGCGCGCCCACCCCCGGCGCGGTCGCGAAGCTGTCGCGAAACTTCGGGCACGCCTCGCTCCATCGCCCCTGGTCCGAGAGTGACAGCGCCTCGTCGAACAGCCGCTGCGCGCGCTCCGCGTCGACAGGCGCTTGGGCCCGAGCCCCGATCGTGAGGGTGAAGATGAGGAACGCGCCGCCGACGGCCGAGCCTGAGGGTGCCCGCATGACGTTCATCATATTGTGAGTTGCGAACGCTCGACGAGGGCTTCGCGCTCACGCTTCGAGACGCGCTGCGGCAACCGGCCACGCGCTTGCAGCACATCCCTCCCTCTGATAGGCCCGCGCGACCATGGCAGATTTTCCGCGGCCCTCGACAGGCGAAGCGATCACGATGAGGGACGGAGCGCTCTCCGTCCCCGACCGACCCATCATCCCGTTCATCGAGGGGGACGGCACCGGACCGGACATCTGGCGCGCCAGCGTGCGCGTCCTCGATGCGGCGGTCGAGAAGGCCTACGGCGGCAAGAAGAAGATCGCCTGGTACGAAGTCTTCGCGGGGGAGAAGGCGTTCCGTCAGTTCAACGACTGGCTCCCTCAGGGGACGGTCGACGCGTACCGCGAGTACCTCGTGGGCATCAAAGGTCCCCTCACGACGCCGATCGGCAAGGGCATCCGCTCGCTGAACGTCGCGCTTCGCCAGATGCTCGATCTCTACGTGTGTCTGCGGCCGGTGCGCTGGTTCAAGGGCGTGCCTTCTCCGGTGCACAACCCGGGCAACGTCGACATGGTGATCTTCCGAGAGAACACGGAGGACATCTACGCCGGCATCGAGTGGGAGGCAGAGAGCGCGGAGGCGAAGAAGGTCATCGCGTTCCTCCAGGACGAGATGAAGGTGAAGAAGATCCGCTTCCCCCAGACGAGCGGCATCGGCATCAAGCCGGTGAGCCGCGACGGGACGGAGCGGCTCGTTCGCGCCGCCGTGCAGTACGCCCTCCGCTACAAGCGCAAGAGCGTGAACATCGTCCACAAGGGCAACATCATGAAGTTCACGGAGGGGGCCTTCAAGAACTGGGGCTACGACTTGGCGACGCGCGACTTCCGGAGCGTGGTCGTGACCGAGCGTGAGTCCTGGATCCTCGGAAACAAAGAGGCGCAGCCGGATCTCTCCGTCGAAGACAACGCCAAGCTCGTCGAGCCGGGCTACGACATGGCCCCGCCCGATGCCCAGAAGGAGTTCCGCGACGAGGTCGAGGCCGCGCTGAAGCTCTGGGAGACCCACGGCAACGGCAAGTGGAAGAAGATGCTCCGCATCAAGGACTCGATCGCGGACATCACCCTGCAGCAGGTGCTCACCCGGCCCAAGGAGTTCGACGTCATCGCGACGCTCAACCTCAACGGCGACTATCTCTCCGACGCCCTCGCGGCGCAGGTCGGCGGCATCGGGATCGCGCCGGGCGGCAACATCAACTACGTCACCGGTCACGCCATCTTCGAGGCGACGCACGGCACCGCTCCCAAGTACGCGAACCTCGACAAGGTGAACCCGGGCTCGGTGATCCTCTCCGGGGAGATGATGCTGCGCCACCTCGGCTGGAACGAGGCGGCCGACCTCGTCATCCGCGGCATGGACGGGGCGATCTCGGCCGGCACCGTGACCTACGACTTCGCCCGCCTCATGGAGGGCGCGACGGAGGTGAAGTGCAGCGAGTTCGGGGATGCGATCATCCGTCACATGAGCGGCGGCTGACCAGCCCCGCGCACCGTCGCCGGAGATCCGACACAATCTCCGGCGACCCTCCGTTTGCCTCGTTGACGCACGGGTCGGTCAACGAAATCATGCGCGCATGATCAAGCTCCAGCCGAAGACCCTCGAGCGCATCCGCGACCATTTCCGAGAGGTCGGTCAGCCTGCCAGCGTGATGTTCACGCGGCCGCAGCCCAGCGACGATCCGTTCGCGGGTGATCCGGATGCGAAGCGCCGTTTCGAGGCTCTGTTCGAGGCGATGTTCTTGATGATCGCGGTCGACGGAGAGTTCTCGGACTCGGAGCGCGAGGTGCTGCGAGGTGCGGTTCGCGGCCTCACCGACAACGCCGTCCGCAGCACCCATATCGACCGGCTCTTCGACGAGTGCAAGGCGCGCTATGCGGAGGGGACGGAGGCCCGCCTCGCCGCGATCGCGCCCACCCTCCAGGAGGATCCCGCGCTCGTCGAGGCGGCGTTCTCGCTCGCGGCCGCGGTGGCGTTTGCGGACAGCGAGATCCGCGACGAGGAGAACGATCTCATCAACGAGATGGCGGAGGCCCTCGGCATCGACGGCGAGCGCGCGGACGAGCTGCTGAATCTCCTCGAGAGCGAATCGGTGACCTGAGCGCCGTCTTCTCGCGCGCCGAGGGGCGGGGGCGCTACACTCCTCCGGTCAAGGATGGCCATCGATCCCAAGTCCCTCGCCTCGCTCCGAAAGACGGAGCGGATGGGCATGCCCCGGGACACCGTGGAAGATCCGCCGCGGTCGTTCGAGCCGGATGCAGGGCCGTCGGAGCCGCGTCCCGCCGTCGGGCCCCGCGGCACCATGGTCGTCTCGGGTGGCTCGTCGCGCGTGCCGAAGGAGCCGCCGAGCCAGCCCCAAGAGAAGGGCGTCGCCGGTCAGGTCGTGATCGGGGTCGGCCGCGCGCCGAGAGAAGGGCCGGAAGGAAAGATCGACGTCTCCCGGGCCGACCCGCGTCGTGCCCCGACGCGGAAGCTGGATCGCCGGCCGGAGCACTACCTCCCCCCCGACAAGTCTCTCCGGGCTTCGCCCAAGGGCAAGCGCAAGCCGGTGAGCTTCACGACCATCGGCGTCGTGCTCGTCGTGTTGCTCGCGGCGTGTGCGCTCGTGCTCGGGGTCCTCGTCTTCTTGCGGGCCCAACGCTGAGAGGGCCCGATGTCGAAGCGCTTGCTCGGGATCGGCGCGCAGTTCCGGAGGATCAGCCAGCTCGGTACGGAGGGCCTCCCTCCAGAGGAGGAGCGCAAGACCCGCTTGCTCAACCAGAGCGCGGTCATCGCCGCCGCCACCTGCATCGCCTTCACCGCGCTCTACTGGTCCGATCCCAAGATCTTCTGGTTCGGGCTCGTCGCGAACCTGACCGCGTTCGTCGTTCAATGCACGGTCCCCGTGCTCGTCGCGCGCGGGCACCGGGTCGCGGCGATCGGCGTCTTCCTCGCCACGTGCAACGGCCACCTCGCCGCGGTGGCCCACTACCTCGGCCCTCAGGTCGGCTATCAGTACTACTTCTTCGCGTTCGCGGCCGTCGTGTTCCTCGTCACCCCGCGGCGGGCCTCGTTCTTCTATCCGTTCTCCGCGGTCAGCGTCGGCGCCTACCTGTACTTCACGTTCGTGATGGATGAGGGCGCGGCCGCGATCCACCTCGACCCTCGGATCGCGGCCGGCCTCAAGGCGGTGACGATCGTGACGACGTTCGGCACGCTGGTGCTGCTCGGCTATTTGTTCGACGCCGACACGCGCCACGCGGAGCAGAACCTCGCCCTCGAGCACGAGCGCAGCGAGCAGCTCCTCCTCAACATCCTCCCTCCGACGATCTCGAACAGGCTCAAAGGCGGCGAGCAGTCGATCGCCGACGGCTTCGCGGAGGTGAGCGTGCTCTTCGCGGACATCGTCGGCTTCACCGA
Source organism: Polyangiaceae bacterium (assembly GCA_044225865.1). Taxonomy (GTDB): domain Bacteria; phylum Myxococcota_A; class Polyangia; order Polyangiales; family Polyangiaceae; genus Xiheicaenibacterium. The sequence continues at coordinate 11,562 of JBGAID010000013.1, read as the reverse complement.
GCTCTCGGCGCGCCTCCCTCCCGCGGAGCTCGTCCGGGTGCTCAACGAGGTCTTCACCAGCTTCGACGAGATCGCGGGGCGGCTCGAGCTCGAGAAGATCAAGACGATCGGCGACTGCTACATGGTCGCGGCCGGGCTCCCCGTCCCGCGGCCGGATCACGCCCACGTCACCGTCGAGATGGCGCTGTGCATGAGGGACGAGCTCGCGCGCATCAACGCGGACAAGGGCTACGGCCTCGCCGTTCGCATCGGCGTGCACTCGGGGCCGGTCGTGGCGGGGGTCATCGGCAAGAAGAAGTTCATCTACGATCTCTGGGGCGACACCGTGAACACGGCGAGCCGGATGGAATCCCACGGAATCCGCGACACCGTGCACATCAGCGAGACGACGGCCGAGCTCGTGCGCGACGCGTTCGAGCTGGAGTCGCGGGGGCCCATCGCGGTGAAGGGGAAGGGGGAGATGACGACGTACCTCGTCAAGGGCGCGAAGAGCGGCCGCGCAAAGGTGCGCCTTCCGTCCGCGGAGGAGGTCGGCTAACGAAGCGACATGCGGCTGCTTCGTCGCCTCACCACCGCCGCCCTGTTCGTCTCGACCTTCGCGTGCGCCCGCGCCGCCCTCGCCGCTCCCGAGCCGGGCGAGATCCTTGCGCGCGAGTCGGAGCGTGATCGACCCGCGGAGCCCCCGAAAGAAGCCGCCGACGGCAAGAAGCCGTCCGACTGGTGCGCTCCCGAGCTCGAGGCGCTCCCCCACGACGTCTGTTACGCGAAGGGGCCCAAGTCGAAGGCGGGCAAGCGCACCCTCGTCATCTTCCTCCACGGCCTCGTGCAGGAAGGGAGCGGCTGGCAGCACTCGCTGCAGAAGGGCCTCGCGAACGCGGGCAAGCGCCTCGGCTTCAGCCTGTTCGCGCCGCGGGGGCGGCTCAGCGCCGGCTCGTCGAACAAGGACGACACCTACGCCTGGCCCAGCAAGTCCCGCGCAGTCGAGGACGAGGTCGTCGAGGAATGGATGCAGGCCAAGGCCCTCGTCGAGAAGCGCGAGGGCGCCTCTTTCGATGAGGTCTACGTGATGGGCTTCTCGAACGGGGCGTTCTACGCGGCGTCGCTCGCGCTGCGGGGGCGGCTCGACGTCGACGGCTACGCGGTGTTCGCGGGCGGCGCGGCCCACAAAGGGACGCTCGCCAACGCGAAGGCGGTGAAGAACAAGAAGCCCATCTTCCTCGGCATCGCGTCGAAGGACGACACCGCGAAGGACGAGCGCGAGCTCGCCAAGGCTCTCAAGAAGGCGAAGTGGCCGAGCCGGAGCATCTCCCGCCCGGTCGGCCACGTCGTCGCCGACGACCACCTCGAGAAGGCGCTGGAGTTCCTGCGGGGAGGGAGCGCCCTCGCCAAGGGCGACGCCGCCGACGCCGACGAAAAGCGCGAGCCTGCCGACGACGGCTCGACGTCGACGAAGAAGAAGAAGACCAAGAAGAAGAAGACGGCCGAGAAGTCGAAGTCGAAGAAGAACAAAAAGCGATGACGATCGCACGGACGCTCGCGCTCGCGGCCCTCGCCGTGGCGTGCTCGGAGCAGGCCGCGCCTCGCGACCCGGCCCACAGCCAGCGACGCTCGGCGCCCGCGCTCGAGGATCACGCCCCGGAAGGGATCGCGCCGGCGACGTCGGTGCGGCTCCCCGCGGCCGTGGCCCCGACGTCGTACCGGCTCGACCTCTCCATCGACCCGGCGAAGCCCGTCTTCCGCGGGCGGGTGGAGATCGATCTGCGCATCGAGGGCGACACGCGCGACATCGTGCTCCACGGCAAAGAGCTCCGCGTCGAGAAGGCCCAGCTCGTGACCGACCACGAGACGCTGTCGCTCTCCCCGACGCCGAGGGCCGCGTTCGGCGCGCGCGAGGGGATGGACGAGCTCGTCCTGCGCGGCGACCGCATCTTTGCTCGCGGGACGGCGACGCTGAAGCTCGAGTACGAGGCGAAATTCGGGAGCCTCTCCGGCATCTACGCGGTGAACGAGGGCGGCCGTGCCTACGCCTTCTCCCAGATGGAGCCCGACGACGCGCGGCGCGCCTTTCCTTGCTTCGACGAGCCCGCGTTCAAGACGCCGTTCGAGCTCGTCCTCCACGTGCCGGCGGGGATGACGGCCGTCGCCAACACCAAGGAGATCGGCCGCGAGAGCGAGGGCGCCACCACGAAGATATCCTTCGCCAAGACGGCGCCCCTGCCGACCTACCTGTTCGCGGTCGCGGTCGGAGATCTGGAGCTGCTCGACGGACCGGCGGGCGCGGCCACGCCCGTCCGCTTCGTCGCCCCCCACGGCCGAGCGCGCCTCGGCAAGGCGACCGCCGAAGCGGCCGCCGCATCGCTCTCCGCCCTCGAGCGCTACTTCGAGGTCCCCTACGCGTACGGCAAGCTCGACATCGCGTCGGTGCCGAACTTCGGGGCGGGGGCCATGGAGAACGCGGGGCTCGTGACGTTCCGCCAAGAGCTCGTCGAGATCGACGACACGACCCCGGCCAACCTCCGGCGGCGCATGCAGATCATCATGGCCCACGAGCTCGCCCACCAGTGGTTCGGCAACCTCGTGACCATCGCGTGGTGGGACGACCTCTGGCTGAACGAGGGCTTCGCCACGTGGATGGCTCCCAAGATCGCGGACGAGGCCTTCCCCGGGTTCGACGGACGCGCCGAGCGCGTGATCGAGTCGAGCTACGCGATGAACGCGGACGCCCTGCCGTCGGCCGCCGCGGTGAGGCCGAGGGTGGAGACCTCGGGGGACGTCCGCGAGGCCGGCGGCTGGACGGCCTACTCCAAGGGGGCCGCCATCCTCACGATGCTGGAGTCGTGGATCGGCGAGGCGGAGATGCGCCGCGCGCTCGCTCGATACGTGCGTGACAACGCCCACGGGAGCGTGACGAGCAAGCGTCTCTTCGCCGCGTTCGACGCCACGGAGAAGCTCCCCGTCTCGAAGGTGGCGGCCTCGCTGCTCGACCAGCCCGGGGCGCCCCTCGTGCGCGCGACGGTGGACTGCGACGCCCGAAGGGTGACCCTCGTCGCCTCCGACGCGGGCGGGGCGAAGCGGAAGTTCATTTTCCCGGTGTGCCTCTCGATCGAGGGGACGAAGGCGCCCTGCGTCGTCGTCGATGGGGACGCTCCGGCCGTCGTCGACCTCCCGCCGAAGAAGAAGAGCGGCGAGTCCTGCCCCTGGGTCTTCCCCGACGCGGACGAGGCGGGCTACTTCCGCTACGAGCTCGACGCCGCGGCGACGAAGCGTCTCGTCGCCTCCTTCGGGTCGCTCCGCGAGACGGAGCGGGCCGGCCTCCTCTTGAACGCGTGGGCCCTCGTTCTCCTCGGGCGCGCGCCTCCCTCCTTCGTCGTCGATCTGTTGAGCCGCGCCGGGGCCACCCGTGAGACCTCGCGCGTCGTCGTGCTCGCGATGACCAACGTGCTCGGGGAGCTCGATCGCGTCTTCGTGGACGACAAGAGCCGGCCCGCCTTCTCGCGCTTCGTGATCAAGCTGCTCGACCCTCACAAGAAGCGCCTCGGGATGCCGGCCAAAGGCGAAGCGGACGCGGTGCGAACCCTCCGCGTCGAGGTGCTGGCCACGCTCCATGATCTGGCCGACGACGCGAGCGTGCTCTCGATGCTGGAGCCGATCGCCAAGAAGTACCTCGCCGATCCGAAGGCGGCCGACCCCGACCTCGCGCCCCTCGCCGTGCGCGCGAGCATGCGCGCGGGAGGGGTCGCGAAGGACGGCTTGGACGCGGCACGGCTCGCGCGGGCGGCCTCCGCCGACGAGCGGGTGACGCTGGTCGGCGCCCTCGCTTCCGCGCGCGATCCGGCCGCGCTCCGAGCGGCGCTCTCGTTGTTCGCGAACGGGACCATCCGCGGGGGGGATTTCCGGCACGTGCGGAACGCCGCGCTCCGCCACCCCGACACGGCTCGGGTGTTCTACGCCTTCGTCCGGGAGCACTTCGACGAGCTCCTCGCGCGCGTCCCTTACGCGGGGGCGTGGACGGGGACCATCGGCGCCACTTGCGACGCCGCGGAGCTCGAGCGCTTCGCCGCGTTCTTCGAGCCGAGGCTGGAGAAGCTCGAGGCGGCCGAGCGCGGCTTTCGAGAGGGCGTCGCCGAGGCGAAGCGCTGCATCGCGCTGCGCGCTCAGGGAGGGCCTCGGTTTTGAGCAAGCCCGCGACGACCGAGACGGCGGGCGCGCCTTCGGCGTGGGCCTGGCTCTCCGTGGCGACCGCGGTCGCGACCCTCGGGCTCAAGGCGGGCGCGGCGTACATCACGGGCTCGGTCAGCCTCCTCTCCGACGCGCTCGAGTCGATCGTCAACCTGGTCGCGGCCCTCGGGGCGGTGCTGGCCCTGCGCGAGGCGGCGAAGCCTGCCGACGATGAGCACCCCCACGGTCACGACAAGGTCGAGTACTTTTCGAGCGGCTTCGAGGGCGCCCTCATCCTCGCCGCCGCCGTGACGATCGCGACGACGGCGATCCCGCGGCTGCTCGATCCTCGCCCCCTGGAGGACACCGGGATCGGCCTCGCGATCTCCACCGCCGCGTCGGGCATCAACCTCCTCGTCGCTCGGATGCTCTTCGCGGCCGGCAAGAAGCACCGCAGCATCACCCTCGAGGCGGACGCTCACCACCTCATGACGGATGTTTGGACCTCGGCGGGGGTGCTCGTCGCGGTCGTGCTCGTGCGGCTCACCGGCCTGCTCTGGCTCGATCCGGTCGCGGCCCTGATCGTGGCCGCCAACATCGTACGGACCGCGGTGATGCTCATTCGACGCTCGCTCCTCGGCCTGATGGACACCGCCCTCGACGCCGCTTCCCAGAAGCAGATCGACGAGGTCCTCGCCGCCGTCTCGGCGTCCGAGCCCGTCTCCTTCCACGCCGTGCGCACGCGGGAGGCGGGATCGCGTCGGTTCATCGATCTCCACGTGCTCGTTCCAGGCTCGTGGACGGTGCAGCAAGGTCACGATCTGTGCGAGGAGGTCGAGCGACGCCTGCGTGAGCTCTCGCCGCGAACGAGCGTCCTCACCCACCTCGAGCCGGTCGAAGATCCCCGCTCGTTCGAGGACCAGCAGCTCGATCGAGCCTCGCCCTGATCAACCCCTCCCGCGACGGAGCACGAAGAGCGCAGTCGCCTGGGAGGGGTCGGCGCGCGCTTGGTCAGACCCTCGCGAGGGCGGCGCGAAGGGACTCGACCGCGTCGGAGGCGCCGAGCACCAGCACGCGATCCCCGGCCGAGAGACGCACGCTCGGCTCCGGGTTGTACCGATACCGACCCTCCTTGTGGACCGCCAACACGAGCACGTCCGCGACCTGTCGAACCTTCGCCTCCGCGAGGCTCTTCCCTGCGAACAAGGAGCCCTCCGGGATCGACACCTCCTCGATGTCGAACTCCTTGTCTCGATCGGTCACGACGTCCATGAACGCGACGACGTGAGGGCGCAGCATCTCGCTCGCCATCCGCCGGCCTCCCAAGAAGTTGGGCGAGACGATGGCGTTGGCGCCGCCCACCTGGAGCTTCGGCACGCTCTTCAGGTCGATCGCCCGCGCCACGATGCGCGCGTCGCGGTTGAGCTGCCGCGCCGAGATCACCACGAACAGGTTGTCCTTGTCCTGGGAGAGGGCGGCGAAGACGCCGGCCGCTCGACCGACCCCGGCCTTGTGGAGGATCTCGTCCTCGGTCGCGTCTCCGAGGACGCAGGGCAGGGAGGGGAACGCTTCCTGGACGCGCCGGACCCGCTCTTCGCTGCTCTCGACGACGCACACCATTCGGCCTTGCCCGACGAGCTCCTCCACCACGTGGAAGCCCGTCGTTCCCGCCCCGCACACGATGAAATGATCCTTGAGCTTCTCGAGCTGTCTCTCCATCCGCCGGACCCCGAGGGCCTCCTTGATGTCGCCTTCGATCAGGGCCGAAGCGACGGCGGTCGCCGAGTACGCAACCCCACTCACCCCGACGATCATGAGGCCGGTGGAGAACGCCCGCGCGTACGGGACGGCGCCGAAGCCCTCGAGGATCTCCCCGAAGCCCACGGTGGTGATGGTCATCACCGTCATGTACACGCAGTCCCCCAGCTTCCAACGCCCGCCGCCGAGCGAGTAGAAGCCGAACGTCCCCACGCAGGTGATGGTGGCGAGCGTCCCGAGAGCGGTGAGGAGGCGCCGCCACGTCCGCGTCGAGCGCTCGAGCCGCACCGCCGAGACCAACGAAGGGCTCTTGCGGAGCGGTCTCGCTCCCCAGCCTTCGTCATTTCGAGCGACGCGCGTCCGGCCCAACAATGGGCGGAGCCTATCAAGTCATGGGGAGGTGAGGAGAGGATTGGGGCGCTGGCGCACGCGGAGCCGCGCCCCGAACGAGTGGCGTCCGCCCGCCCGTGCTCACAGGACCTTGCGGGCAACCACGGCGACGATTCGGTTCACGACCGAGCTGTCGGCCGCGTTCCTCGTCACGAGCTCGGGGCGGTTCCCCGTCTCCACGTCGATCCCGGGGAGGCGAAGGTTGGCGGCCGTGCTCTCCGGTCCCTCCCCCTCGAGGCGCACCTCGATGAAGTTGGTCGTGAGCCCTCGCGCCGCCTCTCGGCTCTCCGCCTCGTCGGAGGGCGTGGCCACGATGACGATCTGGCCCTGCGCGCTCAGCATCGCGACGAGGCGCGCCAGCGTCCGCTGAAACACGCGCCGGCTCAGCGGTCCCTCTGCCCCCGGATCGAGGATCGCGGACTCTACGATGCTGCCGTCGAGCACCGCGCACAGATAACCCTTGCGGCTCAGCTCCTTCCGCAGCGCTCGACCGAGCGCCGCCTTCGTCGACGGGTCGGGGCCAGTCAGCCACAACACTGCACCATCGACCCCGCCCATGCCCTCCCTCATCGCCCGCTCGTCCAGCGCTGCTCCCATGCTCCAGGCCTCCGGAGGCTGGTCGGTTTGCATCGAGCATGCCGCCCCCTCGGTGACCGCGTCGCGAAGGTCTCACGAACGACTTCTCGAAGACTTGTCTTCGACGGCGCGGCCGGGTGTCAAACGGATGACGATCTGGAGCGCTCCGACTCCGCACGCGTTGCGGAGCACGCGCAGGGTTTGTCGCGTCACTTCGGGAGCGGGATCTGGAGCGTCGAAGCGATCACGGAAGGGATCTTGGTGAGGGGCGGAAAGCTCGGGTCGCTGCTGTCGCTCGCGCTCCCCGACGACGATGCCCGCGGCTTGCCGCTCCCGCTCTTCGGCGTCGTCGACGCGGTCGAGGGCGTGGTGCTGGGCGGAGGTGCGGTCACGGGCGGGGGTGCCTCCGCCGTCGCCTCTGCGTGCGTCGCAGGAGGCAGAGGCGTCGCGGCGGAAGGCGAGCCCGACTTGTGAATCGGGATCGTCTTCGCCTCCTCCTTCTCTTGCGGCTTGTTGGTCTTCGAGAGCTGGTAGAGACCGAACACGCCGAGCCCGACCACGAGCAGACCCACGACGGCGAAGATCCAGGCGCTGCTGCCTCGCTTCGTCGAGGTGGGAGTGATCATCGAAGCGGGAGGCACCAGCTGAGAGGGCGGAGGAGCCGGGATGGCCGCGCCCCCGAACATCGGCGGAGGCTCGTCCGCGACCACGGTCGGGGGGACGCCCGCGCTGCCCGCGAGCGGCGCCGTCGGAGCGTGAGCCTGGGCAGCTTGTGATCGGCCATCCACCTCCGTCGTCTGCACGTGGGGAGGCTCCCCGTGCGGCGCCGGCGGGGGAGCCGACGGCGGGGGGAGGGCGGTGGCGGCTGCTCCCGCGAGCACGACGCGACCCGCAGGCTTGTAAGGCCCCGATCCCTGCTCCGGCTCCTGCGAGAGGCGCGGCGACGTCATCTCGTCGGCGAACGGGCTCTTCTCGTTGGGCGTGGTCGTGGAGTCGACCGGTGGTGGCAACGGGAGGTGCGCGGTTCCGCGGGGCCCCTTGGGCTTCTCGTCGCTCATCGGTGCGCGAATGATAGAACACGCGCGGCCGATATGCGCGAGCGGCAGCGAGACCCCCTGTCCACGTTTCGGTCCGAAAGCTCGAATGCCCGATCGTGAGCGGAGGCCTCGCCGCGGCTCTGCGACTGGTTCTGCACGGTGCGTGCCGCCGCGCCCCCGCGCGATCCGAACCGTCGGGGACGCCCGGAAAGACACGGTCGAGGGAGGATGGCGGCCACAGTTCATTTGGCGATGGCGCGCGACCGATGCGCCCACTCACGAAGGATGCGCCCCATTGGACGAGACCATCGGATCGCGGCGGCCAGCGCGCTCTTGTTGCTCACCCTCGCATACGGCTGCGGGGCGACGGTGGTGACGGCCGCGGACGGCGGCGGAGGCGGCGGCGACGCGGGGGAGCCGGTGGGCGGCGGCTCATCGGGGGCAGAGTGCATCCTCGGCGGATGCGGAGACCTCTGCGTGAAGTGCGTCTCCGGTGACTGCTACGACGGACACTGCTCCCTGGATGGGCAATGCCTCGACCTCTCCACCGAGGTCTCCTGCTCCCCCTGAGCCTTCTCCGAAGACGCGGCCTCCGATAGCGCGGCCTGGCGAAAGACGCGGCCGACGAACCAAACGAGACCACGCTTCGTCGGTGTCGGCGCGGCGCGATCGAGCGTCGACATTGCGCTTGCTTTGTCGGCGGGATTCGCGTCGCCTTACGTTTGGGCGCATGGACTCGTCGGCTCGATCGGTGGCTGCTGCTCGTGGGAGGTCCCATGCGACCACGATGCGAGCGAATGCCTCGATGGCGATGACGTCGAACGGCAGCGAAGCCGACGCGCGGCTCGGCGAGGTGCGTTATCGTGGGCGCCGCGTGTGGGATCGTTCGACGGCGGAGCGCGCTGCCGGACTCCGCATCGATGGAGTCGTCGAGGACGGGTGCAGCCATTCTTGGAGGGAACATGAGGTTTGAGTGGAGGCGGGGGGTTGCGGCGGGCGTGCTCGCGATCGGAGCGCTGGGTGGTCCCGGCTGCACGTCCGGCGGTGCTGGGCCGAAGTGGGAAGGGAGCCCGACGTGCTCCGACGCCTTCGAGGCCGCGAAGGTGCAAGCGATGGTGCGGCCTCAGGTCGTGCGAATCGTCGCGGGCCCGGCCTCGGGCACGGGGTTCATCCTGCACACCCCCGACGAGAAGGAGGTCCTCATCGCGACGAACCACCACGTCATCGCGGAGGGCGACAAGTTCAGCGCGCTCTTCTACAACGAGGACGGCACCAAGACGGAGATCGGCAGCCTCGACGTCGTGAAGGTCGACACCAAGAACGATCTCGCCCTGCTCCGCGCGAAGAGGTTGGGCGGCATGAGCGAAGGCCTCTACTTGAACCCGGCGAGCGCGAAGCTCGGCTCGCGCGTCGCGGCCATGGGCTACCCCTACGTGAAGGGCTCGACGGACTTCACCCTCACCTTCGAGCCCGGGGACGTCTCCGCGGAGAAGCGCGAGATCAACAAGCGCGACTTCATCCAGACCAACGCCAACATCAACCCCGGCAACAGCGGCGGCCCCGTCGTCGACGCGTGCGGACAGGTCGTGGGCGTCGTCGTCGCGACGAGCGTCGAGGCTCAGCGCGTGGGCCTCGTCGTGCCCGTGCAGCGGCTGGTCGATCTCTACGGACAGTACAAGACGCCGCCGGTGGCGCCGGACGAGGGGATCAAGCGCAAGCTCGCAGAGCTCGAGAAGGCGGTGAAGTTCCGCGACGCCGAGGCGGCCGGCGCCTTGTTCGCGCGGACCTACCTCGAGACGACCGTCCTCCAAGACTTCATGACCTTCGTCGGACGCGCCGAGAAGCAGGAGACCGAGTACAAGGCGCTCCTTGCCCAGGGCGGGGTCGACTACGACAACGCGCCCTACGAGCAGAAGGCGGCGTTCCTTCGCGAGCGGCTCAAGCCCGATGAGTTCCTCGCCTGGGAGATCAAGAACGCGATCAAGGCCGGAGTCATCGGCCCGTACGAGGCGATGCAGCTCTACCTCTCGACGTGGGTCGTCGACGTCTTCGGCGAGGTGAAGAGCATCAAGGTCGTCGACGTCGCGAGCGCCACCGAGAAGGAAGGCAAGGCGCGCGTCGAGATCGAGAATCAGAACGGCGTCAGCCTTCACGAGTTCGGCATGGTCTACGAGTGGGGTGACTGGCGCATCGCGAGCGTGCGCTGCGCGCGCGGCTGCTGACGTTCGATGGCGGCATCCCTCACGCCCGGTTCTGTGTTCGCGGGGGCCTTTCGGATCGAGGCCCCTCTCTCCGCCGGAGGGATGGGGTCCATCTATCGGGTGACGCAGCTCCACACCGGCCGCCCCCGGGCGCTCAAGCTCATGCGGCCGGAGCTCACCCAGGACCCTCGGTTCGTCGAGCGGTTCACCCAAGAGGCTCAGGTCGGGGCGCGCATCGCGAGCGAGCACGTGGTGGAGGTCATCGACGCCGGGGTCGACGCCACCACCGGCTTGCCGTGGCTCGCGATGGAGCTGCTCGAAGGCGAAGATCTGGATCACCTCGTCGAGCGGCGCGGGCCCGTCCCGCCCGCGGACGTGCTGGAGATCCTTCGCCAGGCCGGTCACGCGATCGGCGCCGCCCACCGGGCCCTCGTCGTGCACCGCGACCTCAAGCCCGAGAACATCTTCCTCGCCGTCTCCCGGCGTCAGGGCGCTTCGTTCACGGTGAAGGTGCTCGACTTCGGCATCGCGAAGGTGGTGGCGGAGGCGCGATCGAGCGCGACCGCGACGATCGGGACGCCGCTCTGGATGGCGCCCGAGCAGACCATCGCGCAGAGCGTGATCACCCCCGCCGCCGACATCTGGCCGCTCGGACTCATCGCGTTCTTCCTCCTCACCGGGCGCGTGTTCTGGAAGGCCGCCCACATGGATTCGAGCTCTCCCATGAGCATCCTGAGGGAGGTCGCGTTCGATCCGTTGCCCACGGTGGCAGAGCGCGCCGAAGAGCTCGGCTGCGCCGCGCTCCTGCCTCCCGGGTTCGAGGCGTGGTTCCAGCGCTGCGTCGTACGCGAGCCGACGCAGCGGTTCGGGACGGTCGAGCAGGCGATCGAGGCCCTGTCGCAGGTGCTCGCGCCATGGATCGGATCGGCGGCCGTCGATCCGCGCGCGAGTCAGCCCTCGTTCTTGGGCCCCACGCCTCGGATGGACACGTCGGGCGCGGGGCCGCTCAGCGCGGCGATGCCCGGTCCGGGGGCCGCGTCGGTGACCCCGAGCCTCGTCGGCCCGTCGACGGCGGCGCCGACGGTGATTCACGCCGGACCGCACGCCGTCACCCCTGCCGCGATCGCGCAGACCCTCGCGCGGGCCGAGCCCACCTTCCCATCCGCCGCCGTCGAGCCGAAGAAGAAGGGGGGAGGGGCCACCGCCGCGATCGCGATCGGCGCCGTCGTCGTCCTCGCCGGGGGCGGCTACGCGGTGTACCGCGCGACCGCGACGGACGGCACGACCGCCGACACGAGCGCGGCGAGCGCGACCGCGAGCGCCTCGAGCGCGGCTGCCCCCACCCCCTCGGGGAGCAGCGTGTCGTCGCTATCGCCGACCGCGACCGCCGACACGAGCGCGGCGCCCTCCGGGCCGAGCCCCGCGCTCCTCGATCCGAACCT
>JBGAID010000012.1:146961-149696 GCA_044225865.1 Polyangiaceae bacterium | reverse complement strand
GGCGACCAGCCGTCCTGCCGAGAGGCATGAGGCCGACTCTTTCAGCAGCCTGATATCGGCGCCACTACGATCGAGCGCGGCGCGGTCGCATGAGCCCGAACGCGGCGAGCGCGAACAGCACCAGCCGCGCGCTCAGGCCGCTCGGCGGGTCCGAGCCGATGGCGCGGCATCCGCAGCCCTCTTCGTCCGTGCCGAGGCCGTCTCCGCCGCCGCTCCCGCCGCCCTGCCCGGCCGCGCCCTGAGCGCTGCCGCCCCCCTCCGCGCCGCCGCCCTGCGCGTTGCCGCCGCCGGATCCTCCGCTCCCTCCCGCGCCCCCGCCGAGCGAGCCGTTCGGACCATAGGTCGGCTCGGTCGCCCCGAGCTCGACCGCGCCGAGATCCGGCGCGTCGCCGGTGAAGCCGTCGTTGATGTTCGTCAGGGCCACGCCGCGGTCCGTCGCCCCTCCCCCGTCGGCGAGGGCGAACGAGGGGGTCGCGGGCGCCGCGAAGGGGTCGAGGGGGACCTCGATGGACGCGGCGAACGTGGAGAGATCGACCTCCACGCCGTGGACCTCCGTCGTCGACGCGTTCATCTCCGCCACCGAGTCGAACGTCACCGCTCCCACGCGGCCATGGAACGCGCCCACGCCGATGGCCCCATAACCGTCGTAGTCGAAGCGGCAGGACGCGTCGGCGGAAGGCAGCTGCATGACATCGCCGGGACCGCTGTCATATCCATTGTAGGTTCCCCCCGGGGCGCCCAAGAACAGGTTGTTCCTCACCCACGAGCGCGAGAAGACATCCTCGGTGTTGACGGAGAACGCGTCCCCCGACTTGATCACCGTATTGTGGAACAGCACGTCTCCCACGGAGCTGCGCTGCAGCTTGAATGCCTGAAACAGGACATTGTACATCACGTTTCGGTAGAGATACGTCGGTCCGCCCAGGCTGGGCTGGGAGCTTATGCCCATGAAGCTGTCGCGGATTCGATTGTGATGGACTCGGACGTTGCCCATCGAAAAGTCCGCCTCGATCGCGTCGTCCGCGCACTCCGACAGATCATTGCCATACATGTCGATCGATCGCTGGTCGACGGCGCCGTCGTCCTCGAGGAGAGATAGACAGTCACGAAAGCCGGAGACACGATTGAAGGCGATGACGTTGCCCGCCCCCGTCAGGACGATGCCTTCCCCCACGTTGTCACCGTCGACGCCGAGGGCGCTCTCCTTCCACTCCGTCGCCCCCGTGATCACGTTGTCGGCGATGACGGCGTTCGTCACCCCCGACCCGTAGGCGACGATGCCATCCTCGATCGTCTCGATGGTGCAGCCGAGGACGGCGATGTCCTCCGCGTCGTTGAACTTGATCTTCCCGTGCACCGTCAGCCCTTCGACGATGACGTGGGCGCGGCCGTCGATGCGCACGTCGCCCTCCACCACGGCACCGCCCGGGCTCGCCGCGCGCAAGGCGACCGGCGCCCCCTCCGCTCCGTCCACCGTCACCTGGATCTCGCCGTAGGTGCCGTCGGCCAGCTCGATCACGCTCCCGGGCGCCGCCCCCGCGATGACGGCGTCGACGTCATCCGGGGTGGCGGGCAGCACCGGGGCCCCCTCCGCGACCGCCGGCATCGCTCGGGTCTCCACCGTCATCGAATGCGAGCCTCCGCCTCCGTCCGGGTCCGAGAGCTCGAGCTCGATCTCGTAGGCGGTGGCCTCGTCGAGATCGAAGATGCTCCCCGCGAAGCGGTTTTGCCAGGAGAAGCCCTGACCGGTCCCCGCCGGCACGCGGAAGAGCGGGAGCCCGTCGCGATATGTCGACTCGCCCTGCCGGCGGTAGCGCACCGTCACGGTCGCGTCCCCGTCGTCGTCCCCGTCGATGAGCCACTCGATCGATATCGCGTGGAGGGTCGGGAAGGGGGCGCTCACCTCCCCCGGCGCGGTCGAGTCCGCGGCGACGGCGAGGGCGGGAGCACTCGTGAACGCGAAGAGGAGGAGCCCAGCTCGAAGGCGCATCACCGCATCCTACGCCCCGCCGCGCGCCCCGACGAGGAGGGGGATCGATGACGCCACGTCATCGCCCGATGCCCGCGACGCATCACCGGCCCCCGTCGGAGCACCACCGAGACGTGGCATCTCCCACGATCGAGCGGGGAGCCTCCCTGGGAACGACGGTTGCAATCGGCGACCACCATGCGAAACGCACAAATCATCACGGTCGTGTTCATCGCTTCTGTCATGGCAACGCTCGCCGCCGCGTGCGGATCGAGCTCCTGCGGCGAGCTCGAGAAGAAGAAGGCGGACTGCAAAGGACAGTCGATGTGCGAGGAGGCCATCGACAAGGCGGTCAAAGCGGGCAAGGACGACGTCTGCAAAGCCGCCTTGGACAACATGAACAAGCAGAAATGAGAGGGCGGGGGCGCGGGGACGGACAGAGGGGAGCGAGCGAGGGGATCCCGTGTCAGACCCGGGGTGGTCCTGCGTCCGTCTCGAGCGCCTCGGTGGCGGAACGGCAGACGCTCGCGGCTCAGAACCGCGCTTTTGGGGGTTCGAATCCCCCTCGAGGTACCGTGATTGCGCGCCGCGGGCGGCGCGCGTAGGACGCGCCATGCTCGACCGACGCCTCACGGCCTTGCTCGTGTCCACCTGCGCTGCGCTCTCTTGCTCCTCCGAAGCCCCGCGCGTCGAGGAGCCCGGCCATCCCGTGGCCACCGCCGACGCGACCGCGGGCGCGACCGGCGCCGCGACGGCGGAGGCATCG
>JBGAID010000012.1:0-146955 GCA_044225865.1 Polyangiaceae bacterium | reverse complement strand
CGCGACCGGCGCCGCGACGGCGGAGGCATCGCCCGGGCCCTCCCCCGACGCCTCTGCGTCCGCCTCCGCCGTCTCGTCGGGCGGCCCCGCCGCCGGTCCCGCCGCTTGCCCCTCGGACATGGTCCTCGTCGAAGGCGAGTACTGCACCGACCTCGAGGTCCGCTGCAAGAAGAGCCACTACGCCAAGGCGAACAAGAAGACGATCTGCGAGGAGTTCGCGGAGCCCACGCGCTGCATCGGCAAGAAGGAGAAGCGGCGCTACTGCATCGACAAATACGAGTTCCCCAACAAGGCCGGTGAAAAGCCGGAGATCATGAACGACTTCCCTCACGCTCAGAAGAAGTGCGCCGCCCTCGGAAAGCGGGTCTGCACCGAGAGCGAGTGGACGATGGCGTGCGAGGGGCCCAGCTACAAGCCATTCCCCTACGGCTACAAACGGGATCCGAACAAGTGCCGCGGGGACCGGCCCTATCGCCACCCGAAGAAGCAGAAGAACGGATTGCTCCTCACCCACTCCAAAGACAAGTCCGCCGCCGAGGCGGAGCTCGAGCGGCTGTGGGACGCCGTGCCGAGCGGCTCGCAACCGGATTGCGTAAGCGACTATGGCGTGTTCGACATGCCGGGGAACGCCGACGAGCTGGCGGCGAGCGAAGGCCTCACCTCCGAGTACGGCACCATGAAGATGCCCGACGGGCACACCGAGTACCTGACCCACGCCGACAAGTTCGACAACGTCACGACGGGCGGGCCCTGGGTCGAGGGCGTCCGCAACCAATGCCGGCCCAAGATCTACACGCACAACGAGGGCTTCTCGTATTACTACTTGAGCTTCCGCTGCTGCGCCGAGCCCGACGGCAAGCCCACCGATCCGCGCGCCCCCAAGCAGATCCGCCGCAAAGAGAAGAACCTGCTCAAAGCAGATTGACCACGTTCAGAGGGCGCGCGCGAAGCCGGGGAGAGCGTGCCGTCGCGCGAGCTCCCGGGCGAGATCGTCGGCAGACTCGCGACGGTCGAAGATGCCAATCACGACCCGGAAGAGGCCGTCCGAGCCGCGCTCCGTCACATGCGCTTCCGGCACCGAGCAGGGCCGACACGCCTCGAAGAAGAACGAGGTCTCGGCGGTGATCCCTCGCCCGTCGAGCGCGCGCGCGAACGAGCTCGCCCTCCCTTCGTCGCTGCTCGCGAGAACCTGGACGGTGAACAGCGGGGGCGTCGGCGCCGACCTTCCCTCCGGGACGCCCAGCGCGCGAGCCAAGACCGAGGCCGCCTCGTCGTACCCGGGTGCGCCGTCGAGGCGGAAGCGCTCGGTGCGGGTCGGCAGGGCGAGGATGAGGGTGGTGGCGTCGTCGTCGACGTCGCGCTCGATGGATACTGCCGCGCCCTTCGGCAGCAGCCGGTCGACGCGCCTCGCGAACCGAGCAAGCGCTCTCGCGTTCACCACGTCCCAGCCGCCGACCCCGGCCCCCTCCTGGAAGCCCAAGAGCGTCACTTCGACGCGGACGCGTCCCGAGACCCCCCCGAAGGCGTAGGCGTCCGCGTACACACCGGGTGCGATCGAGATCGTCGCTGCGATCGAGGCCAGTCCGACGAGCACGCGCATGGTCGCGCTCTACGCCCCGCCCCCCTTTGGCATTCCCGGCGTCCCGAGGAGTGTCGGCACACCCGCCTCAGCGCGGCTCATCGCGCTCTCGCAATCGATAGCCGACGCCTTGCTCCGTCAGGACGAGCTTCGGGCGGGCGGGGTCATCTTCGATCTTCTTGCGTATCTCGGCCATGTACACCCGCACATAGTGCTGTTGGGGCGAGCCCTTTCCCCACACCTCGTCGAGGATCTGCTGGTGGGTGACGACTCTCCCCGCGTGCTTGGCCAGGAACGTGAGCAAGCGATACTCGGTCGGCGTCAGGCGGACTTCTCGCTCGTGCACGCGGACGACGCGCCGAACATGGTCAATCGACATCGGGCCGAAGACGGCCACGCCCTCCGATGGCTCATCGGGGTGCCGCCGCAGGGCGACCCGGATCCGCGCGAGCAGCTCGGCGAGGCCGAATGGCTTCTCGACATAGTCGTCCGCCCCCGCGTCGAGCACGACGACTTTGTCGTCTTCGCGGCGACGGGCGCTTATCACGATAATCGGCACCGCCGAGAACGCGCGGATCTGGCGGGTCAGCTCGATGCCGTCCACGTCGGGGAGGCTCAGATCCAAGAGCACCAGCTTCGGCCGCTCCGAGGTTAGGACCTTCAGCGCCTCCTTTGCGGTCTCCGCCTCGGCGACCGAGTGGCCGTGCGACGAGAGCGACACCCGCAGGAAGCGCCGCAGCTGGCGGTCGTCCTCGACGACCAACAACTTCGCGCCGCCCGCGGTCATCCCGCCTCCTCCCGCGCGTCGAGGCTCGGCGGCTTCCCCACGAGCGGGAGCCGCACGAAGAACGAGGCGCCGCCCCCGCTCCGCTCGCGCACGCCCACGACGCCCCCGTGCGCCTCGGCGATGCCTCTGCATATCGCGAGGCCGAGCCCCACCCCCCCGACGCCCCGCGACGCGCCCCGAACGAACTTGTCGAAGATCGCGCTCGAGAGCTCGCGCGGGACCCCCGGCCCCCGGTCGGAGACGACGACCTCCACCACGTCGCCTTCCCGATCCGCGGTGACGTCGATCGGCGATCCATCGTCGGTGTGCTTGATGGCGTTCTCCACGAGGTTGTGGATGAGCTGCTCCACGAGCAGCGGATCCACCGAGAGGAGCGGGACGCCCTCCGAAATCGCGACGGAGACAAGGCTCCCCTTCAGTCGCTGCTCCAATCGAGAGAGGACCGACCCGACCAGCTCTTCGATCGGCACCCACTCTCGCCGGACCGAGAGCCCGTTGGACTGGATGCGGGTCATGTCCAAGAGGTTCGACAAAAGCCGCTCCAGCCTCTCCGCCTCCTCGCATATCGCCGAGAGGAGCTCCCCGCCCTGCTCCGCCGTGAGGTGAACGGCGGCGTCCCGGAGCGTCGTCGCCGCGCCGGTGATGGTGGCGAGAGGCGTGCGGAGGTCGTGAGAGACCGCGCTCAAGAGGGCGTTTCGCATCTCCTCGTCGCGGACCTTCATGGCCGCCGCCTTCGCCTCGTCGCTGGCGCGCGTGCGCTGGATGACGAGGGCCGCCTGTTGAGCGAACGCCCCCACGAGGGCGCGCCCCTCGCGGTCGAGCTCGGGCGCATGGTGAACCGCGATCACCCCGAAGATCGCGCTCGCGGACTGGATTGGGAAACAGGTCAATGCCGCGCCTGGGATCGCGTCCGTCCCTCTCCCCGCCGGCCGTCCATGCTCCATGACCCAGCGCACGACCGCCCGCTCGTGGACGCCGAGGTCGATCTTCCCCGCCGTCGCAGAGGCGGCCCCCTCCGTCCGATCGCCGACGAACACCGCCACCCCGCCGTCGAACACCTGGCGCACGTGATTGGCGAGGACGACGGCCGCCTCCGCCTCCGACCCGACCTGCCCGAGGTCGCGGCTCAGCGCGAAGAGGGAGCTCGTTCGCCGCTCGCGCTCGCGCGCCCCCGCCTCTTGGGCGCGGATCCGGCTCATGAGCTTGCTCACGAGGGCGCCAATCACGAACATGTTCACGAACGTCAACACGTGCCGGACGTCCGTGACGGCCAAGGTCCCGCGGGGGGGAATGAACACCACGTCATAGGCGACGACGGAGAGCGCCGCCGAAAGGAACGTCGGACCACGCCCGAACGCAGTGGCGTTGAGCATGATCACGAACAGGTAGATCATCGAGAGATCCGGCAGCGAGAACAGCGCCCCCGCGAGGTGACACAGCGTCGTCGCGACGACGACGCTCGCGAGCGCGTAGGCGTACTCCAGCGGGTCGACGCGCCCCCTCCTCGGCGCGGCCGCGCCCGATCCGATCGGGGCGGGGGCCTCCGCGTCGCCCGAGATCACGTTGACGTCGATCTCGCCGCTGCCCCGGACGATCTCGTCCAAGAGGGAGCCGCGCACCAAGTCGCGAAGTCGACTGTGGGTGGGCTTGCCAATCAAGATGCGGGTGACGTTGTGCTTCCGTGAATACTCGAGGATCGCGGCGCTCACCTTGAGCCCCGACAGCCTCTCGACGGTCCCTCCCAGCGACTCCGCGAGCTTCAGGTGCGCCTCCAGCCGCTGCCGATCCGCAGCCGAGAACGCGCTCGTCGCGGGCGGCTCCACGTAGGCGGCGACCCACGGCGCGCGCAGGCCGGCGGCGATCCGGCGCGCCGCTCGGACCAGCCGCGCCGACGCGGGGGCGGGGCCGACGCACACGAGGATGCGCTCCCCCGCCGGCAGGGTGCGCCCAATGGCGTGCTCCTCGCGGTACGCCTGGACGTCGGCGTCGACGCGATCGGCGGTGCGGCGCAGCGCGAGCTCGCGGAGGGCGAGGAGGTTTCCTCTCTGAAAGAAGCTCTTCGAGGCCCGATGGGCCTGCTCTCCCAGATATACCTTTCCTTCCTTCAGCCTCGACAGGAGCTCGTCGGGGGGCAGATCGACGAGCTCGATCTCGTCCGCCCGATCGAGGACGGCGTCGGGAACGGTCTCGCGAACCCGCACGTGGGTGAGCTGAGCCACCACGTCATTGAGGCTCTCGACGTGCTGCACGTTGAGCGTCGTATGGACGTCGATCCCCGCGTCGAGGAGGTCGAGCACGTCTTGATACCGCTTTGGGTGCAGCGACCCAGGCACGTTGGTGTGGGCGAGCTCGTCCAAGAGCAGCACCTTCGGCTTCCGCGCCAGCGCCGCCTCCAGATCGAACTCAGGGAGCTCTCGGCCCCGGTATTCGATGACGCGCTTCGGAATGACGGCGAGCCCCTCGACCAGGGCCGCCGTCTCTGCCCGGCCGTGCGTCTCGACGCAGCCGACCACCACGTCGACGCCCGCCCCCGCGAGGCGCGCCGCCGACTCGAGCATCGTGTACGTCTTGCCCACGCCCGGCGCGAAGCCGAAGAAGATCTTGAGCTTCGCCCTCGAGTCGCGGGCGTGCTCCGCCCGGAGGCGCCTCACGAGCGCGTCGGGATCGGGGCGACTGTCCGCGGTCGAGGCTTTCACGCTCAGCCCTTCGCGAGCGCGTCGAGCGCGAGGTTGAGCTCGAGCACGTTCACCCGCGGGTCCCCGAGCACGCCGAAGGTGCGGCCTCGCACATGATCGGCGACGAGCTTCTTCACTCGCTCCTCGGGGAGGCCCCGCGCCCTCGCGACGCGGGGAGCTTGGAAGAAGGCGGCGGCGGGGGAGATGTCGGGGTCGAGCCCCGACCCCGAGGCGGTCACGAGGTCGACGGGGATGGCCGTCTCGAGGGAGGCAGGGTCGGCCTCGCGGAGCGCCTTGATCCGAGCCTCCACCGCCTCTCGCAGCGCATCGGAGGCAGGGCCCTGATTGCTGCCCGTCGACGCAGAGGCGTTCGTCGGGAAGGGTGCCGTCGCCGACGGTCGACCCCAGAAGTACTTCGGGTCGTCGAAGGGTTGGCCAATGAGGACCGACCCGCCGAAGCCGTTCTTCTCGAGGATGCTTCCATTGGCCTCTTTCGGGAAGAGGCCCTGGGCCGCGCCGGTGACGACGGCGGGATAGACGAGCCCGGTGAGGACCGTGAAGAGGGCGAGCAAAACCGCCGCGGGGCGAAGGACCGAGACCATTTCAATACCTCACTGAACGCCGACGCCGGCGAGGAGCACGTCAATCAGCTTGATGAAGGGGAACGGCAAGAGGACGCCCCCGAGGCCATAGACGAGGATGTTCCGCCGCAGCAGCTCCGACGCGGGGGCCGGTCGATACTGAATTCCTCTCAACGCGAGCGGGATCAACGCCACGATGATGAGCGCGTTGAAGATGACGGCGGAGAGGATCGCGGTCGCCGGCGAGTGCAGGCGCATGACATTGAGCCCGCCGAGGCTCGGATACGTGGCCGCGAACGCGGCCGGGATGATGGCGAAGTACTTCGACAGATCGTTGGCGATGCTGAAGGTCGTGAGGGCCCCCCGCGTCATCAGCATTTGCTTTCCAATCTCTACGATCTGCAAGAGCTTCGTCGGATTGGAGTCCAGATCGACCATATTGCCGGCCTCTTTGGCCGCTTGGGTGCCGGTGTTCATCGCCACCGCCACGTCGGCCTGGGCGAGCGCAGGGGCGTCGTTGGTCCCGTCCCCCGTCATCGCCACGAGGTGACCTTGGCCCTGGTAATTGCGGATCATCTCGAGCTTGGCCTCCGGGGTGGCCTCGGCCAAGAAGTCGTCCACGCCCGCCTCTGCGGCGATGGCAGCGGCGGTGAGGGGGTTGTCGCCGGTGATCATCACGGTCTTGATCCCGATCCTCCTCATCTCCGCGAATCGCTCGGTGATTCCCCCTTTGACGATGTCCTTGAGCTGCACCACGCCGAGGACCTTCGCTCCGTCCGCGACGACGAGGGGGGTCGCCCCGAGCTTGGCGATGTCTTCCACGCCCTTGCGGACTTCTTCGGGCATCACCCCGCCCTGCTCGATCACGAAGCGGCTGATCGCATCGGTGGAGCCCTTCCGGATCTTTCTGCCATCGAGGTCCACCCCGCTCATCCGCGTTTGAGCGCTGAACGCTACGAACGTCGCGCCGAGGCCGTGAATATCCCGGCCCCGCAGATTGAACTTCTCTTTGGCCAGGACGACGATGCTCCGGCCCTCCGGCGTCTCGTCGGCGAGGGAAGCGAGCTGAGCGGCGTCGGCCAGCTCCGCCTCCTTGACCCCGTGCGATGGCAAGAACGCGGTCGCCTGTCGATTGCCGAGGGTGATGGTCCCCGTCTTGTCGAGGAGGAGGACATCGACGTCGCCAGCCGCCTCCACCGCCCGACCGGAGGTGGCGATGACGTTCGCCTGGATCATCCTGTCCATGCCCGCGATGCCGATGGCGGAGAGGAGCCCGCCAATCGTGGTGGGAATGAGACAGACGAGGAGGGCGACCAGCACCGTCATCGGCACGGGGATCCCGAGGCCAGACTCCTTCACCGCGTACATGGAGAACGGGAGCAGGGTCACGGTGACGAGGAGGAAGATGATGGTGAGCTTCGCGAGCAGGATGTCGAGGGCGATCTCGTTCGGGGTCTTCTTGCGCTTCGCTCCCTCGACCATCGAGATCATCCGGTCCAGGAACGTCTCTCCGGGGTTCGCGGAGATCCTCACGACGATCCAATCGGAGAGCACTCGGGTGCCGCCGGTGACCGCGCTCCGATCCCCGCCGCTCTCCCGAATGACCGGCGCGCTCTCTCCCGTGATCGCGCTCTCGTCGACCGAAGCGACCCCGTCCACGATCTCTCCGTCCCCCGGGATCAAGTCGCCCGCCTCGACGAGGACGAGATCCCCCATGCGCAGCGTCGACGAAGGCACCGGCGTCACCTTCGCGTCGCGGGCCCCCTCGGCCAGCTTCTTCGCGGTCACGTCCTGCCAAGCCTTGCGGAGGGTGTCCGCCTGCGCCTTGCCCCGCCCCTCCGCCATCGCCTCCGCGAAGTTCGCGAAGAGCACGGTGAACCACAGCCATATCGCCACCGCGAGGATGAAGCCCGCCTTGGCCTCGCCGCGGCCGGTCACGGCGGCGTGGACGAAGAGGAGCGTGGTGAACGCGCTCCCGATCTCGACCACGAACATGACCGGGTTCTTGACCATGAGGCGCGGGTCGAGCTTCTTGAACGAGTCGACGAGCGCCCCTCGCACGATGGGGCCGTCGAATAGCGGCCGCTTCTGAACGGACATGACGACTCAACCACCCTTCGAGATCGAGAGGTGCTCGACGATGGGCCCGAGCGCGAGCGCAGGAATGAAGGTGAGAGCTCCAATCAGGACGACGGTGCCGACGAGGAGCCCGACGAAGAGCGGGGTGTGGGTCGGGAGCGTCCCCGCCGTCTTCGGCGTGAGCTTCTTCTTGGCGAGCGACCCGGCGATCGCGAGCACGGGGACGATGACCCAATATCGACCGACCAGCATGCATATGCCGATGGCCGTCGCGTAGAAGGTGCCGTTGACCGTCAACCCGCCGAAGGCGGACCCATTGTTGTTCGCCCCCGACGAGAACGCGTACAGGATCTCCGAGTACCCGTGGATGCCCGGGTTCCCTCGGGGATCGGTCCCTTGCGGAATCGACAGGGCGATCGCCGTCCCGATGAGCACCGTCATGGCCGGTAGAAGGATGACGAGCGATGACATCTTCATCTCGTACGCCTCGATCTTCTTGCCCAGGTACTCGGGGGTGCGCCCGACCATCAGCCCGCTGATGAAGACGGCGACGATCGCGTACATGAGCATGCCGTAGAGGCCAGAGCCGACGCCGCCATAGACGATCTCCCCGAGCTGAATCAGCCACAGGGGCACCGCCCCGCCGAGCGGCGTGAAGCTGTCGTGCATGGAGTTGACCGAGCCGTTGGACGCCGCCGTCGTGGCCGTAGCCCAAATCCCACTATCGACGCTGCCGAAGCGGACCTCTTTGCCCTCCATGTTGCCGCCCCCTTGGGTGGCGGACATCAGCTGGTCCACGCCCAGGCTCGAGAGCACGGGGTTTCCCGATTGCTCCGCGGCGACGCACGCCACGAGGAGCGGGACGAAGATCAGCGACATCGCCGCGTAGATCGTCCAGCCCTGGCGCTTGTCCCTCACCATCGAGCCGAAGGTGAAGCAGAGCGCGGCCGGGATCAGGAGGATGGCGACCATCTCCAGGAAGTTGGTGAGCGGCGTGGGGTTCTCGAGCGGGTGGGCCGAGTTGACGTTGAAGAAGCCGCCGCCGTTGGTTCCGAGCTGCTTGATCGCGATCTGGGAGGCGGCCGGCCCCAGGGCGACGAGCTGGGTGGTGACGGCATTCCCGTCTGCGTCCACGGTCGGGTCCAGCAACGTCACGCTCCGGTACTCCGAGAACGTCTGCACCGTCCCCTGGGAGACGAGGACGAGGGCGAGCACGATGGAGAGCGGCACCAGGATGTACAGCGTGCTCTTCACCAGATCGACCCAGAAGCTGCCGATCCCGGTCGTCGACCTCCGCACGATGCCGCGTATGAGGGCGACCACGACGGCCATACCGGTCGCCGCGGAGACGAAATTTTGGACCGTCAACGCGGCCATCTGCGAGAAGTAGCTCAGCGTCGACTCACCGCCATACGCCTGCCAGTTCGTGTTCGAGGCGAAGCTCGCGGCGGTGTTGAAGCTCACCTCCGGGGTCGCCGCCGGCATTTGGGCGGGGTTGAGGGGGAGCGCGGCCTGGAGCCGCAAGATGCCATAGACGACGAGGACGCCGATCAGATTGAAGACGATGACGCAGGCCGCATATCGCTTCCAGGTCATGTCCTCGTCCTCGCGCACCCCGGCCGCCCGATAGAGCAGCCGCTCGACCGGCCCGAGCACGCGCTGCGCGAGCTTGGCCTCGCCGCGATAGACGCGGGCCATGAACGCCCCGAGGGGAAGGGCGAGGGCCGTGAGCACCCCCATGAACAGGAGGCATTTGATGACACCGATGGAGGTCACGACAGTCTCTCCGGGTACAAGAGCGCGACGAACAAATAGATGAACAACACAGCCGTCAGGACGGCGGCGACGACGAGTAAGGCGCCCACGTCGATCACACCCTTTCGCACAGGAGCACGAAGCCCCAGGTCGTCACGAAGAAACCCAGCGTCAAAGCCACATAAATCAGATCCATCATGAGCGCCTCGACCGCTCGCGGCGGTTGCCAGATAGTTACACGCACCGATATCGCGGGGCCGTCATGCCGAAGCCGGGATGCGTCAAGAAAGGATCAAGCTCCGGGGCCCGGCGAAGAGCGCGCCGCCTCATTGGGTCTTGGCGATCACCCCGAGCGTCGTGGTGATTTGATATTTCACCGCCCCCGCCTCGCCCTTCTGGAAGTAGTACGCGTCGCCGCCGTCCACGCGAACGTCGAGGTACGACGAGAAGTACTTCCACGGCGACAGGTTCCCGGTCACCGTGCCCGACCCGAGGATCGCCCTTTCCCCCGTTCCCGTCGTGTAGCCCGATTTGTCGTAGTATATTTCCCCTCGGAGACCTAGCCCGAACATGGGTCCGATCGCGAAGCGAGCGGCGAGGCTGCCGCCCGCCCAAATCGCCATCTCGTCCGAGGGCAGCTGCTCCGCGCCGACGTCGGCGTTGGCGAGGAGGCGGAACACGTCGCCGGGGGCGAGGTCCAGCACGAGGTCCACGAGGTGCCGGAACCGACCGTTGGCTTTGTCGTCCGCGACCGAGATTTGGCCCCCGGCACCACCCGGGTCCGGGGTGCAGATGGTGCCGACGACGGTCGTGCCGGAGGGGCAGGTGACGGTCGCCGTGTCCGGCTGCTCGGGCCCGAAGAGGTACCCCAGATACCCGGTGAAGACTTTGGCCGGCTTGAGCACGAACTGCACCCCTCCCGTCTTCCCGAGGTTGTTGTCGATGGTGTCGTTGACACCATTGACGAGGAAGAGCTTGATCGCGAGGACCTTGACCGGGTCTATCTCGGCGCGGAACCCGGTGTGGAACAGGGGCTGCCCGAGCCAATAGAGCAGGCCGCGTGTGTAGTTGATGTTGAATTGACTGTCCGCCACCTCGGCCCCGACGAACGTGTCGAATTTGCCGAAGTCGAGGGTGAAGACGGCGTCGTCGCCGCCAGGACGAAGCGTGGCGTACGCTTGCTTCACGTACTCGAGCCCCGTCCCAGTGTCCTGCCCACCGTAAAGGGCCGAGCTCGGACCGAGACGGAGGCTGATCGTCCCCCCCACTGGGTCCGCCGCGTACCCGATGTTCAATCCCACCCAATGGAGAGAAGCCCCGTTGTTCACGTCGAAGGCGCGGAAGCGATTGCCACTCCGCTCCGGCTGGGGAAAGTTGTAGTTGATGCTCACGTAGGCGTCCGCGAAGGCGTCGAACGCGATGTTGTCGTACCAGGCCTTTTCCTTGGGCGGCGCCGCGGACGGGGCCGTTGGATTGGCCGGTGGCGCCGACGGCGCAGCAGGCGCCGGCGGCGGAGCGGGCGCCGGGGCCGGTGCAGACGCGGGCGGATCGGCGGGCGGCGCGGGCGGGTCGGCGGGCGACGTCGGCGCGGGCTCCGCAGGCTGTGCATTCGCGACGGTCGAAGAGAGGCCGACGACGCTCGCAATGGCGAGCACGTGGACGCAGGTTCTCATGATGGGTCGTTCCTCGTGCCGAGACCTCGCGACGAAGGCCGCTTGCCGCTCGGCTCGGAGCGAAAGAAAGCTAGCGCGCGCTTCGTCAGCGGCGGCTCAAGCTTGGGTCTCGGGCCATCAGCAAGATGTCAGTGCGATCGAGCGCCGCGGGGGATCGTGACCGCGAAACGCGCCCCTTTGCCGAGGCTGCTCTCCACCCGCACCGAGCCGCCGTGCGCGGCCGCGATGTCTTTGACCATCAAGAGCGCGACCCCGACCGCGCGCCCGGTTCGCGGGTCACGCCGGAAGAGCCACGCCGCCGTCGACTCGGGCATCCCTGGTCCGTTGTCGGAGACCTCGAACTCGAAGTGGTCGAGGACGGCATCATACCGCACCGACAGCTCGACGAGGGGGGCCGCGCCCTCGTCCGCGCGGCGGACGAGACGGATCGCGTTTCCGACGAGGGTGGCGAGGACCCAAGCGACCTTCTCGCCATCGGCGTGGATCGTGGGTGGCATATCGGGCTGCTCACGAACCCGGAGCTCGACCGCGGCCCCCCGCGCTTGACCGACGAACACGTCCATCGTGCGCATCACCAGCTCACCGACGCGCACCACGGAGCGTCGCAGCGGAATGCCGTCGCTTCGGACGAGGAGGACGCGGCCCTCCTGCGTGTGGACCTCTTCGATCGCGGTGGAGTGGCTCTCTTGTTCGGAGAGGCGGGCGGCGGCCGCGCGGAGCTCGGGGTCGCCTGCGACCTCCGAGCACGGGCGCTCCAGCCAGCCATGGCGCTTCGGATCGCTGACGTGGACGATGGTTCCATCCGAGCGAAGGACGACGATCAACGCGGGCATCGACATGCGCTCTCAGCGTGGCCCGGTCGACATCAACGATCCGTCGACGCTCCCCGAGCCGCGGTCAAGGACGCATCAAGACGGCCTTCTTCGCGCGCGCTTCCTCCGGACCGCCACCTTTGTCTCGTCCGCGGGATAGACGTCCCTCAGGACCCGGGCGATGGCGTGGAGGGCCTCCGCGCGAGGAGACCTTCGGCGGAACACCAACGCGATGGTCCGGTGCGCCTTCGGGGAGGCGATCGGCCGGACGCGGAGATTGGCTCGGTTCGCCTCGGTGGGGACAGAGAGCGCGGGCAACAAGGTCACCCCCGTCCCCGCCGCCACCATTTGAACCAACGTGTTGAGGCTCGTCGCGCGGAACTCGCTCTCCCGAGCGCGGCTCGAGCACACCTCCAGCGCCTGCTCTCGAAAGCAATGCCCGTCGTCGAGCAGCATGATCGACTCGCCCTTCAATCGACCCGCGTCGAGCGGGGCCCGCTCCTGGACCAGCGCGTGATCGGACGAAGCGGCGAGGACGAACGGGTCGACCGCGACGACGTCCGCCTCGACGTCGCCAATCGCCGCCTCGAGGGCGAGCAGCGCCGCGTCGATCTCCCCTTCGTGGAGGGCGGCCGCGAGCGCCGCCGTCTTGTCCTCGCGCCAGGCGATGGTCAGTCTCGGGAACGTGCTCTTCAGGCGGGGGGCGGCCGCCGGCAACAGATAGGGAGACACGGTCGGGATGACGCCAATCCGCGCCACCCCCGAGAACGGGTCGCTCGCGCGCTTCCCCGCGTCGAGCAGATCGTCGGCGGCGAGGAGGAGGACCTTCGCGCGCCCGACGAGATCGCGCCCTGCCTCTGTCGGGATCACCCGCTTCTTGTCGCGTTCGAAGAGCTTGGTCCCGAGGGCTTCCTCCAGCTGGGCGAGCTGGGAGCTCAGCGAGGGCTGAGCGACGCGGCAGCGCGCCGCCGCCTTGCGGAACGAGAGCTCCTCCGCGACCGCCACGGCATATTGGAGCTGGCGGAGCGTGAACGGGTGAGGGGCCGAGCGCACGACAGCTCAGCCTATCATCGCGCCGACGGCGGCGCCCTCGTCAGGGCTTCTTCGAGAGCGAGACGACGTAGGCGACGACCGCGTCGAGCTGGGCATCGTTGAGGAGCTTTCCCCATGCCGGCATTTGCTTCTGCGGGTGCCCGTCTCTGACGACGGCGAGGACATCTTTGGGCTCGCTGCCGTGAATGAACTTCGCGTCGGTCAGATTGGGGCCGACGTTGCCCTTGCCTCCCTCGGCGTGGCACGTGACGCAGTTGTTCGCGAAGACCGCCTTGCCCATCTCGAGCTTCCCGTCGGCGGTCGGCGTCGCCGTCGTCGGGCCGGTGCTCGCGGCGGACGTCGTGGGGGTCGTCGACGCGACCTCGGTCATCTCCGCGGTGGCGGTCGGCGGGGTGGCCGGCTCGCTGCTCGCCCCTCCGCAACCGCCGAGCAAGAGCCCGATCATCCCCCACGCTGCCGTCTTGTTCATCGCGCGAGCATCGCACGATCGCGGACGCCCCGGGTACGGCCGCGCTCGCCGTGCGCGCCATTTGCGCGAGCGACCCCCTCAGACTGCATAGTAGTCTTCCGGGATCGTCTCGGTGGGCCGCCAATCGATCTCCCCCGCCTCCGCGCCTCGATAGCGAATGAACGCCGCCGCCGCCCGCTCCCGATCTGGCGTGGGGCGGCGCGTTGCCGCCTTGCCGATCCAATCGAGGGCAAGGACCGGCAAGAGCTCGCCGCTCCTCGACAGACCGATGACGAGGACGAGGAGGTGCTTGCACGGCTCGCCATTCATTCCCATGCAGTCCTCCAGCTCGGGGGTCGAGCAGCCATAGCGTCCCTCCGCGGTGAGCCAGGGGGCGTAGACCGTCCCCACCCCCGTCTGGCTGCGTATCACCCCCATCAACCCGCCTTCGTCGAGGCTGCTGTACAGCTTGAACGACTCCGCTTTGAGCATCTTCAGAGCCCGCTTCAATTTGCCCTCGTCTACGCGCGCGAAGAGGCTCGCCACGAGCTCGGGGAAGGAGAAGCCCTCTCTCTCGTGGCCGCTCGTCATGTCGAAGAGCTGCTCCTCGCCGATGATGGCAGGCCCGCGTCCCGCCGCCGCGAGCGCCCGCGCTTGCCGCTCCGCCTCCGTCCGCCCCTTCTTCTTCTTCGGTCCGAGCACGAGATAGTCGAGCTCCGCGGTCACCGCCGGGAGGACGAGACCGCCCGCTCGGGTCACCATCGAAGCGAGGAATTCGTCCTCCGAAGACGCGCCCCCGGCGGAGCGCTCGAAGCCGCCCGCGAAGCAGAACGACTTGTCGCGCGCTTCCAGGCGGAAGACGGCGCGGAACGACTCCTCGTCGAAGAGGGTGATCTTCCCCGCCGCCGCGAGCTTCTCGGCC
The DNA here is from genome assembly GCA_044225865.1 of Polyangiaceae bacterium. Classification (GTDB taxonomy): domain Bacteria; phylum Myxococcota_A; class Polyangia; order Polyangiales; family Polyangiaceae; genus Xiheicaenibacterium. The sequence continues at coordinate 132,591 of JBGAID010000012.1, read as the reverse complement.
TTCGTCTTGGCGGCGGCGCGTCCAGCCGCGGTGCCGTCTCCGATCACGACCCAATCGGTCTCGTCGCCGATCGCCGCCACCGCGACCGCGCCCGCAGCGAGGGCCGCTTCGACCGGAGAGCGGCCGAGGTAGGCCGGCCACCGCTTGAACCTTCCAAAGAACGCGACCTTCTTTCCCTCGATGCTGGACACGGCCGGCCGAAGGTACACCGGGCCGCCTCTCGACGCTCGTGCGGGCTTGCCACCGCCCCGGGGTCCCATGCATGCTTGCCCGGCATCGGGAGGAGCGCGGGATGGCCGGCGACATCAAGACCTTCGTGGAGAAGCTGTACGAGACGCTCGACGCTTCGAAGCTCGACAAGGCCGCCAAGATGCTGCGCGCCGATCGGTTCCAGCTCTTCTCGGAGGTCACGGACGATCACGTCGTCGGGGTCGTGAAGAGCCAGACGGATCCGGATCTCGTCTATTCCTGCAAGCTCGCCTCCGGCGGCTCGTACGCCTGCTGCACGCAGAACCTCAACGTCTGCGGCGGACTGCGGGGCGGGCTGTGTAAACACTTGCTCGTCCTCTTGGTGGGCCTCGTGCAGAGCGGAGAGCTCGACGGGAAGACGGCGGAGCGCTGGGTGAAGTCGTCCAATGGCAAGAGGCACACCCTCGACAAGGACGCGATGAGCGAGACGTTCATCCGCTACAAGGGTGCGCAGGCCGGCGAGATCGATTGGCGTCCAACAGAGACCATCCCCGAGGACTATTACGCCCTGTGACGGCTCTGCCGCGCCAAACCGCGAACGAGGTCTCCGCGTGCATCGACGTCCTCCGTGGGGCGTGCGAGGACCTGGCCATTCGCGGGACGCGGGTCGCCTCTCCCGATGATCTGCGCGCCCTCGGCGCATTGGCGAGCGACTTGAGGAGAGAGAGCGCCGTTTATCTCGCGGACCGCGTGGAGCAGGTCCTCGGAGCGGTCCGGGAGGGAAAGCCGAGCGCGTCGCTCGAGCTCCTGCGCGCGATCGCCGCCTTGCGCGTGTACGAGCGGCTCTTGTCCCTCGGGGTCGCGGACGCCGAGCTGTCGCGGGCGTTCCTCTCGGATCGGGAGGAGCGCGAGGGCGCGGCCGCCGAGTCACCCAAAGGTCCACCCCCCGTGGTGGATCTCGACCGCAAAGGGGCGCTGCCCGTCGCGGACGGGGTCGTGACGGCGACGCTCGAGCTCGTCTCCACCGGCCTCACCGCCGCCTCGGAGGCCACGCGAAAGAAGCTCGACCTCGCGATGAAGGAGGCCTCTCGATTGAAGCTCGTCCGGCTCGCGGCCGCCCTTCGGTTCGCGAGCGACGAGATGGGCCGCTACCTCGAAAAGAGCCAGGCGTTCTCCCGGCGTCGATATGTCTTCTTCACCAGCCGGGCTTGGCTCCTCGCGGGGGCGATCGCCCGCGCGATCCGCGAAAAGGACGAGGCGCTCCTTTCGCGGCTCTCCTTCTCGGCCCAGCCCCGCCCGATGAAGCGCCTGGAGGTCGTCACCCTCGGCGTGTCGAAGCGGGTCGCGGCGGGGACGCAGGTCGCGTTCGAGCTCAGGATGCGAGCGCTCTCGGAGGTGCCCGGGCTCGTCGCGCCGCCCCGGATCGTTTGGTCGGCCGTGTTCGCCCACCGGGACGGCATCCCCCCGGAGGCCTTCCTGCATTTGCCGCAGCCGCAGAAGTTCACGCCGCGTGTGTTCTTGGAGAAGAAGAGGGTCGTGCTCGAGAATGTCGCCCTCGCCCCCGATGAGAGCGGTGGGGCCCGCCTCCTCCTCGGGCCGAGCTCGACCGTGACCACGTCCTCGGACGCGTTCGAGGACTTCGATCGGTTCGCGAGCTGGGACGCCCATCGTGCTCTCGCCCGCGTGCGCGCCCACCGCCCCTCCCCCCTCGATTTGGAGGTGGAGCTCGCGGAGGAGGTCGTCCTCGAGGGCTTCACCCTGGGCGCCCCGACGCTCCGCGAGGATCGCGGACAATGGGTCTATCCGATGAAGGTGGCGGGCACGGAGCTCGACGCGGTGGCCTCCGCCGGGCCCGACGGCAAGGAGCTGAAGGCCGCCCTCGACGCGCTCATGGTCCGCGCGCCGGCGCCTCGCCTCTTCGGGATCATGCACTATGAGCTGGGCGCGCTCGTGCTCCAGCCGCTCTCCATCCTCGAGGCCTCCGGCCCGACCTATCTCCCCATCTCCGACGAGCGCATCGACACCGCGACGCTCCTCAAATCCATCACGTTCTGAACCACGAGGATGCCATGGCGAAGGCGAAGACGACGACCCCCAAAGACAGCCCCGCGGAGCCCTCGGCCGAGCCCGCCGAGGCCTCCGAGAGCGTCCTGCGGGAGCCGGCCGAGACCCGCTATCGTGATCAATTGGCGGCCCTCGTCCAGAACGATCCCGACAAGCCGCCCGCGTCTTGGAAGCTCTCCCCGCGCCAAGTCCTGGCTTATGTGGTCGGGACGAAGAAGCCACTCTCGGCCACGATCCGCGGAGAGAAGCGGGAGGTCGCGATCACCCGCAAGTTCTTTGGCGACGACGCGATCGTGGAGCGGTCGATTGTCACGTTGGCCTCGGAGCGCGCGCTCCTCTTGGTGGGTGAGCCGGGAACGGGCAAGAGCTGGCTCTCGGAGCACCTCGCGGCCGCGATCAGCGGCTGCTCCACGCTGACCATTCAAGGGACGGCCGGAACCACCGAGGAGCACGTGAAGTACTCCTGGAACGTGGCGCGCGTCATCGCGGAGGGGCCGCGGACGGAGAACCTCATCCCATCGCCGACGATGATCGCGATGCGCGGGGGCGGTCTGCTCCGGTTCGAAGAGATCACCCGGTGCGTGACCGACGTCCAAGACTCGCTCGTCTCCATCCTCTCCGACAAGGCGATCGCCGTGCCGGAGCTGCCGGACGCGAACATGGTATTCGCCCGCCCCGGCTTCAACGTCATCGCCACCGCGAACACCCGCGATCAAGGCGTCAACGAGCTCTCGGCCGCCCTCAAGCGGCGCTTCAATTATGTCTATATCCCCGTCGTCGCCGATCAGAAGACGGAGATCGAGATCGTGCGCCAGAGATCGAACGAGCTCTTGTCTCGATACGATATCCCGGCGCGAATCGAAGAGCCGGTGCTGGCCCTTCTCGCCACCGTCTTTCGAGAGATCCGTCAGGGGACGACGACGGAGGGGCAGAGCATCCAGAAGCCGACGACCACCCTCTCCACCGCGGAGGCGATCGGGGTCGCCCTCGACTCCGCCATTCACGCTCGCTACTTCGGCTCCGGCGCGGTCTCGTCCGCCGATATCGCGAAGAACATGATCGGCTCGATCGTCAAAGAAGATCGAGCCGACCTCGCGGTGTTGAAGGAGTACGTGAGCCTCGTCGCCAAGAAGCGGGCGGGCTCCGACGAGACCTGGAGAGCGTTCTACGAGGCGGCCTCCAAGGCGCTCTGAAGGTGATGTCCCCTCCGGAGCTCGAGGTCGATCACGTCACCGCCCGGACGGCGTCCGTCCTCGCGGAGGCGCTCTATTGGTTCCCGGTGCGGCACCACTCGCCGAGCGTCGCCCTCTTCGTCGAGCGGGCCATCGCGCGCCGGGCCCCTAAGGTGATCTTTTTGGAGGCCCCTTCCGAGGCGCAGTCCCTGCTGAAGCACGTCGTCGACAAGCGGACGAGGCCGCCCGTCGCCATCTATTCGAGTTATCGCGACGACGACAATGTGCTGGGCCTGGCCGGCATCGCGAGCCCCTCCCCCGACATCCCCGCCAAGCTCGCGAGCTTCTATCCTCTGCTCGCCTATTCACCAGAGTATGTCGTGCTGCGTGAGGCGGCGGAGCGAGGGATCGACGTCTGCTTCATGGACCTGCCGCACTACGCCACCGTCGAGCCGCGCCGACCCGACCGCGACGAGGACGACGACGACGACGACGACGGCGCGCCGCGCGCCCCCACCGTCGCCCCGGGCCCGGCCCAGGATTGGCAGCGTTACGTGGAGGGCAGCCGCTTCTATCGAAGGCTCGCGGAGGCCGGCGGATATCGCTCTTGGGACGAGGCCTGGGATGCCCTCTTCGAAGTCTCGGACCGCTTCCCGGACGAGGACGCGTTCCGGCAGGAGCTCATGCACTTCTGCGCGGCGGTGCGGGCGACGACGCCGCTCGCCTCGATGATGAAGGACGGCACCATCGCCCGCGAGCGCTTCATGTGGAGGACCATCCAGCAGGGCCTCGCGGCGCGCGGGCTGAGGGCGGAGCAGGCGATGGTCGTCTGCGGCGGCTTTCACGTATTCATGGACCGCGAAGATTTGGAGCCTCCGCCGGACCCGCCGCGGGGAACTGTCTATTCGACGCTCACTCCCTATTCGTATTTTCGGATGAGCGAGGCTTCGGGATATGGCGCCGGCAACCGCGCCCCCGCCTACTACGAGCGGCTCCACGCCGCGCGCGCCGCGAGCGGAGAGGCGCTCGGCGTCGCGGGGGCGGCCACGGTGGCGATGATCGAGCACGTCGTGGACGCTCTTCGGCGGGGGCGAAAGGCGGAGGAGAGCGTCTCGAGCGCGGACGCGATCGCGATCGCCGACCACGCGCGCATGCTCGCGAAGCTGCGAGGGCGCGCGGCGCCGCTCCTCGACGACATCCGGGACGCGATCGTCACGTGCTGCTGCAAAGGTCGGCCCGACGAAGAAGGCGTCCACCTCGCGCGGGCGATGCGAGAGTCAGAGATAGGCAGCGCCATCGGGAGGGTCACCCCCGACATCGGCCAGCTCCCTCTCCTCCACGACTTTTACGCGAAGCTCGAGGAGCACGAGCTCGCCGCCGCCCTCGACAAGGAGAAGCGCCTCGACGTCGTCCTGGATCTGCGCGACGCGCCCCAAGCGGCGCGGAGCGCGTTCCTCCATCGGCTGTCGTTCCTGAAGGTTCCATTCGCGACGCTCCGAGATAGGGGCGCCAAAGGAGCGACGATGTTCCGGGAGACCTGGCGCATTGCCTGGTCGCCGAGCGTCGAGCCGGAGCTCATGGAGAAGAACCTCTACGGCGACACGGTCGAGGCGGCGGCGATGGCCCTGCTCGAGGAGCAGATCGCCGAGACCGAGGCCCACGCGGGGCCGACGTGCGAGAGGCTGCTCGGGAGCGTCTCGATGGATCTCCCCGCCCTCGTCCTGCACCTGTACGACAAGTGCTCGGAGGCCATCGAGGACGACGGCTCGTTCGCCTCGCTGGCGGAGGCGGTGGGTCACCTCGGGATCCTGGACCGCATGGCCGCCCACCGAGAGCTCTCACGCGACCTCGTCAGGCACCTGCTCGGACGCGCCTTCGACCGCGCTGCGTTCGCCATTCCCACCGTCGCGTCGGTCCCGAGCGAGGACCGGCCCGCGGTCGTGCACGGGCTCCGGGTCCTCGCGGAGGCGCTGCTCGCGGACGAGGACGGGCTGTTCGATCGGGACGTGCTGGTGGCTGGTCTCCGGGCCGCCGGCTCCGACTCGACGATCCCTCACATGCGCGGCGTCTTCGACGGGCTCCTCGCCGAGACCCGCGCGGAGGGGCCAGAGTTCCTGGGCGGGCGCCTCATGGCCTTCGCCAAGGAGCGCCCCGACGTCCTCGTGACCGCGGGGGCCTATTTGGACGGGGTCCTCTCCGTCTCGCACACGAGCGTGATGCTGGGGGCGGGAGCCCTCGTCGCCGCCCTGGACGAGCTGTTCAAGATCGCCGCCTGGGACGCGTTCGTCTTGATGCTGCCAGAGCTCAGGAGCGCGTTCGAGCGCCTCCACGCCCGGCACCGCGACACCATCTCGTCACGGGTGGCGGAGCGTCACGGATTGAAGGACGCGGACGCCATCGCCAAGCTCGGGACGAGCTCCGTCGAGGGGGCGGTGGCGCTCGCCGAGATCGACAGGATGACGGCGACGATCATGGAGGAGTGGCTCAGGTGACGACGGATCCGCATCTGCTCGTTCGCTGGCGGCTCGCGCTCGGGAAGGGCGCGGAGGCGCAAGGGATCAACCTCGGCGCGGGGGCGACGGCGGAGGAGCGGGCGATGGGGGAGGCGCTCGACTTCGTCTACGCGGAGCACGAGCGGGGGGCCTCCGACGAGGGTTCGCGCCTCACCGTCCCCCAATGGGTGGACGCCATCTCCGAGCTCTTTCCCAGACAAGCCAAGGAGCTCCTCGAGCGAGAGGTCATCGAGCGCCGCGGCATCGCGTCTCTTCTATCCAGCCCGGAGGTGCTCGAGCGCGTCGAGCCGAGCGTGGAGCTCGTGAAGGTCCTGCTCACCCACAAGAGCCTCCTCAACGAGAAGACCCGGGGCCTCGCCCGGAAGGTCATCGACAAGGTGGTCCACGAGCTCAAGAAGAAGCTCGAGGTGCGGGTGGAGCAGGCGATCGTGGGCGCCCTCCGGCGAGATCGACACTCTCCTCGCAAGCTGATGCGGAACCTCGACCTCAAGACGACGCTGCGACGGAACCTGAAGAACTGGGATGAAGAGCGGCGGCTGCTCTTGGTCGACAGACTGTATTACTTCGCGGCGGAGCGGCGAAAGCGGCCTTGGCACATCGTGGTCTGCGTCGATCAATCCGGCTCGATGCTCGAGAGCGCCGTCTTCTCGGCGGTCATGGCCTCGATTTTCGCGGAGCTGCCCGGGATCCGCACGTCGCTCGTGCTGTTCGACACGAACGTCGTCGACCTGAGCGACAAAGTCGGGGAGCCCGTCGACGTTCTGCTCAGCGTGCAGCTCGGGGGCGGCACCGACATCACCAAAGCGCTGACCTATTGCTCGCAGCTCGTCCGCGAGCCGGCGCGCACCATCGTCGTGCTCATCACGGACTTCTACGAGGGTCGGCCGGAGCAGGACCTCGTACGCCAAGTGCGAAAGATGTCGGACAGCAAGGTGAGGATGATCGGCCTGGGAGCGCTCGGCTATGACGCCCGCCCCGAGTACAACCGCTCCACCGCCGGCAAGCTGCGCAAAGTGGGGATGGATATCCTCGTGTGCACGCCAGAGAAGCTCGCGGAGTGTATGGGTCAGATCATCCGCGGGTGACCGGGCGGTGAGTCAAAGCGGCTTCGGCAATCCGGCCCCGAAGTCCTGAGGCGACTTCGCGTCGCAGTGGGCCAACCCGAGCTCCTTGCACAGCCCGCGGAGGCGCTCCGTCCCCTTCTCGGACATCCCGTACAGCGAAGAGCCCTCCCCGCTCGCGGGGGCGGCCGACAACCCCGGCATCGCCTCCGTCATTCGGCACATCAGACAGACGGAGAGCTCGGCCACGGGGGTGCCCGCCTCGTCATAGAACACGAACCCGTGGTGGGGCAGGAAACACTTCGAGCCGGAGCCGAATGTCGCTTTGGAGCTCACGATGGACAAGAGCTCTTTGACCTGACCTTCGGAGAGGGGAACCCCCGGCCTCGCGACCGTCCGGCACAGCGTACCATCTTGATTCAGCGGTCCCGTGCAGACGGGCGCGCCCGAGACCTCCAAGTCGAACGCGAACGCGCGGACGGTCTTGAACGCGACCCCAGGGAAAGCCCCCTTGCGCTTGGGCGGGATGGGCTTGAAGCCGGGCGGGGGCGGCTCGCTGCTCGCGGCGACCGTCGCCGCCGCGGAGGCGGAGGCAGCGGCGGTGGGCGCGGGCGCAGGGACCGCCGCGGACGGCTCGGACGAAGCGCAGGGCGCGGCGTCATGACCGCCGCACACCGAGGGGACGGGAGGGGCCGGCTCCGGCCTCGGCTCCTCGGGCGAGGCAGAGGGCGAACAAGCGACGAGGACGGTGAACAGGACGATGCGCGCCGAGGGAGCGTCGAAGAGCATGCGGAGCAGGTTACTCCAAACCCGCATTGTGTCTTTGACCGCGGGCGCGCGGCAGATCGCCAATCAAGGCGCGAGCGGAAATGGCACCAGACGCTCCAGGGCGAACCGCGTCTTCGAGCGGCCGAGCGCGCGCACGTCGTGCTCCGCGCAAAAGCCCAGGAGCGCCGCGCCGAACGGCTCCGGGTCGCCGGAGACCTTCAGCGACAGCTCGACGAGGTCGAGCTCGCCGAGCTCCCACACCTCGATCGTGACGTCATCGGAGACCCCCGCGAGCGCTACGTCTTTTCGCGTGTAGCTCGAGATCGGCCCATAGCGGAGGAGCGGACCCATAGGCGCTACGAGCCCGAGGGCCTGCTCGACGACGAACGGCTCGGCGGCGAGCACCGCGACGCTCGACTCACCACGGAGGACCTCGTCCAGCCGGTCGATGTTCTCCCAAGTCGCGGAGATCGATGGGAGGGGCTCGAGGCCGAGCGTCCAGTCCGTCTCTCGCTTCGGGGTGACCGCCTCGACCTGGCTGAAGTCGACCTCGTCGCGCGCGTCACCCCGCGCCTTCAAGGCGAAATCGCCGACCTTAGTGGGCTTGCGCGATCGTCGCGCGCGCAGGATGATGCCGCGCTCGAACAGGGCTCGGGCGTCATCGTCGAAGAACCAGACATGCCTATGTCCGGGCTCCTCCTTCGAGAAGCCGAGCGCGGCCATCGCCCGCGCGGCGTCTTCCGGCTCGATCGCGCACTTCACCTCGGTCTTGTGCTTGCTCATCACCCCTCCCTTCGGCCCCGCCGGCAGTGTGCCACGAGCACCCGATGACGCGGGAGTGGAAGTGCGGTACCCGGCGCGGCGTTCGTGAGGTCGAAGATGCGGAACGGAACGTGGCGTGGTGTGGTCGGGGCGTTGTGCTTGTTGTCGGCCTGCTCCAGCGAGGGCGGCGCACCAGGCGCCTCTGCGACGGGCAAGACGAGCGCGGGCGTGAGCGCGGCGACGAAAGGGAGCGCGACCAGCTCCGCGAAGGGGAGCGCGAGCAATTCGGCCGGCCCGGCGCCTTCGACGAGCGCGGCGAAGGCGAAGCCCCCTGCCCCGAGCTCCTCCGACAAGTCCCGCCTCGCGAAGCACCTCGCCGAGGGCAGGAAGCTCTCGAAGAAGAAGGACTACAAGGCCGCCATCGCTGAGCTCGAGAAGGCCCTCGAGGTCTCGCCGAAGGACGCGCGCGTGCTCGGGGAGATCGGCTGGGCGGCGCTTCACGACGGAGATCTCAAGCGCGCGAAGGACGCCAATCGAAAGGCCCTCGCGAGCACCGCCGAGCCGAAGCAACGAGCCCAGGTGCTCTACAACATCGGGAGGGTCGCCGAGGAGGAGAAGGACAACGAGGCCGCGAAGCGCGCCTATGGCGAGTCCCTCGTCCTTCGCGACAACGCCGAAGTGAAGAAGCGGTTCGAGGCAGTCGGCGGAGATGTCCAGTCGCTCGGGGTCCGCTTTGGCACGTGCACCCAGGGCCACGACTCCATCGAGGCCCTCTGCGGGTGCCTGAAGAAGCACTCGAGCGAGCTCATCAGCATGGACTCGCCCGCGACCTGCGAGCTCGACAAGGCCGCCCCGAAGCTCGGGGATCCGCGGCTGTCCATCGTGCGGCTGCGATCGGAGGAGGGGGCGTCCGACGGAGCGATCCTCATCGCGAAAGACGGCTCGCAGCTGCGGGCGGTGGCGAACCTCGGAGAGGCCTACGAGCCCGGCGCGTTCGGCGTGCACAACACGGTGGAGGTCACCGGCTCCGGGAACCGAAAGCTCGGGGACAAGACGCTCGTCATCGTGAAGACGTCGCTCTCCCACAACGACTCGAATCTCGCCGGGCTCGAGCTGTGCCACGACGACGAGGTCGTCCACACCTTGTGCGTGCTCGGCACGCCGACGACGTGCCGGCCCATCACGGTCGAGATGGATTCGGGCTGCGGGCCGGGGGTGGAGCCGGACCCGAAGGACATGGATGAGGAGACGAAGGCGGCGGTAGAGGAGATCCGGAAGAACGCCACCCAGTCGAAGGCGAAGGCCTCCTACGAGATCGAAGACTCCGGCAAGGTGAAGGTGAAGCTCGTCGAGGGCTCGGCGGACATGCTGCCGCGCGGGACGATCGGCGAGCTCCAGCTGTTCCCGGAGACCAAGTAGCGAGCGCCTCCCTCAGCGGTTGCAGATCGGGCCCGCGCAAATGCCGCCCGAGACGCCGGTGGTGAGGCCCGCGTTCACCCACACCCCGGCGACGAGGACGTGACCGCATCCCGGGCCGTGGACGTGGGGAGGCGGCAGATCGGCGGGGGGCGGCGCCTCGCGAGGGCCGCGCTCGACCACGACCACCCGGTCTCGCCGGTGGTGCACCCGTTCGTGCGGCTCCGCCACATAGACGGTCCGGGATCGTACGGCGCAGCCAGACAGCGTGGCGCAGAGAGCCACGAACAGAAGAGCCTTCATTGAATGCCTCCAAAGCCGCTCGGCTCGCGCCCAGCGCGCGCCGACTTCGCGTTCGATCTCGCGCTCGCGGATCTCCGTTTGGACGCCACGAGGGGGAGGCGCCCTACGTCCGAAACCTGCTCGCGAGCCCGGCGCGAGAAAGCTGTTGCTCAGACAATGTTGTCAGACTAATTTGTAGGACGTGAGCGGCGAGCCGGAGTCCGAACGCGTCACCCGCGAGCTCCTTTCGAAGGTGATCGGGGGCGCGTATCCGCCGGGGGTGAGGATGCCCGCGGAGACGGAGCTCGCGGTGCAGCTCGGGTGCGGGCGGAGCACGGTGCGTGAGGCGCTGGCGCGGCTCTCGACGATGGGGGTGGTGAGCACGCGGCGGGGCTCGGGGGCCCACGTGCTCGATTGGCGCAAGGAGGGGGGGCCCGCGCTCTTGCCTCTCTACCTCGTCGAGGCGAGCTCTCAGGGCAACGCGATCGCGATCGTGACCGAGCTGCTCGGGATGCGGAAGCTGCTCGCGCGCGAGGCGGTTCGGCTCGCGGTGCGGTACGCCCGCGACGACTCACTCCGCGCCGTGCGCGCCACGTTCGAGGCTTCGCTCGGCGTCTCCGATCCGGTAGCCCACGTCGCCCTGGAGCTCGAGGTGTTCCGTGGCCTCGTCATCGCGAGCGAGATGTGGCCGGCGGTCTGGCTGGCGAACTCCTTCTGGGGACCGATGCGCGAGATCCACTCGCTGTTCGCGCCGGTGGCGGGGGGCCCGCCCCCCGACTACGCGACCGCGATGCAGGCGCTGTTGTCGCTGGTGGAGGCGCGACGCGAGGACGCGGCGATGCAGCAGGTCGAGGCGTACATGGCGCGCGTGGACGCGCTGTTGCTCTCGCGGCTGGCCCCGGAGCCAGAGCCCGCGCCGAAGGCGACCTCGAAAGGAGCGAAGCGTGCGGCGGCCGTCAAGGCGCCCCCGAGTAAGAAGACGAAGGACGGACGAGCAACGAGGCGACCATGATTCCGATCTTGTTGGCAGGGCTCGCGGCCGGCGGCGCCGCGCTTTCGCACGGGCTGTTCGGCGGCTATCCCGACAAACGCGTCCAGTCCGGGCTGCTATCGAAAAAGGAGCAGGCGATCGTCGCCGCTTGCGCCGACACCTTCTTCCCGCCGGGAGGCCCCATCCCCCTCTCGGGGACGGACGCGGATCTCGTCGAGTACTTCGATCGGTATTTCGCGGGGCTGCCCGAGACGCAGCAGGTGCTCCTGCGGCTGTTGCTCTGGTTCATCGAGCACGCGCCGTGGATCTTCGGGCCGCGCCGCACGCGCTTCTCGGACCTCTCCGAGCGCCATCGCTACGAGGTGCTCGAGGCGATGCGAACGAGCCCGATCTATTTTCGGCGCGTCGCCCTCCTCTCGATGAGGACGATCCTGACGATGGGCTATCTCAGCCACCCCAAGGTCGCGGAGGCCATGAAGATGGTGGCCCGGGAGCGGCCGTTCGAGACGGCGCAGGTGGCGGCATGAAGCCCCTTCCGATCTCGCGGACCACCGAGGCGCCCCTCACCTTCGACGAGCGCGGGCCGCACGCGGGGGTGAAGGTCTTCGCCGACTACGGCGGTCCCCTATCGATCGACTGCGAGGTCCTCGTCATCGGCAGCGGCCCAGGAGGAGCGGTCGTGGCGAAGGAGCTCGCGGAGGCGGGGCGCGACGTCGTCCTGTTGGAGGAGGGCCCTCCTTTCGGCAAGAAGGACTTCGTCCTCGAGGCGGGCTCGGCGATGCAGCGCACCCTCCGCGAGGGCGGGACGCGCGCGTCGCGCGGCAACATGTTCATCCCCACGATGCAGGCGATCGCCCTCGGCGGCGGCTCTCTCATCAACTCCGCGATCTGCGCGCGCGCCCCCGATTGGATCTGGTCCAAGTGGGGAGAGGCGAGCGGGGTCGAGCTCGACGCCTCCACGCTCGCGCCCCACTTCGAGCGGGTCGAGAAGTTTTTGTTCGTCGCGCCGACGCCGATGGAGGTGCAGGGCGAGCGCAACCTGCGGTTCAAGCGCGGGTGCGACGCCCTCGGGATCTCGAGCGAGCCCACCTACCGGAACGTCAAGGGCTGCGGCGGCTCGGGAGAGTGCTTCACCGGGTGTCGCAACGGGGCGAAGAAGTCCACCGACGTGAGCTACGTGCCGGCCGCGATCCGCGCGGGGGCGCGCGTCTACACGAGCGTGCGCGCGGAGCACGTGATCTCCTCGGGGCGCCGCGTCACGAAGGTCACGGGACACGTCGTCACGCCGTTCACGAACGCGCCGACCCACGAGGTGACGGTGAGGCCGAAGACGGTCGTGCTCGCCGCCGGCTGCATGCAGACGCCAGTCATCCTCCAGAAGAGCGAGGTGTTGAAGGACGACGCGTGGGTCGGCAACCGGCTGCTCTTCCACCCCGGCCTCGCCGTCATGGCGGTGTACCCCGATCCGATCGACCCGTGGCAGGGCGCGACCCAGGGCTATCACAGCCTCCACTTCTTGAAGGAGGGGATGAAGCTCGAGGTCCTGTGGTCTCCACCGGCCGTGCTCGCGGCTCGTCTCCCCGGGCTCGGGCGGGACTACCAGAAGCACCTCATCGACTACGACCGCCTCGCCCCGTTCGACGTCATCATCGCCGCCGACCGGTCGAGCGGGCGGGTTCGCGCGAAGCGGCGGAGCTGGGACCCGGACATCGCGTTCGACTTCCACCCGGAGGACGTGAAGCTCATCCAGCGCGGGATCGGGGTGCTGGCCGACATCTGCTGGGCGTCGGGGGCGACCGCGATCCTCCCCGGTCTGCACGGCGTGCCCGAGATCCTCGAGTCGCGCGCGGACAGCGAGATCCTCCGGACGATGAAGCTCAAAGGGAGCGACACGATCGCGGCCGCGAATCACGCCTTCGGCACCACCCGCATGTCGAAGGACCCGAAGAGGGGGGTGGTCGACCCATTCGGGCGATGCCACGAGATGGAGAACCTCTACATCTCGGACACCGGCATCTTCGCCTCCAGCCCGGCCGTGAATCCGATGCTCACGGTGATGGCGCTCGCGGATAGGATCGCGCAGCACCTCATCGAGGCCTCGTGATGCCCATGAAAAGCTCCATTCATCTCCTCTCGGTCCTCGCGGTTTTTGTCCCGCTCCTCGCCGCGTGCTCCTCGGACGCGAGGGGCGGCAAGTCTTCGGGCTCCGCGACCGCGTCGCAGAAGCCCGCCGACTCGAAGACGACGGAGCCTGCGAAGACGGCCGCGCCCTCCGCGGCCCAGACCGGCGTCGTCATCGGTCCTCCCGGCTCGAGCGGCGCCACCATCGAGTACAACCCGGATGGTCCGAACGCGATCGACCCGACGAAGCTCAAGGGCGACAAGGCGACCTGCGACAAGGTGATGGCCTGCTGCAACAAGCAGAGCGGCCCGCTCGCGCTCGGCTGTCAGCTCGCGATCTCGTCGGAGGGCGGCGACTGCGCCAAGATCCTGAAGACGGTCCAGCCGATGGCGAAGGAGATGGGCAAGCCGCCCGCCGGTTGCGAGTGAGGATCAGCGGACGGCGACGCGAACGCCGTCCTTGACCCGATCGCTCGGGTGGAGCACGACGCGGTCGCTCTCGCGAACGTCGGCGCGCACCGCGACCTCGCGCGAGCTCTGGAGGATGATCTCGACGGGGAGCTGCTTGGCGGTGCCCGTCGCGTCGACCACGTACACCGCGTAGCCAGAGCCGACCTTGAAGATGGCTCCGACCGGGACGATGAGCGCGTCGTCCGCGCGATCGACGGCGATCGACGCGTCGACGGCGAAGCCGTCGCCGAGGCGCGCAAACCGATCCGCGGGCTCGTCGAGATCGAGGACCACGTCGACCCGCTGCTCCTCGATGCCGAGGGCGGAGAGCTTCGTGACCGCGGAGGGAGAGATGGTCCGGACGTGGGCGGCGAGATCGGCGCCCCCCCACCCTACGACCATCGCCTTTCCGTCCGGCTTCATCCGCACCGCGTCGGTGGTGAGGACATCGACGACGATCTCGAGGTTCGACGGATCGCCGATCTCGATGAGAGGAGCCCCCAGCAGGACGGGGCCGGCGCTCTCCGTCACGACCCGCAGCACGACGCCGGCCACGGGGGCCCGCACCGCGACGACGAGGGGCTCCTTCTTGCGCTTTTCGGGGGGGCCGAGATCGATCGACGCACGCGCGGCCGCCTCCTCGCTCGCCGCGACATCGACGGAGAGCTTGGCGGCGTCGAGCTCCGCCTGACGAAGGCGGACCTCGGTGTCGACGCGCTCCAGGTCGGCGGCGGAGATCGCGCCCGAGTCGTAGAGCGTCTTCGACCGGGCCGCCTCCCGCTTCGCGAGGGCGAGGGCGGCCTCGGCTCCTGCCACCGCGGCGCGAGCCTTGGCGCCCGCGGCAGCGGCGGCCGTCACCCGCGCCCGGCCGGCGAGGGAGGTGCGGTCGTCGAGGAGGGGGGCGTCGAGGGGGACGATGCTCGCGATGACCGCGCCCTTCTCGACGCGGTCGCCGGCGCGCAGCCCGATTCGCTCCATCTTGCCCGCAACGGGAGCGACCACGGCGTAGCGATCCTTGATGCGGGTGCGGCCGTCCTCCGTGACCGCGAGCTCGACGGAGCCGCGGCGCACGCTCGCGACGTCGACGGGGACTGGCTTGGGACGCAGGGCGACGACGGCGAGCGCGACGATCGCGAGCGCCGCGAGGACGAGGAGGACGGGGCCGAAGATCCTCCGCCGGCGACGCCTGACTTTGGGACGGGCGCGCTCGGTCGAGGAGACGGAGGGGGCGAAGGTTTTCTCATCCATGGTCATTCTCGAGTCTTGAGGACGCCGATCAGATCGAGGTGATCGACGCGGCGCCGAACGAGCAGCGCGGAGAGGATCGCGGCGACGACGACGACCGCGATCGCGAAGGCGTAGGTCACCGGCTTGATGACGACGGGGAGGCGATAGAGCTCCGGGTCGACGGAGCTCGCCATGAGCTCGGCGAGGCCATAGCCGATGACGAGCCCGGGGGCGGCGGAGAGGACGACGGGGAGGGCGAGCTGGCCGAGGAGGATCGAGCTCACCTCGCCGTTGGTGAGGCCGAGGACGCGAAGGCTCGCGAGCTCGCGCTCCTGAGACGAGAGCGCGATGCGAGCGTCGTTGTAGACGACGCCGATCGCGATCACCATCGCGAACGCGGTGAGGATGAGGCTCATCGTCGTCATCGACTCGCCGCTGACCTCCTCGAAGCGCTCGATCGCGCCCTCGCGGCGCCCGACCGCGTAGACCTCGGGCATGTCGTAGAGGGCACGCTCGACCTCCTGGCCGGCCCCCGGCGCTACGGAAATCATAGCTTGGTTGATCCCCGCCTCCCCCGTGAGCGCGCGTTTGTCTTCCATGCGCGCGTGCGACTCGAGGGCGGTGAGGGCGTCGAACACGCGCCCCACCCGGACCTCGCGCGGGCGCCGATCGCCCTCGAGCGGTCGGAGGATCACCGAGTCGCCCTCGCTCACCGAGAGCACGCGGGCCGTGTAGTCGTCGATGGCGATCCCGTTCGGAGGGATGTCGACGCGGGCGCCGTGCCGATCGACCAAGACGCGGAGGGCGGCGTCGTCGGGGTGGCCCACGAGGACCCGCTCCCGGCGTGCGTTCCCGTGGCTGAGCTCGACGGGGGTGGTGCTCAAGCCCTCCGCGCGGACGATCCCGCGCCGGCTCTTCAGCGAGCCGAGGGCGGAGGCGTCGACGGTGCGCCGGAACGTGACGGAGAGGTCCTCGCGCATGGCGGCGCTGAACTGGATGGTGAGGAACTCGTCGAGGACGTCGGCGTTGAAGCGCCCGATGATGCAGATCGCGATCGAGAAGGAGAGCGCGAGGGTGCTGAGCAGGACGCGCCCCGGCTTGCGGATGGTGCCGCGGAGGATCATCCGCACGGTCGGGGAGAGCCACGCCATGAGGAAGCGATCCACGACGCCGCGGTGGAACGTCGCGGGGGCGAGCGGGCGCATCGCCTCCGCGGGCGGGAGCTTCACGATCCGCATCGCGGCGGAGAGCGCCCCCACGAGCGCGGAGCCCACGCTGACGGCGACGCCGAACGCGACCGTGCCGGCGGAGAGGGTGAACGGCGGGTCCGGGAAGTGGAAATACCTCGCGTAGAGGTCGGTGACCCACCGCCCGACCTCCGCCCCGAGCCCGATCCCGAGCGCGGAGCCGAAGAGGGCGATGCACAGCACCAACTCGACGTAGTGCTTCGCGACTTCGAAGCCGGTGTAGCCGAGGGCGCGCAACGCCGCGATCTCGGGGCGCTCGAGCATGACGAGGCGAGCGAGGACGGCGTTCAGGAGGAACGCGGCGACCCCGAGGAAGATGGTGGGCGCGACGAGGGCCATCCCCCGCAGCTGCCCGAGCTCCTGATCGAGCACGCGGTTCGAGGGCTGCTCGCTCCGGGTCTTCGCGCCACGTCCTCCCCAGGGCTCGAGGGCGCGGTCGACCTCGGAGAGGACCTCCTTCTCGTTCGCGCCGGGCGAGAGGCGCACGGACAGATGGGTGAAGGCGCCGCGACGATTGGTCAGATCGCCGACGGCGTCGATGTCCATCCAAAGGACGCCGAAGCCGTTCTCGTCCGCGCTCACGTCCCCAGGGGCGACCGCGAAGAGGTAGTCGGGGGCGATGGCGGTGCCGACGACGCGCACCCGGAGCTCGACGCCGGAGACCGCGACCAACACCACATCCCCCTCCGCGAGCCGCTGCGACTTGGCGAAGGAAGCGAGCATCACCGCCTCGTCGCGACGCCCACGCTCCGCGAATCGACCTGTCACGAGGCGAGGCGCGTCGACGGCCGGGGTCACCCCCGCCGGCGATCCGACGAGGACCCCGACCGGTCGCGGGGTCGCGTCCATCAAGAACCGGATCGGGGTCACGATCGTCGCGGCCGAGGCCTCCACCCCGCGGATCGCGTCGATGTGCTCGAGCTCGGTCATCGGCGCGCGCTCACAGTCCACGAACACGTCGCCGAACCGCTGCCGCTCGTAGTACGCGTCGCGCGCCCCGTGGAGCGACTCGAGGGTGCTGCGCAGGCCGACCCAGCACGCGACCCCCGCCATCACCACGAGCGCGATCGTGATCGCCTGCCCCTTCAGGCGGATCAGATCACGTCCGAGCTTCTTGAGGAGCGGGCTCACCACGACAGGTCCTCGGGCGACACCCGGGTCTCGCGCCTGCGCTCACCGGTGAGCTTGCCCCCTGCCATCGTGAGGGTGCGGTCGGCGAGCTCCGCGATCACGGCGTTGTGGGTGATGATCGCGGTGGTGGTCCCGAACTCGCGGTTGCAGCGCTCGATCGCGGCGAGGACCACGCGGCCGGTGGGAGCGTCGAGGGCGCCCGTCGGCTCGTCGCAGAGGAGGAGATCGGGGCGCTTGGCGATCGCCCGCGCGATCGCGACCCGCTGCTGCTCGCCGCCCGAGAGCTGGGCGGGGAAGTGATCCATCCGGTCCGCGAGATCGACGAGCGCGAGGGCCTCCGCGGGATCCATCGGGTCGTCGGCGATGTCGGTGACGAGCGCGACGTTCTCGAGGGCGGTGAGGCTCGCCACGAGGTTGTAGAACTGAAAGACGAACCCGACGTGGCGACGCCGGAACGCGGTCAAGGTGGTGTCGTCGTCGGCGACGATGGGCTCACCGCGGTACGCGAGCTCGCCGGCGGTGGGGGCATCGAGCCCGCCCAAGATGTTGAGGAGCGTCGACTTGCCACCTCCGGAAGCGCCGAGGAGCACGACGAGCTCGCGCTCGTGGAGGGCGATGTCCACCCCGTCGAGGGCCACGACGTCGACCTCACCCATCCGGTAGACCTTCCGGAGGCCGTGTCCTTCGAGGATGACTTCGGACGAGGAGGCTCCCACGCCTCGGTCGAAGCAACCGTCGTTCCCCGAAGGGCACGTCGAAGTAGCGCGGCCGCGACGAGCGCGGCTGCAATGCCTTCGCCCGCGTGCAAACCCTTCGTCCGCGGACGCGCTACTCGCTGAAGCGGGGCTTGGGAGCTTCGCCCGGGCCGAACGTCGTGTGCTTCCTCACGTAGTCGCGAACCCCGAGGATGCGGGCGCGCACTTCCTCCGGGACCGCCACCGGAGTCGGGGCGGGCGGGAGAGGATCCGCCGCCTCCGCCGGCACGAGCAGGGCGTCGTCCACCAGAACGTCCCCCGCTCCGATCTCCGCATACATGCAGAGGCTCTGCTTCGAGCCCGACACCTTCGAGCTGATCTCACACCAGCCCTGCTCGTCGGGGGCGCCGGCGGGAGCGAGCTTCTTCTTGATCGCGCCAGAGTCGCACTCGACCATGTAGACGTCGGCGAGAGCGCAAGGCTCGGTCGGAGCCTGCGACCCCTCGACGAGCTTCATGTGGATGGAGGCTTCGTGCTGCGCCCCCTGGGGGGCGGACGTCCCGCGCCCGAACAGCGCGAGGCCCTTCTTCACGCGCGCGCAGCGGAGGCTGTTCCGGCACAACCCGCCCGTCTCCGAGGCGAACGTGACGGGCGCGCTCTGCGCGTTGAAGGCGAGCCAGGTGTATTGCCCGCCGAGGTACCCGTCGGGGATGACCGAGAGCTCGAAGTCACCGTCCGCGATCAGGTTGTCGGTCCGGGTGCCGAGGGGGTTGCGAAGATAGACGTCGCGGACCTTCGGGGGTGGGCTCGTCGCTCCGCCTGCGCCTCCGGTGCCGTCGGGCGGCGGTGCAGTTTGGGTCCCGGTAGCGGCGGGCGCGGGATCGATGAGCTCATCGGAGCAGCCGGCGAGGACGAGCGCGAACAGGAAGGACAGCTTCATCGGTCTTCTCACGGCCTGAGCTCCTGGCGAACCCAGGCGAGGGCGGCCTCGTGGATCGTGTCGACGCCGTGGATGAGATCGCTCTGCTTCTGCTGGACGATCTCGTCCGGCATCACGGCGTGACCGATCAACGGCGCCCCGTCCTTCGTGATGGTGTCGCCGGAGGCGAATTGGAAGCTCAGGCTGCCCCAATAGTAGAACTGGATGAACGTGGAGAACGCGCCCGCCGTCGGGCCGGGCCCGAAGATCCGAGTCTTGGGCGCGCCCTTCATCCCGAAGGGCAGATAGTCGGACGCAGACCCGTCGCGGTGAATGATCAGGGCGACGGGCAGGTCGGCCGCGTAGTCGTCCGCGCCCACGTGATAGGCGACGTTGGCGCGGTTCTGATTGAAGAGGAGGATTCCCTCCGTCGCGTCCGTGGGCCCCTCGTATCCGGCCGTCTCGATGGGCATGAGATAGACGGCGGCGTCTTCCGCGGGGCGGACGAGGGTGGTGAGCAGCTCCGGCGAGTCGATGGTGCCCCCGTTGCCGGCGCGATGATCGAGGATCACCCCGCGCGCGTTCGCCTTCCAATCCGCGATCGCGGTCTTGAACGCGGTGTTGAGGGCGCTGTTCGGGTCGCCCCCACCATAGAGCGTGTCCCAAACCATTCCGTAGATGGCCTCCTCGGGGGTCGTCCCATCGACCGCGCCTCGGAACACGTTGCCGAAGACGTGATGGTTGGGCGGGGGCGACGAGGCTCCCAAGTGGTAGCTCGGGCGGTTGTCGCACGAGAGGCCGCCCCCCATCCCGGACATCTGGTTCTCGATGTCGGCGACTTGGATCGTCTCGAGGGTGTCCGAGCAGGTCCCCGCGGCCGCGTCGCAGCGGAGGACGGTGAGCGTCTTCGCGAACTGCACGATGAGACCGCGACCGCCGAGCGCCTCCGGGAAGTCGGCGAAGGACGTCGGGTCGGGGGCGGTGTGATAGCCCCAGTTCACGTCGACGAGGCTCCGCGCCCACGCGATCGGGTGCATGCCGTCGATGGCGACGAGCCGATCGCCCGCGTGCAGTCCGGCGTTGCCTGTCTCGGCCGCGTGCGAGACGAGGATGTCGCGATACTGAGGATCGCTCGGCGCGACGGAGCGGGTGAGATCCGCGTCTCCCTCGATGAAGCACGCGCTCAGCCGCTTCGGCACGGGGCCGCCTTGAATGGGGCCGTTGATGTTGGTGTGCCAGTCGTGGAGCTGGTGGATCGCGGTCGCGAAGCCGTTCCAGAACTTCCAGGCCGACGTCGCGCTCCGCATCGAGTCGAGCGTCTCGAGCGCGACGGGCAGGTCGTGCTGCCGCGTCCACTGACCGCCGAAGAAGACCTGGAGCCGCGACTTCATCATGTCCACGACCTGGTCGCGGATGGCCTCGTCCGGCAGCGGAGGCACGGAAGGATTCCCGAGCCGACACGTCCCCCCGACGCAGAGCGCGTCGTCCCCGCACACCGGATCGTGCACCCCCTCGCAGCTCGGCGCGTCGCGGTAGGTGCCGCTCGAGGTGATCTCGAGCGCGTCGACGTCGATCCCGTCCTCGGCCGCGTAGTCGCTGACGAGGAGGTAGAGGATCGCCCCCTCCACCGTGCCGTCGAAGGGCAGCTCGTTCGAGGCCAGCTCGATCCAGCCGTCGCTCGTCGCCCTCCCCGTCGGCGCGAGATAGGCGATCTGCGTCGTGACGCCGCTGTCGTCCGGGTACTTCGCGACGAGGTGAATCTCGCCGGAGCCGTGGCGGATCCAGACGGAGGAGCGATACGAGCCTTGGCTCGCGGGGACGTGGACGACGAACCGCTCGGCGCAGACGTCGGAGACGGCGACGCGCGCGAACGACGAGCCCTCGAGGGCGAGCGTCTCGTCCTCGATCACCGTGAACTGCGGATCGGCGCAGCTCGGATCGGCGTCCTCGGGCAGGTAGCGCTCGGGGCTCGAGAAAGGCTCGAAGCCGGAGGCCGAGGCGTCCGCGACGAACACACCCTGCTCGTCGAACGTCGAGGCGTGGGCGGAGCGCGCCCCGAGCCCGGCGCCGAGAGACACGAGCGCGCTGGTCGCGAGGGCGACCGGCGCGAGCTTGAGAGCCACTCGCATGCGCGCGTTTTACTCGGAACGAGCAGCCGAGAGAAGGCGCGCCGGAGCGCGGGGCATTGTTCCCCCGATGATCACTTTCCGTGGACGACGGTGGCGGCGCACTCGGCCTCCGTCGTCGCGGGGGCGCCGACGAGCGCCTTCTCCACGCAGGCCTTCACCTTCGGATCGCTGGCCTCCGCTTGGACCTTCGTCACCTTGCCGCCGGCCTGGAAGAAATGGACGCGCGTCTCGGTCTGGCCCTTGGAGCATGCGTCGAGCGCCTGCTTCTTCTTCGACAGGCCGGCGACGACGGTGAGGGAGCCGAGCAGCCCGCCCGCGCCGCCGCCGTTCTTCACGATGCACGAGATGTCCTTCAGCTGCATGCCGTCGTTGGTGACGGAGCCGATCGTCACGTTCGCGCCGGGCAGGCCCTTGCCTTCGTCCTTCTTGGTCTCGGCCGGCTTCGTCTCGGCGGGCTTGCCCTCGAGCTCGGCGAGCTTCTCGCACGACTTGCCCTTCGGCTGCTTCTCGCAGCCGAGCTTGTAAAGGACCTTCGCCTTGTCTTTGTCGCCGACCATCGTCGCGAGAGCGCCCTGCTCGACGCAGTTTTGATCGTCGGTGCAGGTCGTGGGCTTGTCCGCGGCCGGCGCGCCGGTGGTCGCGGGCGCACCGGTCGCGGCGGCGTCCGTCGCGGTCGGCGCGGAGGTCTGGGAGGGCTCGACCGGATCGGGGCTCGAGCCACAAGCGACGGAGAGGGGCAGCGCGAGACAGACGAGGAGCAGGGCACGCTTCATGAGCGGCGCTTTTACCTGCTCTCGCGCGAGCGGCCAAGGGACGGCCGCTCCGCGCTCATCCGCTCGAGCTCGGCCGCGAGCGACTGGACGCGGAGGCTCGTCGAGAGCTCCTTGCGATCCTGCGCCCAGTCGAGGAGGGCGTAGACCTGGGTGGGCTCGTCGAGCATCGTCTCCGGCGCGCGCGCGAACATGGCGAGGTAGTGCCGGGCGATCCGATCGGAGGGGTCGCTCCGGACGATCTTCTTGAGGGCGTAGCGGACGGTCGCGTGGACGGTGTGGCGGTCGGGGCCGGGGCGCTGCGACACGCGCAGCGAGGAGAGCTCCTCCAGCGCATCCCGCTTCGCCTTCCCGATCGCGAGGAGGGTCTGCGTCGACATCGAGTCCCCCCCCATGCCGGCGAGGATCGCGAGCAGCCGCTTCCCGTCGGGAGAGAGCGCGCGGAACGCCTCGCCCACGACGGCGCGGACCTCCGGCAGATCGTCCTCGTGCTCGATGGGTCGGATGCGGCCGACGCCGCGCGCGCGGAGTCGGCGCTCGAGCCCATCGAGGGGAGCGACGCCGGACGACACGAGGGCGTCCGCGATGTCGAGGGCGACGGGGTGCGATCGGAGCAGGCGGGTGAGGCTCGCGACGCGAGGAAAGGGCGCGAGCCGCGCCTCGACGCGGGCGGGGGCGACGGGGACGATCGTCACGCCCCCGAGCAGGCAGCGCCGGGCGGTGACGACCCACGTCACGGGCGCACCGCGCAGGGCGTCGAGGATCCCGGCCGTCACCCGATCGTCCTCGTGGTTGTCGAGCACGACGAACGAGGGGCCGCGCTGGATCAACGAGCGCTCGACCCGAGCGAGCCCCGACCCTTCGAAGCGACACCCGAGCTGGAGGGAGAGCATCTGCACGACGGTGGCGCGATCCCAGGCCCCGACGCGGACCCAATCGAGGCGGCCACCGAAGAAGCGGCGGAGGCGGTGCCCGAGCGCGGCCGCGATCGTCGTCTTGCCGCTGCCGCCTGCGCCGACGAGGGCGAGCGCGGTGGGGTGCTCCGCGCGCACGAGGCGCACCAGGTCGTCGAGCTCGCGCTTTCGTCCGACGAACGAGCTCGGGAAAGGCGGAAAGCCCCCCACCTAGCGGCCACCCCGCGACGCTGAGGCGCGCGGCTCGAAGACGCGCACGAACGAGCGGGGCGCGTGCTTCGTTCGCAGACAGCGCGTCGCTCCATCCATGTAGCAGACGGAGAAGCCTCGCCGCGGCCGATCGGATCGGTTGGGTCCGCTCTTGTGCCAGACGAAGTTGTGCACGAGCAGGACCTCCCCCGCCTGGGCGGGGAACGCGACGGCGTGCGCTTCCGGGTCGAAGGCGTCGAGGGCCGGCTTCGGCACGACCCCCCCGAGCGGAGTGACGAGCCCGCGGGCGTGGCTGCCGAGCACCGCGCTGAGGCACCCGGCGTCGAGGGGCGCGTCGTCGATCGCAGTCCAGATCTGGAGGTGGGGATCACGATCGAGCCCCCAGAACCTTCCGGCGTCTTGGTGCCACGGCAGCGGAGAGCCGTCGCGCGGCGCCTTGTTGAACATCACGGCCCGGTAGATCGAGACGCTAGGACCGATCAGCGCGCGCGCGATCCGCTCGAAGAGCGGGTTCTCGAGCAAGGCTCGGAACCGATCGTCCCGCTCGAGCTTCTCGAGCTTGCGATAGCGGGTCGAGGGCCCCTCATAACCTCTTCCATAAGGGACGTCCTCGTGGCGTCCGGTCGCGCTGTCGTGCTGGAAGAAGAGGCCGTCGATCCGGAGTCGCCCGAGCATCAGGTCGTCGGAGCGCTCGCGCAGGGACGCGAGGAACGCCGGGTCGATCACCCGACCGAGCCGCGCGATCCCGTCCCGCCGGTAGGCCGCGAGCGCGGGCTCCAGATCCATCGACTCGGCAGAGGGGACGAGGACCACCGGCTACCTCGCGTACGTCGTCTCGGTGCCGAGAAACGCCCGATGAATGCCCTCGATTCGCGCCCGACACTCCGGCGACAGCGGCGACTCGATCGCGTCGAGCGCCTCGTCGAGGTGGGCGACGGTGCCGGGCCCGACGAGGATGGAGTCCACCCCCTTGGTGCCGGCGAGCCACGCGTAGGCGAGGGACACGAGGGAGCGGCCTTCGTCGCGGGCGACCGCGGCGTACCGATCGACGAGCTCGAGCATCGCGGGCGTCCAGTAGCGCCCGAGATAGAGCTTGTTTCCGTCGAAGCGCGACCCCCGCGTGACCTCCGAGCCCGGGTGATAGCGCCCGGAGAGGAGCCCGCCCGCGAGGGGGTTGTAGACCGTCGTGTGGAGCCGATACTTCGCCGCGAAGCGGAGGTACTCGAGATCGAGCTGGCGGATGAGGAGGTTGTACAGCTGCTGCGCGACGAGGGGATGCGGCAATCGGTGCGCGTCGCAGTACACGAGCATCTCGAGGATCTGCCACGAGGCGTAGTTGGAGACTCCCCACGTGAGGGCCTTCCCCGCCGCGACGAGGCCGGTGATGGCCTCGACCGACGACTCCACCGGCGTCTTCGGATCCGGGACGTGGAGGTAATAGAGATCGACGAAGTCGGTGGAGAGCCGCGCGAGGCTCTCCTCGATCGCGCGACGGATCTGGGCGGGCGCGAGGCCCTCCTGCTTGCCCGCGACGCGGCCGAACCCGACCTTCGTCGCGAGGACGACGCGGTCGCGCCGGCCTGCGATGGCGCGACCCACGATGCGCTCGCTCTCGCCGTCGACGTAGGCGTTGGCCGTATCGAACACCCGCACGCCTCGCTCGATCGCACGGTCGATGATGGATCGAGCCTCTGCCTCGGCCGTCCTCTTGCCGAAGTTCATCGTGCCGAGCGCGACGCTCGGCTTCTCTTCGGCGGTCCTCGGCGCGAACAACGGCGGTTCGGAGCCCGGCATAGGGCTCTTCGTGTAGCACTGTTAAGGAGCGCACTCACCAGTCGCCGGGCGCTGAAAAGACTTGCCTGCCCTCCTCTGCGTTCCTAACAGAACGCTTGGGTCCGAGCTCGCAGCCGCGCGTAGTAGCCCCCATGCGCGGAGCGGCCCATTCGGACGCGCCTGACGACCTCACCCCGATCGCGTCGAGCTTGGCCCAAAGGCTGCACCTCGACTCTCTTTGCGCCATGCTCCCCTACGACGCCGACCGCAGGGGCGATTCGTCTGCGGACGACGCCTCGCTGCGCTCCGAGCCGCCTCCTGCGGTCGGGCCGCGTGCGACGTCCTGGAAGCAGACGCTCCTTCGGATCGCCGGTGTCGGCCTGGGTCTGGCCCTCTTCGCGTACACGATGCGGGATCTGAAGCCGTCCGATCTCGGCTCCCTCCTCGCCCGCCTCGGGCCGATTTGCGCTCTGGCCCTGCTGCCCCAGGCGTTGGGCACGCTGGTTCACACCGCAGCGTGGAAAGAGCTTCTCGCCGCGCTGAAGGCCCGCGCACGGTACTTCGCGCTCGTGAGCCTGTTCGTCCAGTCGGAGGCGGTGCGGATGGCGCTGCCAGCCGGTCCTGCCATCGCGGAGTCCCTCTCCGTGTGGCAGGTGAAGCGCCGATTCGGCGTGCCCTGGACGACCTCCCTCGCCGCCATCGCGACCAAGAAGGCGTGGGTCCTCGTCACCCACGCCGTCTGTTTCGTGCTCCTGCTCGTGATCGGACAGGAGGCGTTCCGGCGTTTGGCCTCCCATATCGAGGGAGGGTTCGCGCTCGGTTGGGTGGCGGCGGTCATGGCGGCCATGCTCACCTTCACCGGCGGCCTGACGATCGCGTTGCTCGCCTCTCGGCGCGCGGCCCGAGCGGTGACCTCGCTGCTCGCGAAGCTCCCGATCCGCCGTCTCAGCGCGTGGGCAGAGGCTCAAGCACAGAAGCCGGAGGCGGCCGCGGCCGCCCGCATCGACACGAAGCACCACCTCGGGGCGGCCGTCTTCGTCCTGCTCCAGTGGGTGACGGAGATCGGCGAGACGTGGCTCATCCTCCACCTCGTGGGGATCCCGGTCACGATCGCGGAGGCGATGGTCGTCGAGCTCGGCGGCTCTCTCGTGCGGTCGCTCGCGTTTGTCGTCCCCGGTGGGCTGGGTGTCCAAGACGCGAGCTACGTGACCCTCGTCGAGGGCCTCGGGTTCACCCATGTCGAGGCCGCCCTCGCCGCGTTCGTCCTCCTCAAGCGCGCGAAGGACGTCTTCTTCATCGCGCTCGGCTTGGTCCTGTTCGGGGTCGACCGGCGCGGCCGCCGCGACGACACCGAGATCGAGACCCGCACGCTGGGGCCCATCGAGCGCCCCATCCCCAACCTTTCCTCGCGAGACGTAGCGAAGCCGAGAGCCGTGCTCTCCACCGCCTCCGTCCCTCGGACCCCAAGCGAGATTCGTCTATGAAGCCCAAAAAGATCCTCTTCATCTGCGGGTCGATCAACCAAACCACGCAGATGCACCAGATCGCGAAGGAGCTGCCCGAGTACCGGCAGGTCTTCACGCCCTACTACGGCAACAAGGATTTCGAGTTCCTGAAGGCGATCGGGGCGCTCGAGTACACCATCGGCGGGCACAAGCTCGGACGGAGGTGCCTCGACTATCTGCGCGACAACGATCTGCCCTGCGAGTACGGGGGCGTGCTCAACGACTTCGACATCGCCCTCCACTGCTCGGACCTCGTCTGGCCGAAGAACCTCGACGGCAAGAAGGTCGTCCTCGTCCAGGAGGGGATGACGGATCCGGAGAGCGTGCTCTACCCAATCGTGAAGCGCTTCAAGCAGCTCCCCGGATGGCTGGCGGGGACGAGCGCGTTCGGTCTCTCCGACCGCTACACGAAGTTCTGCGTCGCGAGCGAGGGATACCGCGAGCTCTTCGCGAGCCGCGGCTGTGATCGCTCGAAGATGATCGTGACCGGCATCCCCAACTTCGACGACTGCCGACGCTACGAAAAGAATAGCTTCCCGCACAAGGGCTACGTCCTCTGCTGCACCTCGGACGTGCGCGAGGTCTTCTGGTACGAGGACCGCAAGGGTTTCCTCGACCGCGCGGTGCAGATCGCCAAGGAGCGGAACAAGAAGCTCGTCATCAAGCTCCACCCCAACGAGAAGCTCCCCCGCGCCACCGACGAGATCAAGAAGTGGGCGCCGGAGGCGATCGTCTACACGAACGGCAGCGCCGAGGAGATGGTCGCCAACTGCGACACCCTCATCTGCAAGTACTCGTCGCTCGCCTACGTCGGCCTCGCCCTCGACAAGGAAGTGTTCTCCTACTTCGACCTCAGCGAGCTTCGCAAGCTGCTGCCCGCGCAGAACAAGATGGGCGCCAAGAACATCGCCAACGTCGTGCGCGAGATGCTCGGCGACGCGCCGAAGGACTACGGCCGACACCCCGCCGAGCCGAAGAGGGTCCGCGCCGAGGCTTCGTGAGCACGCTCGTCGTGGTGCAAGCCCGGATGGGGTCCTCGCGCCTCCCGGGCAAGGTGGCGCTCCCGCTCGCGGGGGCGCCGCTGCTCGTTCGGATGATCGAGCGGCTCCGTTGCGCCCGGACCCCGTTTGAAATCTGCGTCGCCACGTCGACGCAGCCCGAGGACGATCGCGTCGTCGAGCTCGCCCGGGAAGCGGGGGTGCGGTGGCACCGCGGGCACCCGCTCGACTGTTTGAACCGCCACGTCACCGCCGCCCGCGAGGCGCGCGCGGAGCACGTGGTCAAGATCCCGAGCGACTGTCCCCTCATCGACCCGGGCGTGATCGACGCCGTGCTCGGCGTCTTCTTCGAGCAGGACGCGCCCCGGTTCGACTACGTCTCGAACCTCCACCCCGCCAGCTGGCCGGACGGCAACGACGTCGAGATCGTCCCCTTCGCGCTGCTCGAGCTCGCGGATCGTGAGGCGAAGAGGGAGCTCGAACGAGAGCACACGACGCCGTTCTTCTGGGAGCAGCCGGAGCGCTTCCGGATCGGCAACGTCGCGTGGGATCGCGGCGTCGATCTGAGCATGTCCCATCGCTTCACCATCGACTACCCGGAGGACTACGCCTTCATCTCGGCGGTGTATGACGCGCTGTACGCGGGCCCGGCCAGAGCGGGCGATCCCTCGTCCACCTTTTCCCTGGACGACATCCTGGACCTGGTCGAAAAGGCGCCCGCGATCCGCGATCTCAACGCGAAATACGCGGGCGTGAACTGGTACCGCCATCACCTCGACGAGCTCAAGACGATCTCCGCCGACATGACCCGATCGACCCCCCGCTCATGAGCCAAGCCGCCGCCGCCGATCCGTTCGAGGACGTGCGCGCCCTCGCGCTGCGCGTCCGCGAGCACGTGGTGCGGATGGCGACGAAGGGCGGCTGCTTCATCGGGGCCTCGCTCTCGTGCGCGGATCTCGTCGCCTTCCTCTACACGCGCGTCCTCCGCGTGAGCCCGGATCGCCTGACCGATCCGGACCGCGACATCTTCCTGCTTTCGAAGGGCCACGACGTCCCCGCCGTCTACGGGACCCTCGCCGAGCTCGGGTACTTCCCGCGCGAGCGCCTCGCCAATCATCTCTCTCCCCACGACAGCCTCTACTGGCACCCGAGCCGGAAGATCCCGGGGATCGAGTTCCACTCCGGATCCCTCGGGCATCTGCTCTCGGTCGGGATCGGGATCGCGATGGACATCAAAATGCGCGGCGGGCCGAACCGAGTCTACGTCCTCCTCGGCGACGGCGAGTGCGACGAGGGCTCGATCTGGGAGGGGCTCCTCGTCGCGAAGGCCTACGGGCTCGACAACCTCGTCGCCGTCATCGACCGCAACGAGCTCCAGGCGAACCTGCGCACCGAGGAGCTCATCCCCCTCGAGCCGCTCCAGGAGAAGCTCATGGCGTTCGGATGGGACGTGCGCGTCTGCGACGGCCACGACTTCGTCGAGCTGGACAAGGCGTTCTCGAACCTCCCCAGCACCGCTCCCACCCCCGGAACGACCGACGACGCTTGGGACAAGGCCCCGCGCCCGACGATGATCATCGCCGCCACCGTCCGCGGCAAAGGCCTCCCCAGCATCGAGCGGCGCGCGGATCGGTGGTTCCTCGACTGCTCCGCGGAGGAGGTCGAGGCGCTCGTGAGAGAGCTCCACGACCAGCCGAGCGCGACCCTCACCTCTGGTCCTCAACTGGTGCGCTGAGGCCAGATGACGTCACAACCGCCCGAGAGCTACGAAGCCGTGTTGAAGGACCTCGCGTCGGAGGACGAGCGCATCGTCGTCCTCACCGCCGAGAGTCGGTCGGCGATCCGAGGGCTCCCGGCCGTGCTCGGGCGCCGGTTCATCGACGTGGGCATCTGCGAGCAGACGATGGTCGGCGTCGCGGCCGGGCTCGCCGTTCGGGGACGCCGGCCCATCTGCCACGCCCTCGCGACGTTCCTCACCCTGCGCGCGCTCGAGTTCATCCGCGACGACCTCGGCATCCCGAACTTACCCGCCGTCCTCGTCGGCACCGTGCCCGGCTTTCTCTCCGGCGCGAACGGGCCCACCCATCAGGCCATCGACGACGTCGCCCTCATGCGGACGATCCCGAACGTCCGCGTGGTGTGCCCCGCCGACGAGCACGAGCTCGCGGACGCCCTCCCCGAGCTCGTGCAGCTCGGCTCGCCTTGCTATGTCCGGTACATCGCGCAGCCCCCTGCCTTCGCGCACGCCCGGCGGTTCGAGCTCGGCAAGGCCGAGATCCTCTCCGACGGCGACGGGATCGGCATCCTCTCGTACGGCCTCATGAGCCGCGAGGCCCACGGGGCCGCGAAGATCCTGACCGAGGCGGGCCACTCCGTCCGGCACGTGCACGTCTCCTCCCTCAAGCCGATCGACGAAGGCGCCGTCCTCGAGACCCTGAGGCGCTGCCGCACCACGATCACGATCGAGGACCACCTCCTGACGGGCGGGCTCTTCAGCATCGTGGCCGAGCTCGCGGCCAAGCGAGGCACGCCTGCGGCGGGCAGAATCGTGCCCTTCGCGCTGGAGGAGAGGTGGTTTCTGCCCACGCTGCTAGAGGACGTCCTCGAGCACGAAGGTTTTTCAGCGCGGAGGCTCGCGGAGCGAGCGATGCGCGCGGCGGAGCTCGCGGCCTGAAGGGGCGCGCGAGGTGAAGGAAAGAAGGAGCAGGTCGTGGCGAAAGATCCGGTGATCACCCAGTCGAACGCGCTCTGGGCCCGCAGCCAGGGGCTCATCCCGGCGGGGACGCAGACGCTCGCGAAGGGCCCCGGCCAATGGACGGAGGGGGTCGCGCCCAAGTACTTGAAGCGCGGCAAGGGCGCCCGCGTGTGGGACGTCGACGGCAACGCGTACGTCGATCTCATCATGGGCGTTGGGCCCATCTCCCTCGGCTACGGCTACGGCCCCGTCGACGAGGCGATCACCCGTCAGCTCCAGGACGGCATCACCTTCTCGCTCATGCACCCCCTCGAGGTCGAGGTCGCCGAGATCCTCCGCGACACCGTCCCCAACACCGAGAACGTCCGCTTCTCGAAGACGGGCTGCGACGCCACGAGCGCGGCGGTGCGGCTCGCGCGCGCGTACACGAAGCGCGAGAAGGTCCTCTGCTGCGGCTACCACGGCTGGCACGACTGGTACATCTCGGTGACGGATCGCAGCGCCGGGATCCCCGCCTCCACCAAGGAGCTCGTCTACACCTTCAAGTACAACGACCTCCAGTCGGTGGAAGACGCCCTCGACGACACCGTCGCCTGCATCATCCTGGAGCCGACCGTGTTCGAGGCGCCGCAGCCGGGCTTCCTCGCCGGGCTCCGCGCCCTCGCCGACAAGTACGGGGCCCTCCTCGTGTTCGACGAGATGTGGACGGGCTTCCGGCTCGCCCTCGGCGGCGCCCAGCAGCGCTACGGCGTGCGGGCGGACATGGCGTGCTTCTCCAAGGCGGTCGCGAACGGCATGCCCATCAGCGCCCTCACCGGCCGCGCCGACGTGATGAAGCTCTGCGAGAAGGACGTGTTCTTCTTCACGACCTTCGGCGGCGAAGCGCTGAGCCTCGCCGCGACCAAGGCCACCATCGACGAGCTCAAGAAGCACGACGTCCCCGCGTTCCTCGACAAGCAAGGAAAGAAGCTGCGCGAGGGCTACATGGCGATCGCGAAGGAGAGCGGCCTCGAGGCCAGCACCAAGTGCTTCGGCTACGACGCCCGCACCATCGTCACCTTCCAGGACGATCGGTCGAGCCCCCTCGCGATGAAGACCTTCGTGCAGCAGGAGATGCTCGCGCGCGGGATCCTCTGGGGCGGGTTCCACAACCTGAGCTTCAGCCACAAGGACGAAGAGGTGCAGGCCGTGCTCGGCGCGTACCGCGAAGTCCTCCCCATGCTCGCGAACGCGCTCACCGAGAAGAGCGTGGAGAGGCAGCTCCGGGGCAAGCTCCTCGAGCCCGTCTTCCGCAAGACGGACAACTTCCACCTCAAGCCCCGGAAGTCGTGATGGCCCCCCCCAGCTTCGATCTCACCGGCCGGGTCGCGATCGTCACGGGCGCGGTCGGCCTCTTGGGCAAGCAGCACTGCCGCGCCCTCGCCGCGGCGGGGGCCCACGTCGTCGCCGCCGACATCTCCAAGGACGCGGCCCAGGCCTTCGCGCGCGAGCTCGAAGGGGCCGGGAGAGGCCGCGTCCTGGGGCTCGGGGTCGACGTCGCGAGCAAGCCTTCTCTCGAGGCGGCCCGCGACACGATCCTGGGCGAGCTCGGCTCGATCGACGTGCTCGTGAACAACGCCGCCATCAACGACATGTTCGAAAGCCCCCAGGCGGGGGCGGAGCTCTCCAAGTTCGAGAACTACCCGCTCGAGCTCTGGAAGAAGTCGCTGGACGTGAACGTCACCGGCGTCTTCCTCTGCTCGCAGGTCCTCGGCACCCCGATGGCGAAGGCCGGTCGCGGCAGCATCATCAACGTCGCTTCGACCTACGGGCTCGTCGGCCCCGATCAGTCGATCTACAAGAAGCCGGACGGGTCGCAGGGGTTCTACAAGTCCGCCTCGTACCCGGCCACCAAGGGCGCCGTCATCGCCTTCACCCGCTTCCTCGCCGCGTACTGGGGCCACGCCGGCGTCCGCGTGAACACGCTCTGCCCGGGCGGTATCGCGAACGGGCAGGACGAGTATTTCGTCCAGAACTACGCGAAGAAGACGCCGCTCGGGCGCATGGGCAACTCCGACGAGATGGGGGGCGCGATCGTGTTCATGGCCTCCGACGCCTCGAGCTACATGACCGGCTCGACCGTCGTCGTCGACGGAGGCTGGACGACGTGGTGATCGACCGCGCCGAGAGCGCCTCCGAAGAGGGCCGCGCCGCGAGCCCTCCGGAGGATCTCGCGCGGCGCGCGGGGCGGCTGAAGCTCGTCCTCACCGACTGCGACGGCGTCCTCACCGACGCCGGGGTCTATTATTCGGCCCGCGGCGAGGAGATGAAGCGCTTCTCGATCCGCGACGGGATGGGGATCGAGCGGCTGCGCAACGCCGGGATCGCGACCGCGATCGTCACCGGCGAGAACGCGAAAATGGTGCTACGCCGGTCGGAGAAGCTTGGCATCAAGGCCCACCTGGGTGTCAAAGACAAGGGCGGCCGCCTCGCTGAAATCTTGGCCTTCCACGGTGTTTCCGGGGACGAGGTCGCTTATATCGGGGACGACGTGAACGACCTCTCGGCCATGGAGAAGATTCGTGAGGCAGGCCTCGTCGGCTGCCCGTTCGATGCCATGCCGGAGGTGCGGCGGCGTGCCCATTTCGTGACCCGCGCTTCGGGCGGGCACGGTGCATTTCGAGAGTTCGCAGAGTGGTTGCTCGGCGCCCGCGGTTGAACGGCCCGAGTCGGATACGGAGTCGAGGAGGAAGTGATGTCGAACAAGCCAGAGATTCGGGTCGGTGATCGCATGGTGGGCGAGGGGCACCCCGTCTACGTGATTGCCGAGATCGGCATCAACCACAACGGGTCCGTCGAGCTCGCCAAGAAGATGATCGACGGCGCCGTCCTCTCCGGCTGCGACGCGGTGAAGTTCCAGAAGCGCACGCCCGAGGTCTGCGTCCCGAAGGACCAGTGGTACATCGAGCGCGACACGCCCTGGGGCCGGATGACCTATATCGACTACCGGCACAAGACGGAGTTCGGGATCGCCCAATACGCGGAGATCGACAAGCACTGTCGCGATCGGAAGATCCACTGGTTCGCGTCGTGCTGGGACGAGCCGAGCGT
Source organism: Polyangiaceae bacterium (assembly GCA_044225865.1). Lineage (GTDB taxonomy): Bacteria > Myxococcota_A > Polyangia > Polyangiales > Polyangiaceae > Xiheicaenibacterium. The sequence goes on along the minus strand of JBGAID010000012.1, from coordinate 99,499 downwards.
GGACTTCATGGAGCGCTTCGATCCGCCTTGTTACAAGATCGCGTCCGCGTCTCTCACCGATCAGGGCCTGCTCGGCCGCCTGCGCGCGACGAAGCGCCCGCTCGTGCTGTCGACCGGCATGAGCACGCTCGAGGAGATCCGGGAGGCGGTCACCTTCCTCGGCCTCGACGACCTCGCGCTCATGCACGCCGTCTCGATGTACCCGTGCTCGGTGGAGCACCTCAACCTGCGGATGATCAACACGCTGCAGGCGATGTATCCGTCGCTGCCGATCGGGTACAGCGGCCACGAGACGGGGCTGGCCCCCACCCTCGCCGCGGTCGCCCTCGGCGCCAGCATGATCGAGCGCCACATCACCCTCGACCGCGCGATGTGGGGATCGGATCAAGCGGCGAGCGTCGAGATCACCGGGCTCATGCGCCTCGTCAGCTCCATCCGCGACATCACCTCTGCCCTCGGTGACGGCGTGAAGCGCGTCCACGCTCAAGAGCTCGCTCAAGCGAAGAAGCTGCGACGTGCACCCAAGGTCGCGGAAGCTGCGCCGAAGAACGGCTCGACCGATGTGGCGCCCGAGCTGAAGTAAGCGCATCGTTCGGCGTCGAACGCCCTGCCCAACGCGCGGGGCGAAACGATCAAGGACGCGTCACATGAGCTACCTCATTGGACCTGATGGCCATTTGAACTGGGCGATCCTCTCGCCCGCGATCATCGTCCTCACGGCGTTCGTGTTCATGGGCCTCGAGCACGTCTTCCCGTTCGATCGGGGCCAGAAGCTCTTCCGCAAAGGTTGGTTCACGGATTTCTTCTGGTACACCCTGCTCCAGAGCTACGTGCTCGGGTTGGGGATCCAGGCCCTCGCTCACTTCCTCGACGAGCAGACGGGGCGGCCGCGCTGGGTCGCGGACTGGCCGCTGTGGAGCCAGGTCCTCCTCTTCTTGCTCGTCCACGATCTGTACATCTACTGGTTCCACCGGGCGATGCACCGGTGGCCGGTGCTGTGGCGTCTCCACGAGGCCCACCACTCGGTGAAGGAAGTGGACTGGCTCGCCGGGTCACGATCGCATCCGCTCGAGATCATCATCAATCAGTCGGTCGAGTTCATTCCGATCGTGCTCTTCGCTTCGCCGGAGCTCTTCCTGATCAAGGGCACCATCGACGCGGTCTGGGGCATGTTCATCCACGCGAACGTCAACGTGCGCGGCTGGATCTTCCAGTACGTCATCAACGGGCCCGAGATGCACCGCTGGCATCACTCGAAGGAGTACACCGGCTACGGTTTCAACTATGGGACCAAGTTTGCGTTCTGGGATTGGATGTTCGGGACCGCATTCGTGACCAACCGCAACCCGCCCGCGTACGGCCTCGCCGATCCGTTCCCTGACGGCTACTTCAAGCAGGTCGCGTTCGCGTTCCGTCCATTCGACCCCTCCACCCCCGCCCCGAGCGAGAGCGCCGGATCGACGCCTTGACGGAAGGATCGCGTACAGGCTTCTGGGACCGCGTCGCGCGGCTCCAGACGCGAAGGTGGTGGGTCGTCCTGCTCGGCGTCCTCGCGGTGACGATCGCGGCGGGGTCGCTCGGGCGCAGGCTCACCATCGCCGCCGGCTTCGAGCACCTCTTGCCGAGCGGGCGCGAGAGCGTGCGCGAGCTCGATCGCGTGTCCAAGAAGACGGCCGGCGTCTCGACGCTCTTCATCGTGCTCGAGGCGCCGACGAACGTCCCCGCCGACCGGAAGAAGCTGCGAGAGGCCTCCGACGCCCTCACCGTCGAGCTCCGCAAGCTCGGTGAGCCCTGGGTCGGCAGCGCCGACAACGGCGTGCAGGAGGCGCTGCACTTCTTCGAGAAGCACGGCGGCCTCTACGCGAAGACGGAAGACCTCCAGAAGCTCCACGACGACATCGACGCCTACTACAAGCAAGAAGGCGGCAAGGCCCTCGTCGGCGACTTCGACGACGAAGACGAGAAGCCGAAGGAGAAGAAGGCCCCGCCCTTCGACGCCGCCTCGATCAAGAAGCGGTTCAACCTCGACGACGCGACGGCGGAGCGATTCCCCGACGGATACTTCGAGAGCCCCGACGGCTACGTCCACGTCGTGACGGTGCGCTCCAAGGTCCTCGGCGGAGATCTCGACAACGGGACGATCGCGCTCAAGAAGGTGCGCGAGGCGGTCGAGCGGGTGAACCTCGACCAGTACGCCCCCGGCATCAAGGTCGGCTACGCGGGCGATCTCTACAGCGGCATCGCGGAGGTCCGCGCGATCAACGACGACGTGACGGAGGTCGGCATCATCGGCGGCATCCTGCTCGCCGCGGTCGTGCTCGTCTACTACGTGCGCGTCCGCACCCTCCTCTTGATGCTCCTCACGATCTCGGTGGGCCTCGTGTGGACTTCGGCGGCCGCGTATCTGATCGTGCGGCAGCTCAACACCGCGACCGGCTTCGTCTTCACGATCATCGCCGGCACCGGCATCAACACCGGCATCATCTACATGGCCCGCTACCTGGAGGCGCGCCGCAAAGGGGAGGACGTCGAGCGGGCGATCGCGGTCGCCCACCGGGAGACGTTCATGGCCACCCTCTGCGCGGCCGCTGCCTCCTCGGCCTCGTTCTTCTCCCTTCGGCTCACCGTGTTTCGAGGCTTCCGCGAGCTGGGAGAGATCGGCGGGGTCGGCCTCACGATCTGCTGGATCGCGACGTTGATCACCCTGCCCCCGATGCTGGCCGCGTTCGAGAAGATCGTCCCCGCCCTCGGGCGAGGCTTCCTCTCCGTCTTTCCCTTCCTGAAGCCGGTCAGCGCCCTCTTCGCGCGGGTCCAGGCCGCCTCGGAGCAGTCCTTCGGGCGGCCGTTCGCGTTCATCGTCGAGCGCGCAGCGAAGGTCGTCGCGATCGGGGGCGTGCTCATCGGCATGGCCGGCTTCGTCGCGCTGGGCTTCTACATCAAGAGCGACCCGTTCGAGTACGACATGAACAAGCTCCGCAACGACCCTCGGTCGCGTGTGGAGGAAGAGCGGGTGAAGCACCTCTCCGATTCGATCACCGGCTACGTCGGCTCGGACGGGATGGCCATCCTCGTGGACGACGTCGCCCAAGTCGGGCCCCTGCGGGATGCTCTCTACGCGAAGCGCGACGCCGCGCCCCCGGAGCTGAAGCCGTTCGAGGCCGTCGTCGCGCTCGAGGATTTCGTCCCTCAGGATCAGGCCCCGAAGGTCGACCTGCTCCTCAAGATCAAGAAGCGGGTCGAGAAGGCCCACGCGCGCGGAGCGATCGACGAGAAGGACTGGGCGCAGATCGAGCGATACCTGCCGCCCGACGGTCTCAAGCCGATCACGATGGCCGATCTGCCCGACGGGATCGCGCGCACGTTCACGGAGCTCGACGGGACCCGCGGCCGCATCGTCTACATCCAGCCGACGTCCCCTGCCCTCACCGAGGACGCACGCTACCTGCTCCGCTGGGCGGAGTCGTATCGCCGCACCGAGCTCGCCGACGGATCCGTCGTGCTCGGCTCCGGGCGTGCCGTCATCTACGCGGACATGTGGCAAGCGGTGATGGATGCCGTGCCGGTCGCGGTGCTCGCTTCGTTCGTCGCGGTGGCTTTCGTGGTGATCGTTACGTTCCGCGCGGGCCGTCCGGCGCTCCTCGTGCTCGGGGCGTTGCTGATCGGGATTGGGTGGATGGCGCTCGGGGTGACGATCTTCAGGACGAAGCTCAACTTCTTGAACTTCGTCGCCCTCCCCCTCACGTTCGGGATCGGCGTGGACTACGCGGTGAACGTCGTGTGGCGTGCGACGCGCGAAGGGCCGATGGGCGCGCTCACCGCCGTCCGCGAGACGGGCGGGGCCGTCGTCCTCTCGAGCATGACCACGACCCTCGGCTACCTCGCCCTCATTGGCTCGATGAACTTCGCGGTGCGGAGCCTGGGGGTAGCGGCGATGCTCGGCGAGGTGTCGACCCTCCTCGCCGCGATGCTCGTGCTACCGGGCGCGCTGCTCTGGCTCGGCAGCCGGAACAAGAAGGCCGCGCCCGCGAGCGAGAAAGGCACTTCGGAGCGGGCCGCCGATCACTCGACGTAGATCACGCCCTGCATGCTCGTGAAGTGGATGCCACAGAAGTAGGGGTACACACCCGGCTCGTCGAACGTGACGCTCGCGGTGTTCCCGGTCTGATCGGCGGTGGTGATGAGAGCGGTGTCGTCGATGTCGGGCGTCTCTCCGCCGTCGAGCGGGTGGGTGGTGAACGTCGCCGGCGCGACGTTCCAGGTCACCCTCGTCCCCGCGTCGACCTTGATGCACTTCTGATGAGGCAGCGTCCAAGCGAGCTCGACGCTCGCCATCCCCGTCATGTCTTCGGCGGTCGAGGCCTTGCAGCCGTTGATCTCGGTGTCGGCGGGCGCTCCCCCCTCCCCACCGCCTCCGTTGCCACCGCCCCCCGAGCCGGTGCTGTCTCCGCAGCCCGCGGCTACGATCAACCCGAGCGCTGCGACCGAAAGAACCCACGATCGATTCGTCATGGCGGTTACGTAGCGGCCTTTGCTCGGCGAGGAAAGCATCCAGCGCGAATCGCTTGCGTCCACCTCGCAACGATCGCGCGTTCGGCACGAGAGGAGGGCGCTCTGCGCCGCGCCTTGGCGGGCGAGGCAAACCGGTACGCTTCGTGCTGACATCAAAGAGGAAGTTTCCGACCACCCTGAGGAGAGACCCGCTCGGGCCGAAAACGAGATGCAAACCCCTCTCTCGATCCACAGCAAATTCCCGGTCGACGATGCCTTCCGCGCCTACGTTCGAGAGCACCTCGATCGCGCGCTCGAGGCTCATACCGGTCGCATCGATCGCATCACGGTCCACTTCGAAGACAACAACGGCACGCGGGGCGGTGAAGACACCGTGTGCGCCGTCCATGTGGCGCTGAGCCACGACGAGCCCGTCGTCATCCGCGAGATCGGAGCCGACGCGAAGGTCGCCTTCGACCTCGCCATCCATCGGGTCGTACGGAACGTCCAGCGTCACGTCGAGCGTCACCGGAAGAACCGGCGCGACGGCGACATCAAGCACTGATTGGTCAGCGCCGGGCGACTGCGCTCTCCGAGCTCCGTCGCGGCAGGGTTGTCCTGACCCCCGGCGCGCTTCGCGCTCGCCGACCCCTGCCAGGCGACTGCGCTCTCCGAGCTCCGTCGCGGCAGGGGTGGATCAGGCGGGCGCGCGCACGCGCGCTCGCAGCATCAAGGCGCCGATCCTGTCCTCCTCGTAGTCGTCGCGGGATCGAAAGCCGAGGGCGAGGTACGCCACGAGCTCGCCCAGCGTCGGCCCCGCCTCGACGATGCGCTCCGACTCCACGAGCGCGAGCGAAGAGCCATCGGCGCGAACGCCCACGAGCGCGCTCGGGCGACCGGAGCCGCCGAGCCCGCCTCGCGCGAGGGTGGCGAGCGGATAGAGCCCGGCCTTCGCGGCGGCGCTCCATGTCGGATCGGCGTCGAGGGCGCGCACCGCCTCCGCTCTCGCGAAGCGGAGCGTGCCCTCCACGCGCCCGAGGGCGAGCTCTCGAAAGAGATCGCCGGGGTCGGCCGGATCGGCCCAATCGTACGTCGCGGCGAAGGCGGCCACCGACGCAGGCCGGGCGACGCCCCCGCACGTGTCCGGCAGCGGCTCGGCGCCCCTGCCCTCGACGCGCTTCAATGTCCTCAAGAGGGCGCGCGTCTCGTCGGCGATCGACTCCGGCGACGGATCGACGAGGTGGACCTGGACGGCTCGATCCGCCTCGTAGAGCGCGCCCATCACGGCCGCGAGCAGAGACGGGCCGAGCTCACGCGACGCCCACGTCGTTCCTCTTTGGGGCGCGACGAGCTTCTCGATCTCCACCTCCGTCGCGTCGTCGGGGAGCTCGATCTCCTCCGAGACGACGCCGTCCTCCGACTCGCGCACCGCGAGCAGGCCGTCCTCGTCGTCGAAGATGGAGGCGGTGCGGATCGTCGCATCCGAGAAGCGCCACCAGGCGTCGTGGACGATCTCATCCGAATAGACGAACGCATGGATGACGACGGGCGCTCCGCTCGGCTTGCCGACGACCTCTTCGCGCACGGCGAGCCCGGGAGGGAGCTCGTCCTCGAAGACCTCGCACGCGTGATCGAGCTCCTCGAACGGCTCGAGCTGACCGCTCCGGTAGAACGCGACCGACCAGCCCGGCAGGCCCCGCGCCGGGGTCACGAGGAGCTTGGGAGACCGCACGTCGAACCCCGCCAGGGCGACCGCGAACCCCCGCGAGAGGTCGCGATCCGACACGTGCGCGGAGGGAAAGACGAGACACGCGAACGACGTCATGCGGAGCGATCGTCGTCGCCGCCCGCCACAAAGCAAGTGGAAGAACGCACGGAGCTGATACGCTCGCGAGCCTTGGTCAGGGCTCGGGCCGCCTCGATCGCTTCGCTCCTCTCCCTCGTGACGCTCGTCGCGACCGCGGCGACGCCGCGGAGATCCCTCGCCGCCCCGAGCGAGCCGAAGCCCAGTCCCGAAGAGCCGAAGTACGGGGACCTCGGGCCGCCTCCTCATCCCGCCTCGCTCCCAGAGAAGAAGCCCGCGAAGCCAGGAGCGAAGCGAGCGCCCATGGACTACGGCGCGGACGCGGGCTCGAGCGCGGCCGAGACGGCGCTGTGGATCCCGCGGGTCTTGTTCTTCCCCGCCTATGTCGTGACCGAGTACGTGGTGCGGGCCCCCCTTGGCGCGCTCACCACCTTCCTCGAGTCGTCCGGGATCATCAGCGACATCCTCCATTCGAACAACGAGGTCGGCGTGCTCCCGACCGCGTTCATCGACTTCGGGTTTCGCCCCAGCGTCGGGCTCTACTTCTTCTGGGACAACTTCATCGCCAAGGGCAACGATCTGCGCGCGACGGTCGGCTTCGGCGGGGTGAGCTTCTGGAGGGGGAGCGTGGCGGACCGCGTGCCGTTCACGACCCCAATCGGCACCGAGCGGGCCCGCTCGTATTTCCAGATCGAAGCCGACTTTCTCACCCGTCACGATCTCCTGTTCTGGGGCATCGGACCGAACACGAAGGACGAGTGGGAGTCCTCCTATGGCGTCTTCACCGCCGGGGGCGGTGGGCGCATCCATGTCGAGCCGTGGCGCGGGACGTTCCTCGAGGCTTGGGTCACGGGCCGCTACACGACGACGCGAGCGGGCTACTGCGACGACGCCGAGATCGCCATCGACGAAGACTCCATCGCGCGCGTCTGCCACCCGCCCACGATCCGAAGGCAGGTCCTCGACGGCGTGTTCCCTGCCCCACCCATGTATGGACGGCCCTACGCGACGGTGAAGAGCGGCGTGCGGATCGTCCTCGACTCGCGCAAGCCGCGGCCCGTCCCCGGGACGGGCGTCGCGTTCGACGTGTCCGCGGAGAAGGTCACCGAGCTCAAGGACCCGGCCCTCGGGAGCTGGATCAACTACGGGGCGACCCTCGCCGGCTTCTTGGATCTCACCGGCACCCAGCGCGTGCTCGAGCTCGCCGTGGCAGCGCGCTTCCAGGACACCCTCACCGACGAGACGGTGGTGCCCTTCACGGAGCTCGTCGGGGCGAAGCACGTGGAGGACGTGCCGGACTTGGACCTGATGCGCGGGTTCAAGCCCGGTCGGCTCCTCGGCTCGAGCGGCATCGCCGCGACCCTCGCTTACCACTGGCCGATCTGGGCGTTCCTCGATGGGACGCTCCAGGCCGCCTTCGGGAGCACGTTCCTCGAGCCCCACCTCGAGGACTTCGACTTCGAGAAGCTACGGTTCTCGTTCATCGGCGGGATTCGCTCTCCGAATCACCGCGACCACTCCTTCAATCTATTGTTCGGGTTCGGCACCGACACGTTCGAAGAAGGATTGAACCCTTCCAGTGTGCGCTTCTTGTTCGGAGGCACGACGGGGTTCTGACCAGGGCAACGCCTCGACGAATGATGGGATGACCTGGCGTTCAATTCGAAGAACGTCGCCATTCGCAGCGAGCTCCACTGCGATTACCTCATCTGGGCTTTGAGCGTAGACCTGCGCATGGACCCCTGCTGTCCTGGAGCGGGCAAACATCACCCCGACCGCGTCCATCCGGTCCACCCCCGATCGCGCCAGGGCCTTCTCGACCAAGCTCGGCACTCCCGACCAATCGATGTCGTGCTCGACGTCGAAAGTCTCCGGTCCCATCGATTCGATTGCCTTCCTAGTGCTGCCGGCCGGAAGTCCGCTTCCGGATCCGGCAGTACCCAGGAACACAGAAGTCCACGGCCAGACTTGAGGCTTCGTGCCTGGTGCTGCTCCGCCCTCCACTTGCCGCGCCGTGCGCGGGGGCGGAGCAGATCCAGGCACGAACCGGATTGGACGCAGTCCACGCAGTGGACGGAGTCCAAGGAGGTCTACGCAGTGAACTTCGGGCCGGCAGTACTAGAGCCGTCCAATGAAACGCGGAACACTCCTTGATTGGTGATCGTCCATTGCTCGAGACCTGAGGCATTCACGAGCTGCACCACGATGTAGTGCTGTCCGACCCCCACGGCAGAAGCACGACAAGGATTGCAGTCGGCAGCCAAGCGGATCAGCGCCGGGGTCTGCTCGGGCGATTCGAGATAGTCGACGGTTCCGTAGCCTGAAGCAGGGCGAAAGGCATGAGGCCGGTCGCGGGAGGATGCTCGGCCCTGGCAGCCGCCGCATGCGGCGATCACCCCGAGGAAGAGCGGCACGTCCACCAACCACCCGGCTTTCATCAGCTGGGAATACGCATCCGGCGCTCTACGCTGCCGCGCGGCCGGCTCCGCTCACGCCGTGCTCATCCAGGGCGCGAGCTACTTGCGGCCGCTCCGCCTATCGATCGCGTCCACCGCCCGCGCGAGACCAGGGTCCCCGTGGTAGCAGCACTCTCCGCGCTTCGACACGCAACGACTCGCGCGCATGCCCTCGAGGATCCGGCGTGCGCGCGCGTCTCCGACCTCGCCGGCCCGATCGAAAAGGCGCGCCTTCGCACCGCAGGAAGCCCCTCGCAGAGCGAGCGCGACGTCGAGGGCCGCGTTCGCGCGGGCGCGCACGTCGCGCCGCTCCAGGCGAGAGGCGGCGAGCTCGGCCGCTCGCGTGCCCCCCTGCCCCTCCACGAGATCGTAGAGGACGTCGAGGCCGTCCTGACCGGCCCGCTCCGCGAGCGCATCGAACAACGCCTCGGTGGACTTGAGCTCGGCGAGGGCGGCGCGGTACGCGACCTTCGCGGCGCGCCTTCGGTCTTCGGCCCCGGCGAGCGCGTGCGGATCGCGGACGATGAGCTCGCGGAGCTCGGCCACCGCGCTCGAGATGCGGCCCCGATCCGCGGCGCTCCGAAATCGAGCCCGGGCCGCGTCGCGCGCGAAGGCGGCCTCGACCGAGTCGCGGGCCCTGTCCGCCGAGCTCGAGGCCTCGCTCGAAGGGGCCTCGACCTCGATGACGGCCGGCGCCGGGGAGGAGGCGGGCGAGACCTCCGTCCGCGCACGCCACCTCGCGGCGCTGACGAGACCGAGGGCGGCGAGCCCCGCCGCCGCCGCGAGCACGAAGCGCGAGCGCCTCGTCGCCGCGCGGGGGGGCAGGCCGCCGATGGCGGCCTTCATCGTGACGGGGCCGAGAGAGGGCGCGCTCGGCGGCACGGAGCGCGGCCCCACCGCCGAGCTCCACGCCGCCCGCGCCGCCCGCGCGTCCGGGTAGCGGTCTCGCGGGCTCTTCGCGAGGAGCCGCCCCACCACCGCTTCGATTTCCGTAGCGACGCGCACGCCCCCCCGCGCCCCCATCGAGGGCGGGGGCGCGACCCGGTGGCACAAGAAGAGCTCGGCCGGGTCGTCTCCCTCGAAGGGGTGCTTGCCCGCGAGCATCTCGTACAAGATCACCCCGAGGGCGTAGAGGTCGCTCGCCGGTCCCACCGCCGCCATCCCCTCCGCCGTCTCCGGGGCCATGTACGCGACCGTCCCGAACACGATGCCGCGGGTGGTGAGGTTCTCGTCGGTGGCCGGCCCGTCGTCGTCGACGGACGAGCTGCGAGGGACCGCCGCGACCGGCACCTTCGCGAGGCCGAAGTCGATGAGCTTCGCGACGTCGCCCGCCGCTTCGTCCAGCATGACGTTCCCGGGCTTGAGGTCCCGGTGCACGACCCCGCGGTCGTGACAGGCGGCGAGGGCGTCGAGCAGCCCCAGCGCGATCTTCGAGGCGCGGTCGACGGGCATCGGGCCGTCTCGCATCGCGTCGCGGAGGGTGCGGCCCGGGACGAGCTCGCTGACGAGGTAGCGCGATCCGTCTTCGAGGGCGCCGAAATCGAGGGTGGCGGCGATGTGCGGGTGAACGACGTGGGCCCCCACGAGGGCCTCGCGCTGCATGCGGGCGGCGAGGAGCTCGAACCCCTCCCGATCCGAGAACAGGATCTTCAGGGCGACCGCCCTCCGCAGGGCGAGGTGCTCGGCGCGGAACACCGCTCCGAAGCCTCCCATCGCGAGCACCTCGTCCAGCCGATAGCGCCCGCAGACGAGCTGCCCGATGCAGGCCTCCGCCCGCTGCCGAGCGGCAGCCTTGCCGGAGATGGAAGGAGGGTAAGCGCCCCCCGGAGGAGGATCGATCGATGCTTGTTTTGGCCCGTCGGTCATAAAGGCGCGGCGTGCTCTCGCGGCCTACGAGCATCGTAGCCCAGGGCGAGCCACGCCGCACGTGAGGCCCGCGACGTTTCGTCGCACGCCGGTCCCCACGATCCGACGCTCGGCGCACGACGGCGATTCCGGACCGACGCTTGACGCCCTGACGAGACAGGTCAGAGATCCGTCCGATGACGAACGAACGAGCTCTCTACCTCGCTGCCATCTCCTCTCTCACCGCGTTCGCCGCCGCTTGCTCGCAATCGGGGACAGGGTCGGCCTCCGCCGAGTCGAAGAGCTCGGGAAAGTCGGGGGCGGTCTCGAGCTCCAGCGGGTCGAAGGCGTGCTGCGCCGGGAAGAACGAGTGCAAGGGTCAGGGCGGCTGCAAGACGGCCGCGAACGACTGCAAAGGCAAGAACGAGTGCAAGGGCAAGGGCGGCTGCGGCATGCGCGACTGCAAGTGAGACGCTTGATACCCTCGCCCGCATGAGGGACGTCGAGCGGTTCTGGCGGGCGCGGGACATCCTCCTCGCGGAGGCGGAGGACTACGAGGCGGCGCGCCGACGCTTCGAGTGGCCTCGCCTCGAGCGCTTCAACTGGGCCCTCGATCACTTCGACGCGATCCCGACCCGCGAGCGGGAAGCCCTCGTCGTCATCGGCGACGACGACTCGCGCACCTCGCGGACGTTCGACGAGCTGACCCAGCGCTCGAACCGCCTCGCCCAAGCGTTCCACGAAGCGGGCGTCGCGCGGGGCGACCGCGTCCTCCTCATGCTCCCGAACGTCGTCGAGCTCTGGGAGACGATGCTCGCGTGCATGAAGCTCGGCGCCGTCATCGTCCCCGCCACGACCCAGCTCACCCGGACGGACATCGAAGACAGGGTGAAGCGGGGGCGCATCCGCCACGTCGTCACCGACGAGCACGGCGCCGGCAAGCTCGAGGGGATCGAGGACATCATCGGCCGGTTCCTCGTCGGCGCGAGGCAGCGGGGCTGGTCCAGCCTCCTCGACGTGAGCGGAGAGGCCCGGCCCGAATTCATGGCCGGCCTCGCGAACGCGACGAGCGCCTCCGATCCGCTGCTCGTCTATTTCACCTCCGGCACGACAGCCAAGCCGAAGCTCGTGGTGCACACCCACACGAGCTATCCGGTCGGTCACCTCAGCACGATGTACTGGATCGGCGTCGCGCCTTCCGACGTCCACTGGAACATCAGCTCGCCGGGGTGGGCGAAGCACGCGTGGAGCAACGTGTTCGCGCCGTGGAACGCGGGCGCGACCGTGCTCGTGCACGCGACGGCCCGCTTCTCCGCCGAGCGCACCCTCGCCCTCCTCGAGCGAGAGCAGGTCACGACCCTCTGCGCGCCCCCCACCGTCTTCCGCATGCTCATCCTCGAGGACCTCACCCTCTACGAGCCGAAGCTCCGCCGCATCGCGGCCGCGGGGGAGCCCCTCAACCCGGAGATCATCGCCAAGGTCGAGCACGCCTGGGGGATCACCGTGCGTGACGGCTTCGGCCAGACCGAGACGACGGCGCTCGTCGGCAACAGCCCGGGACAGGCGGTGGTGCCCGGCTCGATGGGCCGGCCCCTGCCCGGATATCGCGTCGTCCTCGAAGGCCCCGACGGGGAGCTGGGGGACGAGGGAGAGATCTGCCTCGAGCTCGACCCGCGCCCGGCCGGCCTCATGGTCGGCTACGAGGACGACCCGGAGCTCACCGCGACGGTGATCCGCGGCGGCCGCTATCACACCGGGGACGTCGCCCAGCGCGACCGAACGGGCCGCATCACCTACGTCGGCCGCGCCGACGACGTCTTCAAGGCGAGCGACTATCGCATCAGCCCCTTCGAGCTCGAGAGCGTCCTCATCGAGCACCCCGCCGTCGCAGAGGCGGCCGTCGTCCCCAGCCCCGATCCGATCCGCCTCGCCGTCCCCAAAGGGTTCGTCTCGCTCGCCCCTGGGTTCTCCCCGAGCGCCGAGCTCGCCAAGGAGATCTTCGCGTTCGTCCGCGAGAAGGTCCCACCCTACAAGCGGATCCGGAGGCTCGAGTTCGTCACCGCCGACACCTCCGACGATCGGGTGGTGATGCCCAAGACGATCAGCGGAAAGATCCGCCGCGTGGAGCTGCGCACGCTCGAGGCGACCCGCGCCGACGTCCGCGAGCGGCGGCCCCACGAGCACTTCGAGCACGAGCCGTGAGCCGCTCGTCCGCGCCCGGCACGTCGCGAGCACCTCTTCGGGGGAACGTGGTGCCGCTCCGCATCGCGCATCCCTGACCACGGCCCCCGTCGACTCAACCGCGCCGAACCCCCGCCGAGCCGGGCCGCTCCGCCGCGAGCGCGCGGATCTCACCGCGCAGCCACCGACAGAAGCTGCGGACCTCGGGCCGAGCGGAGGCGCGCGGGCTCACCACCAGGAAGTACGCGCGTCCGGTCGGGTCGAGAGACGAGCGCGGAAACAGACGGACGAGTCGGCCCTGATGAAGCGCGGCGGCGGCGAGCGACCACCGCGCGAGGGCGACGCCTTGGCCTCGCAGCGCGGCCTCGACGACGAGCGACGAATCGGAGAGCTCGTGCTCGCGCTGGACGATGCCTTCGCTCCGACCGTGGCGCGAGAGCCATCGCCGCCACCCGTCCGGCTCGTCGTCGCGAAGCAGGAGCTGCCCCGCCAAATCCTCCGGACGGCGGAGGCGCCCGCCCTTGGCGAGCTCCGGAGTGCAGACCACGACCCACGCGTCGTCGAGCAACTTCTCCGTCACGAGCCCGGGGTACCGCTCGCCGACCGGCGGGTTTGGGCGACGCGCGCCCGGCGGGCTCGCGCCATAGCGGATCCCGACGTCCACCCCCTCCGCGTCGAGATCGACGAGCCGCTCCGAAGGCGAGATCTTGAGGTCCACGTCGCGGTGAGCGACCAAGAACGCCCCGAGCCGCGGGACGAGCCAGCCCGCCGCGAACGACGGCAGCGCGGTCACGACGACGGTGGGCCGCCGCCGGGCCTGGCTCGCGCGCAGGCGACGATTGAGATCATCGAGCCGGCGAAAGACGTCCCCGAGGCCCTCTGCCCAGGCCCGTCCCTCCGCGGTGAGGCGAATGTGGCCCGGCCGCTCCCGCATGAACAATTGGAGGGACAAAACGCGCTCGAGCTGACGCACCTGGTGGCTTATCGCGGTCTGGGTGACGCGGAGCTCCGCCCCCGCGCGCGTCATGCTCCCGAGCCGCGCTGCTGCCTCGAACGCGCGCAGCGCGTTCAGCGGCGGGAGATCGAAATGGGGGGGCTGCCTCTCCTCTTTGCCGGCCACGACGGTCTTACGCTAAATGAGCGAGCGCAATTCTCGATCAGAGATCCTCGCGCGATTCGATTCGATTTAGATGAGGAAATCTCATACGGACAGAGAGAAAGATGTGTTCGCCAAGGGCGGCGCGAGCAGGTACCGCTGACCGTCATGAAGCTCCACCGCTTTCGTTACAGTCCGTACGCCCGCAAGGTCCAGCGGCTGCTCGAGCTGGCCGGCATCCCCCACGACGTGGTCGAGGTCCCCTATGGCAATCGAGAGGAGCTGGCGCGCCTCACGGGGGGCTACATCTACGTGCCCGTCCTCGAGCTCCCGGATGGTCGCGCCATCACCGAGTCCCGGCGAATCTGCCAGTACTTGATCGAGGATCCTCGCGTCGCCGGCTACGTCCCCGCGGGGATGGAAGCGGCCGTCTGGGCGTTTTGCGATGGCTTCGTGGAAGGTCCGCTCGAGGACGTGTTGTTCCGCATCGCCGCCCCCGCCGTCCGCGACGCGTGGCCGACGCGATGGGAGCGCGCCCTCTATACGCTGGTCAAAGAGCGTCGCTATGGCGCCGGGTGCATCGACGCCTGGCGGACCGAGCGAGACGCGCTGATCGAGCGCGGCCGGGAGCTGCTCGATCCCACGCGCAAGTCGCTGGAGCACCATCCCTGGGTATTGGGAGAGACCCTCACGCTCGCCGACATCGCGCTCTATGGCCAGTGGGCGATGCTGGACTGTGCAGGGCCGGAGATCGTCGACCGATTGGGACCCATGTTCCGCGACCACGCGCGGCGCGTGGAGGCGGCGGGCGCCTAACAGGCATCTTACGGGGGTGGCGTTGTTGGCCCAACCGCTCCCTTATGACGCGCGTCGACGAACGCCTCGCTGCTTGCCTGGCTTCGACGACGCGCGCCTCCGCGCCCTCTCGTGGGTCGAGGTGGCTCCCATCGAGACCCGGCTCTGGGCAACGGCAACGGACCCACGAAAGGGCACGGAGCCTATTGAAGAAGAGATGACGTCCTCCGAGTTCGGCGGCGACGATCGAGTTTCCAGACAAGAACTCGTCACCGAAGGAGGACGCCATGGATCGATATATCGGGCTCGATGTTCATGCAGCAAGCACGACGATCGCTGTCGTAGGGCCCAGCGGCAAGCGCGTGAAAGAGCAGGTCGTCGAGACGAACGGCAAAGCTCTGATCGAAATGCTGAAGCTGATCCCCGGGCAGCGACACGTATGCCTCGAAGAAGGAACGCAGGCGGAGTGGCTGCACGAGATCCTCAAGCCCCACGCGGAGGAGATCGTCGTCGCGAAGGTCGAGAGCAGTCGTGGCGCGAAGAGCGATCGCCGGGATGCGTTCGCACTGGCCGAGTTGCTACGAACGGACGGAGTCACGACGCGCGTCTTCAAGGATGTGGGCTCGTTCGGAGCGCTCCGGGAGGCTTGCCGGGTCCACACGATGGTCACGAACGACGTCGTGCGGACGAAGAACCGGATCAAGAGCATGTTCCGCTCGAGAGGGATCCCGACGGACTCGAGCGTGTACTCGAAGCGCGAGCGGTCCGCGTGGCTGAAGAAACTGCCGACGAACAAGCGTGTGCCCGCACAGGCACTCTACGACGAGCTCGACCATCAGGAGGAGTTGAAGGACCGATGCGAGGAGCACCTCGTTCGCGAGGCGCGGCGGCATGCGTTCTGCCGAAAGCTCGAGACGTGCCCCGGCTTCGGGCCGATTCGAGCCGCGCAGTTGATGGCGATCACGATCACCCCTCAACGCTTCCGCACCAAGCGGCAGTTTTGGTCCTACTGCGGCCTCGGGATCGTCATGCGCTCGTCGTCCGACTGGGTCCGAGGCGTCGACAACAAGTGGGTCCGAGCGAAGGTCGCCACGACACGCGGCCTCAACTTCAATCACAACCATCTTGCGAAGCACGTCCTCAAAGCGGCCGCGACGACCGTCGTCGCGCAGAAGACGTCGCCGCTTTACGCCGACTACCAGCGACTCTTGGACGCAGGCACGAAGCCGAATCTCGCGAAGCTCACCATCGCACGACGAATCGCAGCGATCGCGCTTGCCATGTGGAAGCGCGGAGAGGAGTACGACCCGACGAAAAGTTCAAAGCTCGTCTCGTAGACCGGGGCGCGACCCTGGATCACGGCCGCGAGGTTCAACGCAGCACCGAGAGACGAGCAAGGTTCGAGGGGAAGCATCCATCAGCACCCTGGTCCCGATCGCGATCGGAGGCCCGACTAACAGGCTATGCCCCCTCGGAGTTACCGACAGAAGCAATGGCCATCGAAGGCCCAGACAGAAGGATGGTTCCCGCTCTTGCGGAAGAACACACAAGCTTCGATCTCGTCACGGATGTTGGACAGAGTGACCGCCTGAACCTGGAGCTCGCTATCGATCACCGGACCGGAGGCTTCACGGCTCCGCACTCGAACTGGGACCGCGACAACCCAAACCTCGTCTCGAGACTGAAACCCAACGCCCGATGCGAAGGCTGGCGGCGAAACGTCGAAGTGCGCCTTGACATCGACCCCCACAGAAGGCTGCTGAAAAAGTCGGCCTCATGCCTCTGGGGGGGGTGAAAGAGCAGCAGCTGCCCCCCAGTGGCCTGACGACCGCCTTTTTCAGCACACTGCTCGTACTGCCGGCCGGAAGTCCGCTTCCGCATCCGGCAGTACCCACGAACACAGAAGTCCACGGCCTGACTTCGCGCTTCGTGCCTGGAGCTGCTCAGCCCTTCACTTGCCGTGCCGTGCGCGGGGGCGGAGCAGATCCAGGCACGAGCTCCGGGCCGGCAGTACTGGTGCTGCCGCCGGAAGTCCGCTTCCGGATCCGGCCGTACCCACGAACACAGAAGTCCACGGCGAGACCTCGGGCTTCGTGCCTGCCGGCCGTACGAGGGATTGGCGTGCTCAGAAGGAGCGATATCGTTCCAATCGACAGTGGGTCTTCCAGCGCGTCCGCAGGAAGACCTCGCGTCCCCCCGCGGTCACGGTGAGCGCCCGCGCCTCCGCCGGATCGCCGACGGGATCGGGGGCCCCGTCGATCTCGCCGCTCCCGCCCGGCAGCGCGATGAGGACGCGGTGGCCGTCGATGCGCATCGTCACGTCGCCGATCTTCACCGAGGCGGGCCGCCCGCTCGGCGCAGGATCCCCGGGCGCTTCATCGACGGGCGGCAGCTTCCGCCAGCGAGCGTCCGACGCGGTCAGACGATAGCGCCCCGCGCCCTTGGCCGCGCACGAGGAGAGCTCGCTCACCTCGACCGTAACCTCGTCGGCGGAGGCGCCCTCCTCGACCAGCGTGGCTGGATACGAGAACCGCTCTTCGCCACGACAGCCACGCGTGCCGGGGACCGGGAACTGCTTGGCCGGTCCGCGGAGGGGAACGCGGAGGACGAAGTTGCCCGGGGTCGCAGGCTGGGTGCTCACCGCCCAGACGACGCCGTCCGTGGAGAAGGCCTTCGCGAACAAGACGTCGGGCCAGGCTGGGAATGGCCTCACCTGCCCGTCGGGCTCGACGTAGAGCGCCTCCGAGCCGTCGCCAGCGGGCACGCTGTACCCCGGCTCGGCGCGCCTCTTCTCGTGCTGGACATAGGTGACGACCAACGTGCCGCTCCCAAAGGAGAAGGCCATCGGATAATCGCCAAAGACGGCGGGTGGCTCGAAGCGCTTCGTCTCGACGCGCGAGAAGGCGGGGGTGCCGCGATCCAGGATGAAGTAGCCGACGATGTTGAGGGTGTCGGGCTTGAGGGGCTTCGGCTTCGGGCGCTCGACAGCGAGGATGAACGGGCGCTTCGCGAACGCGAACGCCGAGCCCCTCGGCGAAGGCAGCCCCGTCACCTCGACGATCTCCGCGCGACCTGGCTCGCAGTGGCGGGCCTGCGTCCTGGAGAGGAGGAGGGTCGCGTCGCCTTCGTCGATGACCTCGGGCAGATCGTCGCACGGCCCGTCTTCGATCTCGACGAAGGCGCGCCTCGGCGCGGGGGGAGATGCGACGGGAGGCAGCGCCGCCCCGGCGTCGGACGCGGAGACCGACGGGGCCGGCTCGGCGGCGCCGGTCGAGGATGGGACGGCAGAGCATCCCAGGCTCGCGAGGATCGCTCCCCGAAGCATCGCCGCGGGAGCGCGACCCCCCGAAGCTCGAAGCGTCCCTCGCGACGGCATGCGCGGACATCATGGTCCACCAACCGGACGAGCGCATGGGCCCCGATCGCGCGCCCGATCTTGGATCCTCTTTGAGGCCCGCGGCAGGGTTGCCGCGCCCGGCGAACATTGCGGGCCGGGATCGAGCGGGATATCGATCGACGGGATGAAGTCGGGGCACGCGACAGCAGAGCACGCGGAGCCGGGCGCGATGCCCGCTCGAGGTGCGGCGCCGCCGGTCGAGCTCGGTCATCGCGGCGCGCCACCCGCGAGTTTTCCCTCCCCGCCGCCCCCCGCCCCGGGGCTCGCGCGGCTCGCCGGCGCGCGGCACGACTTCGCAGGGTCCCCCGCATCGGGGTTCTCCGCGTCGGGGTTCTCGGTGTTGGGGTTCTCCGCGTTCGACGCGGCCCTGCGGAGCCTGCCCGCAGAGGCGTGCTCGGAGATCGAGCCCGCGCCCCGTCCCGGCCGGCTCATCGTCGCGCTCACGCTCGACGCAGCGACGGCGGAGGCGCTCGCCGATCACGCGTCGAGGCGGCTCGCCAGCCTCGCGCGCCGCCCCGACGTGACCCGCGTCTCGGGAGGGACGGCCGGCGAGGGGTTTCGTGAGGCCGCGCGAGCGCTGGGCCACGCGCCGGAGGCGGTCGCCACGAGCCGCGACGTGGCGGCCAAGATCGCGGCCGCCGTCACCGCCCCCCCCGGCTGCGCCGTCGTGGTCTGCGATCGAGAGCCGTCTCGCTTCAGCGTCGCGGTCGCGGCCGAGATCGACGCGGCCCTGGCGCCCGCGGGGGCGTGCCCCGGCGTCGTCGTGTGGGTGATCGCGGCGCGCTCCGCGAGCCAGCTCCGCGACGCCCTTCCCCCAGCGGTGGCGTCGCGGGCCTTCCTCATCGAAGGGTCCCTCCAGGGGAGGACGTGGAGACCTGGTGGGCGTGGCCCGCGCCGCCGCGCTTCGCTGCGACGAGGGGAGCCTCGCGTCGCTCGATCGCTGGTGGCGGGTGGCCCAAGAAGGGGTCGCTCGCCCCGCGCCCCGGGAGGGCATGGCGCACGCGGCGCTGCTGCTCTCGCACGCGGCTCGCCCGTGGCCGCTCACCCGCATCGATTTGCTCGACGCCTCGGAGCTCGAGATCCAGCAGCTCGTCGCGGAGGGCCGCGCCGAGGTGCGCCCCGTCGACGGCGGGGTCATCGTGCTGCGCGACTCGTCGCTCGAGCAGACGCCGTTGTCCGCGGCGGACGCGCGGCGGGTCGCGGATGCCCTCGCCGAGGCGTTCCCGGCCGACGCCTGGGCCCGGATGAGGGCGGCCGAGCTGCTCCTGCGGGCGGGCGAGGTCGTCCGCGGCGACGCGCTCGCGCTCGAAGCGATCGGCTCCACGCTGGACGCGGAGGCCCGCACCGATTTCTGGTCGCGCTTCGCGAGCGCCTCTCCCGAGCCGTCCCCGAGCGCGGAGCGGCTGCTCGCGTTCGTCGAGCTCGCCCTACGCAAAGGAGACGCGGACTGGGCGTTGCGCCTTGCCCGCAGCGCGGTCGCGGTCACGACCGCACCCGGGTCCACGATCTTGCTCGCGCTCGGCCGTGCCCTCGTCGCGAGCGGTGACCTCACCGCGGCCGCGTTGACCCTCGAGAAGATCACCGGCCGAAGCGAGCCCGCGTCGGCCGCGGAGGCGCTCGTGCACGCCCGCGCGTGCGTGGAGCTCGCGGAGGCCAGGTACTACGCGAGCGACCTCGCCGGCGCCCGCGCCTCGTCCGAGGACGCGCTCGCACGGCTGAGCCCGTGGACGGCTTCGGTGGAGGCGGCCTCGAAGGACGTGCGTCGTCGGTTCGGGGAGATCCGCCTCGACGCCCGCAACGTGCTCGGAAAGCTCCTGCTCGCCCGCGGCGACTTCACGGCCGCGGAGCGGCACTTCGCGGGCGATGCCTTCGAGGCGTCGCTCGTCCAGCAACCCGTGAGCGAGCTGCGGGCGCGGGTGAACCGCGCCATCGCCGTGATGTCGCTCGGTCGACGCGCGGAGGCGCAGAGCCTCCTGGAGTCGGTGCTCGCAGAGGGTGAGCGATCGAGCGAGCTGCAGGCGATCGGGATCACGCTCATCAACCTCGCCGCGCTCGCGATCATCGATCGCCGGTACGGCGACGCCCTCGAGCTCTCGGAGCGGGCCGTCGAGGTGATGCGTCGCATCGGCAACAAGGTCTTCCTCGCGCGGTGCGTGGCGAACCTGGCCGAGCTGCGCGTGCGCATCGGCCTCGTCGAAGAGGCGGCCCAAGCGGTGCGCTTCGGCGCCCGCGTGCTGAGAGGGGGACCGCCCCCGGTGGAGGCGACTCGCTTCGCCCTCGTGCTCTCGAGGGTCGCCCTGTTCAAGGGCGACACCTCGAGCGCGCAGCGTCACGTCTCGCAGGCGCTCGCCGCCGTAGGAGCCTCGACGGTGCTGGACGCAGGGGGACGCGCGGCCGCGGAGGACGTGGGGCGCGGCCCGGTGGCGGAGCAGATCAGCGAAGCGCTGCGCCTCGCCGCGCGCATCGCGCTGGACGACGGCGACACCGCGCGCGCCGCGGTGATGCTCGAGCGCGCCGCCGCCGAGCGCGCTCCCCAGCGCGCCCGCGCCGAGATCGCCATCTTGCGAGCGCTGCTCGCGCGCGCCCTCGGCGAGCCCTTCGACCTCCTCGCGGCAGAGGCGCTGCGCAGCGCGCGCGACGCCGACGACGACGAGTACGCGCGGGAAGCCCACGTGCTCGTCTACCGGTCCGCCCTCGAGGGCCGCCAGCTCGGCGTCGCCCGCCACCATCTCCACGCCGCCATCGCCCTTCGCGATCGCGTCGCGGAGGGCGTGCCCGCCTCGTTGCGCGAGGCGTTCTTGCAGCGCCCCGACGTCGTCGAGCTCACCCGAGAGGCCCAGGTCCTCGCCCATCACGAGCGGCTCTTCGAGGCTCGACTCGTCGAAGGCGCGGAGGCGGGCCCGCTCTCCGTCGCCTCCTCCGCGCGCGGCGCCGCCGCGCCCCCCTCGCTCGCGCCGGGCCGAGAGGGTCGGAGGATCGTCGGCGACGACCCGGCGGTGCGGGCGCTCCTCCACGCGATCCGAAAGATCGGGCCGAGCGACGCCACCGTCCTCGTTCACGGAGAGAGCGGCACCGGCAAGGAGCTCGTGGCCGAGGCGCTCCACTACGCGTCACACCGTCGCAACGGCCCCCTCGTGAAGGTCAACTGCGCCGCCCTCGTCGAGACGCTGCTCCTCAGCGAGCTGTTCGGTCACGAGAAGGGCGCGTTCACGGGCGCGGCCGCGCGGCGGCGCGGGCGCTTCGAGGCGGCCGACGGCGGGACGTTGTTCCTCGACGAGATCGGGGACATCTCGCCGCGCACCCAGGTCGCCCTCCTGCGCGTCCTGCAAGAGAAGACCTTCGAGCGCGTCGGCGGCACGACCGCCGTCCACGCGAACGTGCGCGTCGTGTGCGCGACCCATCGCAACCTCAAGGCGATGGTCGCGCGGGGCGAGCTCCGCGAGGACCTCTACTACCGCCTGTGCGGGGTCACGCTCGAGGTGCCCGCGCTGCGTTCGCGCCTCGGGGATCTGGGCCTCATCGCCGACGCGATCCTGCACCGCATCGCGGACGAGCGAGGGGGATCGGTCAAGCGCCTCTCCGCCGGCGCGCTCGCGGCGCTCAAGGCCCACCCTTGGCCGGGCAACGTGCGGGAGCTGGAGAACAGCCTGCGCGCCGCCTCCCTCTTCGCCGAGAGCGACGTGCTCGAGGTCCACGACTTCTCGGAGAACGTGGAGTCTCTCCGCCGCGCCTCGGATTCTTACGACCCGCTCGTCGGCGCTCCCTCGACGCTCTCGCCCCCCACCCTCCGCGCTCGGAGCCACGCGGCGGCGGTCGCCGCGTCGGATGGAGCCGAGCTCACCAAGCCAGACGCGGCGGGCGCGGAGCGCGCGTCCTCGGTGCCGCCGGCCAACCCCTCCGACGCGGCCTACTCGAAGGTCCGCGGGGGCGTCAGCCTGCACGACATGAAGCGGCTGATCGAGCGCGAGTGCATCGTGCGCGCGCTCGCCGACGCGGGTGGCAACATTACGAAGGCGGCGACGCTGCTGGGCATGAAGCGCCCTCGGCTCTCGCAGCTCGTCAAGCAGTACGGTTTGTCCGGCGGCGACACGTCCGACGAGAGCTCGGAAGTCGCGGTCGGTGAGGAGGAGGACTGATCATGTCCGTCGCTCGTAGTCGATGGGTTCGGGCTTGCTGGATCTCGGCGTTCGCGGTGCTCGGGACGCTCTCGGTGGCCGCCTGCAACCAAGTCGGCGATGCCGACCCGGAGGACGTCGACGAGACGGAGCAGGAGCTCGGGTCCGGCGCCGACTCGGACGACGCCCCCGGCGACGTCTCTTGGGTCGAGCGCAGCGCGGGCGTCGCGGTCGACGGCTCCGAAGGTCGGGTGGGTCCCAGCATCATCGATCTCCAGAGGGCGCCCATCCCCGAGGTCCCCTGGCTACCCCTCTCCGAGCCCGACCCGCTCCCTTGGCGACGTCCGGGTGAAGGAACGCGCGATGACAGCGACTCGAGCGGCGACCGCTCCCCCTCGAGCCCCACCCCCAGCTGATCGCGTTCGAAAGCGTGACTCGAGCAGCGAGCCCCCGCTCGCTGCTCGGCTTTTGTGGCCCGGCGGAGCGCCGCCTTCACCTCGAGGCGGGCCGAGGGACCCGATCGATCCCCAAAGAACCGAGCGACGCATCGCTCGAGCGAACGCGGCTCGATCGCGCCGCGCGAGGAGCAGAGAATTTGGCGGTGGAGGCTCGAATTTCGTAGAGCGCCGAGGTGAGCTCGCGTGGCCCTCGAGACCTCCTCCGCGTCGCCTTCTGGGCAGGGGTGCGGAGATCGAGCGGCGTGCTCGAGGTGGCCTCGCGGCGAGACGGGGTCGTGCGGCTGCAGGTGCGCCGCGGCGAGATCGTCGCGCCGGATGCGCGCACGTCCGCGCGCGAGCTCGAGCTCCTCTTGAGCGCTCTCTCGCGACGCCCCGAGCACGACGCCCTCCTCGCTCCGGGGGGCCTCGGCCCGGCCCCGGCGGCGTGCCTCTCGCTCGCAGAGATCTCGATCCGCCTCGGGACGCGCGACGTGACCTTGGAGCGCGCGCGGGCGTACGCAGACGCGGCGGGGACGCTCCCCGTCGCGATCACGGCGCGACTCGATCCGGCCTGGCTCGCCGAGCCGGACCGTCCCATCGTCGTCGCGCTCGGCCGAGGTGGCCCCCTCTCTGAGATCGCCTCTCGCGCCCGCGCCCCTCTCTTTCGAGTCCTCGCGCTCGCGTCCTTCCTCTCCGACGTGGGGGCGCTCGCCCCGTCGTGCGAAGAAGCTCGCCCCCTCGCTCGCGACGTCCCCGTCGACCCGGCGCGCGCGGTCGCCCTCCAGACGCTCGGCCTCCCACCAGACGCGAGCCTGTCCGTCGCCAAGTCCGCGTTCAAGCGGCTCGCGCGCGCGCTCCACCCCGACGCCCATCCCGCCGCGAGCATCCACGAGAAGCGCGAGCTGTCGCTCTCGCTCGCGAGGCTCGCGGCCGCCTACGCGTCGCTCGGGGCGATGCAAGCGGCGCGTTGACCGCACGGTCGCCTGGATCGGCCGACCGGATCACCGGTGCATCACCGCCGGCTCCACACCGCGCCACAAGAGCGCCTTTCCTCTCAGGCGGGCCGCCTCGGCCTGCCGGCACGCTCGCTGCTAGGCGCGCCGCCATGCGGCGCTTCGGACTTGCCTTGTTCGGCTCGGCAGCCCTCCTCGCTTGGGGCTGCGACAGCGGCCCCGCCACGAACACGCAGGACGAGACGGAGGCCAAGACCCCGGCGTGCGTTCCGCTCGCGGCGAGCTGCGACGCGGAGTTGCCCGCCCTGCCCGAGGCGCGCGGCTTCCGGCACACGTCGACGAAGCTCGCTGCTGCTGCGGGTGACCCACACCATCGCGGCCGCGACATGTTCTATCTGCCCGACGACGACGTCTGGGTGATGGGCAAGTTCACCTACGGGCTCGTCGACAAGGACGCGGTGGACGAAGAGGTCGACATCTATCTTCTTCGCGACTGCGGCTCGGAGTGGGAGTACATCGACACCGCGCTGACGAGCGACGACGGCGACCATCCGAAGACGGAGGGCGTCGAGGACACCGGAGGCCGCATCTTCTACCGCCTGCCCAAGGAGCTCGCGCTCGGGCCGGGTCGCCATCGGTTCGAGCTCGTGCTCGCAGGAGACAACAGCCACGTCCCCGTCTACGTGGACATCGTCCCTCGCGGGACGCCCCTCGTCGTGAGCGACGTGGACGGGACGCTCACGTCCAGCGAGAGCGCGGAGGTCGGTGCGCTCCTCACGGGGAAGCTCCCGAAGGCGAACCCGGGGGCGGCCGACGTCCTGTGGGCCCTCTCCGACCAAGGCTATCGCGTGATGTACGTGACCGCTCGACCGGAGATGCTCACGACCCGGACCCGAGACTTCCTCGACGCGCGCGGCTTTCCCCCTGGGCTCGTCCACACCACGTTGACCTTCACGGGGGCGACCGGGAGCGCGGCCGCCAAATACAAAAAGGGCGAGCTCGCCATGCTCGCGTCGAAGGGGCTCGTCCCGGCGTGGGGCTTCGGCAACCGCGACTCCGACGCGGAGACGTACACGAGCTCGGACGTCGACGGCGATCACTGCAGCCTCTACCAATGGGACGATCCCGGGCTCGGGTGCCGGCGGGTGGACGACTACGCCTCTCTCCTGCCCGAGATCGAATCGGAGGGGCCCGCCTGCCGCTGAGCCGGGGCCGCGCGCGGGGTGCCGAGAGGCATCACCCGAGTCTTTCAGCACCCTGCTAGCCTGCGCTTCGTGTCTCTCCGTCCCGACTCGGCTTCCCACGAGGGCCGCTCGCCTGGGGATCGCTTCGTCTGTTTCCTCCTCGGAGATCAAGAGCTCGCGCTGCCCATCCACGCCGTCCGTGAGACGATCCGGCTCCGCCCCATCACGCGAGTGTTCCTGACCCCGAGCTGGCTGGTCGGGATCTTCGGGCTGCGGGGAGAGATCGTGCCCGCCATCGATCTCGCGCCGTGGCTCGGGATGTCGCGGACCTCGGTCGGGCCCGAGAGTCGCCTCATCGTGCTGAGGCAGAGGAGCAAGGTCCTCGCGATCCTCGCCGACGCCCTCGCGGAGCTGCGCGTCATGGACGGAGCCACCCTCTCCTCCGCGCCGCGGACCCTGAGCGCGGAGCAGAGCGCCCTCGTCACCGCCGTCGCCTCGACGCCGACGGGCACCGTCCGCGTCCTCGACCCGGATGCCCTCTTCGCATCGGACCGCTTGCGTGAGCTGGAGACGCACGCCGCATGAAATCGCTTCGAATCCCGATGTTCGTGAAGTTCCTGCTCGGCTGCTTCAGCCTCGCGGCGCTGCTGATCATCGGCGGGACCTTCGTGTTCAAGCGTCAATCGCAGCAGCCCGTCCAGGGCAACTTCCTCCAGAAGCATCTGCGTCGCTACAGCGGCTACGAGGAGCGCGCGGGGCGAGGAATGACGGGTGTGCTCGAGGTGGTCTCGGAGGACACCCGCCTCCGGCGGCTGTTCGACGCGGGCGCGGAGAAGGGGCCTTCGCCGGAGCCGCCAGCGGCGACCGTCGGGGAGGCCCTCATGACGAGGCTCTCGTCGAAGAACTCGATCCAGCCGGACGTGCTCGTCCTGTTCAACATGAAGAACGAGCTCCTCTGGGCCTCCAGCGGGAGCCCGATCGGTCGGGCCGACCTGCCCGATTTGGCGGCGGTCGAGCGCGTCCACGCCGGAAACATCTTCGCCCACCGGATCACCATGTTGAGCGGGGTCCCCTACCAGGTCTCCGCCGTGCCCATCCGCTCCGCCGAGGGCGAGGTCACGGGCGGCGTCCTCGCCGGGATCAAGCTCGAGCGTTACTTCGAAGAGTACGCGGAGCAGAGCGACGACGTCGCGGAGCGGCGCATCAAGCCGACCCTCGTGCGCGGGCAGGACGTGATCGCCTCCGCGTTCCCCGAAGAGCAGTGGACGGCGCTCGGTAAGGGCCTCCAGCAGGACAAGGTCGTCAAGATCACGGTCGCGGATCAAGAGCGCGAGATCTTGAAGCTCCCCTTCGGCGACTTCGACTTCTACGCGGAGGAGCTCGAGGGCTACAAGGGCGGCGAGAAGACCCAGGTCGGGCGGATCTACCTGACGCGAGCGCGCACGCAGGCCGACGAGGGGAACAAGATCCCGTGGGTGGAGATCGCGATCGGCACCGGGCTCTCCGTCCTCATCGCCCTCGGCATGGCGTTCTGGATCACCCGGCCGATCAAGCGCTTCGTGTACCAATCGCAACAGCTGCTCCAGGGCGACACCGATCTCACCCAGCGCCTCGAGGCCGACTCGCGCGACGAGACGGCGGACCTCGCCGAGAACATCAACCAGGTGTTCATCCGGCTCCACGGTCTCGCCTCGGACGTGCAGAGCGCAGCGTTCCAAGTCGGCGCCTCGAGCGCGGAGATCAGCGCCACCTCGCGCCAGATGCTCTCGGGGGTCCAGGACCAGAGCGTGAAGATCGAGAGCTCCACCGCCGCCATCACGGAGCTCTCCGCGTCCATCCAGCAAGTGGCGCAGAACGCCGCTCAAGCCACCGACGTCGCCGAGAAATCGAACGTGGCGGTGACGTCGGCCGTCGATCGCATGGAGCAGATCCGAGGCGCGGTGGACGACGCCGCCGACAAGATGCGGGAGCTCGGAGAGAGCTCGAAGCGCATCGGCAACATCGTCGAGGTGATCAGGCAGATCAGCGAGCAGACCTCACTGCTCGCGCTCAACGCCGCCATCCAAGCGGCCCAGGCCGGCGAGCACGGACGAGGATTCGCGGTCGTCGCCGACGAGGTCTCCTCGCTCGCCCAGCGCGCGGGGCAGAGCGCGAAGGACATCGAGGGCCTCATCCAGACGATCCGCGAGCAGACGGCGGCCGCGGTCGCGTCGATGGACAAAGGCGCCTCCGAGGTCGACAGCGGCACCCAGCTCGTCTCGGCGACGCTCGGGGACCTCGGCCGGCTGATCGGCGTCGTCCGCGACACCGCCCGCGCCGTCCAAGAGCAGGCCATCGTCTCCGACGAAATCGCCCGGAACATGGACGCGGTGCAGAAGATCGCCTCCGAGGTGCTCACCGGATCCGAGGAGTCGGTGGTGCAGTCGGAGCGCCTCCACGAGCTCGCGTTCGCGCTGGAAGAGAGCATCCGCGGGTTCAACCTCGACGCGAGCCCGCGCGAGAAGGTGCAGAAGCGCGAGGACGCGCCGCCCGCGACGTCCACCCTGCCGAAGGGTCGGACGCCCTTCGAGCTTCCCGCGAACCGAAGGAGCGAGCCGAAGAAGCCGGCCCTCTTGCGTCGGGGGTGATCCGCTTTGAAGCGCGCGCCCTCCGTCCTCTCGCGAATCGAAGGCGCCCTCCGGCGCGGCGCGGGCCTCGAGCTGCCGTCGTGGGTCGTCGAGGCGCGCGTCCGGCGAAGGATGAGCGCCCTCGGGGTCGGCCTCGACGCGTACGCTGCCCTCCTCGAGGACGACCGCGGACAGGGCGAGCTCGGAGCGCTGATCGAGGCGGTGCGGGTCGGGGAGACGCGCTTCTTCCGTCACGAGAAGCAGCTCGAGGCGATCGCCCAGCACATCGTCCCCGCGTGGAAGGCGCGCGGAAAGCGGAGCCCTCGCTCGTGGAGCGCCGGGTGCGCCACCGGGGAAGAGGCCTACAGCCTCGCCCTCGTCCTCGCCAAGGAGATGCCGGCGCCGGACTTCGCGCCGGCCGTGCTCGGCACCGACGTGAGCGCGGACGCGATCGCGTTCGCGCAAGCCGGCGTCTACGGGAAGCGCTGCCTCGGCCACGTGCCGGCGCGGTATCGGGATGGCTTCGCGGTCGAGGGAGAAGAGGCCACCGTCGTCCCGAGCATCCGCGCGCGCGTGCGCTTCGCGGAGCACAACCTCGCGGACGACGACGCGCCGCGCGGGTTCGACCTCGTGCTGTGCCGCAACGTCCTCATCTACTTCGGGGCCGCCGAGCGAGCGCGGGCGATCGAGAAGCTGCTCGCCGCCCTCGACGTCGGCGGGTACCTCTTCGTCGGGCACTCCGAGTCGCTGCGAGACGTGACCGGCCTCGAGCACGTGCGCGCCGGCGCTCACACCTTGTTCCGCAAGGCGGGCGCCGAGAAGCCGAAGCCCCCTCCGCCCACCCCCCGAGGCCGGCGTGGATGACGAGGCCTCCCTGGGGGAGGCGCGGCGGGCCCTCCCCGCGCCTGAGAAGCGGCCTCGGTCGGATTCCGCGATCCGTCCTGTGGAGTCGGACGAGCGCGGGCTCGCCGATCGGATCGCGGAGGCGCTCGGCGCTCCGGGCTCACGAGCCTCGTCGTCGATCTCGACGCGGTGCCGGTGCTGACGGACGCGGTCGTGCCGATCCTGCGGCGCGCGAGCGCGGCCGCGTCGAGCGCGGGGATCGAGTTCCGGCTCGAGGCGACGCGGTCCGGGACGCAGCGCTGGCTGCGCCGACACGGCCTCTCGGAGGACGCGCGATGACGGCGGACCCGACCGAGAGCTGAGCCGTACGTGGCCACGCCGCCGCGGACGTGCGATCGCTCCGCGCCGCGCTCGAAGGCGAGGCGGGGGCGACCGCGGCCGGGAGCGCCGTCGCGGCGCAGGCCGCGTTCCGCGTGGGGCTCTCGAGCCTGCTCGTAGGGGCCGACGACGTGGGCAAGCTCGCCCTCGCGGTCGAGCGTGTGGTCGACGCGAGCCCCGAGGCGCGAGTCGCCCCCTCGCTCTCGCGCGCGGTGGCGGCGCTCGAGGCCGCGTTCGATCAGCTCGCGCACGCGGACAAGTCGGGCGCGCGCGTCGAGGGCTGCTCCTCGCGGGAGCTCGTGCCGAGCTCGAGGGGAGCGTCGGGATCGCGCCCGCGCGCGCGCTTCGGAGCGCCGCCGCGGAGGCGCCGGAGGCGCCCGAGCCGCCGCGCCCGCCCCCAGCGACCCTCGCCGCCGAGGGCGTGACCGCCGCCGGGGGGCCGTTCACGTGGGCGCCCCGCGTCGACGAGGACATGATCGATCTCTTCTTCGAAGAGGCGGCGGAGCGGATCGAGAACATCTCGTCCAAGCTCATCGCGCTCGAGCAGCGGGGCGGAGACCGCGAGCTGCTCGGGGATCTCTTTCGCGATCTGCACACGGTCAAGGGCAGCTCCGCCATGGTCGGGCTCGATCCGGTGCAGCGCCTCGCCCACGCCGCGGAGGACCTGGTGGGGGCGCTCCGGGACGACAATCGCGCTGTCGACCAAGGGGCGGTGAACGCCTCCTCGCCGCGCTCGACGCCCTCCGCGCGATGCTCGAGGAGGCCCGCCGAGGACGCACGATCACCTTCGATCCGCAGGCGGTGGTGAGGGCGCTGCGCGATCCTTCCGCCGCGGCCGCCGTCGCGCCCCCCGCGGTGGCGCCCGCGCGATCACCGGCCGAGGGCCACGAGGACACGGCTGCTCCGGGCGCGCCGCGCGCCGCCGGCCGCCCCACCATCCGGGTCGACTTCGACAAGCTCGATCGTCTCTTGAACCTCGTCGGGGAGCTCGTGCTCGGGCGCGACGGGCTGAAGACCGCTTCGTCCGCGCTCTCGAGCGTCGCCACCGAGCTCTCCGCAGACCGCGCCGTCGCCAAGCGCCTCTCGAGGATGCGGGCGCGGCCGGATCGGAGGAGGCAAGCCGCGCTCGCGTCGACGCGCGACGCGGCGATGGAGCGGGCGGCCATGCAGGAGCTCACCGAGGAGCTCGGGCGCGTGGAGCGGGTGCTCTCCTCCATCACCGGCGACCTCGAGGGGAGCACCGGCCAGATCGACTCCATCTCGAGCGAGCTGCGGGATCAGGTCATGCGCCTGCGGATGATCCCGGTCGGCGGGGTGTTTCGAAAGCACCAGCGGACCGTCCGCGATCTCTCGCAGAGCCTCGGCAAGGCGGCCCGCCTCGAGCTCGCGGGGGAGGAGACGGAGCTCGACAAGGTGCTGGTGGAGTCCCTCGACGAGCCGCTCATGCACCTCGTCAGGAACGCGGTGGACCACGGGCTCGAGGCCCCCGCCGCGCGCGCCGCCGCCGGCAAGCCCAAGGAGGGTGTCGTCCGGATCGAGGCCTTTCACCGCGGCAATCAGATCGTCATCGTGGTCGCCGACGACGGGCGCGGGATGGACCCCTCCGCCCTCAAGCGCAAAGCGCGGGAGAAGGAGCTCGTCACCCCCGAGGAGCTCGACGCCATGGACGAGCGCGCCGTGCTCGAGCTCGTCTTTCGCCCCGGCTTCTCCACCGCCGCCACCGTGAGCGAGGTGTCGGGGCGGGGCGTGGGCATGGACGTCGTCCGCCAGACGATCGTGACCCGACTGAAGGGGACGATCGACATCGACTCCGTCCTCGGCCGCGGCACGACCTTCACCCTGAAGCTGCCCCTCACCCTCGCCATCATCCAGGTCCTCATCGCGAGGGTCGCCGGAGAGACGTTCGCGATCCCCCTCGACGCCGTCCAGCGCACGCTCGCGGTGCCGCCCTCGCAGATCGCCCTCGTCGGAGATCGAGAGGTCCTCGACGTCGAGGGGAAGCACATCCCGCTCGTCCGGCTCGCTCACGTCCTCGAGCTCGACGACCACGACCCCGACGAGAACGAAGACCTCTTCGTGGTCTGCACCGAGCACGGAAAAGAGACGTTCGGCCTCGTGTGCGAGCGCCTCGTCGGGAAGAAGGAGATCGTCATCAAGTCGCTCGGTGAGCTGCTCGCGAGCGTGCCGTGCGCGGCGGGGGCGACGCTCCTCGGGGATCGATGCGCCCTCATCCTCGACGTCCCCGCGGTGATCCAGCGGGCGCTCAAGCGCCCCATCCGCCCCGCCCGCGGACCGAAGGTCCCCAAGGTCGCCCGCGCCCACGTGCTGCTCGTCGACGACTCCGACACGATCCGGGAGTCGCTGCGGCGCTTGCTCGTCGACGCCGGGTACACCGTGACCACCGCCGAGGACGGGCGCGCCGCCCTGGAGCTCTGCAAGAAGCAGCAGTTCGATCTCGTCTCCACCGACGTGATGATGCCCCACGTCGATGGCTACGAGCTGACGCGAGCGCTGCGGGCGATGCCCGGCTTTCGCGACGTACCGATCGTGATGGTGACGAGCCGCGGCGAGCGGATCGATCGGGTCCGCGGCTTCGACGCGGGGGTCGACGAGTACATCACGAAGCCCCACGATCGCCAGCTCCTCCTCGGCGCGGTCGAGAAGCTCCTCGAGGGCACGAGGGGGGGAGCGTGAGCAAGCGCGTCCTCGTGCTCGCCGACGAGCCGCTCCTCGCCGAGTTCGTGAGGCGGCCGCTCGAGCCCCTCGGCCACGAGGTCGTCGAGGCCGGCTCCGGCGACGACGCCCTCCGGCTGGCCCGCGCCACCCCGTTCGACGTCGTGTTGATCGCGCGCCGGCCCCCTTCCGGGTCGGAGCTCGCGACCGTCGTCGACCAGCTGAGGAGCGCGCTCGATCCGCGGCCGACCTTGGTCGTGGTCGGGGTCTCCCCGCGCGATCGCGAGCTGTCGAGGAAGGTGGGAGCGGACGCGTTCTTGCTCGTCCCGTTCCTCGACGCCGATCTCCTCGATCTGCTTGGCACGGAGCGGGACGCGCAGAAGACGGTGCTGCTCGTCGACGACTCTCCCCTCATCCACCGGCACACCGTCCCGATCCTGCTCGACGAAGGCTACGCCGTCCTCCAAGCGCGCGACGGCGAGGAGGGCCTCGCGTCGGTGCGCGGGCACGCCGTCGACCTCGTCATCACCGACGTCGAGATGCCGAAGATGAACGGCTACGAGCTCTGCCGCGCGATCAAGCACGACCCCTCGACCTCTCACGTCCCTGTGCTCATCTGCTCGACCCTCGGCGAAGCTGCGGATCTCGAGCGCGGCTTCGACGCGGGCGCGGACGACTACATCGTCAAGCCGGTCGTCCCCGAGGAGCTCTCCACGCGCGCCCACGTCCTCATTGCCGGCAAGCTGCCCGCCTCGCGCGAGCGCATCCTCGTCGTGGACGACTCCCCCGCCCAGCGCCACTTCGTCGCGGACTGCCTCGCCCGACAAGGCTTCGACGTCGTCACGGCCGCGGACGGTCGGGCCGCCCTCGAGAAGGCGCGGGTGGTCCGGCCCGCCCTCGTCGTCTCCGACTACGAGATGCCGGTCATGACCGGCTTCGAGCTCGTGCACGCCCTCCGGCGCGACCCGGATCTGAAGGGGGTGCCCGTCATCATGCTCACGGCCCGGGACTCGAAGCGGGACATGGCCCAGCTGCGCGCCGCGGGAGCCTCCGCCTATTTGGTGAAGCCGTTCGCGCAGGACAAGTGCGTGGCCATCGTCGAGCGCACCCTCGCGGAGAAGCGTCTGCTCGCGTACAAGGAGGCGTCGCGGCTCTACATCTCGGACGCGGCCCGCCGCGCCGCCGAGGAGCGCGCCGCCTCGGGGGCGCTCTCGGAGGTCCGCGCCGACGAGCGCGAGCTCGCCGTGCTCTTCTCGGATCTCGCCGGCTTCACCCCCATGTCCGAGAAGCTCTCCCCGCGCGCCCTCATCGAGCTCTTGAACGCCTACTTCGACGCGATGTGCCCGATCATCAAGGACCACGGCGGCGACATCGACAAGTTCATCGGCGACGCGATCCTCGCCGTCTTCGACGAAGAGCGAGGGGCGCTGCCCCCCTCGTTTCGAGCCGTGCAGGCGGGCCTGGCGATGCAGGCGGCGATGGCGGGGTTCAACGCCGGACGTTCGGTCGAGCTCGCGATGCGCATCGGGATCAACACCGGCCCGCTCATCCGGGGCGATCTCGGCTCGCGCGTCGTCCGCCGCGACTACACCGTCATCGGCGACACCGTGAACCGCGCCAATCGCTACGAGTCGAAGTGCCCCGTCGGAGGCGTGATGATCAGCCAATCGACGCGCGACGCGCTCGGGGAGTCGGCCGTCGTGCGCCCCGTGCCGGGGCTTTCCCTGAAAGGAGTGAGCGAGCCGGTCGTCGCCTACGTCGTGGAGTCGATCACCGCGCCCGCGAGCGCCGAGGAGACGTCGTGATCCGGGTCCTCGTCGTCGACGACTCGCTCTACATGCGCCAGGCGATCGCCCGCGCCCTCACCGGGACGGGGACGTTCGAGGTCGTGGGCCAGGCGAAGGACGGGCGCGAGGCGATCGAGCGGGCGGTCGCGCTCGGACCCGACGTCGTCACGATGGACTACAACATGCCGGGGTGGACGGGCGCCGACACGGTGCGCGAGCTCATGCGCGTACGGCCCACCCCCGTCGTCATGTTCTCCGCGCACACGAAGAGGGGTGAGCGCGAGACGCTCGACGCGCTCTCGGCCGGCGCCGTCGACTTCGTCACCAAGCCCGCGGGCGAGGTCTCCGCGGACTTGTCGCGCGTCCTCGACGAGCTCGTAGGGAAGCTCATCGCCGCCGCCGCTTCGAGGCCCCGCCCCGCCACGATCGCCCCCGCGGTGACCAAGCCGCCGCCCTCGATCGCCCCACCGCCGAGCTCGCGCGGGGTCGTCGCCCCGCCTGCCTCGCGCCCCACGTCGCGAGCGCCCGCGAAGGGGCCCCTCCCCAAGCTGTGCGTCGTAGCGATCTCGACGGGCGGACCCGTGGCGCTATCCCAGCTCGTCCCCTCCCTGCCCGCGGATACGCGGTTCGCGGTCGTCATCGTGCAGCACATGCCCGCCCACTTCACCGCCACCCTCGCCGAGCGCCTCGACGCCACGAGCGCGCTCACGGTGCGAGAGGCCGCCCTCGGAGATCGCCCCGCGCCCGGCCTCGTGCTCATCGCCCCCGGCGATCGCCACCTCGAGTTCGACGAGCGAGGCGCCGTCCTCCTCGGGCAAGGACCGCCCGTACACGGGTGCCGCCCCGCCGCCGACGTCACGATGATCTCGGCCGCGCGCGTCTACGGCAAGCGGACCATCGGCGTCGTCATGACGGGGATGGGGCGCGACGGGACGGCGGGAGCCCTCGCGATCCGCGCCGCCGAGGGCCGCACGATCGCGCAAGACGAAGAGAGCAGCGTGATCTTCGGGATGCCCAAGTCGGCGATCGACGCGGGCGCGATCGAGGAGGTGGCGCCCCTCGGCGAGCTCGCGGAGCGGCTGCGGTTCTGCTGAGGCGCGGGCGGGCCTTGGCGATCGCGAGCGCCCCCTTCAGCTCGGATTGGACCGCGCTTCGAGCATGCGGCTCAGGCTCTCTTCGAGCGGCTCGAAGGCGCCCACGCGTCGGTGGGTGCCTTCCATCGCCACGCGGCCCGACCGCAGGGCTCCGAACATCTGCTTCCTCGCCGCGCGCCACGTCTTCATCACGCCGCGCGGTCGCCCCGGAGGGGTCGTCGACGATGCCCTCGCGCGTCTCGGCCGCGCGCGCACGATCGCGTTCGCGACGCCGAGCTTCTTGATCGGTCCGCCCGTCGTCGCCGACACGAACCTCGTCATCACCCTCGCGTCGCGCTTGGCGACCGCCTTCGCGAGCACGCTCCCGCTCGCGCTCTTCGAGTCTCCCTTCGAGCTGCCCGGCTTTCGGGTGGCGATGTTCTGCACGACCGCCGTCACGCCGATCCTCTGCACGCGTTCATCCGCGCGCGCGTGGGGGCCATCGCGAAGGATCTCCCTCCGCTGAGCGCGCGAGGGGCGCGGACGAAGCCCGCCCCTCGCCGCTCCCGGCAGTCGCTGCGGAACTTTGCCTCGCGGTAGAACCGAGCGCGGGTTGCTAAGCTCCGCGCATGATCGAGCGGTCCAAGCTGCCGCTTCTGCGAGCGCTCTCCCGCCGCTTCGGGACGACCGACGCGGCCCTCTCCGAGATCGGTCATCTCGAGGCGGTGCTGACGCTGCCGAAGGGCACGGTGCACGTCGTCTCGGACGTGCACGGCGAGCACAAGAAGCTGAAGCACATCGTGAACAACGCGTCCGGGAGCCTGCGCCCGTTCGTGGAGTCGATCTTCGCGGGGCGGCTCGAGGCGGGGGCGATCGAGCAGCTTCTCGCGCTCCTCTATTATCCGCGGGAGTCGTGCGCGCGCTTTCGGCCCCAAGAGAGCGGGCCGCGCGCGCGCTGGCTGCGGGAGGTCATCGCCCAGGAGGTCGACGTGGTCCGCGCCCTCTCCCGGAGGCACTCGCGCCGGCACGTGGAGCGGACCTACCCCGCCGCGTTCGCTTCGACGATCCGAGAGCTCGTGGCGAGCCGAGACGAGGCCGCGGGGTCGTCGTCTTTTCGGGCCGCCCTCGTGAAGCCGTTCCTCGAGGCGGGCCGAGACGTGGATCTGCTCCGTGCCCTCGCCCACGTCGTCCGCAACCTCTCCATCGAAGAGCTCGTGGTCGCGGGCGATCTCGGAGACCGGGGGCCGCGCCTCGACCGGGTGATCGACTTCCTCATGCGGCAGCGCAACGTCTCGATCGTGTGGGGGAACCACGACGCGAGCTGGATGGGTGCGTGCCTCGGCCACGAGGCGCTCGTCGCCACCGTGGTGCGGCTCTCTCTGCGCTACGGCCGGACCGCGCAGCTCGAGGAGGGTTACGGGATCTCCCTCGCCCCCGTTGAGCGCCTCGCGCGCGAGGCGTACGCAGACGACCCCGCCACCTTCTTCGCGATCGCGGGCGACGGAGCGCGGGATCCGGCGCTGCTCGCGCGGATGCACAAGGCGATCACGGTGCTGCAGCTGAAGGTCGAGAAGGCGGTCGCGGATAGGAGGCCCGAGCTCGAGCTGCACGGCCGCTGTCTCCTGCATCGAATCGACCGCGCGCGGGGGACGATCGATCTCGACGGCGTGACGCACCCCCTCCGCGACCCGAGCCTGCCGACGGTGAGCCCCGCCGCGCCCTACGCGCTGACCGAGGGCGAGCGGGCGTGCCTCGAGCGGATGCGGCGCTCGTTCCTCGAGAGCCCGATCCTCTGGCAGCACATGACGTGGCTCGAGCGGCACGGCTCGATGTTGGCGCTGCGCGATGACGCGGCCATCTTCCACGGCTGCGTCCCCGTCGACGCGAGCGGGGCGCCCCTCTCCCTCGAGGTCGACGGCGAGCGCGTCGCGGGACGCCGCCTCTTCGACGCGCTGGAGCACGTCGTCCGGCGCGCGTTCGAGGGGCGCGCCGCGGAGGACCTCGACACCCTCTACTACCTCTGGTCGGGCCCGGTCTCTCCGCTCTTCGGCAAGGATCGAATGACGACGTTCGAGTCGTACTTCCTCGCGTCACCAGAGGCGAAGGTGGAGACGAAGAACCCTTACTTCGCGCTCCTGCACGACGCCGCGTTCTGCGCCTCGATCCTGCGAGAGCTCGGCGCCGACCCGGAGCGAGGGCTCATCGTGAACGGTCACGTGCCCGTCCGCCCCGAGAAGGGAGAGTCTCCGCTCAAGCGCTCGGGCCGCGCGGTCACGATCGACGGCGCGTTCTCGGAGGCCTACGGGGACCGCGGCTACACCCTGGTGCTGGAGGCAGGAGGGACCCACCTCGCCCAGCACCACCACTTCGAGTCGGTGGGAGACGCGGTCGAGCGAGGAGCGGACATCATCCCCGCCATCCAGACCATCGAGCGGCATGTCCCGCCGCGCACCGTGGGCGACACGGAGACGGGCCGCGACCTGCGCCACGAGATCGAGGCCCTGCGCGACCTCGCGCGCGCCTACGCCGAACGCACGCTCCTCGAGCACGAGCAGGCCGTCCCCCCGTCGGGGGGCTGACCTCAGCGGACCGCGAGCTCGAAGGAGGCGGTGTCGCGCCAGCCCGACTCCGTCTTGCCGCTCACGGAGATGAGCCACTCTCCCGGCGACGAGAGCGGCACGTCGAGGAGCATGAACCGCCCCTGCCCGAGCCGCTGCACGTTGATATCCACCGCGTCGGCCGGCGCATCGGAGACCTTGCGGGCGCGGGCGACGACGTCCTCCGCGTCATAGGCCCCGTTCGGTCCGCGGACGGCGACGTCGAAATACGCGAGCCCGACACCGACCTTGTCCTCCGAGCGAAGCGTGAACTCGAGCTCGTGACGATCCCCGGCCTGGGTGTGCGTGGATGGATGCTTCTCGCTGCACCCCACGAAGGCGAGGGCGGCGACAACAAGCATGGCTTTGCGCATCGAGAGGGATTGGTTGCACGGATGGGGTCCGGCATTGACCGAATCGAAGATTTTTTTCGCGCGCCGTTATGCCCCGGCGCAAATCGCGACCCGTACTGCCGGCCCGGAGTCGTGCCTGAATCTGTTCCGCCCCCGCGCACGGCGCGGCACGTGAGGGGCGGAGCAGCTCCAAGCACGAAGCGCGACGTCTGGCCGTGGACTTCTGTGTTCCTGGGAACGGCCGGATCCGGAAGCGGACTTCCGGCCGGCGCTCCAGGGTGACGCGAGGGAACGTCTTCGCAGGCCCTTCACCCGATGATCATGTTCTCGGTGAGGAGGCGCCCTTCCTTGAAGCGGCGCAGGCTCCACCGGGAAAACAGCGGCAAATCCGTCTGCTCGGCGATGTGCTGGGCGAGCAGCCGGCCCATCACGGGCGCCATCATGAAGCCGTGCCCCATGAACCCCGAGGCCTGGTAAAACTCCTCGACCTCGTCGACCTGCCCCACGATCGGGTTCTGGTCCGGGGTGAGATCGTAGCATCCGGCCCACTGCCTCAGGACCTTCACCGCGCCGAGGATGGGGACCGTCTGCACGAGCGCGCTCGCGTAGAGGCTCAGGAAGCGCGAGCTCGAACGCATGTCGACGCCGTCGGGGACGTCGTGGTTGGAGATGCCTCCGACGATCTCGCCGCGGGTCGACTGGGAGAAGTAGAGCCCATTGGAAAGATCCGCGACGAGCGGACCGAGCCACGGCTTCAGCGGCTCGCTCGAGCAGATCTCGTGACGGTGGGGCTTGTTGGGGAGCTCGACCCCGAGCATGCGCGCGACCTCGGGGCTCCAAGCGCCGCACGCGTTCACGACCCGGGAGGTCTCGATCCGATCCGGCGCCTCGAGGCGGCCATCGGGCCGCACCGACTCGGTGCGGACGGCGGTGATGCGGCTGCCCTTCGTCTCGAAGCCGACGACCTTGGTGAAGGTCATCACGCGAACGCCAAGGGCCTCTGCCGCCTTGGCGTATCCCCACACGAAGGGCCACGGGAACACGACCGCGTCGTTGGGGTTGAAGCTCGCGGCGAGGACGCCGTCCACGTCGAGCTCGGGGACGATCCTCTGGGCCTCGCGCGGGGTGAGCAGGCGCGTCGGATGACCGCAGTCGTTCTGCACCTTCACGCTCGCCTCGAGGTTCTTTCGCGCCGCCTCCGAGCGCACCAGGAAGAGGTAGCCGCCTTCGCGGAACCACACGTTGATCTTCATGTCGGAGGCGAACTCGCGGCAGATGCGGAGGCTCTCCTGCATGAGCCTCACGTTCGTCTCGCTGGAGAACTGGGCGCGCACGCCCCCGCCGTTCCGACCGCTCGCGCCGCTGCAGAGGTAGCCCATCTCCACGACGGCGATGTCGCGGACGCCGTGGTGCTTCGCGAGGTTGTAGGCGATGGCGAGGCCCATGATGCCGCCGCCCACGATGACGATCTCGGCGCGCGTCGCCATGTCCGGTACCTTACAGGAGGGAGCGGCGGCGGCGGTAGAGCAGCCGATGAATCGGCAGGCCGTCGGCGATGGCGCGGTGCTCGCGGTTGCTCCGGGCCTGAAACGGGTTCTCAGCGACCACCGGCGAGCCCGGATCATCCCCGTGGGGCTCGAACGCGGCGTGCCCCTCGATCTGGCTCCGATAGAGCTGAGCCCGCTCCTCGACGTCGGTCTGCACGAAGAGCGCGCCCTCCGGGGCGAGCAGGCGCGCGATCTGATCGAGGAGCACGTCGCCCATGACGAGCCGCTTCTCGTGGCGCTTCTTCCACCACGGGTCCGGGAAATGAAGGAAGACCGCGCGCACGCCGCCGTCCGGCTCGAGGCGGGGCAGCGCTCGCTTCGCGTCCTCCGCGAGCACGCGGGCTCGGTCGCCGAGGCCCGCCTTCGCGAGCCGGCCGTCCACGATGCTCGCCCACTTGAGGCGGATCTCGAGGCCCAGGATGCGGACGAGGGGATCCGCGGCGCA
Source organism: Polyangiaceae bacterium (assembly GCA_044225865.1). Lineage (GTDB taxonomy): Bacteria > Myxococcota_A > Polyangia > Polyangiales > Polyangiaceae > Xiheicaenibacterium. Next base: position 60,446 of record JBGAID010000012.1, on the reverse strand, counting down.
GCGCTCGAACATGAACGTGCCCCGCCCCGGACCGATCTCGATCTCGGTGGGCCCCGGGCCGACCCACGCGTCGAGCTTCACTTTGGCGTCACCTTCGGGTAGGCGAGCGGCGTGGGCATACGGATGTCGCGGATGGCTCTTCTCGCTCGACATGGGCTCGCTTCGGTGGGCCCTAAGTACACGCGCGCCGAGGCAACGTGAACCCCTACCGCGGCGGAGCTCGACGGAGCGGAGACGCACGGCAGCGGTCGTCGAGCGCGGCGGCGCGCCCGGGGAGGCTTTCATGAAGCTGCCTGCGCTCCCGAAGGTGCCGGAGGTGGTCGAGCGGGTCGCCCGGCGAATGCTGCCTTACCTGCTCCCGGTCGTGATCAGCAGCGCCCTCGCGCGGTTCGCGATCAAGGAGATCCTCGCCCAGGGCCATCAGCCCGGCATGCCCCTCGACGACTCGTACATCCACTTCGTGTACGCGCGTCGCTTCGCGGAGGGCCACCCCTTCACGTTCGGCCTCGGGGACGGCTTCTCGAGCGGCGCGACGAGCTTCCTGTGGCCGCTCGTGCTCTCTCCGTTCTGGCTCGTCGGGTTTCGGGGCCTGTCGCTGATCTACATCGTGTGGCTCCTGGGGACGCTCCTCCACGCCGCCGTCGCGGTGGAGACGAAGCGCCTCGCCGAGAAGATCGCGGGGCGCGCGGCGGCGACGGGCGCGGCGGCGATGTGCCTGCTCTTCGGCGCGTTCGCGTGGTTCGCGTGGAGCGGCATGGAGACGATGGCCCTCACGTGGTCGATGACACGAACGGCGCGGGTCGCCTCCGAGCTCGCGGAGACGGCGCCCGAGGAGCGCACGCGCCGGCAGGCCCTCCACCTCGGCGCGATGGGCCTCGTGACGACGCTGGTGCGGCCGGAGGGCGGGGTGATGGCGGTCGTCGCGATCGGGGCGATCCTCGCGTTCGCCCCCGCGGGCGCGAAGCGCGGGGCGAAGGCGATCTTCACGCGATTGCCGGCGCTCCTCCCCGCCGCCGGCATCGCGTGGGTGCCTCTGCTGAACCTCGCCATGGTCGGGCACGCGCGCTCGACGACGGCGATGGTGAAGTGGGCCGTCGGCAACCCGTACATCCACGGCCCTCGCCTCTGGGACTTCATCTCCGGCAACGTGGGGATGCTCCTCAAGGACCTGCTCTCGGGCGGCCCCTACACCGCCATCTTCCTCCCCGAGCACAGCCACTACGTCTTCTTGGGGGGCGCGGTCGCGCTGCCGTTCGCCGCCTATCGGAACCGGCGCGTGCCCCGCGGCGTGTTCATCGCGCTGCTCGCCCTCTCCACCCTCGTCCCGTGCACGTTCATCACGATCCTGTGGAACCGCGTGCGCTACATCTGGCCCTACGCCCCGTCGTGGTTCGTGCTCGTCGCCTGCCTCGGGTCCGAGCTCGGGTGGGTCGCGAACAAGCTCTTCAAGGAGTCGGCGTTCGTGCCCGCGCTCGTCACCGGCGTGTACGCCGGCGCGCTCGCAGGAAAGCTCACGTGGTCGATCGACGATCTCGCGAACAGCTCGCGCGCCATCACCGAGCAGCAGGTGAAGCTCGGGATCTGGGCGGAGGAGAACCTCCCCAAGGACGCCCGCATCGGCCTCAACGACACGGGCGCCATCGCCTACTTCTCCGAGCGACGGACCTTCGACGTCGTCGGCCTCACCACGGAGGGCGAGGCGCCCTATTGGGTCGCGGGGGCGGGCTCTCGATACGAGCACTACGAGAAGATGCGGCGCGACGCGCTCCCGACCCACTTCATCGTCTACCCCCAGTGGTTCGCGTGTCCGTCCGTGCTCGGCGATCAGCTCTACGAGGCGACGGTGCTGAACCAGTCGATCCTGGGCGGGGCGACGAAGGTCGTCTACGAGGCCGACTGGTCGGTGCTCGGTCGCGGGGATCGGCCGGCGATGCGCGACCGGGAGGCGGAGCTCTCGGACGAGCTCGACGTGTCGGATCTCCAGTCCGAGTCGAGCCACGGATACCTCGTCTTCGAGTCGACGGAGGGTGACAACCTCGTCACCACCTACTGGAACGACGAGGGCGAGCGCGTGAGCGACGGCGGCCGCCTCAAGCGGACCCGGGAGCGCTTCCAGCTCGACTTCTCCCAGACGGAGGAGCCGGTGTTCGTCGCCCGGCTCGCCGCCCACGAGGCGGTGAGGCTGACCCTCGCGGTGGACGGGGCCGTCGTCTCCAACATCGATCTGCCCGCCTCGGCGTGGAGCGAGGTCGACGTACCGATGCCGAAGGGCCTCTCGGGAAAGAGGACGATCGAGATCACCGCCCCCCCGGGCCAGACGTTCGGGGCGCTCCACTACTGGCTCTTCGCGAAGTGATCCGAGCCCTGGCAAATCTGGAGTAGAAGAGCCTCGATGAGCGCAGAGAAGCGGCAGTTTTATCCGGCGATCGAGCCCTATGCCCAAGGCATGCTCTCGGTGTCGCCCGTCCACACGATCTACTGGGAGCAATCGGGCAACCCGAACGGCAAGCCCGCCGTCTTCGTGCACGGAGGCCCCGGGGGAGGCTCCGATCCCAAGCATCGTCGCTTCTTCGATCCGGCCCGCTATCGCATCATCCTGTTCGATCAGCGCGGCTGCGGACAAAGCACGCCCCACGCGTGCCTCGACGACAACACGACCCATGCCCTCGTCGCGGACATGGAGAAGCTGCGCGAGCACCTCCAAATCGACAAGTGGCTCGTCTTCGGCGGCTCGTGGGGCTCCACCCTCGCCCTCGCCTACGCGGAGGCGCACCCGGAGCGGGTCACCGAGATCGTGCTGCGGGGGATCTTCCTCCTCCGCAAATGGGAGATCGACTGGTTCTATCAGGAGGGCGCGAGCCGGCTCTTCCCGGAGGCTTGGGCCGCCTACCTGGAGCCGATCCCGGCGGCCGAGCGGCACGATCTGCTCGCCGCGTACCACGCTCGGCTCACCTCGAGCGATCCCAAGGTCCAGCTCGCCGCCGCGCGGGCCTGGAGCATCTGGGAGGGTTCGACGAGCTGCCTCTACTACAACCCGGATTTGGTGGCGCGGATGGCGGGAGACGCCTTCGCCCTCGCGTTCGCGCGCATCGAGTGCCACTACTTCGTCCACCGCGGCTTCTTCGAGAAGGAGACGCAGCTCCTCGACGACGCCCACAAGATCCGGCACATCCCCGGGGTGATCGTGCAGGGCCGATACGACGTCGTCTGCCCCGCGGAGAGCGCGTGGGACCTCTCGCGCGCGTGGCCGGAGGCGAAGCTCGTCATGGTGCCCGACGCAGGGCACTCGGCCATGGAGCCCGGAATTTTGCACGAGCTCGTCCGGGCCACCGACGCCTTCGCCGACCGCCGGTAGCGCAGGAGGCGAAGCAGGCGTTTCCACTTCCGCGCCGCGCGGTATCCTCCGCGGCGTGGATTCCCTCCAACACCGAATCTTCCAAGGCAAGTCGACCGCGGTGCTCGGCGCGTCGTTCGTCCCGTTGCCTTCGAAGCTCGGGGCGGCGGTGGTTCGGATCTCGTGCGACGTCCCGCGCGAGACGCTCGGACCGCTCCTCGCCCTCGCCCAGCGCATCAAGTTCCTGATGGGCGACGAGGAGCCGCTCTTCGCGCAGGCGCGCAACCAGGTCTTCGAGCTCGGCCGCCGCGTGCTGGGTGAGGCGGCGGCGGCGCGGGGGACGCTCGGGCAGCTCGTGCACGAGGCGAACCGGCTCGCGAAGGGCCCGGCGTGCATCGTCTTCGACTCCATCGACGCGGCCGACGACGCGACGCTCGACTCCGTTCGACAGATCATCGATCGGCCGGGGTGGCTCAAGGTGCCGCTCGTCCTCGGCTTCAAGAGCACCGACCCTCAGGGGCTCGCCCTCGAGGTGCTCCAGACGTTGACCAAGACGGAGGGCGAGGAGGCGGTGCTCCACGCGCCTGTCGCCGCGCCGCCCTCGTCGTTCTCGACCCAGCTCTTGCCGCCGGACACGCGCTTCGTGCTCCGCGCCGCGAGCGTGGTCGGGCCCGCCTTCGAGCTCCCCCTCCTCTCCGACCTCGTGGGGCGCGAGCCGATCGAGGTCCTCGAGCACCTCCAGATCGCGCGAGACCTCGGCCTCCCGATCGAGGACCGCGGGGACGGGACGTTCGCCCTCGACGCCGGCCACGCTCACGTCCTGCGCGCGAGCCTCCTGCCTTCGCTGCGAGCGGTGCTCCATCGGCGGGCGGCGGAGCTCCTCAGCCCCGCGCCGTCGGCGCCGCCCCCGCTCGACCCACCGGCGGCCGCCCTCGCCGATCCTCCGGCCACACCCGATCCGGTGGAGGAGCGCGAGAGCGCCTCCGACAGCTCCGAAGACACGAGCGCGAAGGCCGCAGAGCCCGTGCGCCCGGCCCCGCCGACCGAGCGCGCGCCCGCGCCCGTACCGGCCCCCCCACCCGCTCCGGCGCCTGCTCCCGCCCCCGCTCCCGCGGCGAAGACGGCGACCGCGCCCCGCGAGAGCGTCGCTCGAGACAACCCCGCGCGCGCGAGCGAGCATCTCTTCGAGAGCGGGGACTTTGCCCTCGCGGCGGAGCGTGCGCTCCTCGCCGCCGCGAAGGCCGCCGCCCTCGGCGCCCACGCGCAGGCGGAGGCGTTCGCGCGTCGCGCGCTCGAGGCCGCCATCGGCCTCCCCGACTCCGAGAACAGCCGCCGGCTTCGAACGCGCGCCCTCATCCAGCTGGGCCGGCTTCGCCTCGAAGGCTTCGCTCCCACGAAGACGTTCGATCTCACGAGCGCGCTCCAGCCGCTCGAGGCCGCGAAGCGCTCCCTCACGCCGACCGATCCCCCCGACGACCACGTCGAGGTCGCCCAGCTGCTCGCGGCCGTTCATTGCGAGAAAGGCGATTCGGAGTCGCTCGACAAAGCCCTCGCCGAGCTCGCGGAGACGAGCCGGGTGCTCCTCGAGGCGGGCGCCTCGCGGGAAGCGGCGCGCCTGCTCAACGACCAGGCCGCCGTCTACATGAAGATGGGCGATCCGGTGCGCGCGGTCGCCCTCCTCGAGCAGTCGCGCGGGGTGTTCGAGGCGCGGCCTCCGACGGATCCGGTCACGGTGCGCGAGCTCGCCGAGACGGATCACCTCATCGCCAAGGTCCCCCTTCACGTCCCGGCGAGGCCGGGACGGGAGGACGACGCGTTCTCGCGCGCGATCGACCACGCCATCGCCGCCAAGCGATCCTACGAGCGGCTCGGGGACGCGTTCGCAGCGGGGCGGGTCCTCGAGACGATGGGCCGGCTGGAGCTCGCGCGCGGCCGCGTCGAGCGTGCCCTCGCGTGCTTCGAAGGGGCGCTCGCGATCCAGCAGCGCATCCACGATCTGGTGGGCCTCGCCCGCAGCACCGCCGCCCTCTCCGACGCGTTGCTCGCCGCCGATCGCCTCGACGAGGCCCTCGGGCTCCTCTCCGACTCCGTCACCCTCAATCACCAGAAGGGCAGCGTGCTCGGGGTCGCCCTGGAACCGTCGCGCGTTCGATGCCCTGTGCACGGAGTGGGCGAGCGCGCCTCCCCCGCCGCGTTCGACGAGGTGCGGGCGAGGATCGAAGCGGCCGAGGCGGAGCTGGGGACGGTCGGCCTGCCCGGCGAGCGCGACGCCCCACCGTGAGCTAGGCTGGCCTTCGATGATCCTCGTCGTCGGGCAGCGGTTCGCCGGCAGCGTGGAGCGGGTGGGGAAGACGCACGTCGTCACCGAGTTCTTCCACGTGATGTGGCTGCCGGTGGTGCCGCTTCGCTCGCTCCTCTTGCTCGACCGCGGAGGTCATCAGATCCCGATGCACTTCGGCTCCGTGATCGCCGGTTATGGCCGCGCTTGGGCGCCCGTCGTCTGCCTCCTCGTGTGGCTCTGCGCCCTCCCGTGGATCGTCGACCACTTCGACGGCTCCGCCCAGCTCTTCGTCGTGCTCGCCTCCGTCCTCCTCGGCACGTGCGTGGCGAGCCTGCCCCACTTCGCGATCGGCCGCCTCAGCCGCCCTCAGCGCGCCGCGCGCCTCGCGTTCGCGAAATTCCTCGGAGCGCCCGTCGACCCCATCGCGTCCGGCGCGTCCATCCCCGCGCTGCGGGAAGCCGCTCTCGCCAAGCTCGAGGCGAGCAGCGTCGCTTCCTATCGGTCCCCCACCTCGAGCGGACGCGAGCGCGCCTCCGTGCTCCAGGCGGCCCTCTCGTCCGACGACCCCGAGGTCCTCGAGGCCGCCGTCGTCCTCGCGCGGATCGACGAAGACGGACAGGGCGGCGGCCGTCCTCGTCTCTATGAGGCCCTCGCGGAGAAGCTCGCCTCGGTCTCGCCCCGCCCTCAGTAGTTGTGAACGAGCACGCCCCCCGCGAAGTAGTCGTGGGGCTCCGCGACCGATAGATCGTAGACCGTCTCGTCGTCCTCGAACGCCGTCGTCGCGAGCACGGTGACGCGCTCTCCATCCGCTCCCAGCAGCTCGTCTCCGGGCGAGAGCTGCTCGGCGAGGACGAAGCCCTCCGCGGGGACGAAGAAGGGGTGCTCGGCGGTGACCCGCAGCGCTTGGCCGTTGGAGAGATCGATCGTCGCGACCGGCCGATGCTCCCGCGGGATCAGGTGGGTCACCCGCGTCGTGACCCTCTGCCCAGTGCGCGTGTCGAACGCCACCACCGCGTCACCCGGCCGCAAGTCCTCGATCGCGATCTCCCCGCGCTCCGTCGTGACCGGCGTCCCCGCGACGAAGCATGACGGTCCCGCCTGGCCGTAGACCGCATCGGGGAGGAGCGCGGCGAGGTGCTTGTCCTCGAAGCGCGCGCACAGCGAGAGCTCGTTGCCGGCGTCGCAGTCACTCGTGGTCGAGATCTCGAGCTGCAGGCGCGTGGGCTTCATCCCTGCGATCGTCGCGAGCGACTCGATGAAGCTGCGATCGACCTCGGCCCTCACGTCGTCGGCGGCACACCGGGCGACGCCCAAGCGTCCGGCCGGACCCTTCCGCGGTCGCGTCGCGACAGCGACCGCGGAGCTCTCGCTCGGGAACGCCCCGAGGTCGATGTTCGTGACGACCATGCAGTCGTACGACTCGGAGGCGGCTTGGATCGTCCACCCGGCTCGAGGCTCGACCGGCACCGCCGCGGCGAGCGCCTCGCTCCCGCTGGACGCAGCGCCGGAGCTGACGGGGCGTGGGCCCTTCGCGAGGGGCTCCGGAGTGACCTTCGGGTCTCGCGCGAGGAGCCCGCTCGTGAAGAACGGAGCCCCCCCTCGCGCCCGCACGAGCGCCGTCCCCAGATCCGGCCCGACCGAGCGCCGCTCCACGCTCACCGTCGCCCCGTCGCGCCGGAGCAACACGTCGCCGAAGGCCAGATCCGAGGCGCGCTTGAATTTCCCGGTCGAAGGGATCCACAGCTCCCGAGCCGCGGGGACGACGACCGACCGGCCATCGTCGAGGACGAGATTGGTGTGGGGCACGGTCGCGAGCTCGATCCTCTCCACCGCGAGGGTGCTCAGCTTCTTCCGCTCGAGGTCGAACCCGAGGATCTCGTCGCCCGGCTTGAGGTGCGCCGACGTGATCGGCCCCGACGCCGTGTCGACCCGCGACGCCCATCGCGGCTCCCCGGTCACCTGCAGTGCGAACGGGGTCGTCTGATCCATCGCGCTCGGGTGCAGGGTGCCTGTCGCGTCGCGCCCGCACGGCGTGAGGGCGTACCCTCTGCGCGGGTCGAGGAGCGGAGGCGCGAGGCGAAAGACGGGACGAGCCCGCTCGCCGCGGGGGTCGCCGAGGACGGCGTGGGGGATCTCGAACAGCACCCGCCCCGCCCCGCAGCTCCCGGTCAGAGGGGTGGTCGGGGTGCGCGCCTCTTCCAGGACGAAGGCGACCGACTTCACCTGCTCGTCGAGGCCATTCGAAAGGATCGTGACGTCGACGTACCCGTCCCCGCTCGAGTCGATCACCATCCCCGAGATCGACTTCTCGTAGGGCGCGCCCACCGACCCGTTGGTGAGGACCGAGCCATCCGGGACGCCCTCGATCTTCGGAGCCGCGCCCGGAGCGGGAGCCGCGCTCGACGAAGGGTCCGCGGCCGGCGAGACGGTGGCGCCCGGCGCCGTCCCCGGCGCCGCGTCCGCCCCTCGATCCGAAGACAGCGCCGGCGCCGAAGCGCAGCCGCAGCCGAGGACGAGCCCGACGACGAAGGGAGGAGGGAGCGCGCGCACGAGAGGTCTCGTTCCAACGCTCGCGACGCGCGTCAACATTCCCCGCCCCGCCCCCGGGCGACAAGAAAAGCCACCAAGTGCCACTTGACACTCAATGCCATAATTGCCACAAGGAGTCAGGAGGTCGCCATGGCGTTGCCGTCTGCGGGTTGGGACAAGGACAGGGTGTTCTCGGAGCTCGAGGCGCGGAGGAAGGACGACCTCCCATGGCGCTCCGGGCGAGCCTTCGCGTACATCTACGACGGCGGGCCGGATCTCGAGGACATCGCGAAGCGCGCCTTCATGGCGTTCCTCAGCGAGAACGGCCTCGACCCGACGGCCTTCCCCAGCCTGCTCCAGTTCGAGAACGACCTCGTCGGCATCGCGCGCGATCACCTCCACGGCGGTCCCGAGGTGCAGGGGACGTTCACGTCGGGCGGCACCGAGAGCATCATCCTCGCCGTGAAATCGGCCCGCGATTTCGCGCGCGCCACGCGCGGCGTGTCGGAGCCGGAGATGATCGTCCCGGTGACCGCCCACGCCGCGTTCCACAAGGCGGGCAAGTACCTCGGGGTGAAGGCGGTCCCCTGCCCCGTGGAGCCGAAGTCGTTCCGCGCCGACGTCGACGCGATGAGCGCCCTCACGACCGAGCGCACCGTCCTCCTCGTCGGCTCTGCCTCCGGCTACGCCCACGGCGTCGTCGATCCGATCGAGCGCATCGCCGCCCTCGCCGCGAGCCGCGGCATCCTCTGCCACGTCGACGGCTGCATCGGCGGCTTCGTGTTGCCCTACTTCGAGCGCCTCGGCGCGACGGTCACCCCGTTCGACTTCCGCGTCCCTGGCGTCACGAGCATGTCGATGGACCTGCACAAGTACGCGCTCGCCCCGAAGGGCGCGTCGATCGTCCTCTACCGCGACGACGCCCTCCGCCGGGCGCAGTTCTTCGCGTGCTCGACGTGGACCGGCTACACCATGGTGAACGCCACCATCCAGAGCTCGAAGTCGGGCGGCCCGCTCGCGGCGGCGTGGGCGGTGATGCACGCGATGGGAGACGAAGGGTACCTCGCGATGGCGAAGGGCCTCCTTCGGTCCAAGGAGGCGATCGTCGAAGGCATCCGGTCCATCGACGGGCTCTACGTGCTCGGTGAGCCGGAGATGTGCCTGGTCGCGTTCGCGTCGGACGACGTGCCGGTGTTCCCCCTCGCCGACGCGATGAAGCGGCGCGGGTGGCTCGTCCAGCCGCAGCTCGCGTTCGGGCCCTCCCCCGAGAACCTGCACCTGACGATCAACCCGTCCAACGTGCCATGGACGGAGAAGCTCGTGGGGGACCTGGCCGCCGCGCGCGACGAAGCGGCCAAGGAGCGAGAGGCCTACCGCGAGAAGGCTTCCTTCGCCCGGTCGGTCGCGGATCGCCTGACCGGACCCGACGCGATGGCGATGTTGCCGACCCTGATCGCCGGCCTCGGCGTAGGATCCGGCGGCAAGATGCCGGACGCGATGACCGACATCAACGCGATCCTCAACGCGATGCCGCGAGAGATTCAGGAAGAGCTCCTCAAGCATTTCGTCTCGATGCTGTTCACCGCGACGAAGGCTTGAGCGCGTGACGTGAAGGAGGGAGGTACTCCGTGCAGATGGTGACGACCGAGCCGGTGGGGTTGAGAGAGAGGAAGAAGGCCGAGGCGCGCGCCGCCATCATCGAGGCGGCGCTGCAGCTCTACCGAGAGCGCGGCTTCGACGCGGTGACCATCGATCAGATCGCGGAGCGCGCCGGCGTCGCGCGGAGGACGTACTTCCGTTACTTCGAGACGAAGGAGGCGGTCGTGATCGATCGACGCCTCAAGCAGCTCGAGAAGTTTCGGGCCCTGATCGAGGGGGCCCCGCCCAGCCTCGGAGGCGTCGACGTCCTGCGCGAGGCGATGAAGACGATGGCGGCCGACTTCAACAAGGGCAAGCGCCGCATCCTCGCCGAGCGCGCGCTCTTCGCGAGCTCGCGCCACCTCGCCGCCCGCGACGTTCAGGTCGACCGTGAGTTCGAGGACGTCATCGCGGAGGCGGTCATGAAGCGCTCCGCGAAGAACGCCGTCGCCCAGCGCGGGGCGCGCCTCTTCGCGGCGGCGGCGATGGGGGTCCTGCGCGTCCTGCTCGACGAGTGGGCCGCCTCCGACGGCGAGGTCGATCTCATCAAGCTCGGAAACCCGGCCATCGACGCGATCGCCGGGCTCGCCCCTCCGCACAAGCCTCCGCGCTGAAGGCCGCGCGCGAGAGCACGGTCGAGCCGGGGAGATCCGGTCGGGGCCCTCGTAGCAAGACGGCCCGCGCGACGCGCTCTCCCGGAAAGTGCCCGACTCGCGCGGCCGAAGTGGCAAAACCACCGGTTTGCGGGCAAAGTACGTCGGGGGCGGGCTCCCCCCCCGGAGGACCATGGACTGCCTGGCTTGCCATTCCGAGAACCTCGACGGCGCGCGCTTCTGCCTCAAGTGCGGCGCGCCCCTTCCGGTGCCGCGGGGTGCCGACGCCGATCCGCTCATCGGCGTGACGGTGGGCGGGCGCTATCGCGTGACGGGCGTCCTCGGCGAGGGCGGGATGGGCCGCGTCTATCTGGGCGAGCAGCAGATGGGGACGACCATCCGAAAGGTCGCCATCAAGACGCTGCACGCCCAGCTCGCGAAGGACCCGCAGGTGGTCGCCCGCTTCATGCGCGAGGTCGCGACCATCAGCGAGCTCGAGCACCCCAACACGATCAAGGTCTACGACTACGGCAAGCTCGAGGCTTCGGGTGAGCTCTACATCGCGATGGAGGTGCTGACGGGCATGGCCCTCGACGACGCGCTCGCGAGCGGCCCGATGCACCCCGAGCGCGTCGACCGGATCATCGGCCAGGTGTGCGGCTCGCTCCTCGAGGCGCACGAGAAGGGCATCGTCCACCGCGATCTCAAGCCTGCGAACATCTACCTCACCGTCCGCGCCGGCGAGTCCGACATCGTGAAGGTGCTCGACTTCGGAATCGCGAAGCGGGGAGCGTCGAGCGGGACGGAGCAGAAGCTCACCCAGCAGGGGACAATCCTCGGGACGCCCCCTTACATGAGCCCGGAGCAGTTCACCGGGCGGGACCTCGACGCCCGGAGCGACATCTACTCGCTGGGCGTCGTCGCCTACGAGATGCTCACGGGCCGGCTGCCCTACGAGGCGGACACCCCTTGGCAGTGGATGACCCAGCACATGAACGCGCAGCCGTTCCCGTTCGACACGACGCCGGCGGGGCTCGCCGTCCCGCCGAAGATGAAGGCGGCGGTGATGCGCGCCCTCGCGAAGGACCCGGCCCAGCGTCCTCAAACGACGCGCGAGCTCTACGAAGAGCTCACGCTCGGCACGATGCGAATGAGCGCGATCGGCCTCGGCTCCGGCGGCGTAGGCGCCATCCCGTCCATCCCCAGCGGCGGCGCCTACAGCGGCGGCTACGGCGCCTCACCCGCAGGGTACTCGTCGCGACCGCCGTTCGCCGAAGAGCGCTCGTTCCCGAACTCGCCCTCGTACAGCCCCCCCGCCGGCAACCTCGGGCCAATGACTTCTCCGCTGCCGCGGCCGCAGACGATGGCGGGGGATCCGGCGGCGGCCTACTCCAGCGACGGCGGCTATGGCCAGTACCCGCAGGCGACGGCGCCCGGCTACGATCCGTACGCTCAACGATCGTCGCAGCCGTACATGACGTCGAGCGGACAGGCGTTCCCCGCGCCTCCGCCCAAGCCGGCGCGCGCCGGCGCGGGGCTCCTGGTGGGGGCCGCCCTCGGACTCGCCGCCCTCGGCGGGGCGGGCACGTTCATCTACTGGAAGACGACGCAGACGCCGACCGACGAGACGGCGGAGGAGACGGTTTCCGTCCCGACGCCGGCCGCGACCCAACCACCGACGGCAGAGACCACCGTCGCTCAAGCCGATCCTGCTCCCACCCACAAGAAGCCGGCGACCAAGGTGCGGCCGACGGCGACGGCGCTGCCCGGGCACACCCCCACGCCGACGCTCGAAGAGTGGGCGACGGCGAAGGACGCGACGGTCACCAACGCCGCAAAGCTCGGCTGCGAAGCGAAGGCGATCCGCGAGTGGGTTCGCGTCCTGTGCAAGGGCAAGAACGACTCGGGCGGCGCTCCCCTCTCGGTGAAGATCGACAAGGGCGGCGACAAGGGCGACGTGCTGAGCTTCGTCCAGGAAGGGACGACCTCGCTCGTGTACCCGTTCGAGGACGGCACCGATCTCGAGGCGACCTTCACGTGGACGGACAAGTCCTCCACGTTCAAGGCGGCCTGGCCCAAGTTCACGCCGAAGCCGGCCACGGTGGGCGCGTTCGTGATCGCTCCGACGGTCGTCGCCAACAACGGCCTTCACTTTCCGAAAGCGCCCGTGCCGGAGACGCCGGTCTATGTTCCGCCCCCGACGACGATGCCGGATCTTCCGCGCCGGCCCGACCGGACGAGCCCCGATCGCACCCGGCCGGATCGAGGCGACCGCAGGCCCACCCGCGACCCGGTCGATCGCGGAAACCGGCGCCCCACCCGGCGCGGGCGCTGAGCCCCGCGCGCGCCCTACTCCTTGAGGACCTTCACGTCGTCGCCCTCGATCTGGAGGGCTTCGATGCGGCCGTGCCGGTAGTTCTTGCTCATCCCGGTGTCGATGCGCACCGCCTTGTCGTCGCAGGCGAAGGTGATGTCGGCCGACTGCACGGTGTGGCCCATGACCATGCGCTTCTTGTCGAGCGAGTCGAGGGTCTGACGTAGCTCGTCGCAGTCGGAGGCCTTCGTGTTCTCGCTGAACGAGCGCGTCCACACCGGCCCGTCCTGAGCGACCACGACCGTGGGCGGGTTCTTCCGCTTGCCCTCGAGCCAGGCCCGGGTCTCATCGTCCGCCTTCTCCAGGCCGTAGTCCAAGTGACGGCGCTTGATGCCGCCGTGGACGAAGACGGTGTCGCCGACGATCGCGTAGAGGTGGTGCTTCGCGAGCTTCTTCGCGTAGGAGCCGCCCGCGCCCAGCGCCGACCCGCGCCCGCGCATCTTGTCGGGGAGGGCCTGCACGTCGAGATCGTCCGCGCGCTCCTTGGCGAGGGCCTCGAACGAGGCGAAGCTCTTGTCGGAGACGAAGCGGAAATCGAGGGCGGCGTTCATGAGCTCGTGGTTGCCGAGCAGCACGATGAGCTGGCCCCCCTTCTCCTTCGCCTTCCCTTCGAGGGCCTCGAGGAAATCGAGCAGCTCGCGATCCTCGTCTCCGCGGTCCAGCTGATCGCCGACCTGCACGACGGTGAGATCTCCGCCGACCCACGCGTCGGAGGCGTCGATCGCCCCGCCGAGGCGGAGGGCGCGCTTCGCCGCGTCGAGATCTCCGTGCAGGTCTCCAATCGCGACGACGCGCTTCGGCGCCGCGTACACCTCCGCGCTCACCGCGACCTTCGTGGCGGGCGTCTCGCCCTTGCTCGCGCCCGCCTCGGGAGCGCCGGGCTTCTTCTTCTCGTCGCACCCCGTCGCGAGCAGCGCGACCGCCGCGAGCGCGACCGCGAGCCGGAACGCCGCCCTCATTCCGCGATCTCGGTGTCGCACGCGGGGTCGAGGATGTCGATCGTCCCGCCCCAATCGCACGAGCACGTCGAGTCGCTGGACAGGACGTTCACGTCTTCGGCCACGGCGAAGGCGGCCCCCGGCTTCCAATCCTGGTTCGTCGCGGGGACGCACGGCTGGGGCGTGAGCACGCCCATCGCCGCCGAGGTCGCCGAGGCGACCTGGGGGTTGGAGGGCGAGCGGCACATCCCGAAGGTGATGATGTTGCGGTTCGGCCGGTGATCTTGCACCGTCGCGACGGGCTGGTCGCCGGCCACCGCCGGGCTGTCCGGGGTCACGACGAGGGCGGAAGGGAGCGTGCCCTGGTTGCAGCGGATCTTCGCCTCGTGCACCACCAGCCTGCGCATGGCCGTAGGCTCGCACGACGGGAAAGAGCGAGCAACCCGGGCGATCGGCGCGCGTCGATCCCTCGGCGCGGCTCGCCCCGCGCCGGAGCGCGAGGGCGTTTCTTCGACCGGCGGGACGGAGTAGAACGTCGTCGTGAGGACGCGCGAGCTAGGCACGACCGGTCTCTCCGTGAGCGAGCTCGCGCTCGGCACGTGGGGCCTCTCGGGAGATGCGTACGGCCATGTCCCTCCCCTCGTCGCGGAGCGCACGATCGATCGCGCCGTCGCCCTCGGCATCACCCTCTTCGACACCGCCGGCGTCTACGGGGAGGGCGCGATGGAGCGCATGCTCGGTCGCCGTCTCCCCGTTCAGAAGACGCGGGTCGTCACGAAGATCGGGAACAACCTCGACAACTACCCGCAGAAGGACTTCACCCCCGAGTACCTCTTCATGGCCTTCGAGCGGTCGCAGGAGCGGCTCAAGCGCGACTGCGTCGACGTCGTCCTCCTCCACAACCCCTCCATCAAGAGCTTGGAGGGCGACAAGATCGCCGCCCTCATGGCGCGGCTGAAGGCGGAGGTGAAGATCCGCGCGTGGGGCGTCTCGGCCGGGTCGTTCGCGGTCGCGTCGAGGGCGATCGAGCTCGGGGCGGAGGTGCTGGAGATGCCCTACAACTGCTTCTTCTCCCGGGAGGTCCGCCGCCTCGGCAACGTGCTGCGCGAGAAGAACGTGGGCCTGCTCGCGAGGAGCGTCCTCTCGTACGGGCTGCTCGCGGGCGGATGGACGAAGGAGCGGGAGTTCTACCCCCCCGATCACCGCGCCGACCGGTGGAACCCGGACGAGCTCGTCCGCCGCGTCGAGCAGACGGACGCGCTCCGCGCCGTCATCGGCGGGCCTGCCCCGACGATGCGCTCCGTCGCGCTGCGCTTCGTCCTCTCGAACGAGCGCGTGAGCTCGGCCGTGCTCGGGCCGCGCAACGAGGCCCAGCTCGATCAGCTCGTGCGCGACGCAGGGCGGACGCCGCCTTATCTGTCCGCACCGACGATGTCCAAGCTGGAGGCGGCGCTGCTCGCCCACGGAGTGACGGGAGAGTGATGAGCCCCGAGGAGACCAGCCAGGTCCTCACCACGCTGAAGGCGATCGCGCGCGAGGCCGCCGTCGTCGTGATGGGCGTCTACCGGACCGACTTCGCGGTCGAGATGAAGGGCAAGGACGACCCGGTCACGCGCGCCGACAAAGAGGCGAACGCCCTCATCTGCGCGCGCCTCGCGGAGGCGTTCCCGGACGCGGGCGTGCTCGCGGAGGAGAGCGTCCCCAAGACGGAGGAGGAGCGGGTCCAGATCGCCTCGAAGCGGCGCGTGTTCTTTGTCGATCCCGTCGACGGCACCCGCGAGTTCGCGGACAAGAACGGGGAGTTCTGCGTGATGATCGGGCTCGCCGTCGAGGGCCGAGCCCACGCCGGCGTGGTCGCCGTTCCGGTCGAGAACAAGCTCTTCTTCGGCTCGGTCCACGAGACGTTCGTCGAAGCGCTAGACGCCCCGCGTGAGCCGTCGAAGCTCGCGGTAGCCGTGCCGGAGACACGGGAGGGCGCCCTCGTCCGCGCCGTCGTGTCCCGCTCCCACCCCTCCGCGCGGACCCGCGCCATCCTCGAGCACAGCGGCGTGACGGAGACGTTGCCGTGCGGCTCGGTCGGCCTCAAGGCCGCGCGCATCGTCGAGGGCCGGGCCCACGTCTACGTCCACCCGAGCCGAGGGGCGAGCCTCTGGGACGCCTGCGCACCGGAGGCCCTCGTGCGAGGCGCAGGGGGCGCGATGACGAGGCTCGACGGCGCCCCGATCGACTACCGCGGCGAGCTCGCGATCCGTGACGGCCTCATCGCGACGAGCACCGCCCTCCTCCCCCGCGTTCTCTCGGCGATCGAGCGCGCCACGCGCGAGAGCGCGTCGCCCTGATCGCACCGCTCGCGCCGCCGAGGGTCGGGGCCGAGAGTTGGACGGCGCGCGGAGAACCCGCCTATCCTCGACCCGACATGGAAGTCGAACGCGAGTACCTCGGCGGCAAGCGATCGAAGGTGTGGACGTACATGATCCTGTTCGGGGTGCTGATCGTCGCCGTGATCGTGGCGAACTTCGCGCTCTCGAACCCCGACCTCGCCAAGAACGGCGTCGACAAGTTCCTCGGCCTCCCGGGCTGGGCCTTCCCCGCCATCGCCGCCCTGGTCGGCATCGGCGTCTTCTGGCTCGGGCTCAAGGTGGAGACGGACTGGCCGGAGGCGCTGGGTGCCCTCCTCGTCGCCGGCTCGGTGGCGGCGGGCGAGATCATGATCGGCTGGGCGAAGTTCCAGCTCGGAGGGATCAGCGTCTTGCCTTACGCGATCCCGGCCGTGATCTTCTTGGTGCTGCTCGGGATCGGCATGGTGAAGAGCCGCTGAGGCTCACTTCGGGGGCTTGACGATCGCGAGGAGCCCCTCGGCGAGCTCCCGCAAGCCCGACGCGAGATCCGGGGGCGGCTTCACGCATCGCCAGTTCTCGTCGGCGAGCTTGATCGAGGACTCGTCCTTGCTCGTGATCGAGAGGAGGATGGGCTCGCCGTCCGCTCCGCACGAGTTGCTCGGTCGCCGCGCCACCTTCGCGTAGAGCGCGTCGACGGTGGAGCGCTGTGCGGGCGCCAGCTTGCCGTTCTTCACCTTGAGGGAGGCGGCGCCCTTCGGCTCGTCGGGGCCCTTCTCGCACGCGGCGTAGATCCACGCGTTGTCGGAGAGATCGACGGTGATGCGGTATCGGACGCCGCCGCAGTCCTTCGCGAGCGGGTCGGAGGCCTCTTCGACGACGAGGAGCTGCTTCACCTCCGCGACCGGCGGCAGCGGCGCGAGGGTGGGCGCGGAGGGGGGGGACGATCCCGAGGGGGCGGCGGTGGGCGCGCTCGGGCGCGGGGCGGGGGGCAGGGAGGATGGAGAGGACGACGGCGCGCTCGATCGGCGCGCCGGCGGCACGATGCTGAGCGCCACGCTGCCCGAGGACTGCGTCGAAGGCGCGCGATCGCTGCACGCGCACAGGGCCACCAGCCCTCCCAAGAAGAGTGACCGAAGGGTCATGGCGCGGAGCCTATCAAGGGCGGGCGCCTCCCGCATTGCCTCCCGATCGCGGCCTGAATAATGATGCGGGATGGCTTTGCGGGCGCTCGTATTCAGGTCCCTCGGGTTCGTCGCTCTCTTCTCGCTCGCCGCCGCGAACGCGGGATGCTCCTGCTCCGCCGGAAACGATCCGGTCGGCGGAGGCGGCAGCGGCGCCGGGAACGGCACCGGCGGAGGGGGCGGCGGCTTCACGTGTCCGACGTGCGACCTCGGGGCCTACGTCGACTGTGAAGGCACCCGCATCGACTGCGACGCGCAGAACCTCCAATGCGACGCGACCCTCGGCTGCGTCCAGTGCATCCCGGGGACGAACGGGTGCGTCGGCAACGAGGTCCACGCCTGCGACGACAACGGCGAGCCGAACGGCCCCCTCGTCGAGACGTGCGACGTGAGCGCTGGCCTCACCTGCGACAACGGGGAGTGCAAGACCGGCTGCGAAATCGCCTCCGACAAGCCTTCGAACCTCGGCTGTGAGTTCTGGGCGGTCGACCTCGATCAACAGGATGGCTTGAACGATCCGGCGAGCGCGCCCTGGGGCGTCGCCCTCTCGAACCCAGGCGATCTGCAGGCCAACGTCACGATCGAGATCAACGAGGCCAACCCCGGCGAGGCGCTCTCGTTGACGACGGTGGAGCAGCAGTCGGTTCCGCCGGGAGGCCTCCTCGCCCTCGTGCTGCCCACCCGCGAGCTGGACTGCGGCACCGTCCCCAACGACTACAACTCGCCTGGCACGTGCCTCTCGTCGCGCGCGTATCGCATCACTTCGAGCGCGCCCATCGTCGTCTACCAGTTCAACGTCTTCGAGAACTCGTACTCGAACGACGCTTCGCTCCTCTTGCCGTCGAACGCGCTCGGACAGACCTACCGCGTCATCGGCTGGGGCGCGGGCCACCCCGTGCCGTTCCCCCAGTTCGGCCTCAAGGCCGATCGATCCTACGTGACGATCGTGGGCACCCAGGGCGGGACGGAGGTCACCGTCACCCCGAGCTGGAAGATCAAAGGCAACCCCCCCATCGCCGAGACGGAGGCGGGCGGCGAGATCGTCGCCACCCTCGGGCCGTTCGACGTGCTCAACCTCGAGACCGCCGACGGCACCCTCCAAGACGATCCCAAGACGATCGCCGATCTCACCGGCACCTACGTGACCTCGACGAAGCCCGTCGCCGTCTTCTCCGGCGTCGAGAGCACGGGCGCCCCCGGCGCGTACGAGATCCCCACCTATCCGGGGTGGACCACCGAAGACACGTGCTGCCTCGATCACCTCGAGGAGCAGATGTTCCCGGTGGAGTCGATCGGCACCCACTACCTCGTCACCCGCAGCCCGATCCGCTCGACCTCCGGCTTCCGCGAGCCCGACGTGATCCGCTTCGTCGGCGCCTCCGAGCCCGCCGCCATCACCACCACCCTGCCCGGGGCCGACGCGCAGTTCACCCTGCAACCCGGCGAGATCCGCACCACCTACGCTCAGAGCGACTTCACCGCGACGAGCGACAAGCCGTTCATCGTGGGGCAGATCCTCATCTCGAACGAGTACGTCGACGGGCCGTACATCGGGGATCCCTCGCTGACCGTCTTCCCCCCCGTGGAGCAGTTCCGCACCGAGTACGTCGTGCTCACGCCGGACTCGTGGGATCAGAACTGGGTCGTGTTCGGAGCCGAGGTCGGATCGACCACCACCATCGACGGCGCGACGCCGACCGGGTGCGTCGTCGAGGCTTCCGGGATGGTGAACAACATCGCCTACGAGTCGCGTCGCTGCCCGCTCGGCGTCGGCGCCCACGCCCTCTCCGGCGACAAGCCGTTCGGGGTCGTCACCTATGGCTACGGCACCGCCGGCTCCTACGCCGTCGTCGGCGGCGCGGACGTCCGTCACATCTACACGCCGCCGCCGCCTCGCTGACGATGAGCACCCCCGGCGCGCTGCGCGCTCGCCGATCCTTCCCAGGCGACTGCGCCCTTCGAGCTCCGTCGCGGGAGGGATTGAATCGAGGCCGCGCGTGAGCGCCGTCCGGCATCCTGCTTCGACCGCGCGACTCGCGATCGCATGTGCCCTGTTCGGGGCGTGCCGGTGCGGCGCCCCCGAGCCGACCGCGGGCTCGGCCGCCCCATCGGCGGGCCCGTCGGCGCCCGAGGTGCCTCACCAGAGCGCCCTCCCCTCCGCGCCCGCGGCCCCCGCGGACACACCTCGCGACAGGCGCGGCGCCGCATACCTTCGCGTGTCCGCGAACAAGATCGTCGAGCTGACCTCCAACGGATTCCGGACCGTCCGCGAGTCCGACCCCCTTCGTGAGGGCGGGCTCCAGGCGATCGGGGTCGATCGGGACGGCGGCCTCGTCGCGGCCTACATGCTGGCCGGAGTCATCCGCGTCGACGGCACGCACACGACCAAGATCGCCCCCTTTCCCCAGACGAGCATCGATCACCTCCGGTTCGACAAGAAGGGCCGCCTTTGGATCTCGTCTCTCGCAGGGGCGGGCTACTGGGATGGGAAGGAATGGCACGTCGACACGGCCGCCTTCGAGGGCGTGAGGGTCTGGGGCCTGATCATCGACGACGACGACGTGCCGTGGGTCTACGGGGACGACTCGGTCCACCGGTTCGACGGCGAGCGCTGGATCGAGATCGCCCGCGTCCCCCAGATCAACGCGGCCGACGTCGACGCCGAGGGAGGGATCCTCCTCGCCTCTCGAACGCAGGGCGTCCTCGTCTCTCCCCGCGGAAAGAACGCGTTCGGCCGCGACGCGCGCTGTCCTCTCGAAGGCGGCGCTTATGGCGTCTGTGCGTCCGCGGGCACCTACCTCTGCAGCAACCCGAGCAGGCTGTACATCGAAGCCAAGCAAGGCCCTCTCGACTTCGAGCGCGGCGACGAGGGGGAGCTCGTCCTGAAGTCGTATGTCGACGATCTGGGCCGGGCCTGGCTCACGACGACCGAGAACGCGCTGCACGTCTTCCACGGCGCGGAGAAGACGACATATCCAATGGGTTCCTCTCCGTCTCTGACCGGGAAGATCTTCGATGTCCAGCTCAGCGGCGCGGGCCCCGCCCCCTTGCCGCCGCCCTCGCCCGTCGAGCATGTGGCCCGCGTGAAGGCCGAATCACAGGCGCAGACGGAGCCCCCCTCGCCGGCGCGCGCGTCGCGGTGTGCAGCGGTCTCGCCCTGCCTCAAGGAGGGGGTTCCACCCCTTGCAACACCTCACGGCTGTTCGACGCGAAGACGAACGAAGCGGGTGAGTTCGTGTTCACGAACATGCCAGTCGGAACCTACGACGTCGCCGTCCTGCCAAAGAGCGGACGATGGTCGATGACATTCGGCAAAATCGAGGCGCTCGTCGCCAATGGCGAGGTCACGGTTGGAGACCTCGAGATCATGCCCCTCGGGGCCGAGTGATCGACCCCGATTGACGCTCAAGACGCGCGCCCCGACAAGCTCCGCGTCCCCGGCGCGCGCTCCTCGCCTACGACGAGCATGAGCCCGCGGTGGCGCATCGTCTTGATGGAGGCGCCCGAGCCGTGGAGCTTCCGCCGCAGCCGCGCCGTCACGGCGGCGAGGGCGTTGTCGGAGACGTCGGACACCCGCCTCTGGGGTCGCGCGCGACGAGGCCAGCACGCGGCCACGATGTGATCGCGCGCGACGACAGAGCCGGCGTGCTCGGCGAGGAGCACGACGAGGCGCGTCTCGAGCGGGCTGAGCTCGATCACCTCCGCCTCGGACACCATCGCCACCTGGGAGTCCGGGTCGATGATCCAGCGGCCCAACGTGAACATCGACTGAGGGCGCGGGGCGGCCCGGCGCAGCGCCGCCCGCATCCGCGCCTGCAGGAGGACGAAGCTGCACGGCGTGACGACGTGGGTGTCCGCCCCCGCCTCGAGGGCGAGCAGCTCCGCCTCCTCCGTCGCGACCGGCGACATCGAGACGACCGGCGTCCAGTCGCCGGCTTGCCGCAGGGATCGACAAACCTCGAGGCCGTTCTCGTCGGGGAGCTCGAGGGCCAAGAAGACGACCTCGAACCTGGTGCGCGAGAGCCGATCCAGCGCGGCGCGCCCCGTCGCGCACGAGTCGACGGAGAAGCCCTCCGCGCTCGCGACGACCCCGCTCGCGGAGGCGATATCCGGATCGTTGGTAACGACGAGGGCCCGCATGCGCGCCTGCGATCCCGCTCGCGAGGCCGATCAGCCCCCGACTTTGAACCCTACCCCGACCGTCCCGCCCGGCTCGACCTTCACCGACTGGGACTGCGTCGGGCCGCTGTCGGGCTTGCACGTCACGGTGACGTTCCCCGCCGGCACGGAGGCGGTGACGGGCGTCGGGCCGTAGCTCTGCCCCTTGATCGTGACGTTGCAGTAGCCGCCCTTCGCGTTGACGCGCACCGTCCCGTTGCCGCCCGCGGGCGGGGCGTTGCCGCTCGAGGCGGGGGTGGCCGTCTGGGCGGGCTCGCCCTTCTTCTTGTCTTTGGCCTCTTTCTCTTCCCTCGCCTGCTTCGCGATCTGCTCCGGCGTCATCCGGACCAGCTCGTGCTTGAAGACTTTCTTCTCTCCACGCTTGCCGGTGAAGGTGAACGTCTTCGCGATGAAGCCCTGCCCGCTCACGACGATCTTGTGCTCGTCGTCCGCGGAGAGGCCGATTTTCTTCGGGTCTCCCTTGAAGGGCTTGCCGTCGATCCAGATCGTCGGATCCGGCTTCACGTCGAGCTCCACCTGCACGCTGCCGGTGTCGAGGGTCGCCTTCACGAGCTTTGGCGTCGCGCCCTTCTCGAGCCGGAGCGTCTCCTTGTAGCTCTCGAAGCCGTCCTTCGAGACCTTGAGCTGGATGTCCGTCCCGACCGGGAGGTTCTCGATCGTCGCGGGCGTCGTCTCCGACTTCAAGTCGCCGTTGATCCAGATCGAAGCGCCGTCCGGCTGGCTCTCGATGCGAACCGAGGCCTTCTGCTCCGCGGGAGCAGGCTGCGCCGCCGCGGGCAGCTGCGTCGCCGTCTCGGCGGGAGCGGTGGCGGTGGGGCTCTCGGAAGTCGCGGTCGCCCGCTCCCGCAGCACGAAGTAGCCGATGCCGACGGCGGCGAGGGCCAGCGCGCCCGCACCGAGGAGCACGCCCACCGAGCTCTTCTTCTGGGGGGGGATCGTCGCGACCGCGCCGGGCGCGCCTGCCCCCGTGCTCGATTGCTCGAACGCGCTGGGGTGCGAGCCCGTCGAGGTCGGCGCGAAATCCTGGGCCGGATACTGGGCCGCGATCTGATCGGCGAGGGGCTTGATGTCCTGCAGATCCGCCTTCTGCTCCGCGAGCTTCTCCGCGAAGAGCGACTGCATCCACGAGGCCATCGTGACCGTGCTCACGGGGAGGCGCTCGTGGCGCACGAACGCCTCGAGCTCCGCTTGCATGTCGCGGGCGCTCGCGTAGCGGGCGTCGCGGTTCTTGGCGAGCGCCTTCATCACGATGCGTTCGAGCGGGGCCGGGTAGTTCGGCGCGACGTCGCTCGGGAGGGGGTACTCGCTCTCGCAGATGAGCTTGAGGGTGTCGTACTCGCTCGAGCTCTTGAAGAGGCGCTTGCCGGTCGTGAGCTCGAAGAGGATGACGCCGGCCGCGAAGATGTCGCTCCGGAAATCGATCTCCTCGCCGTTCGCTTGCTCGGGAGACATGTACGGGACCTTGCCCTTGAGGTGCCCGCCCTTGGAGTCCTCCACGGCGTGGAGGCTCTTCGCGACGCCGAAGTCGACGACCTTGATGTCCCCCGTGAACGTCACGACGATGTTCTGCGGGGAGATGTCGCGGTGAACGATGCCGAGCGGCCTCCCGTCGACGCCGCGCTTGTCGTGGGCGTACGCGAGCCCGGCGCAGAGCCCCATCACGATCGCGAGGGCGTGCTCGAGCGGGAACTCCAGCACGTTCTTGCGCTTCATCTCGCGCACGATCGTGCGGATGTCCTCCCCCTCGATGTGCTCCATCGCGATGAAGTACGTCCCGTCCACCTGCCCGACGTCGTAGGTCTGGACGACGTTCGGGTGGGTGAGGGTCGCGGCGATGCGCGCCTCGTGGAGGAGCATGTCGATGAACTGCCGATCGTTGTTCATCTGCGGGAGGATCCGCTTGATGACGACGATCTTCTCGAAGCCGGCGACGCTGCGGTGGAGCGCGAGGAAGAGCTCGGCCATGCCCCCCGATGCGAGCTTGCGCATCAGGGTGTACTTGCCGAACTGACGCGGCAGGCCCTCGGTGGAGGCAGGGCCTCGCACTGGACCAAGGGCGGTGGGCCCGACCGCGCTCGCGGGCCCCGCGCTCGTCGGAGCCACGCTCGAAGGTGGAACGGAGACCGCAGCCGCGGGCTGCTCGGCGCGCCGGCCGGCGCTCGAGCTCGAAGCAGGCGGCGAGCTCGAAGCAGGCGGCACGGAGCCGGGGGACGAGGACATCGGGCCACCGGCCACCGCTTGTCGAACCACCGGCGCGCCGCTCGCGCTCGTCGCGGGCAGGGACGAAGAGGACACGCCGGTCCCCGCGGCCCCTGGCCGCGGCGGCCTCGCCTCCCCCTCGGGCTGGCTCCCCGGTGTTCGTTCGCGGGTCATCGCGTCTTTCGTGTGTCGTCGATCTTAGCGCGCGCTTCAAGGCTCGACACCCTGGTTCGCGCGGTCGACGGTGTAGCATGCGGCCCGATGCGCTGGCGGTGCTTGGGGCTCGTGGTTCTGTCCCTTCAGCTGGGGGCCTGCGCGACCCTCAGCCACGACCTCGAGCGGGCCCGGCGCCACTATCAGGCGCTCGAGTTTCCCCAGGCCCTCTCCTTGCTGCGGCTCGTCGGGGAGGACTACGAGGCCTTGAGCCCCAAGGAGCGGGTCCAGTTCTCGTACCTGCGAGGGATGACGGACTTTCGGCTCGCCGACTCCGTCCCCGACACGGGCACGACGCGGGCAGAGCTCCGCGCGTGCTCGCGGGATTGGCTTGAGCACGCCCTCGATATCGGCCGCGTCACGCGCGGAGGGCTGACCGTCGATCAAGCCCGACGCGCGCGCGCGACGCTCACGCAGCTCGTGGATGTCGAGCGGCCCAAGAGGGCTTGCCTGCCCCCGCCCCTCGCCAAACCGAGGACCAAGAAGCAGCTTTTTGGCGACGCGGAGGGGCCCGGCCTCAAACCCGGCCCGCGTGGAGCGCCGCGATCGCGTCTTTGAGCAGCAGCTTTCGCTTCTTGAGCTCGGTCATCTCCCGCTGCTCTTCGTGAGAGAGCCACCGCCGCTTGCTGAGCTCTTTCACCCTCCCGTCGAGCTCGCCGTGGAGCGATTGGAAGACGTGGAGGGGGTGTTGCTTCGGCGTTCCGGGGGTTCGGTCCATTCGATTCTCCGGGATCTCGGGCCGATGGAGCGGCCCAGCGGGGGGACAACCGCCCAGCCGCGCCGAATCATCCCGCGCCCATGAGCATCACTTGCATTTGAGCTCCGACAGCTCGGTGCCGATGAGCTGATTGCCGGTGGTGCACACGGCGGAGATGACGAGCTCGCTCTCCGCTTTGGAGGCGAACGTCTTCTTGCCCCGCCCCCGCGCCTCGACCGCGTCGGTGGGCGTCCGGCAGCGGGCCACCACGAACCCGTCGCACGTCAGAGGCGCGTCGCAGTCGTTCTTGAGCTTGATCGTGCACGAGCCGTCCTCGCACACGGAGGTCGCCTTCGCGCAGGCCTGGCCCGTCTCGACCGGCTGCGGCTCGGGAGGGGAAAGCTTCTCGGGGGGCGCCTCGACGGGAACCGGGGCGCTCGCCGAGGGCTCTGTCACGGGAGCGCTCCCGCTCGCGCACCCACCGAAGAGGAAGATCGAACCGATGACAAGGCTCCGATGCTCGCCGCGAAGCTGCATGACCTCATCGTACCGTGCGTCGCGTCCCCGCCCAGCCTGCTACGGTTCTCGCATGGAGGTTTCGAGCGCGGGTCGCCTGGCCCTCTTCTTCGGCCTCGCGGTCGCCGCCGGCGGTTGTGGCGCGGCCGCTCCCGGCGCAGCGCGGGCCGCCTCCGGGGTCGAGCGAGCCCCCGTCGTGCTCGACGAGGTGCGCATCACGAACGCGCCCCCGATGGACGTGGAGAAGACGTTCGCGGAGGCGAAGGCGCACCTCCTCAAGAACGAGAACGTCGAGGCGGCGGCCCTGTTCGACAAGATCGTCAAGTACGATCCGGCCGGCCCCGCCGTCGTGCCGGCCCTGTTCAACGCCGGCATCGCCTACCACGGTCAGCTCAAGCTCGACGAGGCCCTCGAGCGCTTCGTCGCCAGCGCGCAGAGGGGCCCGAGCGCGCCCACGACCAAGGACGCTTACCTCTGGATGACCCGCATCCACGGCGAGAAGGAGCAGTGGGTCGAGCTCGAGAAGCTCGCGAGCCAAATCCTCGCCCGCACCGACCTCACCGTCCTCGAGCACGTGGAGGCGCTCGGCGCCAAGGGCCTCGGGCTCGTCGAGCAGGGCCGCGTCGAGGAGGCAAAGACGGTGATCTTCAAGGCGCGCGACATCATCGAGGACCACAAGCTCGGGCAGTCGGGGGTGCCACCCGTCGAGCTCGCGCAGGTCGCGTTCGCGCTCGGGGAGATCCGCCGCATCGAAGGGGAGAAGCTCAAGTTCGTCCCCTTCCCGCCGAACTTCGCGGTCGTCCTCGAAGACCGATGCACCCAGCTCCTCGACGCCCAGTACGCCTATCAAGACGCAATGCGGAGCCAGGACGCCCACTGGGGAGCGATGGCCGGCTTCCGCCTCGGCGAGCTCTATCATCAGCTCCACCGCGACGTGATGGAGATCCCGTTGCCCGCGAACGCCAAGACCATCCGCCAAAAGCAGCTCTGGGAGGGGGCGATGCGGATGCGCTACCGCGTCCTCCTCGAGAAGGGCCTCAAGGCCATGAACGCGACGGTGGACATGGCGGAGCGCACGGGCGAGGGCTCGGCGTGGGTCACGCGGGCGCGCGCCGCGAAGAAGGAGCTCGAGCAGGCGATCGCGATCGAGAAGGAGGCCCTCGCCAAGCTCCCCGTCTCGGAGGAGGACCTCAAGGGCGCCCTCGAGGACCTCCGGAGCAAAGCCCAGCCCGTGCCACCGAAGCCCGGAGCTGCGCCACGCTGAGCCGTGTCTGCGCTCGCCGCAGGGTTCACTGCCTGCTTGCGCGCAGCTGCCCTCGGTCGTCGGTTGGCATCCCGAGTGCAAGAGCGGGCGCCATGACCTATGTCTCCTCGGCCTCCATTCGAGCCCTCACGAGAGCCCTCTCGGCCGCGCTCGGCCTCCCTCTTCTGATCGGCGGCTGCTCGGCTTCGGTCGAGTGCGAAAACGCGGTCGACCAAGCGGGGGGCACCCGGCGCTGCGCGAGCGGGCTCATCACGCGTCCTTCTCCCGCGACGTGCGAGTCGTCCCTCCCGCGCGACGGGACGTGCGCCCAAGACTCGGCGGCCGACGCGTGCTCCACCGACGCCGACTGCACCGACTACCCGAACGGCATGTGCAACTCCTCGAGCGGGTTCGATGGCCTCGGGTGTTACTGCTCCTATGGCTGCACCAAAGACGCCGACTGCGGTACCGGCTCAATCTGCGTGTGCGGCGAAGTGATTGGGCACTGTGAGCCTGCCGGCTGCGTGACGGACGCGGACTGTGGGGACGGCTCGCTCTGCGCGCGCTACGAGAGCCTCGATCTCGCGTGCGGCTCACAAGGCTGGGAGTGCACGACACCCCAAGACGAGTGCCTCGTCCACGAGGACTGCCTGAACGGGATGGAGTGCGTCTACGCCGTCGATCACCGCGTCTGCCAGGAGTCGAACCCCTGCGCGATCGGCAGGCCGTTCCTCGTCGACGAAGCGCCGCGCCTCGCACCCGCGGTCCGCGGCGAGCGCGCCTGGGCGTCGGGTCCTGCGCCGGAGGTCTCCTCCCTCTCAGCCGATCTGCGCGCCTCCCTCGCCCGGCGCTGGACCGAGATCGGCTTGATGGAGCACGCGAGCGTCGCCGCGTTCGCTCGCTTCGCCCTTCAGCTCCTCGCCCTCGGAGCCCCGCCGGAGCTTTTGGAGAAGACCACCGCCGCCATGCAGGACGAGACCCGCCACGCCCGCGTCGCCTTCGCCCTCGCCTCTATCTACGCGGGCGAAGCGATCGGCCCCGGCCCACTCGCCATCGACGGGGCCCTCCGCGGCGGCGCCGATCCCGTCGACGTCCTGCGCACCGTGTTCCGGGAGGGATGCATCGGAGAGACGGTGGCCGCGATCGAGGCCAAAGAGGGAGCCCTCGCCGCCGCCGACCCCGTCCTCGGGGCCGTGCTCGCCGGCATCGGCGAGGACGAGACGAGCCACGCCGCCCTCGCGTGGGCGGCCGTCCGCTTCCTCGCCGTTTCGATGGGCGACGCCGCACGCGACGTTCTCCTCGAAGAGCTCGCCCGCGCCGAAGCCGAGCGAGCCCCGCGCCCCGACGCCGAGCCCGAGCCCCTCGCCGACCACGGCCTCTTCGGCGAGACCCGCCGCGCCGCCATCCGGAGCGTCATCGTGACCCGCGTCGTCGCCCCCGCGACACGCGCCCTCGTCGCCTCCCTGACCCCAACCAAAGCCGAAGCCGCCTGACTATCATTTCGATAGCGCCCCCCATCCCGAAGGGATATCGAGACGACGCCGTGCGAGCGATCCAGTCTCGAGACGACGCCGTGCGAGCCAAGGAGCTCACGCACTCCGATGGTGATCGCAACGCTTCAGAAGCCATCTGCAGCGTTGGAGGGGGGCCCCACGAAGTGGGGGGGAGGTCTTCGCCAAGACCTCCGACCAGCAAGCCGAGCTGCGGGTCCTCGCGCTCGCCGCGCAACGCTCCCAGCACCACGACGCTTCCGCTTCGCCTCTCCTGGCGAGCGCGCAGCGCGAAGCGCGAAGCGCTAATACCCCGCCTCGAACACCATCGTCGGGATCGTGATGGGCCCGATCTCCCGCGGCTCGCACTTGCCGTTCTCGCACGTCACGTCGAACACCTCCTTCGCGAGGGTGACGTTCTGCATGTCGAAGACGAGCCCGACGTACGCGTGCTCGCCGAAGACCCAGCGCTTGGCGAGGCGGGCGTCGAGGCGGAAGAAGGGCTTCACCCGGTCCGCGTCCTCGGGCAGCGGGGAGCCGGGCTTGGCCTCGAAGGCGGGAAAGCCGGTGTAGAAGAGGCTGCGCACGCCGGCCTTCCATCCGCGTCCGAGCTCGTACAGGAACGCGACCTGGGCGACGTGGGTCCGGTCGAACGCGCTCGGTACGCGGGCGCCTTCGACCTCCCGGGTGGCCCGGCTCAGGGTGTAGGTCGCGAGGAAGAAGACGTGCTTGGTGAGGGCCCCCTTCGCGTCGAGCTCGAGGCCGTAGGCGTCCCCGGTGCTACGATTCAAGAAGCGCTCGGTGCCGAAGCCGGAGCCGCGCTCGGCCCCGATCGAGTCGGTGAGGTTCAGGGTGGATTGGCGGAAGACGCTCCCCGAGAGCTGCACCGGTCCCGCCTCCCCCTCCGCGCCGAAGCTCGACTGCATCGCTCGCTGCAGTCCCCCTGGGATGCCCCCGATCTGAAGGCCGGGGACGGGAGGAAAGCCGGGGAGCTGAGAGGCTAAGGCGAAGCCGGGGACGAGCCGGAAGTGGTCTCCGATCCCGAAGCGCCCGACGATCTTCGGATCGACGGCGACGTCGCTCGCCCCCATCGATCGGTAGTAGTCGACGCGCAGACCCGGGGTGATGGTGGCCCGATCCCCGAGCACGAAGAGCATCTCGAAGAAGGCGCCGAGGGCGAGGTCGACGCGGCTCGGGAAGAGCACCGCGAAGGCATCGGAGAGCTCCGACTCGGTGTCGTCGCCGAGCGCCCCCGACGAGCAGATGAAGGTCGTGCAGTCGTGGGTGCCGCCCGGGACGACGTCGTAGACGTCGAGGGCGAGGTCGAGCCCGACGGTGACGCGCGCGCGCGAAGAGAGCGGCCGCACGACGGAGAGGCGCGTGGCGAGCTTGAAGTCGTTCGCGCTATCGACGCCGATGCCGCGCGATCGATCGAGCCCGAAGCTGGTGTCGACGCGCGCGGTGCCGCCGCCTCCGAGCGCGCGGTCGTACCGGAGCGAGAAGCGATGGAAGTCCGAGTCGAGCAGGACGTCGCGCGCCTCCCCGTCCACGGTCGCGAGGTAGTCGTACGCGCCGAACGCGAGGAACCGCAGGCGGCTCTTGTCATCGATCTTCACGTCCGCGCGCGCCTGGTAATCGGCGTAGGAGATGTCGATGGATGGCACGGCGGCGGAGAGGATCTCCGCTCCGATCGCGTAGTGCCCCCCCGCGAGGAGGCTGCCTCGCCCGTCCGGGAGCGGCCCCTCCACGAGCCCGCCGATATCGACGACGCGCAGCTCGCCCTCGGCGTGGAAGGTGTCGCGCGCGGGCGTCGGCTCCGCGTCGATGATCGCCCCCGCGAGCCGACCGTACGCCGCCGGGTACGGGCCGAACTCGAGCTCGACCCGCGAGACCATGCTCGGCGGGACGATCCCCGGGCCCGCCCCGACGTGGAACAGCATCGGCAGCGGGATACCGTCGTAGAAGTACCCGATGTTGCCGGGGGGCGCGCCGCGGATGAAATAGAAGGGCACCCCGCTCGCGACCGGCGTCACCCCGGGCTCGATCTCGATCGAGCGATACGGATCGCCGAGCACGCCAGGGATCTCGCGCGACTCCCGCCGCCCGTGCGAGACGCCCCCCGGCGCGGCCCGATCGCCCTCGATCGTGACGACGACCGGCTCGAGGGGCGGATCGGGGGCGACCGTCGTCGGGGGGGCCGGCGGCGCCGGGACCGTCGGCGCGGGCGCGGGCGGCTCATCGGCACGAGCGACGCCGGCGCTCGATGCGACGAGGATCGTCGCGCTCAAGACCCCGGCGAGCCGCGGCTTCGTCACCAGCCCATCTTCTCGCCGACGTAGTGCGGGAGCATGCGGCGCCACCACGGCCAGTCGTGGTTCACGTCGTAGCCCCAGAGGTCCAGCTCGTGCGGGATCCCCTTCGCGGCGAGGACGCGCGAGAGCTGCTCGGACTTGTGAGGCGCCTCGTAGGCGCCGCGGCCGGAGACGATCTTGATCGTGCAATCGTGCTGCAGGCGCGCGAGCTGCTCACCGCCCATGTTGGACAGATACGACACCGGGTTGTTGAAATAGATGTCGTCGTTCATGTGCCCCTCCGTGTAGCCCGGCTGCAGATCGTAGAAGCCACTCATCGCGATCACTCCGTCGAACAGGTCGGGGCGCCGGAAGAGCATGTTCGCGGCGTGGAACGCGCCGAAGCTCGCGCCGCTCGTGGCGATGCGCGCGCTGTGTCCGGCGACCCTCCGGATGTGGGGCACCACCTCTTCTTCGATGTACGCGGCGTAGAGAGCCTGACGGCGGGCCTTCTCGAGGGGGTGGATGTTGTCGGCCATCCACGCGTAGCGGTTGATGCTGTCGATCGAGAAGACCTGGACGCGGCCCGCGAAGATGAAGGGCTCGATCGCCTTGATGAGGAAGAAGCGCTCGTTCTCGAGGAAGTCCGCCTGGGCGGTCGGGAAGAGCAGCAGCGGATGCCCGCGATCGCCGTAGCACACGATGGGCATGTCGAGCCCGAGCCGCGGGGAGTACCAACCGAAGATGTGCCGAGGGAGGTGGGGATCGACGTATTGCATCGCGCGCCCATGTTAGTAAGCGGGGGGTCGGGGGCGGCGCAAGGGCGACGTATGGGAAGACGCCGGCCCGCGCTACTCTTTCCATAGCAACGGAGCCCGGGATGCCCACCCCCGGCTCGCTCCGCTCGCCGACCCCTCCCCGGCGTCGGCGCTCCGCGCCGCCGCGGGAGGGGTGGCATTTGGCCCAGAAATGCGCGCACCTCGCTCGGTCCGTGCTCGACCGCGATTGACCACTGGCCGGGGCCGAACTAGCGAAGGCAGCATGAAGTCGCGGTCTTTGGGGCTCTTTCTTCCGGTGTCGCTGGCGGTCTTCGGAGCGGCGACCCTCGTAACGGGCGCAGCGGACGCGCAGCAGCTCCGCTACACGACGACCCAGCCCGGCAACGTCATCGCCGCCGGGAACACCCTCGGGCTCTCGAAGCAGCTCGGGTTGAACGGCCCCGGCACGGAAGACGCGATCGGGACCTTCTCGACCCTCGTCCCCGGCAGCGTGGACGTCACTCCCCCCAACCCGACCAACCCCTGGTTCGAGGGCACGACCAACGACTGGCACGCGAACGGCTCGACGGCGAACCTCGTCATCCCGAGCGAAGGGGAGATCCTCTACGCCGAGCTCGTGTGGGGCGGCAGCTTCCAGTACGGCGACGAGAACGTCTCCGCCGATCTCGACACCCCCATCACCCTCTCTGCGGAGGGCGACAGCATCGTCGTCGACCCCGATCCGGCCACCGACGTGACGGTCAATCAGTCCGGCTCGTTCCCCATTCGCTACTATATGCGTAGCGCGGACGTGACGAGCTTCGTCGCCGCCCACCTGAGCGCGGAGTACTCGGCGGAGGGGATCCCCGCGACCCAGTCGGCGATCTCCAACAACACCAACGCCGCGGGCTGGACCCTCGTCATCGCTTATCGCTACGACGGCGAGCCGATCCGGAACATGAGCGTCTTCGTGGGCGGCCTGTTCGTGGACGAGGACACGACCGTCGACTACCCCGTCGATGGATTCTGCGCGCCGCCCTCCGAGCCCATCGAAGGGACGATCGCGATCGCGACCCTCGAAGGTGATTCCCAGCGCGTCGGCGATCAGATCGCGATCGGCGAGACGGTGGCGGACCCGACGTTCGTGCCCCTCTCCGGCCCGAACAACCCCGTGAACAACTTCTTCTGCAGCCAGATCAACGGCCCCGACGGGCTGCTCGACACGACCGGGACGTTCGGCGATCGCAACAGCCCTCTCGGCTCGACCGGCAACGGCGCCCGGCAAGGCTGGGACGTGACCCACATCGGACTGAGCTCCGACGACGGACACCTCGTCCCCAACCAGACGAGCGCGGTGCTCCGCACCCAGACGAACGACGATAGCTACATGCCCGTCCTCGCCGGCATCGCCATCGACGTCAACGCGCCCAAGTTCCTCTACGACAGCTCGACGACGGCGGTCGACAAAGACTCGGTGACGGTCGGCGATCAGTTCGTGCTCACGGCGAAGCTCGTCAATGAAGGGAGCGCGCCCGCGAACGACGTCGCGTTCACGATCGCGATCCCGTCCGGCATCCAGCTCGTCTCGTTCACGACGAACGGTCAAGCCGGCGACATCAATCAGGACACCGTCACCCTCCCCATGCTCGGCACGGGCGTGGCGATGGGCGACATCGACACCGGCGACGGCCGCACCGTGGTCGCGACGTTCGAGGTCGCCGGCCCCCAGACCGAGGACATCTCCCTGCGCCCGATCTGGAAATATGGCTACAAAGTCTGCATCAACGACAGCACCACGAACGAGGAGTTCAAGGGCACGACCGTCGTCGTCGACTACGTCGATCAGATGAACACCGGCGGCGGCAACCAAGGCGGCGGTAACGTCGGCGGCGGCGATACGGGCGGCGCCGGCAACAGCGGCAACAACGGCGGCAGCGGCGGCGGCAACGACGGCCTCACCGCCATCCCGGAGGGCAACGGCCTCTTGCGCTGCTCCTTCGACGCCCGCGACGCCTCCACCGGAGGCGGGGCGCTCGCCGCCCTCGCCGTCCTCGGCCTCGCGACCTCGCGGCGTCGTCGCCGAAGCGCGCAGGGCTGATCGACCCTCGCCGCGACGGAGCTCGTGGAGCTGCTCCGTCGGGCCTCTACGCGACCAAATCGATCGTGCCCCCGACGTCGACGGTGACGCGCTCCCCCGCGTCTCCCTCGACGGGGGCTCGCCCGAAGCACTCGCCGTCCAGCGTGTAGCCGCCGCAGAGCTCGACGCGCTCGGCCGCCGAAAACTCGCGCACGCCGTCCGAGAGCCCCTGGGACATCAGCGTCGGGATCATTCGGAGGAGCGCCCCCGTGCGCACCTCGGTGATGACGCGCGCCGAGAAGCCGCGCTCGCCCGGCGGCCTGAGCGCCCGGATCATCCCCCCCGCCACCGCCAAGTCACAGCTCGCGACGGCCACCGCCGAGTACGAGCGCAGAAGCTCGCCGTCGACGACGACAGAGGACGCCGGCGGCTTCAGACGCCAGCTCTCTTCCTCCCAGAGCTTCGTCTTGAAGAGGTACCCGCGCGCCGTCTCCGCGAGCAGCCTCGACAACCCACCATAGCCGCCGCCGAAGCGGTCGTAGAGCTCGACCGCGCTCTTCACCATCTCCGAGCCGAACAGGCAACCGTAGCGCGTGCCCGAGCGCGCGCCGCGCACCCTCAACAAGCGCTGTGCGCGCTTGCGGACCTCGCCGAACCGGCGCCGAGTCAGGCCGCGCAGCTTGCCGCTGTTGGCGGGGACCGCGAGTGACGACGCCAGGATGTTCAACGTTCCGAACGGAATGGGCAGCACCGCTCCCGGCCAGAAGCTCGAGTCACGCGGCTTCAAGCGCTGCAGCGTGTGGTGGATGGTGCCGTCGCCGCCGACGATCGCCAGCACGTTCACGCCCCTGGAGAAGAAGCGCCCGATGGCGTGCTCCGCTTCGCCCGCATCGCGGGTGGCGTGGATCTCGGCGCTCCGCCCGGCGCACGCGGCCAGCTCGCGGATGCACGCCTCACGATTGGCGCGCAGTCGCTTGGCGTTGAGGTTGACGAGGACGCCAAGGCAAAGCGGCGCGCCGGGAGCGAAGGCGGCCCTCGGCCAGGGGACGGCGCTGGAGGTGATGCCGATCGGGGCGGACATCGCTCGAAGCTAGCGGCAGCTTCGACGCTCGCTCGCGAAGCTCTCGTGCAGTTTCGGTGGAGCTCCTGCGCATGGCTGGGACCCTTTCCGATTGGTTCAGGCTCAGGGCGATGGGACAATGAGCCCCGGAATGACTCCGTCCTTCGTGAGCGGCCTTTGTTCGTCCTTGCTGGTCGTGAGCCTCGCCGTATTTCCCTCCACGGCCTTCGCCGTGGAAGACGACGGTGACAAGCCCATCTCCGAGACTGCGAAACAGCCAGCGCCCCAGGATGCGGCGAAGAAGCGCCCCGCGGAGGACGTCCACGAGGACAAGGACGGCGTCCGCTTCCGCGGCGGGATCTCAGCGGGCGGCGGGTTCATGCCGGTCGCGCGCGGGAACGTGGGAGGCGCCGCGGGCGTGGGCGGCGTCGACGGGCGCCTCGGCGTGCAGATCATGGACCTCCTCGCCGTCTACGCCCAACCCCACGTCGCCATCGGCAGCAACGGCTTCGTCACCGCGAGCAGCGCCGGCGGGACCGTCGACGTAGAGCTCACGTTCATCGATCACGTCTTCGTCGGTGCGGGCGGCGGCGGCGGCCTCCAACAGTTCAATGAGACGTGGCCTTGTGGCATGCTCCACTTCCGGGCTGGCGGGTACCCGTATGTCGGGTACGGAGTCGACGGCGTTCGGCGAAAGGGGTTGATGATCGGCGTGGACCTCTATGTCCATTTCGCCAAGCGCATCGTCCCCATGCCCATGCTCAGCATCGGGTACGAAGCGTTCTGACGCTCGAGTCCGAGCCGCCCGAGTCGCGACAGGCGCCCCTCGCTCATCCCGCTGAACGGGGCACACGCTGAAGCCGGCCGTTCGCGAGCTTGCGATCGAAGGCCGCGCGCGCGCGAAACACCTCGGACCGATGGCCTTGCGCCCAGACGGCGAGTACGCTCACCGGTTCGAGCAGCGTCTGCCCGAGCTTCGTCAGGGAGTGGCTCACCTGCGGCGGGTTCGCGGGCTTGACCGCCCGCCTCACCAAGCCGTCGCGCTCGAGCCCGCGAAGCGTCGACGTGAGCACGCGCTGGGAGATCCCCGCGAGCAACCGCCTGAGCTCATTGAAGCGCTTCGTGCCCTCGCCCAACAGCACCACCGTGAGAACGCTCCACTTGTCGCCGATGCGGGTCAGCACCTCACGGGTCGCGCCGCAGTCTGCATCGAAACCCTGCGTGAGCTTGCCGTCGACCAGTAACCTCAAGGTGCCTCCTTCTCGGCGTCGCCCAGGCTGGTACGTCGCTGAGCGGAAAAATGCAAACCACCCACCCCAGCAAGAGCCTCGTCGTCGGCCTATGGGTCGCCCAAATTCTGCTCGCGCTCACCTTCGCGGGGACGGCGATTTGGAAGCTCGCGACCCCGCGCGCCGCGCTCGCGACGATGATCCCCTGGGCCGGTGAGGTCTCAGCCCGCTTGTTCTACTTCACCGCCGCAGCCGATCTCGCGGGCGGGCTCGGCGTGCTGTTGTCTTCGGCAACCCGCTTCGCACCTCGGCTCGCCGCGCTGGCCGCCCTCGGGTGCGCCGTGCTCCAGCTGTCCGCCATCGTCTTTCACGTCTCGCGCGGGGAAGTGGTCAACACATGGTTCAACCTCCTCTTGGTCGCGCTCTCGCTGTTCGTCGCCTGGGGCCGGGGCACACGTTCCACCCCGCCGCCGAGCCAATCTCAAACCTAGGCCACCGCTACGATTTTCGTAGCCACCCCACGCCCCCACAACCGCTCAACTGACCCCGCCCAACCTCGCAACCACCTCTCAGCTCGCCCCCCAACCTCGCAACGACCTCGGTCGGCGACGGTCTCCCCAATCCCCTCGCGTTCGCGGATGGCCGCGAGCCCGGCGACACTTCTCGCCGACTTGCTTCGCTAAATGAGCGAGCGCAATTCTCGATCAGCGATGCTCGCGCCGTTCGATAGCTGGCTTTGGGCCTGAATCGTCGCGGCGGGGCCTCAAGGATACCTCGGCTGAGGCCAGGCCCCGCAGAGCGCTTTCTAGTCCGGAGGGCTGACACGCAGCCCTCCGCCTCCGCGCCGCCAAACGCGGGCGCGCCCCTCCGCCGGCGACGGGCCCCATCCATCCACGCTGAACGACTGCTGTAGCAGGATCACGATCGCTGATTTAGACGGCGGAAGCTTCGTCGCTGCACATGCTCGGGCGGCCAAAGCGCAGCCCTGCGCGTCCGTGGGAGAACTATCCGGACCGCGCTACGGATTCAATGCTTTGCCGCTGCACGGCGGGCCCATTCCAAGCCCGCAACAACCTCAGCGCGCGCCCCGCCCAACCTCGCCACGACCTCCAAGCGCGCCCCCGCCCAACCTCGCCGGCGCCACAACAGCGCCCCCGCCCAACCTCTGCGACCTCAAGCTCGCCCCCGCCCAACCTCGCCTACGACCTCGGTCGGCGCATGTTCCTCATGCGCCGACCGGCCCTGGCGCGAGCCTCATAGGCGAGCGAGCATCGCGCGTCTTGGGCCGAGGCGCCGAGCGGAAAGCAGAGCCCTGCGCGTGCGTGGGAGACGGGACGGCGCTACGGATTCCGTAGCATCTGCTGCTACGACCTCCCAGGTCGAGCCCATTCCAAGCTCGCAACCACCTCTCAGCTCCCCCCGCCCAGCCTCGCCACGACCTCCAAGCTCGCCCCCGCGCCCAACCTCGCCACGACCTCGGTCGGCGCGCATATTCCTCATGCGGCCGCCGCAGCGGCCCATAGGCGAGCGAGCATCTGGAACTCTTGGGCCGAGCGCCGAGCAAACAGAGCCCTGCGCGTGCGTGGGGGAGACAATGGAACGCGCTACGGATTCCGTAGCGTCTTCTGCCACGACCTCCCAAGTCGAGCCCATTCCAAGCCCGCAACCACCTCTCAGCGCGCCCCCGCCCAACCTCGCCACGACCTCCAAGCTCGCCCCCGCCCAACCTCGCAACGACCTCGGTCGGCGCATGTTCCTCATGCGCCGACCGGCGCAGCGAGCCTCATAGGCGAGCGAGCATCTGGAACTCTTGGGCCGAGCGCCGAGCGGATAAAAGAGAGCGAGCATCTGGAACTCTTGGGCCGAGCGCCGAGCGGAAAACAGAGCTATCGTGCGCGCCCGGCTGTGCTCCTCCGCTTCATCTTGCTGACTGTCTTCGTGTTCCTGTTTTGGAAGGCGGTGAAGCCCTACGTGCTGCCGGCGCTCTCGGACAAGCCGCCTCCGCCCGATCCTCTCCCCCCGAAGCGGAAGCCGAAGACGGACACGCGTCCGCGGATCGAAGGCAAGCTGCCGCACGAGATCCTCGGCGTGCGCGAGGACGCGCGCCTCTCGGAGATCCAAGAGGCGTACAAGCGCCTCGTCGCCGAACATCACCCCGACAAGGTCGCGACGGAGGGCGAGGACCGCCAGAAGCGCGCCCTCGCGCGCACCCAGGCCATCAACCAGGCCTACGAGGCGATGACGAGGGGGCGCGGCTAGAGCACCGCTCTAGCAGTTGCTGAAAAAGGCGGCCGTCAGGCCACTTGGTGGGCAGTTGCGGCTCTTTCACCCCCCCAGCCCCCTCGCGTAGCGAGGGAGAGTCAGCGCTCTGGGTTGTGCACAGCTCCTTGACCCGGTCGCGCGCGGAGGAGAGAGGCCCAAGGCGAGCTCGCTGCGACCGCTCACGCGGCGACCAGCCGTGCGATGCGCAATAGACCGTCGAGATCGATGGAGCGTCTCATGACGGCCGCCAGCGACGCGATCGACTTCGCGACACCTTCTTCCGAAGGCGGGGCATCCCCGTCCTGCGCTTCACCAACGACGAAGCCTAAGTGTCGTCGACGTGGGGGGCGAGGGCGTCTCGGATGAGGGCGGCCACCGCGTCGATGTCGCCGTCGCCGCGGACGTGGACGACGCGATCGGCGGGGACGAGGACCTCGGCGTGGAGGTAGGCCTTGGCGAGGCGGGCCTGGAGAGCGTCGGTCTCGTAGATGTCCTCGGGGGCGCCGCGGTGCTTTCGGCGATTGGCGGCGATCTCGGGGGTCACGTCGACGACGAGGGTCACGTCCGGTCGGCGGGCGAAGCGGTTGAGGGAGCGGATCCACGAGACGATCTCATGGGCGGGCAGCGAGAAGTCGCTCGACACGGACTGATAGGCGAGGCTCGAGAGGTCGTACCGATCCGAGAGGACGACCGCCCCTTCGCGCAGGGCGGGCTCGATCTCGCCGCGGACGTGATCGAGGCGGTCGGCGGCGAAGAGGAGGGCCATGAGGTCGAAGGCGGGGCTCGAGGCGAGGCGCGCGCGCGAGCCCATGACCTCGCGCACGAACGAGCCGATGGGGCCGGTGGAGGGCTCGCGCGTGACGTGGACGCGGCGGCCCTTGCCGCGCAAATAGGCGGCGTAGCGCTCGATCTGGGTGGTGGTGCCGGCGCCGTCGATGCCCTCGACGACGACGAAGCGACCCCGCCCGCTCACGACCCCACCTCGGGGGCGGGCTCCTCGCCGAGCACCATGTTGTCGATGAGGCGCGCGCCGCCGACGCGGGCGGCGACGGCGAGCACGGCGCGATCGCCCACGGTCTCGTCGGGCGCGAAGGGCACGACCGTGTCCGCGCCCGCGACGGTGACGTAGTCGATCGAGTCGGCGCCGCGCTCGACCTCCGCTCGGCACGCCGCCTCCAGCGCGGAGGGGCTGCGCTCCCCCGCGTCGAAGGCGGCGGAGGCGCGGGCGAGGCCGCGCGCGATGCAGAGCGCGCGCTCGCGATCGGCGGGAGACAAGTACCGGTTGCGCGAAGAGAGGGCGAGGCCGTCGGGCTCGCGGACGGTGCGCACCCCGACGATCTCCACGGGGAGGAAGAGATCCCGCGTCATCCGGCGGATGACCTGGAGCTGCTGGTAGTCCTTTCGGCCGAAGCACGCGACGCTCGGCCCGACGAGGGCGAAGAGCTTGGCCACGATGGTGGTGACGCCCTCGAAGTGGTGTGGCCGGTGGATGCCGCACAGCGCGGCCGCCGTCGCGCCGACCCGAACCCGCGTCTCCTCGCCCTCGGGGTACATGGCCCGGTCGGCAGGAGCGAACACGACGGTCGCCCCCGCCTTCTCTGCGAGCTCGACGTCCGCCTCGAGGGTGCGCGGGTATTTCGCGAAGTCCTCGTTGGGCCCGAACTGCGTGGGGTTCACGAAGATGGTGACGACGACCACGGGGGCCCTCCGCCGGGCCTCCTCGACGAGGGCAGCGTGGCCCCGATGCAGGGCGCCCATCGTGGGGACGACGGCGACGCGTTCGCCCCGCGCCCGCGCTTCGTCGCAGGTTTTCCTAAGATCGAGCGGTTCTTTCAGGAGCTGCATGTTCGTGTCGACCCCGCGCTGCTTCCTTAGCCATGTTGGCGAGAAAGCGCACGGTCGGCGTGCAGAGGGGGCCCTCGCGCCCCACCGTCACCGCTTCGTCACATCGACAATCGAGGCGAAAGTGCAGCGCCGTGACGCTCCGAGCAGTTGCCGGTCCGGCCATACATCGACCATGCTGCAATGGATGCCCACCCCCGGCTCGCTTCGCTCGCCGACCCCTCCCCGGCTCGTCGCTCCAAGGAGCTCCTCGCGGGAGGGGTTCGCATCGTGAGATCCGACGTCGCGCCGATCACGTTGTCGGCACCGGAGATGGTGACCCCCGAGCCGCCGCCGTCGACGCCGTACGGCTCGGTGTCGGTGGGCTCGCTGTCGTCGCTCGACTCGGGTGACCCGGCTCACTACCTGAACCGCGAGCTCGGCTGGCTCGAGTTCAACTCGCGCGTGCTCGCGGAGGCGGAGTCGCCGGAGGTGCCGCTCTTCGAACGGCTGAAGTTCCTGGGGATCTTCGCCTCGAACCTCGACGAGTTCTTCATGGTGCGGGTCGCGGGCCTGCGCGCGCAGCAGGTCGACAAATCGGGAGAGCTCCCGCCGGACGGGATGTCCCCCGAGGAGCAGCTCGCGAAGATCAGCGACCTCGCCCACAAGCTCGTCGACCGAGCTTACAAGCTCTGGAACGCGGATCTCTACCCCGCCCTGCGCCGCGCCGGCATCGTGATCGTGCGCCCCGAGGAGCTCGCCACCGCGGAGCTCGCCGCCCTCGACGAGCGCTTCCGGACCGAGATCTTCCCGGTCCTCACGCCCCTCGCGGTCGACCCCGGCCACCCGTTCCCGCACCTGCGGAACAAGAACATCAACCTCGGGATCATGCTCACCCGCGACAGCCAGACCCACGCCGGCTTCGGCGTGATCCAGGTCCCGGCCATGCTGAACCGCCTCATCCCGGTGAAGATGGAAGGGACGGAGCGGGCCTTCGTCCTGCTCGAGGACGTCATCGCAAGGCACGTGCACGAGTTCTTCCAGGCCTCGCGCCTGCGCGGCACGTACCCGTTCCGGGTGACCCGCAACTGGGACCTCGAGATCGACGAGGAGGAGGGGGAGGACCTGCTCCAGACGATCCAGGCCGAGCTCCGCCGGCGCGATCGAGGCAACGCCGTGCGCCTCGAGATCGGGATGAGCGAGGGGGTCGAGAACTCGGTGGCGAGGCTCTGCCGGGCCCTCCACCTCGATCCCAAGGAGGACGTCTATCGGGTCGCGGGCCCGCTCTACTTCGCGGATCTCGCGGCCGTGCTCGAGGGCGACTCGCGACGCGAGTACAAGGACGAGCGCTTCGCGCCCCAGATCCCCGGGCCGCTGCGCGACAAGGAGAGCCTGTTCGAGATCATCCGAGAGCGCGACGTCCTGCTCCACCATCCCTTCGACTCGTTCGACCCCGTCATCGAGTTCATCAACCAAGCCGCCGACGACCCGGACGTCCTCGCGATCAAGCAGACCCTCTACCGCACCGGCGGCGACTCTCCGATCGTGCGGGCCCTCGCTCGCGCGGCCGAGAACGGCAAGCAGGTCACCGCCATCGTCGAGCTGAAGGCGCGGTTCGACGAGGCGTCGAACATCCGGTGGGCCCACACCCTCGAGCAGAGCGGGGCCCAGGTCATCTACGGGCTGCTCGGCCTCAAGACCCACGCGAAGGCGCTCCTCGTGGTGCGCCGCGAGCAGGGGCGGCTCCGCCAGTACGTGCACCTCTCGACCGGCAACTACAACCAAGGCACGGCCCGGATCTACACGGACATCGGCCTCTTCACCGCCCACCCGGAGATCGGCGCCGACGTCACGAGCCTCTTCAACCTGCTCACCGGCTACAGCGCGCCCGGCCGCTGGCACCGGCTCGTGGTCGCTCCCCTCGGCCTCCACGAGGCGATCCTCGGGCTGATCGCGCGGGAGACGGCGAACGCCCGCGCCGGCAAGCGCGCCAGCATCCACGCCCAGATGAACGCGCTCGTGGACGTGGACGTCATCGACGCCCTCTACGCGGCGAGCGAGGCAGGGGTCGACATCCACCTGCGCGTGCGCGGGGTGTGCTGCCTTCGCCCCGGCATCCCGAACCTCTCCTCGCGCATCCGCGTCCACGCGATCATCGATCGCTTCCTCGAGCACACCCGAATGTTCCGGTTCGAGAACGGGGGCACGCCCGAGCTCTACATCTCCAGCGCCGACTGGATGCCGCGCAACTTCCACCGTCGCGTCGAGGTCCTCACCCCGATCCTCGACGAGCGGATGAAGGCTCGCTTGGAGGACATCCGCGAGATCATGTTCTCGGACGTGGCCAAGACGTGGCAGCTCAGCGCCGACGGGAGCTATGAGCGCGTCCCCGCCGGCCCCGGGGCGGTGCGGTCGCAGCAGCGCTTCATGGAGCTCGCGCGGGAGAGGGCGAAGCTCGGCGATCCGCTGGTGCGCCCGAACTCGCTCCACTTCTTGGGCGGCCAGGTCCCCTCCGAGGAGGAGCGCAAAATCCGGCGCGCGAAGGAGCGCCAGAAGAAGAAGCAGTCACGGCTCGCCTGAAGCCTCCGAAACGGGCGCTCGGCCGGCCTTCTCAAAGCCGGCCTCGCCGTGGAAGAATGCTCGCGGGAGCCGTCATGAGCACGCACGCATCGCCTTCCTTCTCTCATTGCGCATGGCTCGTACCGGCAATCGCGTCGCTCGCGATCGCGTGCAGCCCCACCGTCGACGTGTTCGGCAACGAGTCGTCCGGGGCGTCCTCCGAGGGTGGCGAAAGCTCGGGCGGGTCCAGCTCGGGCGGCGCGAGCTCCGGCGGCGCGAGCTCCGGCGGCGCCAGCACGGGCGGGTCCACCTCGACCATCAGCCCCGACACGAGCACCAGCACCACGAGCCCGACGACGACCACGACGTCGATGGACAACACCTCCGTGACGAGCGGCCCCACCACCGTCACGACGGGCCCACCGCCCGGCCCCACCGTCGAATGCAACGGCTCGCTCTGCGAGGTCTCTTCCACCGCCGGCAACGTGTGCTGCTTCGATCAGCAAGCCCTCACGGAGGAGTGCGTCGACGCGGGCAACTGTCAGACGGGCTTCGAGAACGACCTCGTGGCGATTCAGTGCCAGACGCCGGACGACTGCGACGGCGGGCTCATCTGCTGCGCGCACCGCGAGTTCGGCTCGCAGAGCCCCTACGATCGGACGTCGTGCGAGGCGGAGTGCAACTACCCGGACCTCTACCTCTGCGATCTGGCGAACCCGGATTGCCCCGTCTATCAGGACCAGAACGGCAACCCTCTGCCCAGCATGTGCAAGCAGAGCCAGCTCCTGCCTCTCGGCTACTACATCTGCGGCTTCAACTGAAGCGCCGGGGGGAGAGCCGGGCCTAGTGAATTGACACGAAAGTGCGGGCTTAATACCGTGCTGGCCACGCTTCAGGTTCACCTTCGAGAGGTGGTCTCCGCCACCTGTCCTTTCGCGCCGAGGGAGAGCTCGGCTCCCGAGCTTCCAGTCCGAGCCGCCAACAGCCCGAGCCCGCCGTTCGCTCCTTTGGCTCGCTCACTTCGCCTGCTCATCCTGTCCACTCCGTAGAGCAACCTCTACGGAAGGCTCACCCCGCCGAAGGGGGAGGAAACCGATGTCCCGCAAGGTCCTGATCGCCCCGCTGCTCCGGTCGCTCCGCCTCGGAGCCTGTGTCGTCCCCATGCTCGCCCCGATCGCCTGCGCGACGGGCGTCCTTGCCTCCAGCGTCGTCCTCACCGGCTGCGAAGACGAAGAGGACTGGCACACCCACGCGACGCGGATGAAGGACGCGAACAAACGGAAAGACCCGAACCTGAATCGCGCGGCGATCAAGCGCCTCATCCAGGCCTACGCGGACGCCGACACGGCCGACAAGAGCGACCCGAACAAGCCGAAGACGAAGGAGCTCCTCGATCAGATCATGGAGCCGCTCGCTCAGGTCTGCCTCGAGGAGAGCGTGAAGGAGCAGGATCGCTCCAAGCTCGTCAAGTTCATGGCCGACACGCGCGACCCGCGCGGCGAGCCCTGCCTCAAGAAGACGCTCGAGGACTACAAGCCCGATCAGAACGAGGACGACGTGACGAACGTCCTCCTCGCCGTCGCGGCGATGAAGCAGAAGAGCCTCATGCCCCAGGTGATGAAGGTGTTCCAGACGATGGAGTTCTCGCGCCCGAAGGCGAAGCCCCTCGGCCAGCACGTCATCAAGGCGATGAAGGTCCTCGCCGACAAGTCGAACGAGGACGAGTACCTCAAGATGATCGAGCCTCCGATCGACGGCTCGAGCCCGCAGGCAGCCGTGAACCAGGGCTTCTGGCAGCAGACGGCCACGTACATGCTGGGCGAGGTCGGCAGCGAGAAGTCGGCGAAGCCGCTCCTCAAGCTCATCCTCACCCCGTCGAAGTCGCCCCTCCACCAGTA
Organism: Polyangiaceae bacterium; assembly: GCA_044225865.1. GTDB lineage: Bacteria > Myxococcota_A > Polyangia > Polyangiales > Polyangiaceae > Xiheicaenibacterium. The sequence continues at coordinate 16,747 of JBGAID010000012.1, read as the reverse complement.
CGCCCTCGTCTCTCTCGTGAAGCTCGGCAAGCCCGCGATCGCGCCCGTCGAGGCGCTCCTCAAGGGCGAAGACAAAGAGCTCATGAAGTACTCGGAGGACCAGGTCATCGCGGGCGCCCAGAAGGACACGAACGGGAAGATCCCCGACAACGTGAAGAAGGCGGCCGCCAAGGCCTACCTGCCGATCGCGGCGGAGGTGCTCGGCAACCTCGGCAGCGAGGGCTCCGCCAAGTCCCTCCTCGACGTGGTCAACGCGAACGCCGACGAGAAGACGGGCGATCAGACGACGCGCGTCATCGCCGCCCTCGCCCTCACGATGCTCCCGAAGAGCCAGGCCACGATCGACGCCTACAAGAAGACGTACGAGGACACGAAGCTCGACCTCGACATCCCCGCCGGCCCGGCGAAGGAGCTCCTCGGCTCGCGGGTGAGCGACTTCCTCGACCCGTCCCTCGCGACCTGGATCGCGAAGAACTCGATCGAGCTGAAGGGCGAGAACAGCGAGACGGATCCAGTTCGTCAGGTCGCCTTCGTCTCGGCGGTGAAGCTGATGACGCCGGAGACGGTGGCCGACGTCGAAGCGCTCGGCAACACGAAGGCGGTCACGGAGGTCCAGGACGACAAGGGCCAGACCAAGAAGAAGGACACGACGGTGGGCGAGGGCTACAAGGACCAATTCGCCCAGGCGAAGGCCATCGTGTCGAAGTGCGGCAGCGACGTGAAGTGCTACCTCGCCGCCGCCACCAGCGAAGAGAACCACAAGAAAGAGAAAGAGTTCACCGCCCTCAAGGCGATGTACATGGTCGGGATGCTCGGCAAGGACGCGGAGCGGGATCAGCTCCTCGAGGCGCTCCCGAAGATCAACAGCGACACCGTCCGCGCGGCCGGCCTCAAGATCATCGAGGCGATGACGCCGAAGAACGGCGGTCCGGTCGGAGACAAGCTCCAGGGCTACTTCGACAAAGCGGAAGAGCTGAAGGACACCGAGAAGATGCAGCAGTACAACGTCTTCCTGCAGACGGCCGCGCGGCTTCGTGCGCGGCAGTGAAGGCGATCCTCGAGGTCACACCCTGATCCTCGAGGTCACACAGGGTCTCGCCGCGGGGCGCTCGTTCGAGCTCCGCGGCGACGCCGTTTCCATCGGCCGCCGCGCGAACAACGACGTCGTGCTCGAGGAGGCTCACGTCTCAGGCGAGCACTGCCGGATCTCACGCGACGACGAGCGCATCATCCTCACCGATCTGTCGTCCACGAACGGCACGACGCTCGTCCGCAAAGAGTCGCGCACCCGCCTCGGCCCCGAGGCTCCCAGCGCCGACCTCGAGTCGGGCGACGTCATCGAGCTCGGCACGGGCGACGCGGTGACGACGCTCCGGGTGACCCTCGCCGACGAGGGAGACGAGAGCCACGTCCTCACGATGACGCGCCTCGACGCGCTGCCTTCGGTGAGCAGGCGCGAGGCCGATCCGAACGTCCTCAAGAAGCTCTACGCCGCTCAGAAGCGCATCGGGGCCGCCACCGATCTGGAGCACGTCCTCGAGGAGGTCGCGGCGAGCGCTCTCGAGCTGCTCCAGGCCGCGACCCACGTCACCATCGTCCTGCGCGACGACGATCTCCCCCACAAGGACACCCCCGCCTTCGTCCCCGTCCTGACCCGGGTGCGGATGCAAGACGGCAAAGCGGGCCGCCCCGACGGGCCCATCCCCATCGCGCGCAGCGTCTATCGCAAGGTCGTGAAGGAGCGCGCAGCGGTGCTGGCCGCGGACGCGCCGCGCGACGTCGGCGAGAGCGAGTCGCTGATGGGGGCCTCGATCCGGAGCACGATCGGCGTGCCCCTCTGGCGCGGGGAGGAGATCCTCGGCGTGCTGCAGGCCGACAACCGCAACGCGCCCGGCATGCTCACCGCGACCGACGTCGAGCTCCTCCTGCTGCTCGCCTCGAACGCGTCCCTCGCCGTGTCCTCGGCGCGGCTCATCAAGCGCCTCGTGATGGCGGAGGAGCACCTGAAGAAGGAGAACCTCTTCCTCAAGGGCCGCGAGGAGAAGCGCCGCGGCGGCGGGAAGGACGTCACCATCATCGGCAAGAGCGACGCGATGCAGTCGCTCATCCGCCAGCTCGAGAAGGTGGTCGACACGCGCGTGACCGTCCTCGTCGAGGGCGAGACGGGCACCGGCAAGGAGCTGATCGCGGCCGCCGTCCACTACCGGTCGCGGCGGCGCGACAAGCTCTTCGTCGCTCAGAACTGCGCCGCCATCGCGGAGAGCCTCCTCGAGAGCGAGCTCTTCGGCCACAAGAAGGGCTCGTTCACGGGCGCGACCGATGAGAAGAAGGGGCTCTTCGAGATCGCCGACGGCGGCACCCTCTTCCTCGACGAGGTGAACTCGACGAGCCTCCACCTCCAGTCGAAGCTGTTGCGCGCGCTCCAGGAGGGAGAGATCCGCCCGGTGGGCGGGACGACGGCGAAGCACGTCGACGTCCGCATCGTCGCCGCGACCAACCGCAACCTCGAGGAGCTGGTGGCGAAGGGCGATTTCCGCGAGGACTTGTTCTATCGGCTCAAGGTCTTCCCCCTGCGCATCCCTCCGCTGCGCGAGCGCCGCGACGACATCCCCGTCCTCGCCGCGCACTTCCTCACGCGCTACGCGCAAGAGATGGGGAAGCCCGCAGGCGGCTTCAGCCAGCAGGCCCTCGAGCTCATGATGAGCTACGAGTGGCCGGGCAACGTCCGCGAGCTGCAGAACGAGGTGCAGCGCATCGTCATCCAGCTCGAGCCCGGCAACTTCGTGACTCCAGAGCTGCTCTCGCCGCACATCAAGAAGGCCCTCGGGGTGGTGGCGAAGGCGAGCGTGCCGAAGGGCACGCTGCGCGAGATGATGGACGCAGTCGAGAAGTACCTCCTCCTCGAGACCCTACGCGAGCACGGCCAGAACAAGACCTCCGCCGCGAAGGGCCTCGGCATCACCCGCGAAGGCCTGCACAAGAAGCTCCGCCAGCACGGCATCTGAAGACGCCGGGCGGCGGCGCCTTCACTTCGCCTTGGCCATGTCGTCGAGGATGTTGAGGGACTCCGCGACCCACGGGTCGCGCGAGAGGTCTTCGCGCCACTTGTCGAGGCGCTTCCTGACCTTCTCCGCGCCCTTGTCGGCCGGCGCCTTCGCCGGGGCCTTCTCCGCCGGATCGTCGAGGGTCGTCACCTCGAGACGCGGCTTGCCCTCGGAGAGCTTCGGATCGACGGCGTCCAGCTGCGCCTTGTTCTTCTTCCGCTCCGCCGCCCACGTCGCCTTCTCGAGGTTGACCTTGGTCGTGTCGCGCCGCTCCTTGATCACCTTGGTGAAGGCGGTGACCTTGCCGAACGCGGGCTCCGCCGCTTGCCGCTTCTCGCTCGCCTCGTCGAGCTTCTTCTTGTCCCACGCGTGCTTCACGAGCGGGAACCGCAGCGGCTCGATCGTGCTCGCGGGGATCGAGTGGAAGAGGGTGCGCTCCCCCGAGTCGACGTACGCGGCCGGGTCCGGCATCGGGACGTCCGGCTTCACCCCGCCCCACTGCGTCGATTCGCCGTCGATCCGGTAGTACTGCTCGATGGTGAGCTTCAGCACCCCGAGGGAGCCTCCGCGACGGCCGCCTCGCACCTTGTCGAGATCGACCAAGGTCTGGACGGTGCCCTTGCCGTGGGTGTTGGTGCCGACGATGACGGCCCGCTCGTAATCCTGGAGCGCGCCCGCGAGGATCTCGGACGCGGAGGCGCTGAACCGATCGACCATGACGACGACGTTGCCGGTGAACGCCACCCCCGCGTTCGTATCGGAGAGGACGTCGACCTTGTTGTCGGAGCCTCGGACCTGAACGACGGGGCCCTTGTCGATGAGGAGCCCGGAGATGTCGCGGGCGTGGGCGAGCAGGCCGCCGCCGTTCCCGCGCAGATCGATGATGACCCCGGAGAGGTGCTGCTTTTGGAACGTCTCGAGGAGCTTGCGCACGTCGTCGGTCGCGTTGCGCTCGTCCGGAGAGCCGCCGCGCGTGTCCCCGTAGAAGCCGGGCAGGTAGATGTACCCAACCTTGTCCTTCTTCTTGCCGAGGGCGAGGACGGCGCCGCGCGCATAGGAGGCCTCGATCTTGATGACGTCGCGCGTGATCGAGATCGTCTCGATGTGCCCGTCCGCCTTCTTCACGGTGAGGGTGACGACCGTCCCCTTCGGCCCGCGGATCATCTTCACGACCTTGTCGATCGGCATGTCGGTGATGTCGACCGGCTCTTCCTTCTCTTGGGCGACGGCGAGGATGAGATCTCCCGCCTCGAGCTTGCCTTGCTGCCAGCTCGCGCCGCCGGGGACGAGCTCCTTCACCGCGATGAGGTGATCCTCTTCTCCGAGGGCGGCCCCGATCCCCTCGAGCGTCCCCGTCATCGTGATGTCGAAGTTCTCCTTCTCGGCGGGGGCGAGGTAGTTGGTGTGGGGGTCGTAGACGGAGGTGACGGCGTTGATGAACTGGTTGGCCGGCTCGAGCGGCTCCATGTCCGCCCACCGCGTGAAGCGCGAGGCGTAGCGGGTGGCGAGCTCCTTTCGAGCCTTCTCTTCCCGCCCCTCGAAGGTGGGGGGGATCTTGTCGAGGGAGCGCGCGACCGCGCCGTCCTCGTCGTTGACCGGCTTCTTTTTCGATAGCGCCTCGGCGATGTCCTCCATCTGGCCGACCCGCTCGAGGACCTGGAGCTTGAGCAGCTGCTGCCAGCGCGTCTTCAGGTCCGCCTCCGTCGCGCACCAGGCGAGCTTCTTTGGGTCCGTCTCGACCTCCTCCTTCGAGGAGAAGTCGAACGGCTGAGCGAGCAGCTCGGCGACGAGCTTGGCGACCGCGTCCCGGCGCTGCTTCATCAGCGCCGCCCCTTTGCGGGCGAGGACGAGATCCCCCTCTTTCATTTCGTCGTCCATCTTCGTCGTGAAGCGCTCGAGCTCCGCGACTTGGCTGGCGAGGAGGAACATCTTGCCGCCGTCGATCTCCTCCAAGTACTTCGGGAAGGCTTCGCGCGACATGGCGTCGTCGATCGGCTTGTGGAGGAGGTGGTCCTCGGAGAGCAGCTCGGAGATCGTCGTCGCGAGGGGCGCCTCTCGGGGATCTTGCGGGAGCTCGGGGATATCGCTCGAGGCCTCCTCGCGATTGGCGGGCGGTGCGACGATCGTGCTCGTGACGCCGGGCGTTCCGTTGGTGGAGGGCGGTGAGCTGCAACCGGCGACGAGCGCCAACACCCACGCGAGGCGGACCTTTCTCATTGGCGGCAGTGTAGCGCGATGGGCCCCGCTGGCTACCGCCCACCCACGCGCCGTTTGATGGCGAGCGCGCTCGCGCGTAAGGTCTCCCGAGAACGACCGGACCCCAGGGACCACCATGCTCCTCGACGAGATCAAGAAGCGGATGTTCGCCGCAATGAAGGCGGGAGACACGACGACGAAGGAGATCCTCCGGGTCGCCGTCGGAGAGATCACGACCGACGCCGCCCGCGAGAACAGGAAGGGCGACGACGAAGAGGCGCGGGCCATCCTCCGCAAGCTCCTCAAGAGCAACGAGGAGACGCTGCAGCGTTCGACGGACGCGGCGCAGCAGGCCACGCTCCGCCGCGAGATCGAGGTCCTGTCGGACCTGTTGCCGAAGACCCTCGGCGAGGACGACGTGGTCGCCCTGCTCGAGAGCGTGAAGCCGGCGATCGTCGCGGCCGGCAACGACGGACAGGCCACCGGCGTGGCGATGAAGCACCTCAAGGCGGCCCAGGCGAGCGTCGACGGCAAGGTCGTGTCCGCGGCGGTGAAGCGGATCCGCGCCGGCGCGTGATGGGGAGGCGAGCGACCGGGGCGTTTCTCCTCGGCGTGGTCGCGTCGTTCGCGTGCGGGCCCCTCGCGCCCCCTCCCCCCCCACCGGCGAGCGGGCCTCCGAGCCCGTCCTCTCCTTCGACGGCGCGGCTCGCGTTCGCGCCGATGGAGCGCCCCCGTGCGTCCGCATGCGAGCTCTTGGTCGAAGCGGTGGCGGGCCGTCCGGTCGAGCTCTCGCTCTTCAGCGGTCCCGCCGAGCTCCATCGAGGCGAGAGCTTCGCCCTCGCGCACTTGGAGACGGCTTCGATCCTCGTGCCGAGCGAAGGCGAAGCCGCGTTCGTCGAAGGGTCGGGGTTCGGCCTCTCGGTCGGCGCGTACGCGAAGCTCTCGGACTTGCGGGTGTGGCTCTCCCCCTCCCGGCCTCTCTTCGGAGGCCTCGTCCAGATCGACCCCGGGGTCTCACTCGAGCTCGCCGCGGGCGGCGCCGGCACGGTGCGGGTCCGGCTCGCGCGGCACGGTCTATTGGAGCCCGCCTCGCTCCCCATCGAGGAGATCGTCTCGTGCGCCGACGTGCGAGGCAGCCCGCCCCCCGCGGGCAGCGCGCCGATCGGACGAGAGATGAGGCTGCGCTCGCGCGTGGCTGTCTCCGTGTTCGCGAGCCCCACCCCCGACGACGCCACCGCCCGCGTCGTCATCGCCGCCCGCCCTTCGCGCGCCTCGGCGAGAGCGATCGAGATCGAGCGGCGCGACGCGATGACGCGCGTCTTCATCGAAGATCCCGAGGGTTCGATCGTCGGCTGGGTCTCGAGCGGCGACCTCGAGACGGGAGCGGGAGAGCGCCGCCCGACCGGGAGCGCGGTGGCGAGGTCGTCGCTCGTCGCGCCGAGCCCATCGTGGACTTGTCCTCATCCCCTCGAGCTCGCCGTCCTCACCCCGTCCGGCGAGGCGCGCGCCGTCGGAGCGTTGCGGGCCCTCACCCCGATGGCAGTTCCCGGCACGCACGGCGAGCGCGATCCGCGAGCAGAGGGGCTCACCCCGGTGACGATTCCGGCGCTCGCGCCGCCCTCCGTCGCGTCCAGGCCGTCGCGCGTAGGAGGATCGCTCGTCGCGCGCTCGCGAGATCTCGAAGACTGCGGCGCGCGCCCTTGATGACCCCCGTCCGCGACGCAATAATGGGTCGGGTTCGTTTGTGGTCCAACAATCCTCGTCCCCGCGCCTCCTGATCGTCGAGGACGAGCCTCTGTTTGCGGAGTCGCTCCGGCGCGCGCTCGTGAAGCAATGCGCGCCCATCATCGCGACATCCCTCGCGGCCGCGCGGCGTGAGCTCAGGCGCCCCGGCTTCTCCGGCTTCTTGTTGGACGTGATGCTCCCCGACGGGTCGGGCCTCGATCTCGTCGACGAGATTCGGGAGCGGCACCCCCTCGAGCCCATCGTCATCATGACCGGGAGCGATCCCGCCACCGCGAGCCGCGACGCGTTCTCGGTCGGCGCGATGTTCGTCGCCAAGCCGATGCCGGAGATGTGGCTCGGCACCGTGCGCGCCTGGTTCGATCCGAGCCCCCGCGCGTCACGCGAGCTGCAGCGCAAGCTCGCCCTCCTCGGGCTGAGCGCGCGGGAGCTCGAAGTCTTCACCCTGCTCGCGACAGGCGCGCCCGCGGAGGCGGTGGCAGAGATGCTTGGCCTCTCGACGTCGACGATCCGCTCGCACTGCCATCGGGTGTACGAGCGGCTCGGGGCGAGCAGCCTGACCGAGGTGATCGCCATGGCCCACGCGTGGCGCGCGTGACCCTGCCCGGAAAGACGGAGGCGCTCGGCGGGCGGGCAGAGCCGGCGAAGTCGGATGGGCTCGCGGTCGCGCTGTGCTCGGTGGCGAAGACGGCGCGCCGCCGCTTCTTCTGGGCGGTCTGGTGGACCTCCGCCCCCGAGGTCCACCCGTTCCGCAGGCCCGACGCCGCGAACGGGGGCGCGAAGACGATCGAAGATGCAGTCGCGGCCGCCGAGCGCGCCACCGGAAGAGCGGTGACGCTGGTGGACGCGAAGTGGGCCCGCGCCGTCAACCGAATGCTCCGCGGACAAGCGCCCTTCCTGCCTCACGAGCTCGACGGGGCGCGCCCGCGCGCCTCCAAGCCGCGCGCTCCCGAAGACGCGTCGGCGTGGCAGGTGCTGGGGGTGGCCCGCGACGCGCGACCGGAGGAGGTGCGAGCGGCCTACAAGCGTCGCGCCCTCGAGACCCACCCCGACACCGGCGGCGAGAGCCACGCGTTCATTCGCGTCCAGCGGGCGTACGAACGCCTCATGTCGGTGGCGCGGCGGCCCCGCTCGAGACGAGGCTGAGCGAAGGGCGCGGCCTCGACAAAGGGTGTAGCCTCGGCGCGACCGCGTGACGCCCCGACAGCCCGCGCCCGACTCGACCCTCGAAGAGCTCGCCGACGAGCTCGAGGGCGCGCGCGTGCTCGAGTCGCTCGAGCTCGGCGGCGAGGACGAGCGGGCGTGGCTCGATTTCGAGCTCGCGTCGCTCGCCGAGAACCGGATCGGAGACGCGACCGATCCTCGATCCCTCGACATGGCGACCCGCGGACGTTGGGTCGACCGCGCCACCACCGAGCCCCTCTTCCTGCCGAGCCGCCGCGACTTGGAGCGATGCTTCTGGCTGCTGGAGGCAGGCGAGCGCATCGGCACCATCGCCCTCGCGAGCTCCCTCCTCGGGAGCGATCTCCTCCGCATCTCGAGCCTCTACGTCCTGCCCGAGCGGCGCGGGCGCGGGATCGCGCGGGGGGCCCTCGGCCACGTGGTGCAGGGCCTGTCCCGATACGATCTCGGGCTGCGGCTCTCGACGAGCTGGACGTGGCAGCGGGCGGTGCGCCTCTACATGAAGATGGGGATGTGGGTCCTCATGTGGAAGCGGGATCTGGAGTTTCGCTGGAGCGCGATGGAGCCGGCGCCCCGCATCGAGATCGGCGACACCCACGCGAGGCTCTCCGTCGAGCTCGACGGGGCAGAGGTCGTCCTGTGCACCGCCGAGCGCGACGGCGACTCCCTCTCCCTGAGCGAGAGGCTGAAGATCGACGACCGTCGCGTCTCCGCGCTGGCGTGGGACGCGATGTCGACGCTCTCGCTCGGGCTCGCCCTCTCGGGCTGGCCGCTCGTGCGGTCGCGCGAGCAGTGGGACCGCTGCTACGGCGCCGACGCCGGCCCGCCGGAGAGCCTCGCCTACCGGATCATGATCTGGGAGGCGTGGGATCAGAAGCACGGCTACCAGGTGGATGCTCCCCGCATCGCGAACCTCGCCTATCCCTCGTGGGACGAGCTCGAGGCGCACTGGAAGCGGCAGGCGGAGGAGCTCCAGAAGAAGAGCTTCCGACCGCCCTGATTGCACGCCCGGCGCGCTTCGCGCTCGCCGACCCCTGCCGGGCGACTTCGCTCTTCGAGCTCCGTCGCGGCAGGGGTGGGTGATCCGCGTCACTGAATGCCGTACTCGCGGAGCCGACGATAGAACGTGCGGCGCGGCATGCCGATGAGCTCGGCGGCCCGAACCCGGTTCCAGTTGCACGCGGCGAGGGCCTGGAGGATGCGGTCGCGCTCGTTCGCGCGGTGCGCGTCGAGCGAGGTCGGCAGGGCCTTGGGAGGCGGCGGGAGGGTCGGGGACCCCGCGGGCGGCCGGCGCAGCGGCGCCCCCGCGGACGGATCGGTGAGCTCGAAATCCTCCGGCTCGAGCTCGGCGCCCTCGGAGAGGACCCACGCGTTGAGGAGGGCGTTCTCGAGCTGGCGCACGTTGCCGGGCCAGCGGTGGGCCACGAGCATCTTGAGGGCGGCCCGGCTCACGCTCCTCCGCTCGCGGTGGTACCGCGCCGCGAAGATGCCGAGGAAGTGATCGATCAAGACCGGGATGTCCTCGATTCGCTCCCGGAGCGGCGGCACCCGCACCTGGATCACGTTCAGCCGATAGAACAGGTCCTCTCGGAAGCTGCCCTCTTGGACCATGCTGTCGAGATCGCGGTGGGTGGCGGCGATGACGCGCGTCTCGACCGCCTCCTCTCGCGACCCTCCGACCGGCCTCACCACCTTCTCCTGAAGCACGCGGAGGAGACCGGCCTGCATCTTCGGCGGCATCTCGCCGATCTCGTCGAGGAGGAGGGTGCCAAAGGTGGCCTCTCGGAAGAGGCCGCGTCGATCGCGGTCCGCGCCCGTGAACGCGCCCCGCACGTGACCGAACAGCTCGCTCTCGAGGAGGTGCTCCGGGATCGCCCCGCAGTTGAGGCCGAGGAACGGGTGCCGCGCGCGCGGCGAGGCGTTGTGGATCGCCCGCGCCACGACCTCCTTGCCGGTGCCGCTCTCGCCGCTGATCAGCACCGGCACGTCGGTGTCCTTGATCCGATCGATGAGGGCGTAGACCCGGCGCATCGCCTGGCTCGTGCCGACGATGCCTTCGTAGCCGAAGTGCCCTTTCAGGACCGCGCGCGCGGAGCGCAGATCGCGCCTGGTCGCCTGGAGCTGGGCGGTGCGGTGACCGAGCAGCTCCTCCAGCTTCTCACGCGCGGCGACGAGCTCGCGGTTCGTCTCTTCGAGCTCGAGGGCGCGCCGGGCGTTCTCGCCCATGAGCCGCGCCGTCTCGATCGCGATCGCAACCTGATCGGCGAGGGCGACGAGCAGCGGCAGCTCCTCCGAGAAGCTCGACACCGGCCGCAGCCGCGTCTCGAGGTAGAGCGCGCCGATCGTCCCCGCGGAGCGGGATCGAATCGGGACGCACGCGATCGATTGGAGCATCAGCTGATGGACGGAGACGAACTCCGCCATCCGCGCGTCGTCGCGCGCGCTCGAGGTGACGATGGGATCCCCGGAGTTGATCACCCGATCCGCGATCGACTGCGAGAAGCGGGCGTGCGGGTCGTCCCCGGCCTGGTCGCGCGACGCGTGGATGGAGAGATCGCCGGGGGCGTGGCCTTGGCGCTCGCTCTTCAGGATCACGAAGCCGCGCTCGGCGGCGAGGAGGGCGATGGCGTGATCCGTCACGCGCTCGAGGAGGCGCTTCAGATCGTAGGTGCCGGCGATCTCCCGGTTGATCTCGAGCACGCGGGCGAGGCGGTCCTCGCGGATGGCGTGGCCGGTGTGGACGCTGACCGCCATCGGGGACTTCGCGACCGAGATCCCCGTCTCGAGATCGCGCAGGGTCCTCCGCGCCGGCTCGTCCCAGAACACCTCGCGCAGATCGCGCGGCAGGCGCGCGGCGATCTCTTCGAGCACCCCGAGGGCGGCCTCGCGATCACGCCGCGCCGCGACCCGCTGCCCCTCCTCCAACGAGAACGCGGCGCGCTCGGCGAGGGCCCGCGCCAGCCAGTCGCGCTTGCCGGAGGCATCCGCGGCCTTGATGGAGCGCTCGAAGGCGCCCAGGGCGGCGAGGGAGCTCCGCGAGAGGACGGCGATCTTGGCGCGCGCGAGCTCGAGGGCGGCGCGATGGGCGGAGCTCTCACCGACGAGCTCGGCGGCTCGGTCGGCCCGGGCCTGCAGATCGGCGAGCTCGTCCGCGGACGCCGAAGGCCCGATGCGCCCGAAGGTGGCGAACAGCCCCTCGATGAGCGCTTCGCCGGCGTCGACGGGGCGCGCGAGGTGGAGATACGCCTCCGCGCACGCGGCGCAGAGGGCCTCCGCGCGCTGGGGCTCGCGCGATTTCTGAGCGAGCTCGGCCTCGAGGGCCAAGAGCTGCGCGCCGAGGTGAGGAGGCAGGTCGAGCCGCTCGAGGGCGAGGGTCTCGATCGAGACGCGGGCCCGCGAGATGCGGCCGAGGTAGAGGTCGAGGTTGGCCAGGTTCAGCAGCGCCTGGCGCAAGGTCGCGCGGCGCCCCGACCGCTGGCCCATGTCGACGGCCGCCTCCAGGTGCTCGAGCGCGCGCGCGAGATCCCCTCGCGCCTTGGCGACGCCGGCGAGGTTGAGGCGGGTCGTGGCGAGGGTCCCCGCGTCGTTCGCCGCCTCCGCGTTCTCGAGCGCGTGCTCGTAGGCGGTCTGGGCCTCGTCGAGCTTGCCCGTGCGCTGCAGGGCGAACGCGAGCGAGCCGAGCGCGACGGAGAGCGTCCGCGGGTCGGCGAGCCGCTCCCCGATGGCGACGGCGGAGTCGAGCCAGGACTTCGCCTCCTCGTGCTTGGCGAGGAAGCTCTTCGCGAGGCCGCCGATGGCGCGGGCCTCCGCGGTCGCGACGACGAGGCGGCGCGGAGCGTCCGGCTTCTCCGCGCCCTTCGCGCGCTCGATCACCTCGAGGGCGGCGCTCTCGCTCGAGGCGTTGTCGCCCCCGCGGAGGAAGGCCCGGGCGACCTCGAGGGCGTGCTCGGCGGCGAGGACCTCCCCCGCCCGCGGGAGACCGCCCGCCACCGCCGCGAGCCCCTCGAGGCTCCGCCTCCACTCGCCTTGGTTCGATCGAAGCCGCGCGGCGAGGACGGCGAGCTCGATGTCGGAGACGCCCGCCTCGCCCGCCTTCTGCGCGCTCTCCAGCGCCTCGCAGAGCTCCGCCGCCTCCTCGAAGTGACCGCGCTCGAGGGCCTTGCGCAGCGCGAGCACCCCGTCGCGATCGGTCGCCCGCATCGTCCGCGGACCATCGAGCGATGAGGCGACGAGGCGATCGACGTCCTCGACGCTGACGACGGGCGCGCGGCGCAGATGCTCGACGAGGTCGCGCAGCAGGCCCGGCCAGCGGTGGGCCCGCTCGACGATGTGACCGACGACGGCGTCGTTCAAGGAGGGGAGGTTGCGCAGGACGAGCTCGCGCGCGGCGGGGAGCTCGAGGCGCGCGATCGGGAACACCTCCAGGGTCGGCTGAGGGAGCTTCACCTCGCCGGTGGCGGTGACGACGAGGCGCGCGCCCGCGTCGCGGAGCGCCCCGAGCCGATCGACGACATCCGCAGGCAGGGCGTCGGCGTCGTCCACGAGCACGACGAGCGACTTCGGGTCGACGTCGAGGATCTCGAGCTCGAGGGCGCGCATCGGCTCCACGAGGTCCTTCGCCTCGATCCACGCGATGCGCCGACCGCCGAGCCCCAGAGACCAGGCGAGCCGCCGCATCAGGGTGGTGCGCCCGCTGCCGCGCGGGCCCGTCACGACGACGCCGCCGGCGGGGGCCATCCCTGCGACGTGCTTCGCGAGCGCGCGCGACGGCTCGTCGAGGCCGACGATGGGCCACGCGATGGCCCCGCTCGCTCGGCCGCGCTCGCTCGGCGCGGGTCCGCGGATCGCCGGCATCGCGAGGGAGAGCGCGCTCGCGAGCTCGTCCACGCTGGGGAAGCGCGCCTCCGGCCGCGGGCTCGTCGCGCGCGCGACCACCTCGTCGAGGGCGGTCGCCTCCGCGCGGGAGATGGCCGGCTTCACCGCCTCGAGGACGTCTCGCAGCGTCGCCCCGAGCGAGTACACCTCCGCCCGCACCGTGAGCGCTCCCCCCTCGAGCATCTCGGGGGCCGCGTAGAGCAGCGTCAACCCGCGCGGGCGGATACCCTTCTCGCGAAAGGCGGTCGCGAGGCCGAGGTCGACGAGGGTCGCCGTCGTCCCCTCCGGGTGCCCCTCCCCGCCCATCATGACGATGATGTTCGCCGGCTTCACGTCGCCGTGGAGGAGCTGGGCCCGGTGCAGGATCGTGAGCTGATCCGCGGCGCGGCCGACGGCGGCGAGGGCCTGCTCCGCGAGCCCGCGCGCTGCCTGCCCTTCTCCGGCGCACGTCTTTTCGAGCTCGCGGCACAGGGCGGCGAGGCTCTTGCCGACGACGAGCTCGCGGATCATGTACGGGCGACCGCTCGCGGGGAGGCGCCCGAAGCGGAGCACGCGCGGCACGCCGAGCCCCTCGAGGCCGGAGAGGGCGACCGCCTCGCGAACGAGCGCGAGCTCCTCCTCCTCGTCGGCGCGCTCGCCGAGCGCCTTCAGGGCGAGGAGCTTGCCCGTCAGCCGGTCGCGGACGGCGTGGACCTCTCCGCCGCCGCCTTTTCCGAGCTGCTCGACGGCCTCGTACCGAGGCGGCAGATCCCCAGGCTGCATCTCAGATCGGTAGCTTCGCTCCGGCGCCGAGCCCGAGGAAGAAGCCGGTGATGGAGAAGCCCGTGTCGACGCGGAACATGAGCATCTCGATGGGAGTCACCTCGATCGCGATGTGCGGGAGGGCGACATAGGGAAAGACGACCGGCTTCGAGCCGCCGTCCGTCCAATACGGCTCCGACCAATCGTTGCCGTTCGAGTCCGGATAGTGATCGTTGTCGTTGCCGCAGTAGGCGTGGCCGTCCGGCGTCGTCACGGGCGGATCGTTCGGGGCCTTGCACTTGTGCCACTTCGCCGGATCGTCAGGGTCGACGTTGTCCGGATCGTCCGGGTAGGCCTGGGTCCGCCGGATGTCGCCGGTGACGCCGGAGATGCCGACCCCGCCTCCGATCAGGAACGCGACCGTGCCCTTCTTGTCGAGCTTGATGCGGCCGAGCAGATCGACGGAGGCGGTGATGAGCTTCAGCGAGCTGGACGCGAGCTCGTAGGCCTGATCCGGATCTTGCTTCGACTTGAAGACGAACTCGTTCATCGAGAAGTCGGCGTACGGGATCGTGATGGAGACGATCGCCTCGAGCGATCCCATCCGCACCATCAGCTCCGGACCGCCCGAGAAGACGTTCACCGCCCCCGGACCGCCGTCCGCGAACATCTTGAACATGAAGTTGGGCACGATGAAGTCACGGAACCGCGCGCCCAGGTAGTACTTCGTCTTGTTGGGCGGCTCGACCTTACCGCCGTCGTCGGTGGTCCCGTACTTGTCCTCGTCGGTCGGCGGCTTCGCCTTGTCGTTAGCGGGCTTGTCGCCGGTCGCCGCGCTCCCCTCGGCGGGCTTCGCCGGATCGGCCGGCTTCGGATCGGGCTCTCCGGCGAAGGCGAGGGTTTCTGTTGCGAGCACGGCGCAGGCGACGAGGCATGAGGCGCTGAGCTTCACGAAAACCTCCGAGCAATGGCAAGCGTCCAAGTTCGCAAGTACTCGAGCAAAGCTACACCAGGCTTCGTCGGATCGATAAAGATATGCGCGCCGCGCCGGACGCTCGCGCGGGATGCGCGCTCAAGGCCGCGACGGAGCGTCCGTGGCCATCCCGAGCGTGAGCGCGCCAGCCTGCTTCGCCCCGTCGAGCACGTGGACGAGCGCCGGGTAGGGAGCGCCGTCGTCGGCGGCGATGAAGACCGTCTTGTCCGCGCGCTGGTCGAGGATCTCACGGAGCTTGCCCACGTAGTCCTCTGGTGAGACCGCGTCCGTGTTCACCTTCAGCGAGCCATCGGCGGCGAGCTCGACGACGAGCTGATCGGGAGGCGTCTCCGTGACCTCCTCTTGCTGCGTCTCGGGGACCTTCACGCCGATGTCCTTCTCGAGGAGCGGCGTCACCACCATGAAGATGATGAGCAGGACGAGCACCACGTCCACGAGCGGCGTGACGTTGATCTCGCTCGTGGGCTGGCTCTGGGGCGTGACCGCGAGGCGGCGCAGCTTGCTCATCAGAACGGCTTCTCCTCGACCACGCCGAGCGACACCGCCTTCGCGCCGGACCGCCGCACGACCTCCATCGTGCCGCGGACGTCACCGACCTTGAGCGACTCGTCCCCCTTGAGGAGGATCTTGCGCTGCGGGTTCGCCTCGAGCTCGGTCCGCAGGACGTCGGGGAGGGTCTCGGCCGTGTACGAGGTCGCCTCGACCCAGACCGTCCCGTCCGGCGTCATGGACAGCACGAGGGGGTCGACCTTCTTGTTCTCTTCGTCGGTCTTCTGCGCCTTGGGCAGCTTGACCTCTTTCCCTCGCTGCAGGAGCGGCGTCACCACCATGAAGATGATGAGCAGCACCAGGACGACGTCCACGAGCGGCGTGACGTTGATGTCCCCCTTCATGCCCCGCTTGGGGCCGGCCGCCATCGCCATGATCAGCTCTCGCGCGGCGCCTTGACGTGCCTGGCCACGATGTCCAAGAGCTCGTTCGACGACTCCGAGATATCGACCGACTTCACGTCGATCCAGCCTTGGAGCGCGTTGTAGGCGAGCACGGCCGGGATCGCGACGAGCAGACCGATCGCCGTCGTCACGAGGGCCTCCGCGATCCCGGCGGAGACCGTCCCGAGGCCGCCGGAGCCCGCCGCCGCCATCTTCTGGAAGGCGTTCACGATGCCCATGACGGTGCCGAGCAGCCCGACGAACGGCGCCGTCGCGCCCACCGTCGCGAGGACGCCTTGTCCGCGCCGAAGGGTCATGATCTCGCGCTGGGCTTGCCGCTCGAGGGCGCGCGCCACGGACTCGAAGGTGAGGTCGCCGCCGTTCTCCGGGCTCGTCTTGAAGGCCACGAGCCCGGCCGTGATCACCCGCCCGAGGTGCCCGATGCTCTTGCCGAAGCTCGCCTTCGACACCTCATCGAGGCTCTGCTCCTGGAGGAGCTTGTTGAGCTTCGCGGCGAAGCCGAGCGACTCGTTCTGGCTCCGCCAGAGGGTCAGCAGCCGGTCGGCCATCACGTAGAGTGAAGCCATCGACATGAGCAGCGTGACAATCACGATGCCGCGGGCGAACAGGCCCATGTCGGCCCAGAGTTTCGACAGCGTAAAGTCCATGAAGAGCAGTCCTCAGGGGGCACAATGCCCCAAACGGTTCAGTCCTTCGGCAGGGAGAAGGAGAATGGAATCGTGAACAGGACACTCACGGGCTCGCCGTTGATGCTCGCGGGCTTCCAGCGCTGCTGAGACAACGCGGAGAGCACCGCCTGATCCATGAATGGCAAGCTCTTGAGAACCTTACAATCCGAGAGCGATCCCCCCACCGTGACCACGCACTGGACGAGAAGCTTGCCCTCGACCTTCGCCTCGCGGGCCTCGCGCGTATAGGCGGGCGTAGGGCCGGAGAGCTTCACCGGTCTGTCCATGCCGGGCCCGAACGGAATGACGGTGTTCTTCGGAGGCGCCGGGGGCGGGGGCGGGGGCGGAGGG
>JBGAID010000011.1:0-148017 GCA_044225865.1 Polyangiaceae bacterium | reverse complement strand
GCCGCGGGGTCGACGGGCGACTTCGGGGAGGGGGGATATGGGGGCGCGCCGCCGGCGACGACGGGCGGGGATCCGAAGACGTGCGCGGAGGCGGCCCAGTCGAAGACGTACCTCGGCTGTGACTTCTGGCCCACGGTGACGGCGAACAACGTGTGGAGCGTGTTCGACTTCGCGGCGGTGGTGGCGAACGCGGGAGACTCGCCGGCCACGGTCACCGTCACGCGCGGCGACGAGACGGTGGCGACGGCGGAGGTCGCGCCCAACGGCCTCGGTACGATCTACCTGCCTTGGGTGCCGGAGCTCAAAGGGCTCGACTCGAATGCGTGCGGGGAGGCGACGCCGCTCTCCAACTCGGTGCGGGCTCCGAACGGCGCCTACCACCTCGTGAGCTCGGTCCCCGTCACCGTCTACCAATTCAGCGCCCTCGAGTACGCCGCGCAGGGCGGCCCGCCGGGCAAGGACTGGTCGAGCTGTCCCGCCGCGCAGTGCGGGCTCGACTGCTACTCCTATTCGAACGACGCCTCGCTCCTGCTCCCGAGCACGGCCCAGACGACGAGCTATCGCGTGCTCGGGTTCCCGGGGTGGTCGCTGCCGGCGTTGCCGAGCGGGGGCATCGGCGCGACCCTCGCCGTCACGGGGTTCGAGGATGGCACCGAGGTCACGGTCTCGCTCGGGCCGCAGTCGGCCGTCGTGTCGGGGGGAGGGATCTCTGCGAGCGGGGGAGGGGGCCACGTCACGTTCTCGCTCGCGCGCGGCGAGGTGGTGGAGCTCGTCGGCGCGCCCACGAGCGACTTCTCCGGTTCGCTCCTGCAGGCGACCCACCCCGTGCAGGTCATCCACGGGCTGCCGTGCCGGAGCTTCCCCGATTCCGTCGCCGCGTGTGATCACATCGAGGAGTCGGTGTTGCCCGCGGAGACGCTCGGCAAGCACTACATCGTGGCCGCGCCGATGGGGCCGGCGGGGGTGCCCGTCCCTCAGCGCGTGCGCTTCTTTGGCAACGTGAACGGCACCACCCTCACGTACCCGAGCGGGGCCCCGCTCGGAGCGCCGATGACGCTCTCCGCGGGCCAGGTCGTCGACCTCGGTGAGGTCGCGCAGAGCTTCGAGGTTATCGCGGATCACGAGCTCGGGATCGCGACCGCCCTGCTCGGCGCGACGATGGTGAACCCGGGAGGGACGGCGGGAGATCCTTCGGCGAGCGTCGCGACCGCGGTCGAGCAGTACCGCAAGAAGTACGTCTTCCTCGCCCCCACCGACTACGACCAGAGCTACGTCGACGTCATCATGCCGGTGGGGGCCCAGATCGAGCTCGACGGCTCACCCCTCAGCCTCTCCCCGACCCCCATCTCGGGGGGCTTCGGCGTCGCTCACGTCGCGCTGGCCGACGGCAACGGCGGCGCGCACCTCATGACCAGCGACCAGGCCTTCGGGATCCAGGTGATCGGGTACGGCTCTTTCACGAGCTACCAATATCCGGGCGGCTTGAACCTCGATCTCATCGCGCCGCCGCCGCCGCCGGCGCAGTGACGTACGATGTGGCCGTGCGCGCCCTCCATGCGATTGCCGTCCTCACCATTTCGTTCGTAGCTCCAGCATGCGGCGACTCCGCCACCACCGGCGGAGGCGCGTCGTCCTCAGAGGGCGGCACCCCCGACATCGGTCCCGTCTGTGACGACCCGAGCGGGAGCCACTCCGGCGAAGCGACCTACTACGACTTTGCCGATGGCTCGGGGAATTGCAGCTTCCCCGCGACCCCGGACGACCTGATGGTCGGCGCGATGAACCACGTCGACTATGCGGCCTCCGCGGTGTGCGGGGCGTGCGTCGCCCTCACCGGCCCGTCCGGCTCGGTCACGATCCGGGTCGTCGACCAATGCCCGGAGTGCCCGGAGGGCGACATCGACTTGAGCCCCGACGCCTTCTCGAAGATCGCCGCCCTCGAGCTCGGCCGTGTGCCGATCACGTGGGACTACGTGCCCTGTGACGTCTCCGGACCCATCGTCTACCACTTCAAAGAAGGCTCGAACCCGTATTGGACGGCGGTGCAGATCCGAAATCACCGCACCCCGATCGCGAAGGTCGAAGCGTCGGATGGCGCCGGTGGCTACTTCGAGCTGCCGCGCGCCGACTACAACTTCTTCATCGCCGACGCCGGCCTCGGAGAGGGGCCTTACACGTTCCGCGTCACGGACACTGCCGGTGAGTCGATCGTGGACGAGGGGATACCGTTCGTGGACTCGGGCGACGCGGAGGGGGCATCGCAGTTCTCCGGTTGCCGGTAGCCTGACGCCCATGCGACTCCGCTCCCCCTCGGGATGGCTCCTCTTCGTGGTCGGCCTCGCGCTCGCCGCGACCCACGGCTGCAATCAGCAGGACGGCCCCTCCGCCGACGAGCTCTGCGGGAGCGGGGACGACGTCAAGTTTCACTGCCTCGACGTCCCCTCGGTGGGGACGATCGACGGCAGCGACCTCGACACCTGCGTCCAAGCCGTCGACTCGATCTACGACGTGGGCGGCACCTGCACGGCGGAGGGTGGGTGCAGCTTCACGTGTTGCAGCGAGGACGGGCGCGCGGTCTACGGCGGTGATTGCCCGTGAGATGACCGCGTCTCCGACGAGCGCGGTCAGCGCTCGGGGAGGCGCACGTGGAAGGTCGTCCCGCGCTCGGGGGCGGAGTCGACCGAGAGCTCACCCCCGTGGCCATCGACGATCAGCTTGGATAGCGCGAGACCCAGCCCGACGCTCCGTTCGCGGGCGGTCTTGTTCGTAGCGTGCGCGTAGGCCTCGAACAGCGTGGCGCGGAGCTCGGGGGGGATCCCCGCGCCATCGTCGTGGACCTCGAGGCTGATTGAGCCTCCCTCGTCGAGTCGCACCGTCAGCGTGACCCGATCGCCTGCCTTCGAGTGCTCGATCCCGTTGCGGAGGAGGTTGATCAGGACCTGCTCGATCTTGTGCCCGTCGACGACGACACGCGGAAGATCCGGCGGGATCGAGGCCTCGAGGCCGACGCCCTTCTGGTCCGCGATCCGGCGCAACATGGCGATGACGTCGTTCGCCACGGAGCCGAGGTCCGTGTCGGCGCGACGAATCGTGAGCTTTCCCGCCGAGGAGAGCGCGGCGATGAGAAACCCATCCACCACCGCGCGCATCAGGTCGGTGGCTCTTCGGATCCACTGCAGCGTCTGCCGTTCCTCGTCGTTGATGCGGCCCGCGAGCTCTTCGTCGAGGAGCTCGACCGACGCGAGGATGGTCGCGAGCGGGGTGCGCAGGTCGTGAGCGGCCATGCCAAAGAACTTGTCGCGGGTCTTGCCGAGGCGGGCGAGCTCGGCGTTCGCCGTCTGGAGCTGGCGGGCCTCGTTGACGAGATCGCGCTGCGACGAGACGAGCGTCTCCTGCATCAACGTGAGGCTGCGCGGCTCGGCCGCGCCCAAGACGATCACGCGATCATCCGCGGCCACGAAGAGGCAGCGATAGGTCACCGGCAAGCCCCCGCGCGGCATCAGGTTGACGAGGCGCGGCTCCGCGGCCGAGCGGGCGAGGCCGCCGGGTGCGCCGCGCTCGAAGTGAACCAACAAATCCGAGAAGCGCCGCCCGGTCACTTCGGCGCCGAAGAGCTCCGTTACGTGGGCGTTTTCGTAGATCACCCGGTCTTCGACGTCGAGCTCGAGGTAGAGCGCGGTCGAGGTGGATCGGAGCGATCGAACGAGCTCGGAGTCGCGATCGCTCATGGGGGCCAACGCCTCACGAGCTCGTCGAGCTCGTCCATCGTCTTCAGGGCGGCGCACCCGTGGGCGGCGAACGCGCCCGGGTCGGCGAAGGCGATCGCCTGTCCGCCCACGACCACGCGAGGCTTGGGCGAGAGCGCGCGGATCCGATCGACCAGGGGCCACAGTCGCTCCAGGTTGGAGGTCAGGCTCACCGATAGGGCGACGAGGTCCGGTGCCACCGATGCGACCGTCTTCAGGAGCGCGTCCTCGGGCGCTCCGGCGCCGACGAAGTGGACCTGCCAGCCCCGCAGCTCGAGCGTGTCGGCGACGATGCGCGCTCCGACCTGATGAAACTCCGAGAGCGATGCGGAGACGACCGCGGAGCGACCCACCTGCTCCGTCTCCGGGCGATGGGCGGAGAGCTGAGCGAGCAGGTACTCGACGATCGCGGTCGCTTGGTGCTCGGCGGCGACCGTCGTCTGGCCGCTCTCCCAAAGGCGACCCACCTCGTAGAGCGCGTCTCGGAAGAGCTTCTCGTAGATCGTCTGCACGTCGACGCCCGCGGCGATGAGCTCCCGCACGCGAGACGAGCACGACGCGCGCTGCCCCGCGAGCAGATCGTCGATGAATTGCGGCAGCTCGCGCTCGATCACCATCTCTCCACCTGAGGCTCTTGCTCCCTGTCTTCTCGGAGGTAGGCGACCGGCTGGTCGAGAGCGCGGGAGGGCCGGGGCAGGTCCGAGGAAGATGGAGGCACATCCCGCTCGAGACCAATGCGCAGTTATGCAAGGCCGCTCGAGGCCGTCAACGACGGAGCGCGGATCACGCGAGCGAGGCGCGGTCGTTTGCGCGAGCTTCGCGCAAGAAGCGACCGTTTGCGTGACGCGCGGTGGAGCCCGAGGTTGGTGCCGAGGTGAGCCCGCGCGCGTCTGGCGGGCGTCCGGCTCTCTTCACGGGAGGGCGCCCGCTTTCCATTCGCGCGCTATGAAAACGAAAGCGCACCCCTCCCGCGGCGCGCGGCAGCGCGACGCAAGGGAGGGGTCGGCGAGCGGAGCTCGCCGGGGGTGGGCATCGATCGACGCGCCCGCGCTCGGCGTCGTCATCACTCCATTGCGTCGGATCTGGCTTTGGCGGGCAGGGTTCCCACCATCGGATCGAGGTCCGCGCCCGCCCACGGCCACGGGGTGTCGGACGGCCACCAGGAGGGGGCGTGGGTGAGGTAGAGCGACGGCGGCAGGGTGTGATTCGCCGTGCTCGGATCCCAAGAGACGCTGTGCTGGACGGCGTCGTAGTTGCCGTGCCGAAAGAGGGAGGTCGCGGCCACGTCGCTCGCGCCGGCGCCGTTCGCCCCGAGCTCGAAGATGGAGAACGGACCGCTGTCGTAGGCGTCGTAGACGGCGCTCACGCCCTCCGTGCCGAGGACGTTGCCGAGGACGTTCATGCCGATGTCTCCGCCATCGAACTGGAGCGCGGTGACGTTGCCGGTCTGGCTCTCGTTGGAGCCGGCGACGGCGGGGGGCGCGAACTGGCTCGAGGCGTGGTTGCGATAGAAGGTGAGGTAGCCGGCGTTGCCGTGGGTCGTGGTCGCGCCCATGTGCGGCGCTTCGTTCCCCTCCATCAGCTCCATGTGGGGGAAGGAGCAGTGGCAGTCGACGTTGACCTCCTGCCACCCCGCCGGATCGGCCCAGGAGTTGTCGGCGTAGTTGTAGCCGATGACGTTCCCACCCCCGCTCACGTTGAACATGATCGGCTTGTTCATGTAGCGGACGATGTTGTTCTCGATGAGGTTGTCGGCGGCGCCGCAGCGAAGGACGATCCCATAGCAGTCGTGGCCAAAGCCGTAGTCCGCGGAGTGGTGGACGTAGCTGTCGCGGACGACGGAGCGGTAGGTCCCGGTCATCGAGACGTGCATGCCGCCGATCGTCTCGTCCGTCTGGACGTCCTTCACCCAGCAGTAAGCGGCGTTGGACATGTCGACCCCGCCCGCCATCTCGCCGTTGTAGCCGGGGTTGGTGCCGCCCTTCAGGCGCACCTTCTCGAGCCCGGCGTAGCGGACGACGGGCTGCGTGACGCGGGTGATCTCCGCCTGGTAGGAGCCGCCCGCAGGGAACGGCCAGTGCAGCGGCGCGGTGAGGGTGAGCGTCCCGGCGGCCGCGTCGACGGCGCCGATCTCGACGCGCTGGCTCGCGGAGCGGTGGTCGACGCGCTTGAAGTAGGGGCAGTCGCCCTCGTCGACGTCGGCGTCGTCCACGATGTCGACGAGGGCGAGATCGCCCGGCTGGAACTGAGCGGCCGCGGCGCCGACGGTGAGGGTGCTCGACTCCTTCTCGCCGTCGACGGTGAGCGGGATCCCGTCGCCGCCGTAGCAGATCTGATCGCGGGTCGATCCGATCTCGACCACCGTCTCGCCGCCCGCCTTCACGATCGTCGTGCCGGAGGGCGCGCCCTCGGAGCCGGCGCCGCGGAGGACCACGCCCTTGTCGAGGGTGATCGTGGACGACACGGTGAACGTGCCGGGCCCGAGCTCGACGACCTGTCCTTCCGGGCACGCGTCGATGGCAGCCTGGATGTCCTGGCCGGCGGAGAGCGTCGCGCAGACGGTGGTGCGCGTGGGGAGGCCATCTGCGCCGAGCGGAAGGCCGAGCTGCTGATCGGTCAGGATGCCGGGGTTCCATGTCGTGATGCGGTCCGGATCGAGGAGGTCGGGAGGGATGACCGGTGACCCACCGGAGCCGGTGTCCCCTCCCGTGTCGCCTCCGCCCGCGCTCGTCCCTGCGCCCGACGCGCCGCTGCCTCCCTCGCCGCTCTCGCCTGCGCTCGCGCCCGCGCCCTGATCGGAGCTGCTCGAGTCGGCGCAGCCAGTGGCGAGGATGACGGCGACCACGAAGGGGAGGGGGCGCATGGTCCCGCTCCCGAGCAGGACCCGTGCCCGCGCCCGCGCGTCGAAACACGCGGCCGCGAGTGCGATCGCACGCGCGCCGTGCGGACTCGACTCGGCGGGCCCTGCCGACTCGAGTCTGCAGCTGAGCCAAGTGAGCGAGCGCAATTCTCGCTCAGGGATCCTTGCGCGATTCGTTCACCGGATCTGGACCTGGATTCTCTCGCCGAGCCTCAATGATACCTCCGCTTACGCGAGGCCCAAGAGAGCGCCCCTAGTCCGGAGGGCTGATGCAGCCCTCCCCCCACGCTCCGCGTGGGGCCCCATCCATCCGCTCTGTGGCGTCGTGTGTGTCAGGATCAAGATGGGTGATTAAGCCGCCGTACGTCGACAGGCTGGCCCACACCGCCTGCCGATGCGCGTCGGAGAGGACGAGCGATCCTCCCTGCTCGACGATCTCGCCGGCGGCGCGGCGGGCCTTCATCCAATCGGTGAGGAACTTGGGCGCGTAGCCGCCGGTCGTCACCGCGCCGTCGCCGAGGGCGAGCAGATCGCGATATGCGTCGAGGAAGACCTGCTCCGTGGAGACGGGCTCGACGGCCGCGAACAGATCGAAGAGCACGTCGTAAGCGAGCTGCGATTTGGGATCGCCGTGGAGGGCGAAGTAGCTCTTGTCGATCGCGATGGAACGCAGGAGCGCGCGCAAGAGCGCCTCCGTCTCGGCGGGGTTCGCGGACTTGGCGATGAGAGGGGCGAGCCTCGTCGAGAACGAGCCGTCGCGAATGTTGGTGAGGGCCTTCTCGAGCTCGGCCTTCGAGGTGTCGTAGACGTCGGGGTGGACGAGGCCGCGGATGAACGCCTCGAAGTCGCGCGCGAGGAACGTCACCCGGAAGTTGCTCTCTTGATCGACGTGGACGACGGAGGGCTCACCGGTTGGCCCGTGCTCGCGGTAGTCGAGCATGACCATGTCGTGTCCGGCGGAGGGGCAGTCGCAGATGCAGATCCCGAACTTCGGATAGCCCCACTCCTCTTGCATGAAGGTGCCCCCCAGCTCGCCCAGCAGCGAGTGCCGCTTTCGGTGGCCGATGCTGTAGAAGCCGTGGACGGCGATGTGATCCTTCGCCCAGCTCGTGGCCTCGCGCGTGGGGAAGCAGCTTCGCTTCGGGATGCCGCCGTTCTGGTGGCGCATCATCGCCACGTACGAAGCGGGCAGCTTGAACCCGAGACGTCGCTCGACGTCTTGGACGACCGCGTCGGTCACAGGCGCGTCGATGTACTCCGCGCGCGCGTAGTCGGAGTCCTCCCAGAACATGGCCGGATCGAAGTCTTGGAGCATGGGCGCGACGAAGTGTAGCGGGGCCCGATCGCGCCGACCAACCCCTCCCGCGGCGTGCGAAGCACGACGCTTGGGAGGGGTCGGCGTGCTTCGCTCGCGGGGGGTGGGCATCGTTGCTCGTGCCAATCGCTACTGAAACCGTAGCGCGCCGCGGCACCTGTTGCCTGTTGCTACGAAAAGAATAGCATTGGGTGGGGCCGGCCTGCGAGAAGCCCAACTCCCCAGTCTCGAGCCGACACCGTGCAACCCCCCCAGTCTCGAGCCGCCACCGTGCAAGCCCCCCCAGTCTCGAGCCGACGCTGTGCCCGCCAAGGAGCTTTCGGACACCTCGTGCGGCGGTCACAATCCAGAAGCCATCTGCAGCGTCGGAGGGGGGCCCCAGGCAGTGGCTGAGGATTGGTCCCATCGCTCAAAACCAGCAGCGAACCCGGGCTCTGCGAGCGACATTCCAGTGACACGACGACTGCGTGCGCGCCAAGGAGGTCACGGACACCGTTCGCCAAGACGCGGCTTCAGAAGCCATCCGGAACGCCGGAGGGGGGCCCCAACTTTGTTGGGGGGAGGTTGCCGGGCAACCTCCAGCTAGCGAGCCGATTCTGCGGGGCGAAGCGACAGCGGAAGAGACGGCAATCAAAAGAGATTGGGACAGATGAGACCAATCCCCAGACGCAGTGGGGGGGAGGTTTTCGCTCTATTCTCCTCGCGTGCGCGGGTAAGCCGCGCACCGGGCGACACTTCACACCGTCGTTGAAGCAACAACGGCGGAAGCTTCGTCGCCCACCTCCGGGCTTACGGGCCGAGCTGCGGGGCGTCGCGCTGGCAACGAAACGCTCCCAGCACAACGACGCTCCAGTCCCGCACTCTCCGGCGAGCGCGCAGCGCGACGCGCGCTCACAGCCTCAGCTCGCCGGACTCGATCCTCGCGTAGACGCCCTCGTCGATGGGGTGATAGGTGCGGCCGCGGTCGTCGCGGTAGAAGAGGAGGTCGGTGACGCGGCGGGGGTCGAAGGCCTCGTGCTGCAGGTCCGTCTTCTTCAGCTTGAAGGTGACGGTGACGTTCTGCTCGGGGAGGAGGCGGACGAAGAGGGGGGCGGCGTAGGCGGGCAGCTCTTCCATGACGTGCTGGTAGAAGCGCTCGGGAGAGAAGGCGGCGTCGTGGCGGAGGGCGAGGGCGACCATGCCGGCGCGGCCGTCGGCGTGGGGGACGGCGACGCCGTAGACGTTGGCGCTCTCGACGCCGTCGTGGCGAGCGCAGACGTCGCCGACCTCGCTGGTGGAGACGTTCTCGCCCTTCCAGCGGAAGGTGTCGCCGATGCGGTCGACGAAATAGAAGAAGCCGAGGCGGTCGCGCCGGAGGAGATCGCCGGAGCGGAAGTAGGCGTCGCCGCGCTCTTTGACGTCGTGGACGATCTTGGCCTGGGTGGAGGAGTCACCGAGGTAGCCGTCGAAGCGCATCGTGACCTTGTTCGGGTCGATGCGGCCGAGGAGCTCCCCGACCTCACCCGGCTTGCACTCGACGAGGAGGCCGCGGCCGTCGCGCACGAGGGACTCGGAGCGATCGTCGTAGCGCGCGAGGAAGGCGTTGTTGAGCCAGGGGATGGGGGGCATGCGGCCGACGGACCCGGCGATGCCGAAGAGGTTCGTCATGTTCACGTTGCCCTCGGTGGCGCCGTAGAACTCGTGGACGACGCCGGGGCGGAAGCGATCGACGAAGGACTTCCAGACGTCGGGGCGCATGCCGTTGCCGACGATGCGGGAGAGGCGATGCTCGCGCTCGCGCGGGTGCGGGGGGGCGTTGACGAGGTAGCGGCAGACTTCGCCGATGTAGACGAAGGCGGTCGCGTCGGTCTCGCAGATGTCGTCCCAGAAGCGCGAGACGGAGAGCTTGCGGGCGAGGGCGAGGGTCGCCCCGGTGAGGATGGAGCTGCCGACGCCGATCAGGAACCCCGAGCTGTGGAAGAGCGGCAGGCACACGTAGAGGACGTCTTCTTCGCCGAGGCCGAGGGTGAAGCGGCCGAAGCCGTAGGCGGCGGTCTGGGCGCGAGCGTGGGTGATCTTGCCGGCCTTGGGGAGGCCGGTGGTGCCGCTCGTGAAGATGTACGCGAAGAGCTCGTCGCCGAAGGTGACGGCGCGCGGGACGTCGGAGGCGGGCTCGGCGTCGAGGGCGGCGAGCTCGTGGGCGAAGGAGACATCCTCGGTGCCGCGGCCGGCGCGCGTCTCTTCCCAGAGCCACACGAGGTCCTTGGCGGCCGGCTCGTGCTCGAGGGCGGCGCGCGCGATCGGGGCGTGCTCGCGCCCCACGATGATCGCCTTGGGCTTCGTCTGGAGGACGGCGTGGGCGAGGCTGCGCCCGGTGAGGTTCGTGTTGAGGAGGCTCGTCACCGCGCCGAGGCGGGCGATCGCGAGGGCGTTCACGATGAACTGGGGGTGGTTGCTCATCATGAGGGCGACGGTGTCGCCGCGGCGAATGCCGGGGCGGCCGCGCGTGGACTCGGCGAGGGTGGCGGAGCGGCGGCGGACGCGCCGGGCGATCTCGCCGTAGGAGGTCGTCGCGTGCTCGAAGCGGAGGAAGGGCCGATCCGGGTCGCGGTTGGCGCGCGCCTCGAGATCCTCGACGAGGCTCGCGGGGGAGTCGGCGTCTTGGAGGAGGACGTCGAGCGCGCCGCGCACGCGGGCAGGGAGGGTGGCCCCGAGGGTCGCAATCGTCTGGGCCCAGCGCCTCACGCGAGCTCCTTCTTGAAATAGAACTCGACGCTCTTGGAGAGGTCGTGGAGGTCGCGGGTGACGGGGCCGCGGACGTAGCCGCGCTTCTCGTAGAAGCGGTGCGCGGTGGTGAAGCGGGTGTCGCTCCACATCTCGATGTAGCGGGCGTTGCGATCGCGGGCGGCCTGCTCGACGCGATCCAGGATCTGCGCGCCGAGGCCGCCGGTGCGGGCCTTGCGGTGGACGTAGAGCTTGCGGAGCTCGAGGCCGGTTCCGTTCGGGGCGAAGCCCTCGGGCCCGGAGCTCGCCTCGTTCACGGTGAAGCCGCCCATCGCGACGACGCGTCCCTTCGCCTCGTCGTCGGCGACCCAGAAGGTGCCGCCTCGCTCTTTCGCCCACGAGGCGAGACGCCTCAGCTCCGGGAGCTCTCCTTCGACGTCGAGCACGCAGCCCGCGTACTCGCCGAACACCGAGCCGATGAGCTCGATCAAATCGAGGGCGTCCTCGTCCGTCGCTTCTCGGATTCGCATCATGGGCCGCGCTTCTTCCGTTGCTCTTCGGACCGCGGATACTACCCTCGCGGGGTCGTGCCCTTCGACTACGATCTCGTCGTGCTTGGTTCGGGCCCCGCCGGCGAGTGGGGCGCCGTGACGGCGGCGCGCCTCGGGAAGCGGGTCCTCGTGGTCGACAAGGGTGCGGAGCCGGGTGGGGCGGCCGTGCACACCGGCACGCTGCCGTCGAAGACGCTGCGCGAGACGGCCCTCTTTCTCTCCGGCCGCGAGCAGCGCGAGGTCTACGGCGTCGGGGTCACCATCGACGAAGAGCTCTTCGTGCCCAAGCTCCTTTCGCGCAAGGCGGTGGTGAAGCGGCTCGAGGTCGATCGGATCAAGAAGCGCTACAAGGACAACGGGGTCGAGCTCGTGCGGGCGCGCGCCAAGGTCACAGGGCCGAACGCGGTGCGCCTCGAGGCGGCCGCGGACGGGGTCGCGTTCGAGCCGCGCGACGTGACGACGGCGTTCATCCTCGTCGCGACCGGCTCGGTGCCTCACCGCCCGCCCGAGCTGCCCTGGGACGACGAGGACGTGGAGGACAGCGACTCGATCCTCGAGCTGGACACCATGCCGGATCGCCTCGTGGTCATCGGGGCGGGGGTGATCGGCTGCGAGTACGCGGCGATCTTCGCCGCCCTCGGGTGCAAGGTGACGCTCGTCGACAAGCGGGGCGAGCTCCTCTCGTTCCTCGACCGCGACATGAGCGAGGCCCTGCGGGTCGCGTTCGTACAGATGGGGATCGAGCTCCGCCTCGAGGACGTCACCGGCAAGATCCGAAGGGACGGGGGGCCGCTCGTCGTCGATCTCCAGCGCGGAGGCGCGGTCGCGTGCGACAAGCTCCTCTTCTGCGGGGGGCGAAGCGGCGCGACGGACGGGCTCGGGCTCGAGGCGATCGGGGTGAAGATGGGCCTGCGGGGCAGCGTCGTCGTCGACGAGCGCTACGCGACCAACGTGCCGAGCGTGCTCGCGGCCGGGGACGTGATCGGCTTCCCCGCGCTCGCCTCGACGTCGATGGAGCAGGGGCGCATCGCCGCGACCTACGCCTTCGAGAAGAACGCGAAGCACCTCCCCGATCCGGCGAAGAAGACGCTCCCGTACGGCATCTACACGATCCCGGAGGTGTCCTGCGTCGGGATGAGCGAGGAGGACGCGGTCGCCGCCGGCAGGGAGGTCGTCGTCGGCAAAGGCTCGTTCGACGAGAACGCCCGGGCCAAGATCAACGGCTTCTCCCAGGGATTCGTGAAGCTCGTGTTCGACAAGGCGAGCCGGGCTTGCATCGGCGCCCACGCGATCGGAGATCGCGCCACCGAGCTGATCCACATCGGGCAGGCGTGCGTCGCGCTCGGCGGGACGGTCGACGCGATGAGCAACATGGTCTTCAACTACCCGACGCTGTCGGAGTGCTTTCAGTTCGCCGCGCGTGACGCGCTCTCTCGCTGGACATGAAGAAGAACTACGTCCTGGACACGAACGTCCTCCTCCACGACCCCCGAGCCATCTTCAAGTTCGAGGACAACGACGTCGTCTTGCCGATCTACGTGATCGAGGAGATCGACCAGTTCAAGCGCGAGGGGACGGAGCGCGGGCGCAACGCGCGGACCATCTCGCGGCTCCTCGACGAGCAGCGCAACGGCGACGGCTCGCTCTCGAAGGGCGTGTCCCTCGACGGCGGCGGCAACCTCCGGATCTGGATCCCGGAGAAGCGGCCGCAGCTCGGGGTGGGGCTCGACAAGCACTCGCAGGATCAGGCCATCCTTCAGACGACGATCGACGTCCGCGACAACGACAAGTCGAAGCCCACCATCTTCGTGTCGATGGACACGAACCTCCGCATCCGCGCCGACGCCCTCGGCATCCAGTCGGAGACGTACGAGAACCAGCGCGTCGAGGACATCGCCCTCGAGCAGCCGTTCTTCGAGCTCGAGCTCGGAGGCGCCGACGTCGACGCGTTCTTCCAGGACGGGCAGGTCGCGCCGCCCAATCCCTCCCTGCTCTTCCCGAACGCGGCGGTGATGCTGCGCGACGCCGCGAACCCCGCCCACACCGCCCTCGGCCGCTTCGACGCCCAGAAGGGGATGGTCGTCGCCCTGCGCGTCTCCCGAGAGGGCGTGCTCGGGATCCGGCCGCGAAATCGGGAGCAGAGCTTCGCCCTCGACGTGCTCCTCGACGACTCGATCCGCCTCATCACCCTGCTCGGCAAGGCCGGCACCGGCAAGACGCTCCTCGCCCTCGCCGCCGGCCTCAAGCGCACCACGGAGGAGCAGACGTACTCGCGCCTCGTGGTCTCCCGCCCGATCATGCCCCTCGGCCGCGACATCGGCTTCTTGCCCGGCGACGTCGACGAGAAGCTGAACCCGTGGATGCAGCCCATCTTCGACAACCTCGAGTTCTTGTACTCGAACGGCGGAGCGAAGAACGGCCGCAGCGCGCGCGGCTTCTTGGAGCTGCTCGAGGGCGGGACGATCCAGGTCGAGCCCCTGACGTACATCCGCGGCCGCAGCCTGCCGAACCAGTACCTGATCGTCGACGAGGCGCAGAACCTCACCCCCCACGAGGTGAAGACGATCATCACCCGCTGCGGCGAAGGTACGAAGATCGTCCTCACCGGCGATCCGCAGCAGATCGACAACCCCTACGTCGACCACGCCTCGAACGGGCTCTCGGTCGTCGCGGAGCGCTTCAAGCGCGAGCGCATCGCCGCCCACGTCATCCTCTCCAAGGGCGAGCGGAGCGAGCTCGCCGAGCTGGCGGCGAATCTCCTGTAAGCACCGACAACCGTAGGGGTCAGAGCGAGCCGTCGCCGCCGCCGCCCTCGGCGGGCGCGACGCCGTAGAGCGGGGCGAAGCCGCCCTCGTTGAAGCCGCCTTCGGCTGCGCCACCGAAGGCGCTGCCGCCGAAGCCGAACCCTCCGCCGCCGGATGCGCCTGCGCCCCCCGCGCCGGTCGTGGTTGTCGAGCTCGTGTTGGATGCGCCGCCGCCGCCGTTCTCCTCGACGAAGACGACGTTGGCGCCGCACGCGGTGGCGGTGACGAGGCTGAGGAGCACGGCGGCGCGTGAGGCGCGCTCCGATCCCGCGGCGGCGCTGCGCGGTGCGCCGCAGTGTGGGCAGGATGTCTCGACGGGGCGGACGAGGCAGTCGCAGGCAGCACATGTCGAGAGCGGCGCCATGGGCGTGAGCGTTCCACTAAACTGCGATCACCGTCAACGATGCTCGGAACCCCTTGAGACGCGCGGACGATTCATTCCCGCCTTCGGCGCGACGGTTCGCGGACGAGGCGCTCGTGGAGGCGGCGCGGCGGATCGGGCTGCTCGCGCAGATGACCCCCCTCGACTTCGAGGGCGAGGTGAGGGCGTTCGCGGAAGCGCTCTCAAAAAAGAAGCGCGCCCCTCTGTCGTACCGGTACGAGTACGCCACCCGCGCGTCGAGCGACCTCGGCGCGGTGCTCTTGCGGCTCGCGCGCGAGTGGGAGGGGACGAGCCCGATCGCGGCATTGTACGCGGAGCGGGCCCGCGAGCTCGCGCTCGAGGCGGCGATGTGCGAGGCCCGCGAGACGCCGCGCCTTCGCCTCCTCGCCCGCGAGCGCTTCGCGGTGGACGAGGGGCTCGGTCGGCGCGCGGACGCCCTCGCGCGAGCATGGATCGAAGGGGGCGCCGCCGCGCGCGCGGCCGAAGCGTTGATCGCGAGCGACGATGCGTCCGACCCGCGGTCGCTGGTCTCGCGCTTGCGCGAAGAGCTCGGCAAAGAGCGGCTCGCGTTCAAGGTCGTCGTCTCCGCGAAGCTGGCCGCGCTCGCGGCGGTGGGGGACCGGACGATTCAGGTCGCGTCGGGGAGGCTCGTCTCGCCGAGCGCGATCGAGCGCACCGTTCGGCACGAGATCGACGGCCACGCCAAGCCGCTCGCGCGCGCCGCCGAGCGCGCGCTCGGGCTCCTCCGAGTGGGGACGGCGCGCGGATCGGATCATCAAGAGGGATGGGCCTTGCTCGTGGAGGACCGCTTCGGTCACCTCGGCCCAGAGCGGAAGCTCGAGATCGGCCTGCGCCACCTCGCCGCCCGCGCCGCCCATGACGGCCGCGATCCGTTCGACGCTGCGACGGAGCTGCTCACGATGTCGGAGCGGGTCGAGCTCGTGGCGAGGAGCGTCTGCCGCGCTTACCGAGGGGGCGGCTTCGGTCGCGAGGCGGCCTACCTGCCGGCGTTCGTCGCGGTCGATGAGGCGCTCGCGGAGGAGCCCGCGCTGGAGGCGGTGCTCACGAGCGGGCGGGTGTCGGTCGCGGCCGCGCGGGTCCTTCTCGAGGTGCTTCCCCGAGCGCTACGGTTATCGTAGCGCCGCACCCCTCCCGCGAGGCGCGGAGCGCCGAGCAAGGGAGGGGTCGCCGAGCGAAGCGAGGCGGGGGTGGGCATCATCGATTCGAGACGAGGCCCGTGCGACACCCCCGGTCTCGAGACGAGCCCCGTGCGAGCCAAGGGCATCAAGGCGACGCGCGACGCGCGCTCTCCCCTTCAGCTCTTGGCCTTCTCGGGGGCGGTGACGGGGACGAACGTGCCGGAGACGACGCGCTCCTTCTTGGCGGGGACCTCGCCCGGGTAGACCGTGACCTTGGCCTCGCCGACGATCTGGCCGCGCCCTTCGACCCACTCGGTCCGCTCTTTGACCCACTCGAGGACGGCGGCCTTCGCCTCCTCGGTGACGGGGCGATCGTCGAGCTGGTCCGTCTTGACGATCTCGGGGCTATCGAATCGATAGCGCAGCTCCATGGGGCGGGTGGGGGAGGCCTTCTTTGCTTCGTCGCGCTGGCGCTGAGCGGCCTCCTCCGCCTCTTTGCGGCGAGCCTCGGCGCGGGCCTCTCGCTCCTTGTGCTCCTTTTCGTCGAGGGTCTTGATGCGCTCTTTCTCCTCGTCGTCGAGGGGGCGCATCGCCGCCTTCATGCGGTCGTTGTCCTCTTTGCTGATCCCTTCGAAGATGACCCCGAGGACCTCGACGAGCCTGGGGCGCTTCTCGAGCCACGCGATGGCCGCGTCGACGGACGCGTGCTCTTCCTTGCGACCTTCTCCGGTGTCGAGCTCTCTCAGACGAAGCATCACCTTGGGCATGCCGCATCATCGCGCGGCGCCTTCGAAACGAAAAGGCCCGCCCCCGTCCGAGTGACGAGGGCGAGCCCGGCTGGGGATCAGCGCGCGCGCCGCCGGCGGCGGGCCACGCCGATCATGGAGAGGGCAGCCGCGAGGAGCGCGACCTCGGTGCGACTGTCCGTGCCCGGGGTCGAGCAGGAGCAGAAGCCGCCGCCCTGGACGTCGATCGAGGTCGTGGAGGCGCCGCCTGCCCCGCCCTCGGCGGTGCCGCCGCCGCTGGGGGTGCCGCCGCCCGGACCGCCGCCGCCTGGACCGCCGCCGCCCTCGCCGGGGATGTCGTCGGAGCCGTCGTTCGGATCGGTCTCGCCCTGATCGATGACGCCGTTGTGGTTCGCGTCCTCCGTCCCGTCCGGCACGCCGCCGTCGTCGGTGTCGGCGTCGAGCGGGTTCGTGGTCGTCGCCCCGTTGTCGCCGTCCGCGATGCAGTTGCCCGCGCTCGCGTCGGTGTCGGGGTTGTCGCAGTCGTGGCCCGTCTCGGTGCCGTCGAACAGCCCGTCCCCGTCGCTGTCCGGATCGAGGGCGTTGATCTTGCCGTCCCCGTCCGTGTCGTCCGATGGGTTCGGCTCGAGGCCGTCGACGAGGCCGTCGTTGTCGCTGTCCTGATCGGCGGGGTTCGTCCCGATCTGGATCTCGATGCAATCGGAGAGGCCGTCTCCGTCGGTGTCGACGATGGTGCTGTCGTCGGCGGGGTTGTTCGGGTCCGTCTCGCCCGCGTCGACCGCGCCGTTCAGGTTGCAGTCTTCGGAGCCGTCAGTCGCGCCACCGCCGTCCGTGTCGGCGATGAGCACGTCGGTCGTGGTCGCCCCCGAGTCGGCGTCGGCGCGGCAGTTCCCGGCCGCGGCGTCGGTGTCGGGGTTCGAGCAGTCCTTGCCCGCCTCCGTGCCGTCGAAGAGGCCGTCGTCGTCGCTGTCCGGATCGAGCGGGTTGATGAGCCCGTCGCCGTCGCTGTCGGCGGAGTAGTTCGGCTCGAGGCCGTCGATGAGCCCGTCGTCGTCGCTGTCGGCGTCGTTGGGATCGGTGCCGATGAGGGTCTCGACGTCGTCGGTCAGGCCGTCTCCGTCGGTGTCGACGGGGGGGTTGTCATCGGCGGGATCGTTCGGGTCGGTCTCTCCCGGATCGATCTTCCCGTCGAGGTTCGTGTCCTCGTTCCCATCCGGGACGCCGCCGTGATCGGTGTCGGCGTCGAGGGGGTTCGTGGTGGTTGCGCCGTCGTCCGCGTCCGCGACGCAGAAGCCCGCGCTCGCGTCGGTGTCGGCCCCGGAGCAATCGAGCCCGAGCTCGGTCCCGTCGAAGAGACCGTCGTTGTCGCTGTCGGGATCGAGGGCGTTGATCAGGCCGTCGCCGTCCGTGTCCTGCCCGAAGTCGGGCTCGTCTCCGTCCTGGACGCCGTCGTCGTCGGAGTCGGCGTCGTTGGGATCGGTGCCGATCGAGACCTCCACGTCGTCGGTGAGCCCGTCGCCGTCGGTGTCGATGCAGCCGTTGTCGAGGGCGCCGCTGCAGTCCTCGTCCGCGTCGTTGCCGCAGATCTCGGCGCCGCTCGGGATGCACGTGCAGGTGAAGTCGACGAGGTCGCACGTCTCGTTCGAGAACGCGCAGTCGCCGTCCTCGAGGCACTCCACGCATGTCTGGGAGGCGGGCTCACAGACAGGGGTGGCCCCGGAGCAGTCGCCGTCGACCACGCACTCGACGCAGACGTGGGGGTCGGCGGTCGTGTCGCAGACGGGGAAGTCGGGGTTCGTGCAGTCGGCGTCCGTGCTGCACGCGTCGACGTCGATGTCGGTCGGGTCCTGGCCGGGCGAGCCGTTGTCGCCGTCGGTCGGCGTCTGATCGGGCGGCGACCCTTGCTCGCCCGCGAACGAGATGACGCCCTGGTTGGAGATCGTGCCGGAGACGCCCGGCTTGATCCGCACGTGGAACTGGACCGTCGTGCTCGCGCCGGGAGCGAGCGTTCCCCCCGCCGCCGCCGTCGCGCCGGTGCCGAGGTTGAAGGTGACCACCCCGTTCTGGAAGGTGCCCTGGTCGTCCGCGCTCGCGTCGGACTTCGCGCCGGTGTTCGGCCCGCTCGTGATCTGGAGCGTGCCCGCGACGTAGGTCACCTCGGCAGGGAGCACGTCCGTGAGCACGGTGTTGACGGAGGTGTCGTTGCCGGTGTTGGTGACGGTGATCGTGTAGAGCAGCTCGTCTCCGGCGACGAGGGAGCCACCGTTGATGTCGGTGACCGCCTTCGACGACGTCGTGAAGTCCGGGGCGAAGGTGGAGATCGAGGTGACGAACGCGCCGAGGAGATAGACGTCTCCCGACGTGGTCGCCTCGATGTCGGCGGAGGTCTGGCCGGCGCTCACGCGATCGGAGATGTCGACGACGTCGAAATCGAAGCTCCCCATCGAGGCCGGACCGCCCGTGAGCTGGGGCAGATCACCGGCCACGCTGACGGCGTTGCCGAGGTTGCTTCGGGTGGAGTTGAAGAAGTTGTTGGCGGGGTTCTGCCCATCGGTGAGGGCGTCCGCGCCGCTCAGCGGAGCCGTCCCGAACCGGAGCGAATCGCCGGTGACGGTGTTGTCGCCCTCGTACGCGATGACGCCGAGCTTCGCGTCGAACCCGGCGTTGGGGACGAGGAAGCCGCTCAGGGTAGCGGTCGCGCTCTGGTTGCCGTCGACGCGGGTGAGACCGTCGAAGACGGCGAGGTTGCGGGGAGGCTCGGTGGGATCCGAGAAGAGGACGACCATCGTCCAGCCCCCGAATTGCACCTCGTTGTTCGCGCCGCGGAAGTCGTCGGCGGCGATCCCGCTCACCCGATAGACCCCGGGCCCGTTCGCCTGGACGGACCCGGTCACGTCCGCCACCGACTCGTAGTAGGTGCCGAAGCCCGTGATGTTGGCGGTGAACTGGTTCGCGGCGGAGGCGTTGATGGCGTCCGCGAAGGAGCCGGGGCGGTCGAGGATGACGTTGTTGTCTGCGCTGTTGCGCTTCGCCGCCCAGTAGAGGTACGCGTGGGTCACGGTCGCGGTGGGCGGGAGCGAGAGCACCGCCGAGCTCCGCGCGTTGTCGGGCGTCACCGTCGCGTTCGCGTTGGCGGTGTTGAGGATCGGATCATCGCGCCAGAACTCATCGGGCGCGCTGTCTCCCAGGCTCCCTCCGCTGCATAGCACCGTCCCCACGACGGGCGCGGGCACGCCGCTGCCGGCTCCGCAGTCGAAGCCGATCGTGTTGCCGATCATGACGAAGTCGCCGTGCTGATCGACTTGGACCCGGAGCGCCTGCTGCGCCGATGCTTCCCTCTGTGCGGTCAGGTGTACGGCGGCTCCTGCGAGGAGCACGCTCGACGAACAGAAGAGTCTTCTAAGCTTCATGGTCTCCCTCCAACCGCGGCTCGACCGCGATGGAACCAGTGGGCAGCGTGAGCATATCCAGAACGCGCTGCTCGCGGACGATGCACGAGGGGAGGGGCGCGCGATCATGGAGCCCGATCTGCCGCCGGGTGAGAGGACCGCGGATGAGGCATTTCCGGCTCAATGGCCGCGGTCTCGCCCATTTCGAGGACGGGCGGCGCGGCGCCCGCGCGATCGAAAGGATCGCGCGACGCGCGCGCCTCAGCGTGAGGCGAGCATGACGAGCCCGGCCGCGAGGGCCGTCGACAGGGCCGTCAGCAGGTTCATCTTGCGGGCCCGCGCGCGGAGCGCGGCCGCCTCCTCTGCGTTGGCGATCTGCTCTTTGCCGTCCCCGAGGTCGCGCAGACCGCGCGACGCCATGAACGTTCACGTCTTGAAGAGGCCCTGATACGCGAGCGAGAAGGCCCCCCAGAAGGGGAGCGCGCTGAGGGCGTAGAGGGGCCGCCCGAGGCCCAGCCGCGACAGCACGAAGACGAGGGCGAGGGCGGCCGCGAAGGCGTAGATGCTCCGCCTCAGACGGAGGACGACCCCACCATCGTCGATGTTTGCCGGGCTCCCGCTCGCGGTCGTGCTGGCCATCGCGTTAAGAAGTAGCATGCCCCGAGGCGAAGGGCGGATGCGTGGACCAGAATCACGCTCGCCATTCGGCAAGAGGAGCATGCTCGGGCGGATCGTCGACGTGAGAGAAGGGGAGGGGCGCTTGCTCGCGTCCACCTGCGGGATCCTCGCCCTCGTCACCGCCGCCCACACGATGCTCGAGACGGCGCGGGACACGCTGTTTCTCTCGAAGCTGCCGCCGTCCCGGCTCGCCTGGGTCTACGTCCTGCTCGCGATCCTCACCATCATCGCGGGCGCGGTCTCGTCGGCGGTGTCGAAGCGCTTCGGCCGGCGGGCGGGCTTCGTGGTCTCGCTCGGCGTCTGCGCCTACGTGATCGCCCTCCTCTACCTCCGGGAGCCGACGCCAGCGATGGTCTTCGTGCTCTACGTGACGAGCGGGGTGATGGGGACCATCCTCACGCTCCAGTTCTGGCTGTTCGTGGGCCAGATCTTCACCGTCTCCCAGGGCAAGCGCTTGTTCGGACCGATGGCGGCGGGGGGCGTCCTCGGCGCGACCCTGGGGGCGACGGCGGCGGCCATCGTCCTGCGCGGGACGAGCGCGACCACGCTCCTCTTCTCGGCGGCGGTGCTCTTCTTGCTCGCGGGGCTGACGGTGACGATCGTGCCCGCGACGGAGGGGATCGACGACGAAGACCGCTCGCCGGTGGGGGCGTTCTCGTGGCTGAAGGATGTTTCGATCCTCCGCTCCGACCGCTACGTCGCGCTCGCGGGCGGGCTCGTCGCGATCTCGACCGCGACGGTGCTGATGGCCGACTTCCTCTTCAAGTCGACGGCCGCGGCCGCCCTCGGGCCTGCCAAGCTCGGGCCGTTCCTGGGCGCGTACTACGCGATTCAAAACGCGGTCGCGCTGGTCGTCCAGCTCTTCGTCACGGGCCCGCTCGTGCGAAAGCTCGGGGTCACCTCGACGCTGCTCTTGTTCCCGCTCCTCATCGTGCTCGGGGGCGCCTCGGTGGCGGCGACGGGGGCCTTCGCGCTCGCCCTCGTCGTCAAGGGGACGGATGGATCGCTCCGGCACAGCCTCCATCGGGTGACGACCGAGCTGCTCCTCTTGCCTTTGCCGCAGGAGATCCGCGATCGGAGCAAGCGCCTCATCGACACGATGTTGGGACGCGGCGCCCAGGCGCTCGCGGCGGCGGTGATCGGGATCCTCTCCGCGATGGGCGCGGCCGATCCTCGGACCCTCGGCATGATCGTGAGCGGCCTCGCGCTCGCGTGGCTCGGCGCGGCGGTTGCGCTGCGGCGCCCCTACGTCGACGTCTTCCGGCGCGCGCTCGCGCGCGGCGAGCTCCCCGACGGCGATCACGAGCTCGACCTCGCGGCGGTGGAGACGCTCCTCGAGAGCCTCGCGAGCGATGACGAGCCTCACGTCCTCGCCGCGATCGACCTGCTCGCGGCGACCCGGAGGCGAAGGCTCCTGCCCGCGCTGATCCTCTACCACGAGTCCCCCGCCGTCCTCTCGCGGGCGCTGGAGGTGTTCGCGGACGCGTCGGAGGGCAGAGCCGGTCGGAGCGGCTTCGTTCCCCTCGCCGAGCGCCTGCTCGGGCACCGCGAGCCGAACGTCCGCGCCGCCGCCGTGCGCGCCCTCGCCGCCGCGGGCCGGCGCGAGGCGGCGTCGCTCGCGCTCGAAGACGCCGATCCCAAGGTGCAGGCCTACGCCGCCTTCTTCCTCGCCATCGACGCCCTCGAGCCCGAGCGCGACGAGAAGATCGCGGCCCTCCTCGCCGACGCGTCGGAGCGCGGCGTCGCGGCGCGGCGCTCTCTGCTCGAGGTCGTCGGCAAGCACGGCGACACCCGCTGGGCGGAGGTCGTCCGCGCCATCATCTCGAAGGACGGGGCGACCCAGCCCTTCGGCATCGTCGCGTCGGAGGCGATCCGGCGGACGAAGACGGAGACGCTCGCGGGGTATTTGGTCGGCGAGCTCGCGATTCGAGAGGGGCGCGCCGAGACCCGCGCCGCCCTGGTGTCCCTGGGGGAGGCGGGCTACGAGGCGCTCGTCACCGCCCTCACCGATCTCGCCACCCCAGAGCGCGTGCGAAGGCAGGTGCCGCGCGCCCTCGCCGCGTTCGGGACGCAGGCCGCCGTCGACCTGCTCGTGGCCCGCCTCTCGGAGGAGCCCGCGAGCGCGGTCCGCTATCGGATCCTCCGCGCCCTCGGGCGGATGTCGACCGACGCGAAGAACGGCCTGGTGGGCAAGCTGCGCTTCGATCGCGCCTTCTTCGAGGCCTCGACCCACCGCTGCCTCAGCGAGTATCTCGCCCTCTTCGAAACCCTCTCCGCCCTCGAGCCCGAGATGGCGAAGGACGGCGAGCGTCCGGCCGCGGAGCTGCTCACCGGCCTCCTCGCCGACCGGATCGCGTACGCGCTGGAGCGCGCTTTTCGATTCCTCCAGCTCGCCCATCGCAACGAGGACATCGAGAGCGTCCACTACGCGGTGGTGCGCGGCGACAAGCGCGCTCGCTCCACCGCCCTCGAGTTTCTGGATGTGCTCGCGATCGGAGACCGAGACGTGAAGGCGCTGCTTCGAATCGTGGTCGACGACCTGCCGAGCGACGAGCGCATTCGTCGGGCGCGGGGCGCTCTCGGCGCGAGCGGCGCCCCCCTCGGCCACGACGACGCCCTCAAACAGCTCATCGTCGACAAGGACGATCTCATCGCGTCGCTCGCGGTCGCGTACGCGGCGGAGGCGGGGCTCGTCGAGATGATCCACGTCGCGCGGCGCGAGGCGGCGAAGCGCCCCGCCATCCTCGAGATCGGCCCGGCCGGGCTCGCCGGCGTCGAGTGGGGGCTCTCTCATGCTTGACCCGGGGGATCCGGACCTCGTCACCGATCGCAAGAAGCGCATCGAGCGCGAGCTCTTCCTTCGCGCCATGTCGGCAGCGCGGACGCCCCCGGAGGTCGCGCGGCAGATGGCTTCCATCTTGCGCGACGTCCACCTCCCGCGCGGCTCGATCGTCTACGAGCGAGGCGACGAGCCGAAGCACGCTCACTTCGTCGTCAGCGGCGAGGTCACGATGCGCGCGGAAGACGAGGACGATCTCATCTTCGGGCCAGGGTCCCTCATCGGCATCCTGGATCTCAACATCGGTCGCCCGCGCTTGAGGACGGCCTTGATCTCGGCGGAC
This sequence comes from Polyangiaceae bacterium, assembly GCA_044225865.1. Taxonomy (GTDB): domain Bacteria; phylum Myxococcota_A; class Polyangia; order Polyangiales; family Polyangiaceae; genus Xiheicaenibacterium. The sequence continues at coordinate 124,582 of JBGAID010000011.1, read as the reverse complement.
GCGCACCTGCTCGAGCTCCCCTACGACGGGTGGCTCGAGGTGTTCGAGGATTTCCCCGACTACACCTCGGCGGCGCGGCGCATCGTCGCGGGCGGGCTTCACGACGTCGCGTTGACCCTCGCCCCCACCGGCGGGTTCGACCAGCTGCCTCCTGCCGTCGACCCCGCCCTCGACCTCGACGTCGTGAGCCGCATCGCCATGCTGCGGCGGACGCGCTGCTTCGGGACGGCCAAGATCCAAGCCATCGCCGACATCGCCCAGCGCGGTGAGATCCTTCGGCCTCCGACCGGCAAGCCGATCGATCCGGCGGCGGCGGGGCGCGGCCGGATGTACCTGGTGATGCGCGGATCGGTGCGCATCGAGCGCCGCGTCCCTCCCGTGGTTCGTGCCACGTTCGGTCCTGGCCAGATCGTGCTCGCGGGGGCGGCGTTCTCGGACGCGCTCTCGACGTACGACGCGACGGCGGGGGAGGGGACGGCGATCTTTGCGCTCGACCACGCCGAGCTCGACGACGCGTCGGACGATCACTTCGACTTGGTGCGCTCGCTCCTGCGCGGCATGTCGCTCGACCGCGATCAGCTGATGACGGTGCGGGCGCGCTCCCCCGGCTCGAGGAAGTCGATCCCCGCGTCCGCGGCGCCGCCCCGCCCGGATCGGTGAGCTCTGCCGCTCGCGGTCGGTGCCTCGGCTTGGCACTGGTTCTGCTTCGGACTCCTCTCATGCGTCACTCCCTACGCGCGAGAGGTCCGCGAGCATTGAAGGTCGTCATCGGCCTCGCGGTCGTGACCGTGATCGGGGCCTCTACCCTCGCGAGCCGCGCCGACGAGGCGGCATGTCGAGATCACGAGGAGAACGACCCGTGCACCCTCCGCGGCGGCGCGCGCGGCATGTGTCAGGTCGACGACAGCAAGGAGAACGCTCTCGAGTGCGATCCGCCGAGCCTCGCCGCGCCCTGAGGGCGCGCGATCGCCTCGCCCTGCGGCGGCGGTGTCCCCTCACACCTGATAGAACTCGGCGGTGCCGCGGAGCCGTCGTTCGATCGAAGCGGTTGCGCTCGCCTGCGTGCTTTTCGCGTGCGGTCCCGAAGCAGCGGTGAGCTCTGCCCGCGATCGACCTGTGCCGCCCCGAGCGCCGCCGGGGCGGCGCTTCTACGTCGATGGCGCGGTCCTGAGAGACCCGTGCGGCGAGCCCTTCATCATGCGCGGGGTGAACGAGATGCTCGTCTTCAGCGACGACAAGGCGGGGGCGCGGCTGCTCCCCGAGATCGCGAAGACGCGGGCCAACACGGTCCGCATCGTGTGGCTCGCGACGGCGGGCGTCCCCCCCGAGCTCGACGCTGCCCTCTCGCGGACGGCCGAGCTGGGCATGCTCGCGATCCTCGATCTCCACGACGCGACGGGGAAGCTCTGGGAGCTGCCCGCGGAGGTGGCGTTCTGGTCACGCCCCGACGTGGTCGAGCTCGTGGCGAAGCACGCCGGTCACGTCCTCGTGAACATCGCCAATGAGCCAGGGGACGAGCACGTCCCTCTGCTCGTCTACGAAGCGGCCCTCGCGGGCGCGGTTCGGGCGGTGCGCGCGGCCGGGATCGAGGTGCCGCTCGTTTTGGACGCCCCGAGCTGGGGCCAGGATCTCTCGGGCCTGCTCACGATCGCGCCGCGCCTCCTCGCCGCCGATCCGAAGCGCGAGATCGTCCTCTCGGTGCACCCGTACTGGCTCGACGGCTCGCGGGCCGCTCTTCACGACAAGCTGTGGGCGATCGAGGCCGCGCCCGCGCCCCTCATCGTCGGAGAGCTCGCGCCCCACGCCGTGTTCGAGTGCGGCGCCCATCCGTTCGACCTCGCGTACTTCCTCCCCGAAGCCCAGGCGCGCGGCATCGGATGGCTCGCGTGGTCGTGGGGAGGGGTCTCGAACAACGACTGCGACGGGTCCTTCGACATGACGGCGGGGGGCTCGTTCGATGCGCTGCGCGGCTGGGGACGCGAGGTCGTGTTCCGGGGAGAGGGGGGCATCGCGCGCTCCAGCGCGCGCTCGGGCTATGTCTCGCGGGGCACGTGCGACGTCGCCTCGCGCCCGTGACGATCAGCCGCGGCGGCCCTTGAGCGGCCGCGGCGGAGGGCCGGCGCGCCCCGCCGGTCGCGTCGGCGGTCGAGCCCCGCCGCGAGACGGCGCCGCCTTGGGCGGGCGCGGGCGCGCCTCCTTGACGGGAGCCCGCTCCGGCGCCGCGGGCTCTCGTCCTTCGCGTCGGATCGTCGCGCGAGGGTCGCGCGGATCCGGCACCCGCGTGGCGTGCTCGAACCCGTCCGCGAGCTCGGCCGCGACGTCCACGATCGAGTAGTTGCGCTGCACGCGGATCGCCCCGATGTCGTTCGACCGGATGTTGCCGCGGCGACAGACCATGGCGAGGAGCCGCCGCGCGTCGGCGCCGTGCGCGGCGCCCCAAGCGATCCGGAACGGTGCCCACGAGCGCTCCTCGTCGCGCCGCCGCGGAGCCGGCTCCGCTTCGTCCGCGCGGCGGTGAGACGCCCGCGGGCCGCGCGCGCTTGTGCTCGCGCGGAGCACGACGGGGGTGAGCTCGCGCGGCTCGGCGGGACCGGCGGCGCGAGCCCTCGCGAGGAGGCGCGCGATCGCGAGCGCGACGTTCGGCAGCCCGAGGACGCGCTCGGCGAGGGCGAGCAGATGAGGCCCCGGATCGGCCGGTGCGTCGTCGCCGGAGGCGGGCTCCCGCGCGAGGGACGCGAGGACCATGTCGTCGCGAAGCGCGCGGATCTCCTCCTGGCTCGGCACCGGCTCGACCCGGAAGCGCAGCTTCGCGCGCGAGAGCACGCGCTGCGTCCGCTCGAACGTCCCTTCCGTCACGAGCACCGAGCTCGTTCCTTTGCGTCCCGCGCGCCCCGTTCGTCCGCTCCGATGGGTGTAGGCGTCCGCGTCCTGGGGAGGATCGGCGTGGATGACGCGACCGATGTCGGAGACGTCGATCCCGCGCGCCGCGACGTCGGTCGCGACGAGGGCGTCGAGGTGCCCGCGCTTGAAGGTGGCGAGGGCCCGCTCCCGCTCGGGTTGATCCATCTCTCCGGAGAGGGTGCCGACCACGAACCCCGCGTCCCGCAGGCCGTCTGCGAGCGAGGCGACGTCGACCCGCGTCCGCGCGAAGATGAGCGTCTCCGCGTTCGGGGTCGCGAGCAGGAGGTTCACGATCGCGTCGAAGCGCTCGTCCTCGGGGACGAGGTGGAGCACGTGCTCGATGTCGGTGTTCGCGGTCCCGAGCGGGGTCCCCTCCACCCGCGCCGGCTCGTGCTGCACTTTGTCGGCGAGGGCGAGGACCTCTCGCGGGAACGTCGCCGACACGAGGTGGGTGCGGCGCCCTTCGGGCACGAGCGAGAAGATCGCCTCGAGGTCGTCGCGGAAGCCGAGGTCGAGCATCCGATCCGCTTCGTCGAGCACGACCGCGCGGACCGCGCTCGGGTCGACGGTGCCCCGCCGCAGATGATCGAGCATGCGCCCCGGGGTGCCCACGACGACGGCGGGCTTGCGTCCGAGGCTGCGCATCTCCTCACGAAAGCTCGTCCCGCCCGTCACCGCCGCCACCGCCGCCGGAACGGAGGCGTACAGCCACGAGAGCTCATCGTTCACCTGCTTGGCGAGCTCGCGCGTGGGCGCGATCACGAGCGCTCGCGGGGGCCCCTTCGCGTCGCGGATCGCCTCGAGCAGGGTGAGCCCGATCGCGATCGTCTTCCCCGACCCGGTCTGGGACGTGATCCGGAGATCCCGGCCGTCGAGGCCGGGATCGATCATGGCCCGCTGCACCGGCGTGAGGGCGGTGAATCCACGATCCGTGAGAGCCTTCGCGATCGCCGGATCGAGGCTTGAGAAAGGCATTTCGATGTCCGTCATTCTTCTTCAGGTGCTCCGCCGGTCCGCGCGAGGTCCTCGACCTTCACGCCATCGACCTTCATCCCGCGCGCGCGCTTGGCCATCTGGGGCAAGAGGACTTCGAGCGGCGGAGGGTCACCCTTGATGAAGCGAAGCGGGTTGATGCGCGCGACCACGAACGTCTTCAGGTAGGGGCTCGTCAGCCCGCGAGCCTTGAGCTTCGCCACCGCCTCCGAGACGGCGTCGTCGAGGGCGAGGACGAGATCCGCCCGCGCGTCCCGCTCCGCCTTCGCGTCGGCGAGCTTCACCTCGAGGAAACCGTCGACCTTCTTCAGGATGGGCGCGTAGGCCCCGCCCGAGAGACGCGGCCGCTTCTGATAGGCGAAGCCCAGCGTCGCGAGAAGAGGCTCCTCGAACTCCAGGGCGCACTCGCTCTCCTTGCGATCGTCGAAGCGCGCGAGCTCGTCGTACATCCGCGCGACCTCGAGGGCGCGCTCCCGGAGGTTGTGGGCCTTCTCGATGTTGAGGGCGAGGATCTGGTACGCGACCTTCGGATCCGGAACGACGAGGGCCACGATCGCCTTCGCGCCGAGCTCCTTCAGCGCCGTCAGCCGGTGGTTCCCGTTCGGCACCCAATAGCCCCCCGCCTCGCCCTCGTCCCGGACCGCGATGACCGGATCCAAGAACCGCCGCGTCTTGTCCATGGCGAGGGTGAGCCGCCGCACGTGCGCGTCGGACGGGTCGCGCTGGAACGAAGTCGGGTGCACCCGCTCGATCGGCAGCGACGCGACGAGCAGCGGCTGCCCCCCGAGCGGCTCTCGATAGGCCCCGATGACCGCCCCACCGTCCGACCGAATGCGCTCTGCGAGCCCCGCCACCGCCGCGTCGTCGACCCCGATCGGAAGCTCGGACGCCTCGAGCGTCGTAGGACGAAGCGACACGCCGCGCCGCTTGCGCGTCCCCTTGGGAACGGCCGTCTTCGGGGTCGCCTTCTTCGCGCGGGGCTTCGTCGCAGCCATCGTCCGCGCCCTCATAGCAGTGTTGTCCGCTCGGCGCTCTGTGTGATCCGCTCGGCGCTCGGCCCGAGAGGAAGATGCTCGCTCGCCTATAGGGCTCGCTGCGCCGGTCGTCGCATGAGGAACATGCGCCGACCGAGGTTGTGGCGAGGCTGGGCGGGGGCGAGCTTGGAGGTCGGGGCGAGGTTGGGCGGGGGCGCGCTGAGAGGTGGGTGCGGGCTTGGAATGGGCTCGACCTGGGAGGTCGTGGCAGAAGACGCTACGGAATCCGTAGCGCGTTCCATTGTCTCCCCCACGCACGCGCAGGGCTGCGCTTTGGCAGCCCGAGCATGCGTTTGGGGGAGACCGGCGGCGCGTTAGCGCCGACGCGTGGGGGCAGCACTCGCTCGGCGCTCGGCCCGAGAGGAAGATGCTCGCTCGCCTATAAGGCTCGCTGCGCCGGTCGTCGACGGAGGAACCGTCGCCGACTGTGTTTGTCCGCTCGGCGCTCGGCCCGAGAGGAAGATGCTCGCTCGCCTATAAGGCTCGCTGCGCCGGTCGTCGACGGAGGAACCGTCGCCGACCGAGGTTGCGCGCGGGCTGGGCGGGGAGCGAACTTGAGGTCGGGGCGAGGTTGGGCGGGGGGCGCTGGAGGTGGGTGCGGGCTCGGAATGGATCGACCTGGGAGGTCGTGGCGGAAGACGCCATGGGAATCCGTAGCGCGTTCCCGTGTCTCCCCCACGCACGCGCAGGCTGCGCTTTGGCAGCCCGGAGCATGCGTTTGGGAGACCGGCGGCGCGCAGCGCCGACGCGTGGGGGCAGCACTCGCTCGGCGCTCGGCCCGAGAGTCAGATGCTCGCTCGCCTATAAGGCTCGCTGCGCCGGTCGTCGCATGAGGAACATGCGCCGACCGAGGTCGTCGCGAGGCTGGGCGGGGGCGAGCTTGGAGGTCGTGGCGAGGCTGGGCGGGGGCGAGCTTGGAGGTCGTGGCGAGGCTGGGCGGGGCGCGCTGAGGCGGGGGGAGGGTTGGGGGCGGCGCTGAATCCGTAGCGCATGAACCTTGCGGGCTGTCTCCCCCACGCCCGCGCAGGACGCTGCCCTTTGGCAGCCCGAGCATGCGCAGCGACAAACTTCCGCCGTCTTGCGAAGCAAGTCGGCGAGAAGTGTCGCTGGGTTCGCGGCCGTCCGCGACCGCGAGGGGAATTGAGGGAGACCGGCGGCGCGCAGGCGCGAAGCGCCGAGCACCTACGAGTGGGGGCAGCACTCGCTCGGCGCTCGGCCCAAGAGTCAGGTGCTCGCTCGCCGATGAAACTCGGGGGGGCTGCGCTACGGAATCCGTAGCGAAGTCCGTTGGAGGCGAGCGAGCATCTCTCGGCGCTTGCGCTTGCTCCCGCTCACGCCTTCTCGAGCCACTCGGGGTGCTTCGCGGTTCCGTCGAAGGTCTCCGAGGTCTTGAATCGCTCGAACTCGCCTTGGGCGGCGGCGCTCTTGGTCTTCTCGAGGAGGGCGGCGATGGCGTCGTTTGGCAGGGGCTTGAACGAGAGGGCGGCCGCGATCGCTTGCTCGAGGATGCCCATGGCGTCGCAGCCGGTGATGACGACGCTGGTCGGGAGGTTCATGGCGTAGTGGAGGCACTCGGTGGCGGTGACGGTGTTGCTCTTGAGGATGATCCCCGAGCCCATCGACTTCATCCCGAGCACGCCGATGCCCTTGTCGACGAGGACGGGGAGGACGCGCTTCTCGAAGCTTCGGAAGTGGGCGTCCATCACGTTGAGGGGCATCTGCACGGTGTCGAACGCGAAGCCGTGTTTGTCGGCGGCCTCGAGCATCGAGAGGTGGATGCTCGGGTCCTTGTGGCCGGTGAAGCCGATGTAGCGGAGCTTGCCCGCCTTCTTCGCCTCCACGAGGGCCTCGACGCAGCCTTCCTCCGCGAAGCAACGGTCGGGGTCGGTGTCGCGAATGACCTCGTGGATCTGGACGAGGTCGATGCGGTCGGTGCGGAGCCTCTTCAAGGACTGCTCGAGCTGATCGAGGGCCGCCTTCTTGGTCCGGCCGTCGAGCTTCGTCATCAGGAACGCTTTGTCGCGATAGCCGTCGGCGAGCGCCTTCCCCATGCGCTCTTCGCTCTTGCCTTCGTTGTAGTCCCAGCAGTTGTCGAGGAAGTTGATGCCTCGATCGATGGCGGTTCGGATGAGGCGGATCGACTCGCTCTCCTCCTTGGGGATGCCGATGTGGAAGCCCCCCAGACCGACGAGCGAGACGAGCTCGCCCGTCTTGCCCAGCTTCCTCTTCGGCATCTCGGACGAGCTCACCTCGGGCGGGGGGAGCTTGGTGTCGCCCTCGCGGGGCGCGCCCGGCCCCGGACCGCGCGGAGGCTCTTCGGTCTTCTGAGGCTTTTCGGAGCTGCACGCGGCGGCGATCGCGACAGAGGAGCCGATCGCGCCGAGGAAGGTTCTTCGCGGCAGGGGAGAAGGCACGGCGTCGGACCGTGCACGAGGTGGGCCTCTCGCGCCCCTGCCCGATCTCGAGCGTCCGACCTCGCGCCGGGGGAGTTTTGGCGCACGGCGCGGCGAGGCGGTGCGCGCTGAGGCGTTTCGTCGCTAACCTGCCGGGTGGAGCGAACATGCCGACGACCACCGAAATGCTCGCCACGGTTCCGTTCTTTTCGCTGCTCGACGAGAACGAGCGCAACGCCCTCGCGGAGCGCGTGGAGCTCGAGACCCACCCCGCGGGGAAGGTCCTCTTCAACACGGGCGATCCCGGGGACGCGCTCTACGTCGTGAGGAGCGGCGAGGTCGAGGTCTTCTTCAAGAACGACACGGGGGAGCGCATCGTGCTCGAGACGGCGCGCGAGGGGGACTTCTTCGGAGAGATCTCGCTGCTCGACAGCGGGCCCCGCACCGCGTCCGCGGTCGTCACCCAAGATCTGGAGGCGATCGTCGTCGACCGTGACGACCTCGACGAGCTCTGCCGCCTCCGTCCCGGCGCGGCGATGGATCTCCTCGCCGCGACCGGTCGCCGGCTAAGGCAGACGGCCGAGCTCCTGCGCCACACCGCCTCTCGCAACGTGAACGAGGAGGTCGAAGATCACCGCACCACCGTGATGAAGGTCGCGGACTGGATCTCCGACTTCAGCGGGAGCTTGCCGTTCTTGTTCATCCACGTGGGGTTCTTCTTCGTGTGGATCATCCTGAACGTCCACGTGCTCCCGTTCGGCGATTTCGATCCCTTCCCGTTCGGCCTGCTCACGATGGTGGTCTCGCTCGAGGCGATCATCCTCTCCGTGTTCGTGCTGCTGAGTCAGAACCGGCAGGCCTCTCGCGATCGGGTGCGCGGGGACATCGAGTACAACGTCAACCTCAAGGCCGAGCTGGAGATCGCCCACCTCCACGAGAAGGTCGATCACATGCACGCGGAGCTGCTGCGGCGCCTCGGCCAGCTCGACGCCCGCCTCGGGGAGAAGCGCCCTCCCGCCTCCTGAGCCGCTCTTGGCAGGGGACTTGGATCTCTTCTCGGGGAGGCCGTCATGCACCCCTCGCCCGAGAAGGCGCCGCCCAGCGCGTGGTCGCCCCCGTCGCCGCGGGCGAGCATTTTCCCCCCAGCCCTCGTGCCGGTGGTGCGCGAGCGCGTCGGCGCCGACCATCCGAGCCTCGCGGGCGTGTCGGACGAGATCGTCTCCGAGCTCGTGACGACGGTGTACCTCGCCGGGCTGGAGCCTCACGAGGGCGCGTATGACCCGGTGCGGGTCGTCTTCGCCGGTCCGATCACGGCCGACGTGGTGCTGCCGGAGGGCGACGCGTTCGACGCGAGCCCGATGCTCCAATATCGGTGGAGCACCCTCCGCCTCGACCCCGTCCGTCCCTTCACCGTCTCGGAGCTCGTGAAGCTCGGGGTCGCGACCCGGAGCGACCGCATGTACACCAAGGTCGAGCTGCACGGCCGCAGCCTGCGCATCGTCGGCATCACGCGAGAGGGCCGAAACGGGGAGGGGGATCCGTTCCTGAAGGTCGTGTCGCTCCGCCCCGGCACGCTCTCGGTGAGGCGAGGCGACGACGGCGTGCTCGAGTACGAGCGCGGTCAGATCGATCAGGGCATCGAGGATCCGACCGCGATCGAGGGCCCCGTCCGACGCGCGCTCCTGCGCTGCGCGGAGCAGGCGAAGCTCGGGCCCGCTTCGTACCGCGATTACCTCGCCACCATCCGCGCGATCGTGCGGCAAATGTCCTCACATGGGCGGGGCGGGATCCTCGTCGTGAGCGACGTCGACGAGCCCCACGTCCCGGTGCGCGCGTCGTACCGCACCGTTCGGTCTCCTGCGCTCGGGGAGCTGCTCCACTTCATGGACGGCGCGGTCGACGCGCGCCACGGCGGCAGCGCCGGGCCGTCGAGCGCGTCGGGGGCGGCCATGCAGCTGCGCCGCGTCCTCCAGCGCGCCGTTCAAGACGAGGTCGAGCGTTGGGTCATCGAGCTCGGCGGCCTCACCGCGATGGATGGCGCGACGGTGCTCGACTGCGCGCTCGGCGTGCGAGGCTTCGGGGTCGTCCTCCCGGTGTCGCCCGACCTCGAGGTGATCCGCGCGCTCGACTCCGACGCCCTGTTCCGCCACCCGTACGATTTGTCGACGCTGGGCACCCGTCACCGCGCCGCGGCCACCTACGCCCTCGAGCACCCCGGCAGCGTGGTGATCGCGTCGTCGCACGACGGACCGATCAGCTGCTTCCTCGGATGCTCGGCGGGTGCCCACCCCCGGCTCGCTCCGCTCGCCGACCCCTCCCTTGCTCGTCGCTCTGACGAGCTCCTCGCGGGAGGGGTCCGCAGCGGCCCCGTCCTGATGTGGCGCATCCATGCCGCCGAGCTCGGGTGAGCCGATGCCCCCGGCATGCACACGCGTGGCACGCGCGCTGCACTCGAGTCCTTCGATGATTCGTCGGGTGCTCGTCGCGGACGACGATCCGGATCTGCTCGCCGCGGTCGTCGCGTCGCTGCGGGCGGTGGGTGCGATCGTGACGAGCGCGACGACGGGGGCGGAGCTCTTGGAGAGGCTGGCCGAGGACGGCCCGTTCGACATCCTCGTGACCGATATCTCGATGCCGTGGATGACGGGGCTCCAGGTCGCCCACTCCGCGCGCGAGGCCGGCCTCACCATCCCGCTCGTCGTGATGACGGGGCTCTCCGATCCTTCGATCGATCGGCGGGTCCGCGCGCTCGGCGATCGCACCGCGCTCCTCCGAAAGCCGTTCGATCTCGATGACCTCGTCCGCGCGATGCGCTCCCTCGTCGACGACGGAGCGGTGGCACGAGGTGTGTAACCGTCATGAAGCCATGAAGGAGAGTGAAGTGTCGTCGCGCCCGGTGTTGTTCGGGAGGGATCTCCTCGTCGTCGAAGACCAGCCGGAGCTCGCGGAGGCGCTCTCGGTAGTCCTGCGGAGCCTCGGGGCCACCACCTCGGTCGCGCACGACTCCCGGGAGGCCCTCGCCGCGCTCCAGCACCGCGTGCCCGATGTGATCGTCGCCGACATCGGCCTCCCCGAGCACGACGGCATCTGGCTCGCGCGGCGGGTGGCGGCGTCGTTCCCGACCGTGAAGCTCATCGCCATGACGGGCTTCCGTGATCCGGCCCTCCGGAGGGCCGCGCTCGCCGCGCGCTACGTCGCGGTCCTCCCCAAGCCGCTGGATCTCGCGCGCCTCGTGAAGACGATCGTCAAAGCATGCCCGGAGTGCGCCCCCACGCGGCGCGCCTCCTGACGCGGGCGATCACTCGGTGACGTCGGCGGTGTGCGAGACGACGCGGGATCCGCCGCGGTTGTCGTGGACGACGGCCCAGATCTGGTAGGTGCCCGGCTCATCGGGGGCGACCCACTTCACGGCCCTGTCTTCCTGGATCCCCTTCGTCGCGTCGTTCAAGAGCTTGATGTCGGCGTCGAAGGTTCCGCCCGTCGCGAAGTAGGAGACCCAGACCGACTCTTTGAGGGGGTTGCCGTCGGCGTCGAGGGACTCCTGGTCGTCGTCGGCGACGTCATCGGGGACCTGGAGGTCGATGGTGTGGGCGTCGCATTCGGTGAACTCGTCGGTGGCGGAGCACCCGGACTTCCGTCGCTCTTCGAAGGTGACGGGGCAGGTCGTCGTCTCGATGCGGGCGTCCTCGGCGAGGAGCTCTTCGTCGAACAGCATGCCTTCGACGGGCGGGTTCGCGTTCACCCGGCCGTCCTCGAAGACGTAGACCTGGGTGTATCCAGGGATGAAGGCGTCCGGCCCGAGCTGGTTCCCTTCGGCGTCGAAGCAGCCCACCGGGAAGGATCCGGCGGCGGTGGTGCCCTCTTGATCGACGGGGCCGAGGGTGCCCGCGCACGCGACGAAGAAGACGTAGGCGAGGCCATACTTGGGGCCGTAGGAAGGCTCGGGCTGGCTCGAGACGATGTCGTCGGGGATCGTCAGGGTGAAGCTCGGGCCGATGCCGACGGGGCCACCTTGAGGCGGGATCCCGGAGAGCCCCGAGAGCTGCTCTGCGAGCTGGTCGTAGCAGGCGTAGTACTGCCCGCCCTCCGGGTTGAAGCACCCCCCGATCCACACGATGGTGATGGGCGACAGGCTCCCGGTGATGCGCCCGTCGAAGTAGCTCATCGTGAAGGTGACCTCGTCGCCGGGGTTCGCGTACGGCTTGTCGACGGCGACGTCGAGGATGCGCAGGGTGTTGATGAGGCTCGGCGGGTCGAAGGGGGCAGAGCAGCCCGAGCCGCCCGGCCCGCCCATGAACGCGAGCCCGATCCCGCCCAGCGTGAGGGCGCGAAGATAGGGACGGCGCTTCATTCCTTGTCCTCTCCGAAGTCTCCGCGCAGGCCGATGCTCGGCAGGATGGGCAGGCCGTTCACGTACTGCCGAGCGGTGTAGTCGAAGTTGTAACCGACGGCCTCGGGGTTCTGGTTGTTGTAGACGTTCTGGACGTCGAGGTACGCCGAGAGCGCCCAGTATTTGAACTTCCATTTCTTGTCCACGCGGAGGTCGAGGGCGTGGAACATGGGGAGCCGCTCGCTGTTGTTGCCGAGCGGGATGGGGACATAGGTGCCGCTCGGCCCGTGGAAGATCGCGTTGGAGCGGTTGGCGTCGCAGCTCGAGCTGCTCGCGTCGCACACGATGGGATCGATGATGTTCCCGGAGACGAGGCGGAAGCGGGCCCCGATCTCCCATCCGTGTCCGAGCTGATAGCTCCCGAGCACAGTGAGGATGTGGGTCTGATCGAAGTTGACGAGGTACTCCTCCTCGCCCGGCGCGTTCTGCCGCGCGCTGCGCGACAGCGTGTACGCGACCCACCCGAAGAAGCGCTCGTCGGGCTTGTAGCGGAGGAGGAACTCCCCGCCGACCGCGTACCCCACGCCCTTGTTGTCGTAGGTGAGGTTCGAGCCGTCGGTCGCGGCCTGGCCGATGACCTGCTGATCGAACTGCTTCACGAAGCCCTCCGCAGAGGCGTCGAGCTGCTTCGTGATCTCCTGCTCCATGCCGAGGGCGTAGTGGATCGCGCGGTTCGCCTTCACCCCCTCGGTGCCGAGGGGAGGGATGGCCTGTTGGAACTGCGGCGGCTGGTGATAGACGCCGATGCCGGATTTGATCGTCGTGCGCGGGAAGCCCTTCGTCAGATCGAACCGCCCGGACACGCGCGGGCTGAACGTCATCTCCTCGTTGAAGCTCGTGTAGTCGAGGCGAACGCCGGGGACGATGCGGATGCCTTGGGTGGGCTCGAGCTCGAGCTCCGCGTAGACCGCGGGTTGTACCGCGGGCGCCGACTGCTCGAGCTCGCGGAAGGGCCGGGTCGAGAACGGCTGGTTCGCGGGCTCGCCCGGTCGTGAGTTCTGCTCCGGCAGGCGCAGCTTCACGTTTCCGTAGCCAGAGAAGACATCGAAGCCGGCGTTGAAGCGGACCCCCTTCGAAAGCTCGTGGGCGAGCTCGAAGCGCGTGTTGTACGAGAGGACGTCGAGGAAGAAGAACAGCGGCCCGAGGCTGAAGCCGAGCTCGTCGTGACCGAAGGCGCCGACGGCGCGGATCTTCGTCTTGGACCCGAGGTCCTTCTCGTAGAGGAGCTGGATGCGCTGGAACGCCGTCTTCAGCCCCACGTTGCCCGAGAGGGCCGGCTCACCGGGGGCGGGATCCTTCACGAGCAGCTCGAGCGAGTCGTCGCTGCCGAAGAAGGCGAAGCGGAAGCGCCCCGCCGCCGCCGAGTTGTGCTCCAGGATGAGCTGATAGTCCCAGTACACCGGGGCCTGGGTGACGCTCGCGCCCGCCGCTTCCAGCGTCGGTCCGAGCCAGGCGTCGAGGTAGCTCCGGCGCCCCGCCGCCGCGAAGGTCCAGCCCTTCGCGATGGGCCCCTCCACCATCCCCCGGGCGTCGATGAGGTCGACTTGAGCGAGGCCGTGATAGCCGTCGTCCTTCGGTTTGCGGAGCCCGACGTCGACGATGCCGCCCATCACGCGGCCGTACTCGGAGCCGAAGTTGCCCGGGTAGAAGTCGATCTTGTCGAGCATCTCGGTGGGCACGACGCTCGAGAGGCCGCCGAAGTGATAGATGAGCGGGACCGGGGTCCCGTCGATGAACGTCTGCGTGTCGGCCGGCCCCGACCCGCGCACGAGGAGGAGGCCGGCGATCGCGGGCGGACGCGCGACGCCGGGCAGGTTCTGGATCGATCGGAGCGCGTCGCCGTTCGTGCCGGGGATGCGGCTGATCTCGCGCTTCGAGACGGTGCGCTTCACCACCTCGCGCGGGGGACGCTCCCCGCGGACGAAGACCTCGATGCCGCCGCTCGCCGAGACGAAGAGGCGATACTTCACCTGCTGCGAGGTCCCTTGCTGGACCTCCTCGACCAGGTCGAGCGGTCCGTAGCCGACCGCCTCGATGTGGACGTCGTAGGTGCCGGGATCGAGCTGGCCGGCGTCGAACTTCCCCGACGTGTCGGTCACGAGGGTGCGGACGGTGCCGCCTCCGCGCTGCTTGATCGTGACCGTCGCCCCCTCGACGAAGATGTCCTCGGCGGGGGAGGGGGTCTTCGCCTTCCGATCCGTCTTCACCTCGCCCACGACGACGCCGGAGAGCGTCTGCGTGTCGGGCGGCTGCTCCGTCGACCCGGTCGGGCCGGTCTCGGGGCCGGGGGACGTCTCCGGCGTGAGGCTGAACGTGTAGCGAAACAGGATGTGGGCGGGGATCGGCTCGCCCTTGGCGTTGCGCGCGGGCTCGAACTCGAGATCCTTGGCCGCGGCGGCGGCCGCCTCGTCGAAGCCGTTGCCCGCGGGCTGGACGACCTCGACCTTGGTGACCTTGCCGCTCTTGTCGATGTCGAGGCCGACGACGACCTTCGCCTCGAGGCCCTTGGCCTTCGCCTCCGGCGGATGGACGGGGGCGGCGTACTTGACCATGCGCGGCGGCGCGCTCTGGTCTTTCGGAGCCTCCCCCTCGGGCTCCGTCTTCTTCACGGCGCCCGAGCCTCCGCGCGGCACTGCGTCCTGCGCGTAAGCCGCTCCTCCGAGGAGGAGCGACACGATGACGATCGACGACGAGAGCGACCTCTTCACCACGCGAGAAGGAACCCTACATCAGACCGGGTCGCGCCGCTTCAGGATGACGCACAGAATGACGAGGAGGGTGATCGCGAAACCAACCAGGACGGCGTAAGGCACCCAACCGTCGTGGTAGCTGAAGAAACCCCATGAGCCCTTGAGGGAGTCTGGGTCGGCCGCGACTTGGGCGGTCGCGCATTTGAAGTGGCCCGAGTCATCGATGAACTTCGAGTCCGACGACTGGGGGTTGGGCATCAACAAGTCGATGGACCAGGGCTTGTCGTTCTCGAGCGCCAGGCGGTTCGGGACGATGGCCGCCTCGAATCCCCAACGGCAGGGGATCAGATAGTAGACGGAGCGCAGCCAGCCCGGCACGACCGTCATCGGCACGAGCATGCCGCCGAGGATGACCTGGGGGATGAGGGCGATAGGGGTGAGGGCCATCGCCGCCTCGCTCGAGGTCACGACGGTGGAGATGACGAGGCCGAGCGCGACGGCGACGAGCGCCGTCACGACGCACGCGCCGAACATCTGCAGGAACGCGTTCGTGCCTCCCGGCAGGCCGAGGCCGACATAGACGATGCCCATGAGCATCGCGCACTGAACGACGCAGAAGAACGCGAGCAGGAGGTACTTGGAGAGGACGTAGTTGATGAGGCTCAGGTTCACCATCCGCTCACGCAAGTAGATCGCGCGCTCGGCGACGATCTCTCGGGCGGCGTTGGACGTCCCGAACCAGGTGGCGGAGACGATGAGGAAGAAGATGGCAGCGGTGTGGTCCGTCGCCTTGACCATGCCGTCGAGCACGGCCGCGCTGTTCGCGCCCGAGCGTTGAAACTCCTGCGTGCTGGAGAGTTGTTGGAGCGCTCCGAGACACCACGACGGGACCGACTGCTCCTGCTGCCCGAACACCATCACGAGGAGCGCGCCGATGATCGGCGCCTGCGCGAGCATGATGATCAGACCGCTGACGTCGCGCACTTTGCATTTGAAGTAGCGCGAGAGGAGGAGGCCGAGTTGCCCGCGGGTCTTCGCCCGCCCGGGTGGCAACCCTTGAGCCCCGCCGCCGGCGCCTATCTCGCGTCGGCCCGAGTACATCCTCCGATAGGTGGCGTTGCCGTCCTGGAAGAACTCGGCGCGCCACTCCATCGCCGCCTCCTTGCGGGCGGCCTGGCGAGACGCGTTCGGGTTCTGCGCCTTCAGCCGCTCGAAGATCGGGCGCTCGCGGGCGGCGAGCATGTCGAACATGTCGCGGGGGTTGTCGACGTCGTTCGGCTTGCCTTGCCGCTCCTTCAGAGATCCGAAGAAGCGGTAGGCGTCGGGCTTCGTCGGCCCGAAGAACATCGGCACGCCGCCGTAGCCCATGATCAGCGAGTGCGTGAACTTCTCGAACTCGTCCTTCGCCGGCTGGTGGATCGTCATGATGATCGTCTTGCCGGTCGCCTTCGTGAGGTTGGCGAGGAGCTCGATCAGCGCGGTCGTGTCGTCGGCGGCGAGACCGCTCGTCGGCTCGTCGAGGAAGACGATCACGGGGTCGGTCACGAGCTCGAGGGCGATGTTCACGCGCTTGCGCTGACCGCCGGAGAGGACCTTCTTCTCGGGCTTGCCGATCTGGAGGTTCTTCACGCCGTCGAGGCCGAGATCCTTCAGCGTCTGCTCGACGCGCTGATCGATCTCTTGATCGGAGTAGTCGGGCGGGAGCCGGAACTTCGCGCTGTATCGGACCGCCTCGAAGACGGTGAGCTCGGGGTGGACGAGATCGTCCTGCGGGACGTAGCCGATCGAGCCGCGGAGGGTGTCGTAGATGCTGTAGAGGTCCTCGCCGTTGATCCGGACGATGCCGCTCGTGGGCGGGAGGTAGCCGTTCAACGTGAGCAAGAGCGTCGTCTTGCCGGCGCCGGACGGGCCCATCAGCGCGATCATGTCGCCCGGGAGCGCCTTGAAGCTGACGTTGTCGAGCAGGACCTTCATCCCGCCCTTGTTGTCGCGATCGGGCACCTCGAGGACGAGGCTCCACGCCTCGATTTCGTAGAGGGGCTTGCCCGCCCACCGATCCGCGCCGATCTCCTCCTGCACGACCTCGGCCGCGCCCGTCGCGGAGATCTCGATCTGCAGGGGCATCGGGCCGATGTAGATCTTCTCTCCGCTCTGAACGGCGATCTTCTGGCCGGGGGCGATGCGGTGGCCGCGCACGTACGTGCCGTTCGCGCTCCCTCGATCCTCGATGAAGAGCTGGCCCCCGACCTGGTGGAGGAAGGCGTGGCGGCTCGAGACCTGGGGGTGCTCGATCTTGATGTCGTTGTCGGGGGTGCGGCCGATGGTGCGGACGGGCTTGTTGCCGGCGCCGAAGTCGAGCTGCCCGAGGATGGTCTTGTTCTTCTTCGCGACGGGGGCGCCCGCCTGCTGCATCGGCATCTGGGGCATCATCGCCTGCGCCGTCGCGGGGGCGGGGCCGCGCTGGCCACCTTGCGACGCGAGGAACGCGCTCGTCTCCATCGCCGCCCCTCCCTGGGGAGGCATCCCGCCGCTCATCGGCGCGCCCGGCATCGGCGCGTTGTGCATGCTCGCGCGCTGCTGCCCCGGCTGCTGGGGAGCCTGGGCGAGCTGCATCAAGAGCGACACGGGGACGGGGACGGGACCGAAGGCGATGATGCCGTTCGGATCGAGGGGCGTCGGTTGGTTGGGGGGGAGCTTCGAGCGGCTCGTCCCCACGAACGTCCCGCTCGTCGAGCCGTGATCGATGATCATCATCCGATCGAGCATCACCGTCGCGTGCTGGCTGGACACGCTGGGGTGCTGGAAGACGAGGGACGCCCGCGCCGGATCGCGACCGATGACGAGCTGTCCGCGCGGAGCCTGGACCTGGCCCGTCGACATCACCTGCAGGGCGATGGCGGGGTGGCTGAGCGGGACGGGGACGTTGCAGACGACGAAGGCGGTGCGGAAGTCGAAGGGCACCTGCTCGCCCGGGTTGAGCGCGCGCGCCTGCGTCTGCCCTCCCGGACCTTGGACTTGCATCGCGGTGTTGGGCGCCTGCGGGATGAACAGCAGCTTGCCGCCGCCCTGATGAACGATCCGCGCGTGCTCCGGCAGGATGCCGGGCCCGTTCAAGACGACGTCGCAGTTGGGGGAGCTTCCGATCGAGACGCTCTGTTTTCCGAACCCAGGGATCATCGGTTTCTAGGTGGCCGCGCGAGGACGGCGAAGAGGTTTCGAGGAACGACCGAGCGAGAGACGACGAAGCACCAAACGGACCGAGCCGAAGCTCGCTCCTCGCTCACGAGTTGAGGACGAAGATCCACACGATCGCGAGCACTGCGACCGCGAGCACGAAGCTGATCGCAAGCGCCAAGAAGAGCACGTTGCCCCCCGTTCGCGTCGGGGAATCGAGCGGGGCGGCGGCGGGGGAGGGGCCGAGATCGTTCGCGGTGATCGCGAGCCCGCGGCCGGGCGCGGGCGCGGTGCCGCCGGGGGCATGCCACGTTGCAGGCGGATGCGCAGCCTGTTGCGGTGCCCCCGGCTGCTGAGCCGTTCCCGCCCATGAAGAAGGCGGCTGGGACCAGCCTTGCGCGCTCGCGGGCGGGGTCGGCGGCGTCATCGCGGCCGTCGGTTGGACGTGGCGAGCGCCCGCGGCCATCCCGACGTGTCCCATCGGATGACCGCCGACGTGGACGGCGGGGGCCCCGCCGTGGGCCTCGACCTGGCGTGACGACTGCGGCGGCAGCGGCAGCCCGCTCGGACCGTCGAGGCGGTAGTCGGCCATCGCCTTCGGCGGCTCGAGCGATTGGGCGAGGCCGTGTCCCATGAGGGGCGGCACCGGCGGCAAGTGGAGACCTTGCCCACCTCCGTCTGCGCCGCGCGTGGACGCGGGACCGGCGGCGGCGACTTGCATCGAGGTGCCGTCGAACGCGGTCGCGGCGCTCTGCATGTTCAATGTCTCCTGCCGGGCGCGAGGCCGATCCACGCTCGTCGGACCGCTCGCGTCTTGCAGCGTCGCGCCCGTCGCGGGCGCCCCCGCGACCGCGGCGCCGTGCGGGTAGCTCTGCGGCATGACGCTCATCGGCGCCATGTCCTGCGTGCTCGCGAGGTGGGGGCTGGGCATCCCCGCCGGGAGCGGCTTCTGATCGAGGGTCGCGGCGGGAGAAGCAGCGGTCGGGGCGGTGGGTATCGGCTCGCCCGAGAGGGTCGATCCGGTGCGCGTCCGTCGCTGGCCGGTCGAGAGCACGCGCACCACCTGGACGGTGATGTTGTCGTGCCCGCCCCGGTCGTTCGCCATCCGGACGAGCTGCTGGCAGGTGTGCTCGATCCCGCCCGACGCGAGGGCCTGCCGCGTCGCGCTCAGGATGTCCTTCGCGAGCGCGAGATCCGTGAGCCCGTCGCTCGCGGTGAGGAGGATGTCTCCGGCGAAGAGCTCCATCGGCTCCGGACGAAGCTCGACGTCGACCTCGGGCTTCATCCCGAGCGCGCGCGTGATCTTGTTCGCGTCCGGGTGGCCGATCCCCTGCTCCTCGGTGATGAAGCCGGCGTCGATCATCGCCTGGACCATCGAGTGATCGCGGGTGAGAGGGTAAATCTGGCCCGAGCGAATCACGTAGGCGCGGCTGTCCCCGACGTGGGCCACGTCGAGCCCGTCGTCGTGGACGAGCATCGCGACGACGGTCGAGCCGGGGCGGACCTTGTTGTCGGGGGGGCCGCCCAGCTCGTAGACGCGGCGCGCCGCCACTTCGATGGCGTATTTCAGCGCCTGGGCCGGGGTGGCGGTCGGAGCGGCTTGGTCGATCTGCTCGAAGATGGTCGTGATGGCGCGCCGGCTCGCCTCTTGTCCGCCGTAGTGGCCGCCCATTCCGTCGCAGAGCACGCACAGGTGCCCGAAGCGCGTCTGGGCGTAGCCACACGAGTCCTCGTTGATCTGCTTGTTGGGATCCCTCCCCGGATCGCTCAGCTGAGCGACATCGATCTTCACGTCGAAGGTGGGGGCGGGGCCCATGGTCGCGTCTCGTTCCGATGATCAGGCGGTACGGCGATCGGCTACTCGAGAGATACCGTAAACTCGATGGGTCCGAACCGCAGCAGTGCTCCGTTCGGGACCTGCGTCCACACCCCGGGCGGCAGCCGTGAGCCGTTCAGGGTGGTTCCGTTGTTGGAGTTGTCGTCTCGGACCATCAGCTGGCCGTTGTCGATCTTCAGCGACGCGTGGGCGCCGGAGACCCGCGGCTCGGTGAGGAGGATCTGGCAGAGGGCGCCGTCGCGGCCGGCCTTCATCTCCGAGCCGGGCAGCACCGTGAAGATGCCTTGACTGCCCGTCAGGGTGGCGCGTTGAACGAACGCCGGTCCGGGAGGGGGAGGGGGAGGGGCGGGGGGAGGGGGCATCGGCGCGGGCGCCGCGCTCATCGAAGGGCCGGCCATCGCCATCGACGACGAGCCGACACGAGGAGGCGGGGCGGCCATGATGGCGCCGCCGCGCTTGCGACCGCCGCTGCGGAACGCCGCGATGAGCAGCAGGATGAGGACGATCCCGCCGAAGGCGGCGACGCCGATGATGATGTAGAGCTTGTTCTTCTCGAGCTTGGCGAGGAACGAAGGCGCCTGCGCCTTGACGGTGATGATCTTGTCCTTCGTGACCGCGCTCGTCCGCTTCGTCGAGTTGTCGTAGAGGACCATGCGCGCGGTGAGCGCCTCCGGCTTGCCGGCGAGGAACTTGTCCTTGTCGGGCAGCTCGAACGTCACGGAGTCTTGCCCTGCGTCCACCACCGTCGCCTTGAGACCCTGCTCGATCAGCGTCCGCTGCGCGTTCTTCGCGTCCTCGAGGGTCGCGCCCTCCAGGGTCGCGGGCACCTCTTGGTTCTTCGGCAACAGGTAGAGCTCGGCGCGCTCCTTGTGCCCTTCCCAGCAGAAGTTGCCGAAGATGGTCACCTTGCCGCCAGGATAGACCGGGTTTTTGTCCGCCTCCGCGACCGTCTTCTCGACGTCCACGTCGAGGGGCCAGGCCTTCGGGTCGATGCCGACCGGCACGTCCTTGTAGGTCCCGTCGCCGCCGATCCCCACCCCCGGGTCGAACGTGAGGTTGAACGTCTGCTGGATCGTCGGCGCGACGCACGACGCCTGCCACTTGATGATCCACATCGCGTCGAAGCGCGCGCGGACGGCGTCCACGATGTGCTGCGCGCGCGCCGCCGCCCCGTCGCGGATGATCGTGAAGTAGCCGCCGATCTCCGTGTTGGCGAGGTTCTGCATGAACGCTCGCGCCTGGTCGAAGCGCTCTTCCATGCCGCCCGCCGGGAACCAGATCGAGATGACCGGCACGGGCATCTTCGGCAGGGCGAGGTTGTCCTCGGGGAAGCGGCCCTTCGTCATGTACTGCTTGATGACCTCCGCCGCCTGACCGACCGAGGACGAGCTGCCGGAGCCGCCGTCCCCGCTCGAGAGCACCACCATCGCCTGGTGCATCGGGCTCTTCACCGTGCCCTGGTTGCCGAGCTCGCGGAAGCCGTCGACGGCTCCCTGCTTGATGTAGTCGCCGAGCTCGCGGACGCCACGCCCGGAGGCGGGGAAGGGCTTCGCCACCGTGTTGTTGATGAAGTCGACGGCCTTCGTCTTGTCGGTCGTCCACTCCAGCGTGTAGACGATGCCCGCGTCGTTGAAGAACAGGATCTTGAAGACGTCGTTGTCGCGCTTCGAGCTCACGAACGAGGCGCCGATGCTCTTCGCCTCGTCGAAGCGCTTGCCGATGCTCGCGCCGGCGTCGATGAGGATGAGCCAGGCCGTCCCGACCCCCGCGACTTTGTCCTTCGAGGCGTCGCCCCACTTCTTCTTCTCGATGAGCTTCAGCTGCTCGTCGTGATCCTCGACGTGGATCGTCATGTAGGCCTTGCCCTCGGGCCACGCGAGCGGCTCCCAGAGGGACTTGGGCTTCTCCATGGCGTCGGCGACGCAGTCGAAGGCGGGGTCGCCCGTCATCGCGTTGCAAGGCCCCGCGACCTTGCTGATCGAGTTGTTCTGGACGAGCTCCACCACCGTGGTCAGGACGGGAGCGCCCTCGGTCTGGCTCGATCTCGGATCGATGCGAAGGATGTTGCCTCGGCCTTCTGCGTGCGCCGAAGCTGCCCAGGCGAGTGCGATCAGGAACGGCAGGAGCGACAGCACGGAGGCGACCTTCCGCCTCTGGCTTTCGCTTCGGTTGAGATGGCAATGCATGGGATCCTCCACGATGGGTTCCGATCTCGCGCGCACGCCACGCTGCCGGGGCGCGCTCGATGGGTTTGCTGCGTGCGTCTGCCGCGCCCTTCTACGCGGCGACGCGAAGCTTCATGGCCCTCGGCGTTCGACCTCCCGATCGACCCCCACCCTTTCGATGCGAATGCGCGGGAGGCCGTTCGGCGAACGAGTCGGGTCGGTCGCGCCGCGGATTACCGCCACGCGCGACCGGCCGAGCCATGCTCCATCAGGCGCGCGCAGCAACGTTGATCACGATGACGCTGAAGCCCCCGAAGCGAATCTTGTCGCCGTCGCGGAGCTCGCGCCGTCCTTGAAAACCAATGGGCTCTTCGTTGTGGAACGTGCCGTTCGTCGAGCCGAGATCGCTCAGCGTCAGCCGACCGCTCTCCGCCTCGATCGTGGCGTGGTTGGTGGAGGTGGTGCCGTGTCCGATCGGGACGTCGACCTCCTGGCCCGTCTCGGCGCGGCCCACGAGGTTCCGACCTTGGAACAGCGGCCAGAACTTCCCGAGGGGGTCATCCTGGAAGCTCACCAGAAAGCCTGCGAGCGGGCGGCGCGCTTTGCCTCCCGGCCCCGCGGCCGGTCCCGATTGACGACCCTGGCCCGGGAAGTCGCTCATCACATTCGTCGGAGGCATCGGGCCACCGGGCGGCGGCCCACCGAAATTGGGCTGCCCTCCCATTTGCGGCTGACCACCGAGCGGCGGAGGCATGCCCATCGGCCCGCCCATGGGAGGCGGTCCGCCCATGGGTCCACCCATCTGCGGCGGCCCGCCCATTCCGCCCTGAGGTTGGGGGAACGACGTCGCGGCGAAGACGTCCGGCTGCTCGCCGTGCGGTCCTCCTGGGAAGGGAGGCTGTGGCGGAGCCGGGTATTGCCCTTGGCCCTGGTCCCCGAAGAAACCTCCACCCATCGGCGGTCCACCCATCGGCGGCCCACCCATCGGCGGCCCGCCCATCGGCGGTCCACCCATCGGCGGCCCGCCCATCGGCGGTCCGCCCATCGGCGGCGGCCCGCCCATCGGCGGCGGGAAGTTCGGATCGTAGGGCGGGAAGCCTCCGCCCCCAGGAGGCGGAAAGCCACCTGGTCCACCCATCGGCGGCCCACCCATCGGCGGCCCACCCATCGGCGGCGGACCCATCGGCGGCCCACCCATCGGCGGCCCACCCATCGGCGGCGGGTTGTTGTAGGGCGGAGGACCGAAGCCTCCGCCCGGACCAGCCTGACCCATGCCAGGCTGCAAGGGCGATGCACAGACGGCGCAGAACTTGTCAGTGGGTGCGTTGGGAGCGCCGCAACGAGGGCAGATCATGGAGGGTCCTTGGAATGAAGGCAGCCGAGCTCACCCGAGTCGCGGGCGATCAGCTGACCGCTCGGCGCAGGATAGCTTGCTCTCTCCGCTCCGGATCAAGACCTTAGCGAAAAGCCTTCGACGCCGAGTCGAGATGGAGGCCGCCCGAGGGCGGGGGGACCTCCCGCCGAAGACTTTCCGCCGAATGAAGGCGAACCTGGCCACCCATGAGCGACGACGGCCCGCGACTTCCGCGGACCGTCCCTGTGGCCGAGCGCCCGTGAACACCGCCGCCGCGCCTCGCGCTTTTGCGTTCTCGGCGGGCGCCGCGGCGAGCTCAGGCGTCTTTCTCGTCTCGAACGCGAGCGGCCTTGCCGGCGAGGTCACGCAAGTAGAAGAGGCGGCTGCGTCGGACGACGCCCTTCGAGACCACCTCGACCTTGTCGATACGCGGGCTGTGCTGCAGGAAGATGCGCTCGACCCCGACGCCGAAGCTCACCTTGCGGACGGTGAACGTGCTGCGGACGCCCGCGCGATGGCGCTTGAGGACGATGCCTTGGAAGACCTGGACGCGCTCCTTCTCGCCTTCGACGATCTTGTAGTGCACGCGGACCGTGTCCCCGACACGGAACTCGGGGAGGTCGGAGCGCAGCTGGGACTGTTCGAGCTTGGCGAGAATGGGCGAGGTAATCATCTTCGTTCGTCCGGGCGAGCGCCGCGCGTGTGAAAAACCGCGGCGGAAGGCGCGGCATTATGCATGTGGCCTCCGTCCTGTCAATCGGACCAAAGGCGCAGCCGCGCCGCTTGCGCGCGGTCGTACCGATGAGGTGCCGGTCGCGGTTCTGATAGCTTCCCCCGGAGCATGGTCGAACTGGGACCTTCGGCGGGCGGATGGGGCCTCGCCCACGAGCAGATCGCGAGCGGGCTCGCCTCGCGCGCGGGAGCGATCCTCGTCTCGCCTCGCCTCCTGCGGAGGATCATCAAGGCACATCGCAAGCTGCCGGGGGTCGGCTTCGACGTGCCTCACGGCTTCGCGTACGTCCTCGACAAGCAAGCCCTCCTCGATCTCGCGAACATCGAAGAGCTCGGCTGCAAAGAGAGCGAGCTGTTCGACCGGGTGCTGCTCGTCGAGCGCCCGGAGGACGATCCCGGCACGGACCCGACGGAGGTCTACGGGACGCTGTGGCGAAGGGCCTTTCACGCCGCCATCCATCGCGAGCTCGAGGAGCACGTGGCGAGCGGCCGCCTCGGCCGCGCCGAGATTCGGGCCCGCATCCACGCCATCGGGCAGACGGAGTTCGACGAGATCCGCTTCGTCCTCCGGCAAGACGATCTCCTGCTCCCTCCCGACGACGACGCCACCACGTACACGGAGTTCGCGGCGACCTACCTCGAGCTCGCTGCGTTCGCGCCGGAGACGCTCTCCCGCACGTTCCCGGCGCTGCACGACGCGGCGCGGATCGAGAGGACCCTCGCGAGCGACGTCGACAAACGAGCGCTGCTCGAGCGCACCAAGCCCCCCGGGGCGCCGAGCCTGGAGGCGATCGTCAAGGCGGCCGCGCCCCCGCCGGAAGAGGACGTCGTCGCGACGACCCAGACCTCGGCCGCCCACACCGAGCTCGGGGCGGTGAGCCCGGCCGCGGATCGCGCGAAGGCTCGCGGCAACGCCGTCCGGTCCATGCTCTTGCGCGTGCGCACGCGCGGGACCGAGCTCGCCGTGCTCGGGGAGCTGCGGGAGATGATGGTCCGCCTCGCGGGCGCGCTGCGCTGGGAAGACGCCCCCGTCGACGAATGGGCCCGGACGCTCCTTCCGCTCCTGCACCTCGCGCCCGCCGCGCATCGCCTGCCGTGGAACGCGGCCGCGCGGCTCCTCTACGATCTCCAGCGCGTCATCATGGACGGCGAGCGAGAGCTCTTCCTCCTCGACGCGGTGGAGTGGGGGCTCTCGCGGGGCAAGGTGCCCATCAAGCGGCCGGTGCCCGCGCAGCGCGAGGTGCACATGGTGAAGTACCTCGTCGCGGCGGGCGAGAAGCTCTCCAAGACCGCGGTCGCAGAGCCTCGCCGCAGCGCGATCGCGGAGCTCCTCCGAGCGTTCCGAAAGCGCGCGGCCCAGAACCTCCGCGCATCGCTCGGCCCTCGCATCGACGCCGCCCTGGAAGAGGTCGGCCTCGCCGCCAGCAACGCCCCCGAGCGCGTCAGCAAGAAGAAGCTCGTCGCCGAGCTGCTCGATCAGATCCTCAAGCACGGCTACATCTCCCTCGGCCATCTGCGCGACTCGCTCTCTCGGAGCAACGTGAAGATGCACAACCTCACGATGGAGGAGGTGACGCGCGGGGACGCGCTGCTCCGGGCGGACCGGATCCTGTCGCGCAGCCTCGACGGGGTGTACCGCCGCGGCGAGATCTACCTGCGCGGCTTGCAGAAGCTCTCCTCGATCGCCTTCGGGACGAAGGCGGGGCGCGTCGCGACCTTGTACGCGATCCTCCCGCTCCTCGCCGCCTACGTGGTGTTGGAGGGCCTGCAGCACACCCTCGGGCTCCTGCTCCACTGGATCACCGGCGACGAGCTCCACTTCGTGACGCCCATCTCGTTCCCGGTCACGGCCGCCCTCATCTTCGCCCTGATCCACAGCGCCGTCGCGCGCACGATCGGCCGGCGGCTGCTCTCCTACGTGGGAGCGGCCCTCCGCTTCGTGTTCCTGACCGTGCCCGCCCTCGTGTGGGGCCTGCCGATGACGCGCGCGCTCGTGAAGAGCCGCCCGTTCGTCGCGTTCGTCCGGTACGTCGCGAAGCCGCTCATCCTCGGCGCGATCCTCGCTTCTCCGGTGCGCCTCTTCACGAAGGACGTGATCGCGCTCGGCGCGACCACGGGCGCGCTCTTCCTCGGGTGGAACATCCTGCTCAACTCGACCATCGGGGTGCAGTTCGAGGAGGCGGCCGCGGACTTCCTCGCCCGCAAATGGCGTCAGCTCCGCCGCCGCGTGCTCCCCGGTCTCTTCGGCCTCATCGCCGATTTCTTTCGGCGACTGCTCGAGGTCGTCGATCGCTTCATCTACTCCGTCGACGAGCTCCTCCGCTTTCGAGCCGGCGAGAGCCAGCTCTCGTTCGTGATGAAGGCGAGCCTCGGCGTGGTGTGGTTCTTCCTCACGTACATGATCCGCATCTACGCGACCCTCCTCATCGAGCCGGAGGTGAACCCGATCAAGCACTTCCCGGTCGTGACCGTCGCCGCCAAGATCATGATCCCGTTCAACGTCCCGATTCACAACTTCATGATCGGGCCGCTGGAGCGGGTGATGGGGGCCGTCGTGGCGGAGCCGTTCGTCGTGTCGACCGTGTTCTTCCTGCCCGGCTTCTTCGGCTTCCTCACCTGGGAGCTCAAGGAGAACTGGCGGCTCTACGCCCAGAACCGCGCCCCCGCGCTGTCTCCTGTGATCATCGGTCACCACGGGGAGACGATGGTCGGGTTCATGAAGCCGGGCTTCCACTCCGGGACGGTGCCGAAGGTGTACGCCAAGCTCCGGCGCGCGATGCACAAGCGCAAGCGATCCGCGGTCCGGCACCGCGAGGCCCTGCACCACATCGAAGAGGCGATCCGATCGTTCGCGGAGCGCGAGCTCTTGCCGCTGTTCGGTGAGAGCAAGGCGTGGACGGGGGGGCCGCTCGAGATCGGTCGCATCGACGTGGCGTCGAACCGTGTCCGGGTCGAGGTGCGCTGCCCCGCGGTCGGCCCGGAGGCGGCCCAGATCGCGTTCGAGGAGCAGTCGGGCTGGCTCCTCGGGAGCATCCCTCACGGGGGCTTCGTCCGCAGCCTCGCCCCGACGCAGCGGATCATCTTCGAGAACGCCCTCGCCGGCCTCTACAAGATCGCCGGCGTCGAGCTCGTCCGCGAGCAGATCGTCGCGTGCATCGGCGAGGTCGCGTACGACGTCGCCGACGAAGGCCTGATGGTCTGGCCGGACCCGAGCTACACGACGGAGGTCCTCTACGACATCAAGCTTCGGGTGCCGCTCTTGCGGCCGCGCATGTTCTCGGGGGCCGGTCCGCTCCCTCCCGCCATCGAGACCAACCGGCTCCTCTTCCGGAACGAGCTCGTCTCGTGGGAGGCCTGGGTCGACGCTTGGCGCGAGGACGGCGAGGTGAAGCGCCTGCTGAAGGGGCCTTCCCTCCTCCCTGCCCCCGTCGACGACACCACCGAGCGCAACGTGACGATCCGGATGCTCGATCGCTCCGTCGACGTCGATCGCACGATCCCGGCGGCAGGGCCGCCCAGCGGTTGTGTCGACGACAGGCCGGGGGCCGGCCCTGCCTAGAGCACCGATCCGTTTGAAAG
This sequence comes from Polyangiaceae bacterium, assembly GCA_044225865.1. Lineage (GTDB taxonomy): Bacteria > Myxococcota_A > Polyangia > Polyangiales > Polyangiaceae > Xiheicaenibacterium. The sequence goes on along the minus strand of JBGAID010000011.1, from coordinate 97,340 downwards.
CCGGCGCTACGCGTGATCCACGCGGCCTCGTCGCTCCGCTCCTCGCATGACTGCGAGTCGTGCTGTGGTGCTCACTCCTCGGGCGCGCGCCTCCCACGCAAACTCGCGCGACATCACTCGGCCTTCAAATGAATCGGTGCTCTAGCGCGCCCCGGTCGCGACGACGTTGTGCAAACGTGGGCGTTCGTGTGAAGCGGTGAAACAGCCCCGGCCGACGCCGCCCGGCGCGCGGCGGGGAGGGGAGGGGCGAAGGAGGCGTTTGGCGTGGACGACGGGATGCGCGGCGCGTCCGACTACCTTACAATCGCCCGAAGTCCTTGGTCAGCGACGCGCTACAGCGGCCGCCGCCTCAGTTCCTGGGGCGCTACGAGATCCTTCTGCCGATCGCGAGCGGCGGGATGGCGACTGTCTATCTCGCGCGGACGCGAGGCGTCGGCGGCTTCGAGCGCGACGTCGCGATCAAGGTCACCCACCAGCACCTCGCGCAGCACCCCGAGTTCGTCGCCGACCTGATCGAGGAGGCGAAGCTCACCGTGCGGATCCGGCACCCGAACGTCGTCACCGTGCTCGACGCCGGCGAGGACGCCCAGGGCGTCTTCCTCGCGATGGAGTACGTCGAGGGAGACTCGCTGAGCGGGCTCTGGCGCAAGACGGCGAGACAGCTCGGCACGGAGCTCCCCCTCCCGATCGCGCTGCGGATCCTCTGCGACTCGCTGGCCGGGCTGCACGCCGCCCACGAGCTGAAGGACGAAGACGGCTCGCCGGCGATGCTCGTCCACCGGGACTTCTCTCCCCAGAACGTCCTCATCGGGACGGACGGCACCGCCCGCCTCACCGACTTCGGCATCGCCAAGGCGGCGTCTCGGCTGAGCCACACCCACTCCGGGTCGGTCAAAGGCAAGGTCTCGTACATGGCGCCGGAGCAGATCAAATCGCGCCCGCTCGATCGCCGCTGCGACGTGTGGGCGGCGGGGGTGATCGCCTGGGAGCTGCTCAGCGGGCGCCGGCTCTACCCGGTCGACGGCGAGGAGTACGGCGTGCTCTTCAGCATCGTGTCCGAGCCCGTCCCGCGTCTGCGCGACAGCGCGCCGCGCGTGCCCTTCCCCCTCGACGAGGTCGTCGCGGCGGCGCTCGATCAGAACGTGGCGACCCGCCTGCCGAGCGCGCTCGCCTTCCGGTCCGCCCTCATCGATGCCTCGAAGCGCAGCGGCGTGGAGATCGCCGACCACGCTGACGTCGGCGCGCTCGTCGAGCGGGTCGCGGGCGCTTCGCTCGCGGAGCGGAGGCAGCGGGCCAAAGAGATCATCGCCCTCCGTCGCCGGATGGGCAGCCTCGCGAGCGGCGATCCTTCCACCCGAAGCTCGGCCGATTTGGGCTTCTCGCAAGGCACGCCGAGCGCGCCTGGCTCTCGCCCCAGCGCGCCGGTTCTCCCGACCGCGGCCGCCCCCGCGCTCGACTTCGCGGACGGACGCACGATGCCGATGGTCGGTCGCGGGCCGGAGATCACGCGGACCGACACGAGCTCGGTCGGGGAGCTCGCGCGCCTCGAGCGACGCCGCGAGGGGCCCCCGCTGCGGACGATCGCGATCGCGACGGGGGCCGGCACCGTCGTCGCGGGGGTCGCGTTGCTGCTCACGTTCGGGCGAGGACCGAAGCCGGCTCCGAGCCACGTCGCCGGGAGCGAAGGTGCCGGCGCGCCTGAGATGGAGCAGCGCTCCGAGAGCGTGTCCGCGTCCCCCGCCGCCCGCTCGCCGAGCGTGTCGGCGGTGGTGTCGGTGGCGCCCGAGGAAGAGGTGGTGTTGCCCTCCGATCCCACCATTGAGAGCGCGGCCGCGAGCGAGGCTCCCGCGTCCTCCTCCTCCGCGAGCGTGGCAGCGAAGAGCTCCGCCCCCCGTCCCGCGACCGCTCCGCGCATCCTTCGGGGCGCCTCGCAGAACCCTTACAAGAAGGGTCCCAAGCCTTGAGATCTCCAGGCGCCGCGCGTGGCGTCGCCGCGTTCGCGCTCGGGCTCTCCCTCATCTTTTCGGGCGCGCGAAGGCCGGCGCACGCGGCGGGGGGCGAAGACGCGCAGGCCGTCGAGGAGGCGACCCGACAGTACGACGCGGGCATCGAGGCGTTGAAGTCCTCCTCCTACTCCGAGGCGATCCGAGCGTTCAAGGCGGCCTTCGCGAAGAAGCCTCACCCGCTCGCCCTCTACAACGAGGGTATCGCGTGGACGGGGGCGCGGCCGGACGCGGCGTTCGACTGCTTCGCCGCCGCCCTCAAGCTCGAAGGGCTCCCCGAAGACGTCCACGTCGACGCCGCGAGCCGGCTCGCGCTGGGCCGCGCGAAGCTCGCCCGGATCGAGGTCAAGACGACGAGGACTGGTACGGTGGCGATGGACGAGGGATGCGTCGTGCCCGCCCCCGCCGAGCTCTACGTCGCGCCGGGCAAGCATGTCCTCGTCGCGCAGCTCGGCGACGAGACGGTGCGCCGCGAGGTCGAGGTGAAGAGCGTCGCGAGCGCTCCGCGCGTCATCGATCTGGACGCCCCGACGTCGTCCGACGGCGCGTCCCGGCCTTGGCTCACGCGCCTTCGCATCATCGGCTTCGTCGCTCAGGGCAGCTCGCTCGTCCTCGGGGTGGCGGCGATCGGGATCGGCGTCTCCGGCATGAGCGCGCGAGACGAGTTCGAGGCAGGCGGTCGCGTCGACGTCGATCTCCACGACCGCGCGATCTCGATGCGGACCGCCGCCAACGTGATGTGGGGGTTCGCGGCCGCCGCCTTGATCACCGGCGTCGTGCTCATGTTCCCGCTCGACGACCAGACGCCGTCGTCGTCGCGCCCGTCCGCCTTCCTGCGCGCCGCGCCCGGCGCGGGGTTCGCCGGCGTCTCCCTTCCCATCCCTTGAGTACCTCCGCGCGCGCGCCGCGCGCCGCGCCGAGCCTCTCTCGCTCACGGGGGCGTGACGATGGTCCCGGAGGTGAGGGTGCCTTGAATGGCGAAGCCGCCGCCCGAGCCTCGATTCTGAGCGAACTCGCTCGCGTCTCCCTCTCGATGGGTGAGGTAGACGATGGGCTTCGAGCCCGTGGGCCTCGAGCCGTCGCAGCCGAGGTCGGCGGGCGTGCCGCTGCTCGTTCGGAAGCTCGAAAGGGCCGTCTCTGCGTCAGCGAAGCCCGCGTCCAGCGCGAGATAGACCTCCGCGAGCTCGCCGAAGAGCGGGCTGCTCCCGTCGCCCGTCGCGCCCACGCCCCAGCCACCGTTCCCGGTGAAGTCGAGGTCGCCGCCGCTGTCTTCCACGTCGCCTTTGACCACGACGCCGTCGTGGAAGACCTGGAGACCATCCATGTCGGACAAGAAGAGGACATGGTGCCAGCTCGTCGCCTTGGTGTCTTGATCGAAGGTGGCGACGGGGCCGTTCGAGAAGAAGGACTGCTTGGTGCCTCCGTCATCGGTCGCCCTCGACACGCGCCCCAAATAGAGTCCGGACTCGAAGTACGTCTGGGAGACGAGGTTCGCGGAGCTGAACACATCCATGTGCGCGATAGCCTGCTGCGGGTCTTGCACCACGATGCGGTACCAGTAGCTGAGCGCGTAGCTCCTCGTGTTCATCTCGCCCTCGAGCGGGTCGCGCAGGAGCCACGTCTCTCCGTCGAACGCAACCCCGCGCGCCGCGAAGCTCTGCTCGCAAGCCACCGGGTCACCGCCGCCGCCGCCGCCGCCGCCCGTCACGACGTCGGGCACGTCGTAGGTGCAGCCCGCGACGACGAGGGCGACCGAAGCCGAGAGGCAGCCGGTCCCGACGAGCACGCGCATGGGCCCACGTTATCACGCCGAGCACCGAGGCCCGCCGTTTCGGACCGGTCTCGGCGCTGATACGCTGCTCGCGTCGAGAACCGTCTTGAGCCCAGCTCGTTTGAGGGGGGCGCTTCGATCGAGGGGCGCTACCGGATCGTTCGTCTCCTTGGGTCGGGCGCGATGGGGGCCGTGTACGAGGCCTTCGACGAGCGGTTGAAGGCGCGCCGGGCGGTCAAGCTCATGCGCCCCGAGCTCGTCTTCGATGACGACCTGCGCGTCCGCTTCGAGCGCGAGGCGCAGGTCCTCGCGAGCATCGATCACCCCAACGTGCTGCGCCTCTTCGACGCTGGCGTCTTCGAGGGGATGCCCTACCTCGTCATGGAGATGCTCGAAGGGGAGACGCTGGAGGCCCGACTTGCGCGGCGAGGCGTGCTCTCCGCGCGCGAGGCCATCGAGATCCTGCGACCGGTCGCGTCCGCGCTCGACCGGGTCGCCGCGCTCGGCGTCGTCCACCGCGACGTGAAGCCGGAGAATCTCTTCATCGCGCTCGGCGCGGACGGCACCGAGCAGATCAAGCTCCTCGACTTCGGCGCGTCCAAGCGAACAGTCGCGCCCCGCAAGACCCACACGCTCGCTCTCGGCACGCCCTATTACATGGCGCCGGAGCAGTTCCTCGGCGAGGGGTCGATCGGGCCCGCGGCCGATCGCTACGCGCTCGCCCACGTCGCGTTCACCCTCCTCACCGGCCGTCCGTACTGGTTCGAGGAGACCCGCGTCGCGAACATGGTGCAGTTCGCGGCCCGCGTCATGGAAGGGCCGAAGGAGCCGCCGTCTGTTCGCGCCGCGAGTCGCGCGAGACCGGTCCGACTGCCCACCGCGTTCGACGCTTGGTTCATCCGCTCCACCTCGATCGATCCGCGAGCGCGGTTCGAATCCGCGAGGACCATGCTCGACGCCCTCGCCACCGCGATCGAGCCCGTCCCGGAGGCGCCCGCGGTCGCGCCTCCCGCCCACCGATCTCCTCGGTCCGCCGCCCTCCTCGTCGCGGTCGCGACGTCGTTCGGCGTCCTGCTCTCGCTCCTCGCGTACTTGTCCCTCTCCCGCCGGACCAGCTCACCTTCGGCGAGCGCGGTTCCCAACAGCGCGAGCTCCGCCTCGCGCGCTTCGAGCGCTTCTTCGCCGCCAGCCCTCGTGCGGCCTTCGCCTCCTTCGACGGTCTCGACCCGCTGCGCCGTCGGGTGCGAGTGCCAACCGGCGGCCCCCGGCTGGGAGCGCCAGAGCCCGGCCGCGCAGCTCGCAGATCTCCAAGCGCGGTACCCGATCCCGAAGCAGGCGTGGCTGATGTCGTACGTGATCACCCTGCTGTCGCCGGAGTGGAGGGCTTCGCCCTCGGTGATCTCGTTCACGTGGGCGGTCGGCGCGCGTCCTTCGGGCCCGAAGGCGGCCCTCTCGGGCGACCGACTCGCGGCCACGATCGAATGGGGCCGCGTGGAGTGGTGCACGACCCGAGGGGTCCCGGTTTGGTCTGCCAGCCCTCCGTTCCCGCCCACGTGCGACTTCGAGTCGGCGCTCCGAATCGCGCGCTCCGCGGGCTACGCGAGCGAGGCTCCGAGCGGCATGTACCTCGACCAAGGTACGGGCGATGGCGTTTGGCAGTTCGGTCTGGACTGGCAGATCGACCGCAGCTGCCATCTCATCCCCAAGTGACGCCGGCGCCGGAGGCGGATGGCTACGAGATCCACCTCCCGAGGACCGCGCGCGGGCGCCCGAGCCGTCGGGCGCCCCACGAAGCCCAACGATCAGCGCCGCACGGGGATGATCTGCACGCGGCGCTGCTCGCCTTCGCCGTCGCTCTTCGTCACGACGCCGCCGAACTTCGCGAGGGCGAGGTGGACGATGCGGCGGTCCTGCGGGCTCATCGGCTCGAACGTGATGATCTTACCCTCTTCGACGGCCTGCTTGCCGAGCCGGCGCGCCATCGACGCGAGCGCCTCTTCTCGGCGCGCTCGATAGCCTTCGGCGTCGATGATCACGTGGCGTCGCTGGCGGCCGGGCCGATTCACGACGCGGTTCGCCACGAACTGCAGCGCGGAGAGCGTCTGGCCCTTCTTGCCGATCACTCGGCCTGCGTCCTTGCCTTCGATCTCGAGCCGGATCTCCTCGGGCGGATCGTCCTCGTCCGGCTCCAGCAGATCGACCGTGCAGTCCATCCCCATCGCCGCGAGGACGTCGATGACGAAGTCGAGGACCATGTCCGCGCGCCCGTCTTCGACGAACGGCTCGGCCGGCTTCTCGGCCTCTTTGGCGACGTTGACCTCGGGCTCTTTGACCGAAGGATCCTTTGCGACAAGCTCATCCACGGGCACGGGCTTTCCCCTTTCCTAGGGCAGGACGAGGCGCATCCCCGTCGCTCTTCTTGATCTCACGCACCTGGATGCTCGCGGGCTCTTTGACCTTCGCAGAGACCCATCGCTCGACGAGAAACTGCTGCACGATTCCGAGCCAGGTGTTGGTCAGCATGTAGACGCCGAGACCCGCCGGCAGGAAGAACATCATCACCGTGAAGATGGCCGGCATCATGTACAGCATCATCTTCTGCTGAGCCGGGTCGACGCCCTGGGCCGGCATGAGCTTCTGTTGGAGGAAGCTCGAGCCGCCGAGGACGATGGGGATGACGTGATAGGGGTCTGCGTGCGTCAGGTCCGGGATGAGCGGACCGAACGGCGTGTGGTACAGCTCGACGGCCGTCCCGAGCGCTTGGTAGAGCGAAATCCAGACGGGCATCTGCAAGAGGACCGGCAAGCACCCGAGCATCGGGCGGATCCCCGCCTTGCGGTAGAGCTCGCTCATCGCCTGCTGCTTGAGCAGCATGTCGTCTTTGTACTTGGCGTTGATCTGATCGATCTCCGGCTTGAGCCGGCGCGTCGCGACCTGCGTCTTCAGGTTCGGGATCATCAGGGGGAAGACGCCGATCTTCACCGTGATCGTCAGCAGGCAGATCGCCCAGCCCCAGCTCCCGACGAGCTTGAAGAGCCACAGCACGTACTTCACGAAGATGCCGCCGATGAACCCGAACATGCCGAGGTCGATCGCGGCCGGTATGTCGTTCTTGCTCGCGAAGTCCGCGCCCCCGACCGCGGCGAGCACCTCGCGCTCCTTCGGGCCGAAGTAGGCGATGTCCTCGTACGAAGCGGACTGGTCCTTCCCCAGCTCCTTCTCGGGGTAGGCGAGGCGCGCGCGGAACATGTGTCCGAACGACGGGCTCCCCTTGGGCAGCATGTAGTACTGGCCGTCTTCGATCAGCGCCTCCGCCGCCGGCGCGCCCGCGGACGACGACGCGTGGATCACCGTCGACGCGAAGTAGTTGCTCGATACCGCGACCCAACGCCCTTCGCCTTCGACGCGGAGGAAGTGCTCGTGGGTGTAGCCGTCCTTCTCGACGAAGTCGTCCGGCTCGAACTCCCCTTGGGTGTGCCGCTTCGTCTTCTTGTCGGTGTGGGTGACGATATCCGTGGACCACTCGGGGCGACGCCCGAGGTCCCAGATGCTCGAGGTCGTCTCGCTCTCGGAGCGCCACACCGTCTGCTCGATCGCGTAGCGGTGCTTCTTCGGCTCGCTCGACTTGTTCGTGACGGTGACCTTCACGTCGAGCTCGAAGGGCCGATCCGTGAGGCTCAGGACCTTTTGGACGCGCGTCGTCTCGTTCTCGAAGACGAGCACGCACTGCGACGGCGTGCTCGCGGCGCTGTCGAGGACGAAGTCGAGGTTGTCGAGATCGACCTGCTGGGCGACGTCGGCCTGCGGCACCCGGAGCGACGTTCGCAGCGGCATGCGCTGCTCCTTCGACGTCGTCACGAGATCGATCCGCGTGTCCGGCTTGTCGACCTTCACCGCGTACTTCGCGTCGGTCATCTGGGCGCTCTTGATGGCGCCGCCGCGCGTGGACACCGTCATCACCGAGCGCGCGCCCTTGAGCTCGCACGTCGCCTCGTCGGGGCGAGGGTCGTCCGGCACGGTGCCCCAATCCTCTTGGGTCAGGGGCTGCCGGTCAGGGCCTTTGCCTTTGCCCGTGATGTAGGGCCAGGCAAAGTAAAGGAGGCCCACGATCGCCGCCGCGAGCAGCAGCCACCGACCGAAGCCGCTCCCGCCCTGGCCCTCGCTACTCCTCTCTTCCATGCATTCCTTGGTGACGATCCGAGGGGAGAGCCGCGATGTTCGCAGCGAGCTCGCCGGGATGATGTTGCGTTGTGCTCGAGTCGGTTCTCGACGCCCGCTTTTCGGGCGCCGGCGGTGGAGGGTCGAAGCCCCCCGGATGGAATGGGTGACACCTACACAGGCGCTTCACCGAAAGCAAGCTCCCCCGAAGCATTCCGTGGTCACGGAGGCAGGCCGCCGCGTACGCGGAGCACGAAGGCTCGAAGCGACAGACCGGCCCGAAGATCGCCACGAGCAGCTTCGACAGCGTGAGCTGATAGAGGCGAATGAGCGCGATGAAGACCTTCGCCATGTTTGTCTGCCTGCGCGTCGCGCCCGGAGCCCCGGAGAGCTGACTCACCGTGGCTCGGAGCCGGGCTCGGACGGGCCGCGCCGGACGCCAGCTTGGATCCTCGGGGTCCTCGCGGCAAGGCGTCCCCCCGCGGATCCCGCACGCCGGCTCGCTTCGCGGAACGCGCGGCCGAGCTCTCGATCGACGTCCTCGAGCCGGTCCTCGCCGAGGCCGGGCAGCGCGATCACGACCACGTCGAGGCTGCTCCCGAGCTCGCCCTTCCTCTTTCGAAAGACCTCGCGAACCAGGCGCTTCGCGCGGTTTCTCACGACCGCGCCCCCGACCTTCTTCGAGGCCACGATGCCGAGCCGGCTCGGCCCCGCTTCGGCCAGGGAGGCCGAGAACAGCACGAGCATGTGACCGCCGCGCCACTTGAACGCGGGCCCGCTCTGCAGCTCGAGGAACTCTCTCCGCTTGCGGATCCGCTCGCGCCTCGAGAGCTGGTTTTCGCGCTCGCCGCTACGGGCCATGGTGGCAACGTTCGCCCGGGCGGACGTTCGGCGAGGATCGCTCGCTACGCGCGCTCGGGCAGTCGATCGTTGGGTGGCGCGTTGCGCACGTTCACCGCGAGCAGCGGGACGCGGCCGCGCTCACTTCTTGAACGTTCCGGGGGCGAGACGAGCCCGGCCCTTGCGGCGGCGAGCGTTGATGACCTTGCGGCCACCCTTCGTCGACATGCGCGTCCGGAAGCCGTGCGTGCGGAGGCGGGAGGTGTTGTGCGGTTGGAAGGTGCGCTTCGTCATGGCAAGGCTCGCCTGGAGTGATCGGGTCTGGGTCGGCCGTGGCGCGGGTGCGATCCAGCGGCTCCGAAGGGCGGGGAGGATTGCCATAGCCAAACCCCACGGTCAACCCCATTGGCCTTTTTCGCTCTCGATGGTGTAGCGTCTCTCCACCCCCTATGCGACGGCGCCGATTCGGGAGTCTTATCCGCGCAGTATTGTCCGTCGGGCTCGCTTCGAGCGCTCTGCTCGCCGCCTCCGAGGCGTGCGCGCAGGACTCGACCTTCGTGCTCGACCGTCTGCGCATCGGCGGTGCGCCGGAAGACGGCATCGGCGTCTGGCGACCAGACCTCGCGAAGAAGCCCACGTTCTACGGCCAGCTCGCGCTCGGCCTGTCGTGGAACCCCTTCCGCATCGAGAACGAGATCGACGACGCCGATCAGCGACGTCAGGTCGCGACGGTGAGCGGCGCCCCCGTCCGCGAGCAGTTCAATGGGTACTTCGATATCGGCTTCGAAGTGTTCGAGCGGCTCGGCATCCAGGTGATGTTCCCGGCCACCTTCGTGCAGACGGGCAACGACACCGCCGTCGCCGGCGTGCCGGCCGCCCACGACTCCGTCGACCTCGCCGTCGCCGCCGCCGGCGACATGCGCTTCGAGGCGCGCGGCGTGATCATCAAGACGAAGGACAACTTCTTCAAGCTCGGCGCGAACGCGAACATCTTCGCTCCGAGCGGCAACGAGTTCTCCTACACGGGCAGCCGCGACGTCCACGGCGGCGTCGGCCTCGCCGCCGAGCTCTCGTGGAAGTTCCTCATCCTCACCCTCGACACCGGCTTCCACTTCCAGCCGCCGGGGACAGTGAACGACTTCGACCAGGGGCACGAGTGGAACTTCGGCCTCGGCGGCTTCGTCCCCCTGCGCAACAAGTCCATCCGGCTCGGCCTCGAGATCTTCGGCTCGATGCAGATGTCGCAAGACGTCGCGACGGTGGCGACGACGCCGCTCGAGTGGATGCTCGAAGGGCGGTTCGCCCTCGACAAGAAGCAGCACCTCTGGCTCACCGGCTTCGGCGGAACTCGCCTGACCCCCGGCTACGCGCCGGACTTCCGCGTCGGCGCCGCGTTCGGCGGGTGGTTCAACATCGGCGACGAAGAGCCGAAGGCCCCCGTGAAGGAGCCGAAGCTCGAGCGGTACGACGGCCTCGTCGACACCGACAAAGACGGCATCCCCGACAACATGGATCTCTGCCCGACGATCCCGGAGGACGGCAAGCCGCCCTTCAAGGACGACGGCTGCCCGGCCGAGCCCGACGACGACAACGACGGGATCCCGAACTCGCGCGACAAGTGCCCGAAGGAGCCCGAGGACTTCGACCACGTCGACGACAAGGACGGCTGCCCCGAGGACGACGCGGACGCGGACGGCGTGCCCGACGCTCAGGACAAGTGCCCGAAGGAGCCGGGCGAGAAGTCGAACAACGGCTGCCCGAAGTTCATCAAGCGGGTCGAGGGCGGCACCGAGATCCAGATCCTCAAGAAGGTCGAGTTCGAGTTCGGGAAGGCGACCCTCCGCCCCGACAGCTTCCCGATCCTCGATGAGATCTACAAGCTCCTCGTGGCCAACCCCGAGATCACCCTCCTCAGCATCGAGGGACACACCGACGACGTCGGCTCGGATCAGACGAACCTGTTGCTCTCGAAGTCGCGCGCGAAGTCCTGCCTCGACTACCTCGTCAAGAAGGGCATCAAGGCGAGCCGCCTCACGAGCGAGGGCTTCGGCGAGAGCAAGCCCCTCGAGCCGAACACGACCCCGGAGGGCCGCGCCAAGAACCGCCGCACCGAGTTCCACATCAAGGAGCAGGCGGGGGGAGGGGGCGAGGCCGACACCGTCACCAAGCCCAAGGGCGGCTCTCCCGTCCCCGGTCAGTGACGCGCGGGACACGAACGCGGTGGGCGCTCCCGGCGCTCGCCGCGGCCCCCGCGCTCGCCGTCACCCTCGCCGCGTGCAACGACCCGAAGCCATCGCACAGCTACGAGTGCCGCTGCGAGTACGTGACCGACACCGACGTGCCCGGCATCCAGGACGTCCGCGTCTGCGTCCCCGAAGGCACCGACCCGAGGTCGACCGCCGCCGAGTGCGCCCAGGGCCTCGGCGTGGGGCACGTCGACCGCTGCACCTGCCCCGCCTCGACCGAGCCGTGCACCGGCCCCGCCTGCGAGCAAGCGGCCGCGGGCAAGAGCCGCTGACGGCGCTGCCCACCCCCCTCCTCGCTCCGCTCGTCGGCCCCTCCCCGGCTCCTCGCTCCGCTCGTCGCGGGAGGGGCCCCCGCCGCGCGCGCTATGAAAAAGGTGGCGCGGGCCTCGCCCCTCGCGCACCCCTCCGCGGCGCGCGGCGGCGCGGCGAGGAGAGGTCGGCGAGCGGGCCAAGCGGGGTGGTCGACGTCGGCGGCGGCCTCCAGCTCGGGGAGCGAACCTGAGGCGTTTTTGCCGACGCTCGGCGTAACCTTGCGGAAACCTCGACGAGACCGTACTCGCCTTTCCATGTCGAGTGAGACTCTGCACGAGAGCCCCGACGTCCTCAGCGAGGACACGCGCGATCTCCACCGCGCCATCACGTCGCTCATGGAAGAGCTGGAGGCGGTCGACTGGTACCAGCAGCGCGTCGACGCCACGAAGGATCCGGAGCTCGCCGCCATCCTCGGTCACAACCGGAACGAGGAGATCGAGCACGCGATGATGGTCCTCGAGTGGATCCGTCGGAAGAACCCCACCTTCGCCGCCCACGCGAAGACGTACTTGTTCTCGGAGGGCCCCATCACCGAGATCGAGAAGGGTGAAAAAGAAGGTGGCGGGGGAGATGGCGGCGAAGCGGGCGAGCCTGGCTCGCTCGGCATCGGCAGCCTCGTCAAGCGGAGGTCCAAGTGAGCCTGCTCAAGCGACACCTCGCACCGGTCACGTCCGAGGCGTGGTCGGAGATCGACAGCGAAGCCAAGCGCGTCCTGAAGCTGCGGCTCGCGGCCCGGAAGATCGCGGACTTCGTGGGGCCGCTCGGCCGTCACGCGGGCGCCGTCAACACCGGACGCCTCGCGCGGATCGAGCCGCCCCTCGGCGACGTCTACGCCGACCTGCGCGTCGTGCAGCCGCTCGTCGAGATCTGCGTTCCGTTTCGTCTGCCGATCGCCGAGCTCGACGCGTACTCGCGCGGGGCGAAGGACGTCGATCTGACGCCGCTCGTGAACGCGGCGGAGCGCATCGCCGCCGCGGAGGACCACGCGGTGTTCCACGGCTACGAGGCGGCCGCCGTCCGCGGCATCCTCGAGACGGCGGAGCACGCCTCGGTGCCGTTCCAGGGCGCGAAGAACCTCCCCGCCGCCGTCGTCGCGGCGAAGGAGACGCTGCGCAAGGCCGGGGTGGGAGGGCCGTACGCGCTCGTCCTCGGCCCCAGCATCTACGACGAGCTCCACGCCGCGGCCGAAGACGGCTTCCCGATCCGAGACCGCGTCGCGCCGATGGTCGAGTCCATCGTGTGGGCCCCCGCCATCGACGACGGCGTCCTCGTCTCCGTCCGGGGCGGCGATTTCGAGCTCACGGTGGGCCAGGATCTCTCCATCGGCTACGCGAGCCACGATCGGCAGATGGTCGAGCTCTACCTCACCGAGTCGTTCACGTTCCGCGTCCTCGCCACGAACGCGGCCGTCCCGATCCGCCGCGGCGAGTGAGCCCCATCAGGGATCGAGCGCGCAGTCTCCCTCGCCGAAGGTGAGGGCCGGGAAATAAGAGAGCAGCGACGGCCTACCCCCGGGCTGCCGCCACCCTTTCTCAGCACACGGTCAGCCGCCGCTCACGACGACGCGGTGATCGTTCGCGAAGATCTGCTTCGCGGCGCCGGTCACCGCGGCCGCGTCCACGTCGTCGAGCTTCTCGAGGATGCGCTCGTTGGTCGCGATGACCCGGCTCTTCGGGAGGCCGCGGATCGTGGCCATCTCTCGCTCCCGGGCGAGCTCGGTCCGGAGGAGACCGCGCGCCGTCTGGAGCTCCGTGTCGGTCGGTCCCGACTCGACGAGCCGGTCGAGCGAGCCCTCCATGGACCGCTCCGCGTCGTCCACCGTAAACGGCTCGATCGGCATCGCGTAGATCCAAGCCACCGTCGACTGGGGCGTCAGCTCGACCGCGCACCGCACGTTGGCGGCGATGGACACGCCGCGGCGCAGGGCGACGTGGGCCCGCCCGAGCTTCGGGTGGCAGGCGAGGAGGACGGCGAGGTACGAGGCGGTCTCGTTCTCGCGCGTGAGCGCGGGCGAGGACCACGCGACCACGATCTCGCGCCCGCGGTTCGACGTCGTCAGCCGCCCTGCTCCCGCGAGGGAGGGCTGCTTCGGCGGGACGAGGACGTTGGCGAAGCTCGTCCCGATCGCCTCTGCGACGTCCTCCGGGACGACGGGGCCTTCGATCGTGACGACGGTGGAGAGGGCCCAGGTCGGCTCGGGCTCGATGAACAGATCGTCGGCGCGCGCGGTGAGGCCTGCGATCAACCGACCGTGGAGGGGGTTGCTCTCCGGAAAGAGGTGATCGGAGAGGGTCGTGAACAGCTTGGTCGAGCCGGCGGCGTGCGCGTAGAGGTCGCGCCTGCGCCGCGCGGTGAGCTCGCGGAGCTTCTTCCCCGCCTCCCCGTAGAGGAGCTTGCCGAGCTCGCGGCCGGTGGCGGCGAGCGGCTGATCCACGTCGACGGCGCGGGCCTTCTTGGTCTCGGTGCGGAACGTGGGGCCGAACGGCTTGCGGTTCTTCGTCGGATCGAGCAGCTCGACCTCCGCGTGCACCTCGACGTCCTCTCCCGCCGCCTCCTTGATGTCGATGAGGATCCCGTTGCCGAGGATGTAGAGCCCGAGCTTCCCCGGGGCCGCCTTCATCACGATGTCGCCGCTCTTGCCGCGGAGCGCCTTGCGCTTCTTTGCCTTCGGCTTCGGCGGCTCCGGCTGCGGGTCGTCCACGAAGACGGCCTTGCGGGGCGGGGCGAGCGTCTCTTGATCTCGCGCGAGCAGGGCGGGCAGCGCCGCCAGCGCCTGCTCGAGGGTGTCGGCGGGGATCTGCACGAGGCGGTCGCTGTTGCCGTCCGGCACCCGGTCGCTGAGCAGGTCCGGGTTGTACTCCTGGAGGGTGTCGAGGGAGATGTCCGCCGCTTTTGAAATCGTAGCGAGGCGCGTCCCCGCCGGCACCGCGAGCTCCGCGAACCGCATCGGCGGCATGGGATCGTAGTCCTCGAGATCGAGCAGCTCGCGGTTGTGCACGACGATCGCGAAGGCGTGGATCATCGGCACGTAGTGGGCCGTCTCGCGCGGCACGAGCTCGAGCTGGGCGAGCTCGTAGAACTGGACCTCTTGGTCCACGGGGCGCGCAGGCCAGTCGCGGGCGTGGGCGATCGCGCTCGTCCCGCAGCCTTCGCCGCAGTTGTAGGCGGCGGGCCGTCCCCAGCTCCAGGCGATCTTTGAGGAGCGAGAGGTAGGCGATCGCGGCGTCGATCGATTTGACGATGCTCCGCCGCTCGTCGAGGCCCTCCGCGATCCCGAGCTCGAAGCGCTCCGCCGTCTCGGGCATGAACTGGAAGAGCCCGACCGCCCCCGCCTTCGAGATCGCCTGCGGGTTGAAGCCGCTCTCGATCGCGGCGACCCACACGAGATCCTCGGGCAAGTCCCGATCGCGGAGCTTGTGCTCGAACATCTCCTTGTACTTCGTGGCCCGGTGGAAGCGCTCCAGGAACGTCTTGCGGCCCTTGGTCGAGGCCGCGAACTGCTCCACGTAGCGCATCGTCCGCCGCGTGATCGGGATCGCGAGATCCGACAGGGTGGGGATGACGCCGTCGAGGCTCTGGAAGGTGTTGGTCGAAGGATCGAGCAGCTCGAAGTCGCCCGCGAGGTCCGGCTGCTCCACCCCGCCGTCGTCGGTCGCGGCCGGCGCGGCGGCGGCGACGGGGGCCGCGCTCGGGCACGTCGCGTCGGATTGCCCGCACGCGGCGGCGACCGCGACCGCGATGCACACGAGCAGGGGCGCGCGTCGAGGAGCGCCGCGATGCTGCGCGGCCGTGGGACCCTTTCGAGGGTGGGAGTGCAAGAAGGCTCCTTCGAGGGGCCCAGTTTCTACGAGGCAACGACGCCGATCAACAGAACTCTCAAAACCCGCGTAAGCTCGCCCTCGTGGACCGGAGAGCGCCCTTCGGAGGCGATGGCAGCAGCCAAGTGCGCCCCTCATCCCGCCATCTGGATGGTCCTGTATTTCCCCTTCGGGGCGCTCGGGGGCTTCATCATCCCCTCCAGGTTCACGCCGGCGACAGCATCATCAGGATGCGGCCCTCCTCAACGTCGCTCAGTACATAAACCTGGATGGAAGTGAGCAGACCCATCGTGGACATCGCGCTGGCCTGGTATGTGATCTCCACCGCCCTCTCCGCGCTGTTCATCGTGCTGATGGCGGCGATCCCGCTCGTCGCGAGCACCCTCAACGTCATGCTCCTCGTGATCGCGACGGCGAGCCTCGTGAACTCGGTCGTCGGCATGGCGGTCGAGGCGCTCATGAGCCAGGCGACCGCGCCCGAGGAGGTCGGTCGGGTGAGCGGTTGGTTCCAGGCCGGCAACCTCGGCGGCAACGGCGTCGGAGGCGGCATCGCCCTCATCCTCATCCAGGAGACGGGCCGCTCGTGGATCGCGGGGGTGCTGCTCGGCGCCCTGTTTCTGCTTTGCTGCGTGGCCCTCTACGCCGTGCCCACCTCGGCTCCTCATCGCGCCGAGGGCGGGGCTCTGCGCGCCGTGCGCGAGGTCGTGCGCGACCTGTGGACGATGCTGAAGACGAAGGGCGGGCTCCTGTCCGCGATCCTGTGCCTCATGCCCGTGAGCACGGGCGCGGCTCAGGGCATCCTCGTGCAGTCGAAGGTCGCGGAGCTCTGGGGCGCCACCGATTGGCACGTGGCCCTCGTCCAGGGCCTGCTCGCGGGCGGCATCACCTCCGTCGGGTGCTTCGTAGGAGGCTACCTCTGCAACCGGATGGCCCCGCGCACCGCGTACGCCCTCATCGGCGTGGCCCTCGCCATCATCGCGTCGGGCATGGCGATCTCCCCCGCCACCGTGAAGATGTACGTCGTCTGGTCGATGACCTACTCGTCTTCGGTGTCGGCCTCGCCTACGCCGCGTTCACCGCCGTCGTCCTCAGCTGCATGGGCGCCGGCTCCGGCGCGACGAAGTACAACACCTTCGCGTCGCTCTCGAACTTCCCGCTGTGGTGGCTCGGCTGGGTGTTGGGGCAGGTCGCGGAGAAGCACGGCCCCCGCGCGATGCTCCTCGCCGAGGCGGGCTTCGGCGTCCTCGGCATCGGCATCTTCGCCGCGTCCGTCTGGCGGGTGCGGCGGTCTTCCCTCCCGGCCTGACTGGACAAAACGCGAATCCCTCCGAAGGCTGCGCTCTCGCGAGCGGCAGACGTCCGGAGGGACGATCGCGGACGGCTGAGGATCAGCCCTTCTTGTTGCGGCGGCGCGCGATGGCGATGCCGGCCGCGGTCACGAGGCCGAACATCCCCGCCATCCCCGTGCTCGTCGTCGACTGCGGCGAGGCGGCGCAGCTCGAGGAGACGGAGCCCGTGATGTCGATGGTGATCGTGTACTCGTACTCGGTGAGGATGTAGTCGATGCAGCCGGTGAGGTCGGTCACGTTGATGAACTGACCGTTGCAGAAGAGGGCGCCCTCGGGCGCCTGGCAGTCGGCCTTGCAGCCGCCTTGCAGGCTCGCCGAGCAGTCGACCTCGCAGTCGAAGTTCGCGTCGACGTTGCAGCTGCCCGAGCAGGACGCCTCGCACTTCGCCGAGCAGTCGGCGGAGGGCAGGGTCGCGTCGCACTGGATGTCACACTCGGACTTGCAGGAGGCTTCCGCGTACGCGACGCAGTCGTTGTCGCCGCTGTCGCAGTGCGCGCCCGCGGAGGCTTGGCAGTCCGCCTCGCATCCGCCGGAACAGTCGAACGAGCCCGGGTCGACCTCGCAGCTCGCGGAGCAGTCGGCCTCGCAGCTCGCGGTGCAGTCCGCGCTGATGGACGCGTCGCACTGGCCGTCGCACGAGGCGACGAGGTTGAGCGGCGTACACTCCGCCTCGCACCCGCCGGAGAACTCGAAGTGACACTCGCTGATCGAGGTGAACTCGATGCCGCCGCAGGGGTTGTCCTCGGCGAAGCTCGTCGCGGGGACGAGCGAGACGAGCGCGGCGGGGACAGAAGCAAGAATGAGATTTCGCAACCGGTGGTTCATGAGTCCTCTTTAGTTCGTTTGCAGGGCCCGCGCTCTCGGAGGCGAGGAGCAGGCACGATCTCGCCACTTGGAAACCGCACGCGGTAGCACGTGGTAGGCCACGGCGAGGCTCCATCGGGTTCGAAAGCCCCGAAGCGCAGTCTACATTCTTTTGGGCGACGATGTCGCGTTCCAAGCATGCGTGAGCTGCAGCTCTCGGGAGTTGCAACTGCAAGGGGCGCGAAGCGCATGGGGGCGTGCAGAGCCCCCAAAGAAACTGCAAGCTCCGGCCGTGGCTCGAAGGCTCACGCCGAGGCGTAGCGTCCCAACACGAGCGCGCAGTTGTGGCCGCCGAACCCCTGCCGACACCTTGAGGGCGTGTCGCAGATCGAGCGCGCGCTGCTCCCGCGCGAGGTCGAGCTCCTCCAGCTCGGGATCGAGCCGTCGACGTTGATGGAGGGATGGATGCGCTGGTCGCGGATCGAGAGGACGGTCACCGCCGTCTCCACCCCTCCCGCGCCCCCGAGGAGGTGTCCGAGCATGACTTGGTCGCGCTGATCGGGATCGACGCGAGCCTCGACCCGAAGATCGCGCGCAGGGCCAGCACCTCCGCCACGTCTCCTTGCGGGGTGCTCGTAGCGTGAGGGTTCACGTACCCGATGTCCCCGGGGCCGATGCCCGCTCGAGCGAGGGCGCGCTCGATGGCGAGGCGCAGGCCGATCCCCTCCGAGTGCGGTCGGGTCAGGTTCTCACCGTCGGTCGTCATCCCGAAGCCCTCGACGGTGGCGAGGACGCGCGCGCCGCGCGCCTTCGCCGACTCTTCCGCCTCGAGCACGAGGGCTCCCGCGCCCTCTCCCATGACGAACCCCGTCCGCTTCTTGTCGAAGGGCCGGCTCGTCTTCGTGGGATCGCCGTCGATGCTGCGCCCGAGGGCGCGCGCGTTGCCGAAGCCGGCGACGGTGTTGAGGCGCGTGGCCGCCTCCGAGCCGCCCACGACCATCACGTCCGCCTCGCCCGCCTCGATCATCAACGCGCCGGTGGCGACGGAGTGGGTGCCGGTCGCGCACGCGCTCGCGATGTTGTAGCTCGGGCCCATGAAGCCGTAGCGCATCGTCACGAGCGCGGAGACGATGTTGAGCATCACGGACGGGATGAAGAACGGCGACACCGCCCGCGGGCCGCGCTCCGCGCTCTTGAGGATTTGCTGCTCGAAGATGTCGACGGCGCCCTGGCCGGTGGACATCAGGCACCCGATGCGCGCGGGATCGACAGCGAGCCGGCTTCCTCCCGGCCTCGGCACCTCGTCCTCCGCCTTCGGGACGTCGAGCCCGGCCTGACGGATGGCCTCGATCGCCGCCCCGAGCGCGAACGGCACCACGCGCCCGTAGATGTCGGCCTCCTTGTTGGAGAGGAACGCCTTCGGATCGTAGTCGCGGACCATCGCCGCGACGTCGCTCCGGAGCTTGTCGATGGGGAAGTCGGTGATGAACCCGACCCCCGACCGCCCCTCGAGGAGCGCGGCCCACGTCGACTCCGCGTCGTGCCCGAGCGGCGTGACCATGCCCACGCCCGTGACCACCACCCGTCTCTTCATCGCTGCCTCGCTCTCAACAGATGGGCTGGGCCGTCGCCGCGCCGACGGCGCGCGGGCGCGGGGACGAAAGATCACGGCGCGTGACCCCGAGCCTCCGCAAGACGGGGGCGTACACGCGCTGGATGAAGACGCCGCGGTCGAGGCCCACTTGCCGAACCGCGAGCATCCGCTCCTCGTGGTCCTCGAGGACGAGCTCCGCCGGGGAGACGAACCGCTCGAGGACGAACGCCATGTCCGCGACGGTGGCGCTCCGATCCGCCTCCAGGAAGGCGCTCGTCGCCGCCTCGAAGAAGCGCGCGATGGCGAGCTCGTCCCGGGCCGCGAAGTCGTAGATCGTGCGCAGGCACGCGTCCCCGCGAGCGCGGGCGACCTCGCGGTGCTTGGCGTAGGTGACGAAGGTGGCGAGCTCCTGGATCGCCCCGTAGAACACGAGCTGGCGCGCCTCCTCGAAGGGGACCGAGGTCCGCGCCGAGACGAGGGTCGCCTCGAGCGCGTCGAGCTGGGACCGCGTCCGCGCCCCGCTCCGCTCGAGCCACGTCCGCAGCGCGAGCTGGTGGCGCGACTTCTCGTAGGCGAACGTGGCGAGGAACGCCCGCAGCGACGGCACCGCGCGCGCCGCCTCCATGCCCTTGGCCACGAAGTCGGGCATGGCGGCGTGGGCCGCGAAGAACGTCTCGGCGGGGCCGGCGAGGGTCTCGTCGCGGTCGCCGGAGAGGTCGGCGAACGGCACGTCATCGAAGACGTGCCACCGCCGCTCGCGCTCCGCCTTGTCGAGCAGCTCCGTGTAGAGCTCGAAGAGGCGAGCGTCGGGCGGGCGAGGCGAGCTCACGTGGCTCCGGGCGGGGAGGAGCGCTCCGCCTTCAGGCGGTGGCGCGCGACTCGACCTTCTTCACGAGGTCGCCGACGGTGCGGATCTCGACGAGATCCTCGTCCGGGATCATCACCCCCAGCTCCGTCTCCATCTCGCCGACGATCTGCATCATCGAGAGGGAGTCGATGCCGAGCTCCGTGATCACGCTCTCGCGGGTCACGTGGTCGAAGGCGCGCTTGTCGACGCGGGCGGCGACGCTCTTGAAGAGCGTGAGGAGATCTTTGTCGTTGCTCATGACGGTTCTGTTCTCGGCTCTGGGGGAGGGGAGGGGGCTCAGTCGACGCGGCGCAGCTCGTACTGGGCGAGCGAGCTGTAGTGCTTGTCGAAGGCCATCACGCACGTGGAGAGGTAGCGCTCGTAGTCGAGGAAGAGCTTGTCGCCCCACTGCTCGCGGATCGTCTTCTCGTGATCGCGGAGGCGCTTGAGCCACTCGCCCGTCGTCTTGCCGTAGTGCTCGCGGCGCGAGTGGACGGTCATGACCTCCCAGTAGGGGTTCACGGCCGCGATGATCTCTTCCATGCGCGGGTTGAGGCCGCCCGGGAAGATGTTGTGGGTCACCCAGAAGATGTCCTCGAGGTCCTTGCCGCGGCGCGGGGTGCGGTTGCGGAGGATGGTCTGAAGCCCGAACCAGGAGCCGGGCTTCGTCATCTCCCACGTGCGCTTGAAGAACTGGCGGTAGATATCGATCGCCTTGCCCTCGCGCGCCTCTTGAGGCGAGCAGAGGTGGTCCATCATGCAGATGGAGATGATGCCGTCGAACGGCTCGTCGTTCTGCCACGTGCGGAAGTCGTTCGCGACGACCTTCACGCCGGGGATCTTCCGCGCGTTCACCTCGTTCGCCATCGCGGTGGAGAGGGTGATGCCGACCGCCTCCTTCGCCTTGCGGGTGGTGGCGAGGTACTCCAGGCACGCGCCCCAGCCGCACCCGATGTCGAGGATGCGCTTCTCGGGCGTGACCTTGGCGAAGTCGGAGAGGATGCGGAGCTTGTTGAGCTGCGCGGCCTCGAGCGACTGGTCCCAGGACTCGTAGACGGCGCACGTGTAGTTCATGCGCTCGTCGAGCCACAGTCGGAAAAACTCGTTCGAGACGTCGTAGCTGACCTCGACGTCTGCCTTACTGGATCCCATCGCTCGCCTCCGGCCGTTTGAAACTCGATGAGGGGACTTGGCCCTCGGTCTTGATCGTCTCTGGCCCGCCTTCGAGCCGCGAGGGCGGCACCGACTCGAGGCCGCCGAGCTCGGTGAGGAGCTCGAGCTCGCCCTCGACGAGGCGGCGCTTCGCCTCGCGCCTCCGGACCTTGCCGCTGGAGGTCTTGGGCAGCGTGCCGCGGCGGATCAGGTGGACCTCGCTCGGGACGATGCCGATCTCCGCCCGCACGAGCTGGATGATCTGGGCCACGATCTCTGCGACCGTGCCCGCCCGGGGGCCGACCTTCGCCTCCGCGACGATGATGCAGTGCTCGGCGCCGGTGTCGTCGAGATCGCTGAAGGCGACGCACTGTCCATCGCGGACGCCGGGGGCGCGCGACACGACCGCCTCGATGTCCTGCGGGTAGTAGTTCTTCCCGTTGATGATGATGAGGTCCTTGGCGCGACCGCAGAGGAAGACGTGGCCCTGGGCGAGGTACCCGAGGTCGCCCGTCTTGAGCCAGCCGCCCGCGAAGGCGTCGTGGGTCGCCTCCTCGTTGCCGTAGTAGCCGCGCGTCACGCTCGGGCCGCGCACCCAGATCTCTCCGACCTGGCGCTCGCCGAGGGGCGCGCCTTCGCGGTCGACGACCTTGAGCTCGTGGCCGGGGAAGGGCTTGCCGCACGCGACGAGCTCCATCGTCTTGCCGGCCGCCTTGGCGGCGTCGGTGGGGGGCTTGGCAAAGCCGGCCCGCATCGCGTCCACGTCGAGCACGTCCGTCTTCATCTCGTCTTCGAGATCCCAGAACGTGATCGCGAGGGTCGCCTCCGCCATGCCGTAGCTCGGGAGGATGCTCTTCGGAGAGAGGCCGTTCGAGGCGAACCGATCGAGGAAGGCGCGGAGGACGTCGGCCTGGATGGGCTCCGCTCCGCACCCGAGGGCGCGCATGCAGGAGAGATCCCAGCCCTTCGCCTGCGCGTCGGTGATGGCGCGCGTCGCGAGGGCGTAGGCGAAGTTCGGCGCGAAGGTGATGGTCCCGCGGTGGCGATGGATCGCGTCGAGCCAGATCGAGGGCCGGCGGATGAACGCCATCGTCGGCAAGAACATGACCTGGACGAGGGTGTAGAGCGGCGCGACCACGAAGCCGATGAGGCCCATGTCGTGGTAGAGCGGCAGCCAGCTCACGCCGCGGTCGTCGGCGGTGGACTTGAGGCCGTCGACCATGATCGCGTGCGCGTTCGCGGCGAGGTTGCCGAAGGTCACCATCACGCCCTTCGGCTTCGACGTGCTGCCGCTCGTGAACTGGAGGAACGCGAGGTCGTCGAGGCTCGGATCGGCAGGGGCCTCGACCCGCGCAGGGTCTCCGTGGATGTCCGCCTCGACGAGGACCTCCACCGCGCTGTCGCCGATGTGATCCGCGATCATCGGGCGGAGCGCGGCGCTCGTGACGATCGCCTTCGCTCCGCTCGCGTCGAGGATGTGGCGAACGGTGTCGCCGTACGCCTCGAGCTTCGCGAGCGTCTGCGGCGGGTACATCGGGACGGCGACGATGCCGGCGGTGAGGCACGCCATGAAGCTGAGGACGAACTCGTCCGGCTCCGGCAGCACGAGGGCCACACGATCCCCGCGCGAGAGACCGCGCGCATAGAGCGCCTGCGCGCGCTGGCAGGCGAGGGTCCAGAGATCCGGGAAGCTGACCTTCCGCTCTTGGAGGTCGGCTCGCACGAACGTGACCGCGCGATCGGCGTGGACGGCGTTCTCCCGGAGGACTTGGACGAAGGTGCGCATAGGGGTGTCGAAGGTTCGACACCGCGCGATGTAAGCGAAAGGCAGGCCAGCACCAAGAAAAAAGCGGCGTTCGACCTTTGCCGTGATTCGCGGCCTGGCCAGCGGCGCCGGCATGCGTCGAAGCTTCGTCAGTCGACGGCCGACGCGTAGCCGCTTACGCGCCGGACCCTACTCCCGATCGAAGGCCGAGCCCGACCACTTGTACTTGAGGCTCTTCACGTCGCTCCAAGGCAGCACGAGGGGCTCGAACCCGCCGACCGCGCCCGTGTCCTGCGCGAAGGGATACGACTCCTTCGTGAAGCCGCTCGCCTTGCCCGCGGTGAGCGAGACCTTTCCTCCGTCGTAGGCGATCGATCCCGCGACGCGCTTGCTCCCGATCGAGCGCGCGACCTCGGCCGCGAACACGCGCTTGATGCCGTCCTTCGTCACGCGGAACACGAGCTCGACCTCGCGCTCGACGTCCTCTTTGTTCGGGCCCTTCGCGTGGAGGATGCCGCGCACGAGGATGTCGGCTTTCTTGTCGCCGGTGACGTCCTTCAGCGAGACCGCCTTCACGTCGGAGCCGGAAGCGAAGGGGAGCGACAGGAACGTGTACGCGCTGCCGGAGCGGAAGCCGGGGCCGAAGACCGCCACCTCTTTGTCGTGCACGACGACGCGCTCCGCTTGTCCGTCCTCGGCCACGTCGCCCAAGAGATCGAACTTCGCCTCGCCGGTGATGCCGCGGTCCTTCTTGTATTGGGCGTAGACCTTGGCCGCGCTCGGCTTCTCCGGCTCCTTCGCCTTCGGGGCGGGGGCCGGCTTCGAGACCTCGGGCGCCGGCGCGGGGGCGGCGACGGCGTGGGTCTTCTCCGACTTCGTGAACGTCTTGCCCTTCAGCTTGTAGGTCTGCGAGTCGATCGCGCCCCAGGGCAGGAGCACGGGATCGAACGAGCTCTCCGTCGGCTCGTCGTAGGACTTCTCGTCGAGCTTTTGGGCCTGGCCCGGCTTGATGACGATCGTCGGCTTGCCGCCCTCGCTCCCGAAGCTCACCTCGTTCGTGATCGAGCCCTTCGCGTTCTCGATCCCGATCTCGTGCCGCAGCACCAGCTCCGGCACGTCCGTCGAGCCGAAGGAGAAGACTTGGAGCACGTCGCGGGTCGTCTTCTGGCCGGACTTCGTGAAGCGCTTCTTGAAGACGAGCTCGTCCCGGCCATCGCCGTCGAGGTCACGAACCTCCAAGCTCGAGACGGCCATGCTCATCCCCGAGACAGCCATGTCCGCGAAGTAGTACTCCTTGCCCCCGCGGAACGTCGGGCCCAGGACCACGAGGTACGGCCCGATGACGAGGACGCGCTCCTTCATCCCGTCGCCGGCGACGTTCGCAATGAAGGAGAAGCTCGCGGCCCCGAGCTTCTTGTCTTTGATGAGCCCGTCCATGAGCGCCTGCTCGGGCGAGGTGAGGAGAGAACCGAGCGAGCTCACGTCGGTGCCGGGCGAGGTTCCGACCGTCGCTTTGATCGTCGCCCCTGCGTCCACGTCGTGTACGAAGAGGCCGCCCTTGAGCCCGACTCTGGTGGAAGATGCGCCGTCGAACGCGGTCCATGGGATGGTCGCTTCGAGGGACCAACCGCCTTTCTTGGGCGCTTCGACGACCTTGGCCCCGCTCACAGTGCCCTTCGAGACGGCTTTCCCGGCGCTCTTACCCGGCTGGCCGGGGAAGATGCTGACCGTCTGCACGCTCGACCCGACGGCGATGACGAGGTCGACGCGGTCTCCGTCGCCTCCACCGACCAAGACGTCATCCGTCACGTCGACGGCGACGTAGAGGTTCTTGTCGTCGTAGGTGATGGCGCCCTTCGCGGAGAGGTCGGCGGCAGAGGGAGAGCCCTTCACCGCGCTCGAGAGCTTGACGAGCTCGCGGGGCCACTCCCCGGGGACGCCGTCGATGACCGGCGCCTTCTCGACGCGGTCGATGCGAAGAGGCGCGGCCGCCGCGCTCGCATTCAGCGCGACGACCATCACGCTCGCCGAAGCGGCGAGCGAAAGCGCGGTGCGAAGAGCCGCCGGGTTCCTCATGGCAGGCGTTGGACGATCCTGCGCCGCCGGTGTTCCAATTGGCAAGGGGAGCGGCGTGCAGTTTCGCGTCTGAGGAAAATGACCGTCTCGCGGTGGGGCGCGCCCAAGCCGAAACCCCTCCCGCGGCGCGCGTCAGCGCGACGCTTGGGAGGGGTCGGCGAGCGTAGCGAGCCGGGGGTGGGCATCCCGACTGCTACGAAAAGATAGCCCGGCTCAGCGCTTCATGCGGGCCTGCTCGCGCTGCTCCTCGGCCTCGAGCTCGGCGAGGGCGGCGGCAAGCTCGTCCTGCTCCGCCTTCGACATCTCCTGGGCGGGAGGGGGAGCGGCGCCCTCGATGCGCGCTTGGGGGGCCTGCCCTTCGACGCGGACCTGGGCGGGCGGCGGCTTCGGCGTCTCGGCGGGGGCCATGCCCATCTTTCGCTTGAGGGCCGCGAGCTCGTCGTCGGCGCCGGCCGTCGCCTCGAGCTGGTCGAAGCGCTGCTTCAGGGTGTCGCCAGAGTACTGCTCGTGGAGCTCGCTCGTGGCCTCCGCCTCGGCCTCGATCTGATCGACCTTCTGCGCCATCCGATCGAACGTGTCGAACGCGGACACGTTGTTCAGATTGTTCATCGTGCTGTAGATGGCCTGCTGCGCCTCTGCCCGCTTCTTGCGGGCGATGAGCACGTTCTTCTTGCGCTTGGCCTCTTCGATCTTCGTGTTGAGAAGGCGCAGGGCCGTCTTCAGCTGATCGACGGCGTTCTTCTGCTTGGTCCACTGCTCGCGGTACGTGGTGGCGAGGCCGTCGTGCTCCTTCTTCCGCGCGAGCGCCTCCTTCGCGAGGCCGTCGTCGCCCGCCTTCACCGCGAGCATCGCCCGTCGCTCCCACTCGGCCGCGTTCGCCGCCTCTTGCTCGGCTTGCTTGGCCAGGCGCTTCTCGTCGGCGATCGAGACGGCGACCTGCTTCTTCGCCTCGACGAGCTGTTGCTCCATCTCGAGGACGACCTGGTTCAGCATCTTCTCCGGGTCTTCGGACCGGCTGATCAGGTCATTGAGGTTCGATTTGATGAGGACGGCGAGGCGAGCGAAGATTCCCATCGATTGTCTCTCGGTAGTCGCGGGCAGCTACGAGCGTAATGCAGCGCGATTGATTCGCTAGTCCCGGGCGAGGTGAGCGAGCTCGGCGACGTGGCTCACGAGGGCAACGTCGATGTCGCTCA
This sequence comes from Polyangiaceae bacterium, assembly GCA_044225865.1. GTDB lineage: Bacteria > Myxococcota_A > Polyangia > Polyangiales > Polyangiaceae > Xiheicaenibacterium. The sequence goes on along the minus strand of JBGAID010000011.1, from coordinate 71,409 downwards.
GCGTCGCCTCGAGCTCGTTGTCGTCGAGGTTGTCGAGGGCGAGCCCCGCCGAAAGGACGATGGTGGAGTCGCGCGTCCCGTACGAGGCGTGCATCAGGTCGCTCGCGTTGAGCTCGAGGAGGCGCCGGTACACGCGGAGCTGGTGCTTCTCGTCCTTCGGCACCGGGCCGATCGCCACGTCGATGACGAGGATCGGCGGCGCGACCCGCAAGGCGATGACGGGCGTGTTCGCCGAGTGGAGGAGGAACGTCGCCTCCGCGCCGCTCGACTCGCGCTTCTCGAAGTTGCGCCCCAGCTTGAGGAGGTAGGTTTCGACGTCGTCAGCGTTCCGAGCCATGCGGGCGGAAGAGTAAGGGTTTTGGCGACGCTCGCCAGCTCGCTTTTGTTCTTCGCTTCTTCGCCGAAAAACCGGTACGTTGCCGATCCAGGACTCGTGGCGATCCACCCGGGAGACATGCTCGCTGGTTACCGCGTGACTCGGCTGTTGGGCCGCGGAGGAATGGGCGAGGTATGGGCGGCCGTGGACGCGCGGCGCGGGCGAGAGGTCGCGATCAAGGTGCTGCTCCAGCGCGCCGCGATGAAGCCCGATCTCGTTCGGCGCTTCGAGCGCGAGGCGAAGATCACGCGCGCCATCAACAGCCCGTTCGTCTGCCAGCTCCTCGAGGTCGAGCGAACCGAGGATGGCACCCACCTCCTCGTGTTCGAGCACCTCACCGGGGAGTCGCTCTCCGATCGCCTCAAGCGAGAGCAGTACCTCCCGCTCGTCGAGGTCGGGCAAATCACCGACGACGTCCTGCAAGGGCTCGTCGCCGCCCACGCGGCCGGGGTCGTGCACCGCGATCTCAAGCCCGGCAACATCTTCATCGAGAAGCTCTCCGACGCGCGCGGCCAGGGCCACGGCTTCGAGCACAAGCGCCACGAGCGCGCGAAGATCCTCGACTTCGGCATCTCGAAGATCACCGGTCACAAGAAGGAAGAGCCGACGCTGACCGCCTTCGACGCGACCCTCGGATCGTTCGCGTACATGGCCCCGGAGCAGATCCGCGGCGCGGCCCGCGCCGACGAGCGGGCCGACATCTACGCGGTGGGCGCGGTCGCGTTCCGCGCCCTGGCGGGGAGGCTGCCTTTCGAAGGGACGAGCGCGGCCATCCTCGTCTCTCTCAAGCTCGATCGGAACGCGCCGTCCCTCGAGGAGGCGACGGGAGAGAAGTGGCCGGCGGGGGTGGAGCGCTTCCTGGAGCGCGCCCTCGCGCGGCAGCGCGAAAAGCGATTCTCGACGGCGGTCGAGGCCCTCGAGGCGTGGCGGGCGATCCAGCCGGGCAACATCACGAAGGCGAAGCTGCCTCCTTCGCATCCGCCGTCGCGACGCGAGCCGCCGCCGCCCCAAGCGGCGTCGCTCACGTTCTCGGGATCGGCGGCCGCGTTCCCGGAGGACATGCCGACCGAGGTCGACGATCAGCCGCCCACGATGACGGGGTCCGAAGGTTGGGGCGGCGGGGCCAACGACAAGTCGTCGCCCCGCGGAGCCAAGGACTCGAGCCGCGCGGTGCGCTCCGCACGCGGCAGAAAGCAAGGAGGACGATAGGTGGTCGATGCAACGGTAGCCGGTTCGAAGACCCGCCTCGAGGTTCGGGGCGGTCGCATCCGCGTCGCGAAAGGGGACTGGATCGACGTCGGGACGGAGCCGGTCATCGTCGGTCGGAACGCCGCCTGTCAGATCGTCCTCGAGGACTCGAAGGTGAGCGCGGTCCACGCGGAGCTGCTGGCGACCCCGATGGGGGTGCGCCTGCGGGATCTCGGGAGCCGCAACGGGACGTGGGTCGGCGGGGTGCGGATCGGAGACGTGTACCTCTCCGCGAACACCAAGGTCCGCATCGGTGAGTCGGAGCTGCACTTCGAGCCGCTCCGCCCGGAGAAGGTGGCGATCCCGGCCATCCCCTCGTTCGGACCGCTCGTGGGCGCGGGCGCGCCGATGCGCGCCATCTTCGATCGGCTGCAGAAGATCGCTCCGACCGATCTCACCGTCCTCATCCAGGGCGAGACGGGCACCGGCAAGGAGCTCGTCGCCCAGGCCATCCACCAAGCGTCGAACCGCGCCAAGAAGCCCTTCGTCGTCGTCGACTGCGGATCGATCCCGCCCACCCTCGCCGAGGCGACCCTCTTCGGTCACGAGCGCGGCGCGTTCACCGGCGCGGTCGACAAGCGCCTCTCGCCCTTCGAGGAGGCCAACGGCGGCACCATCTTCCTCGACGAGCTCGGGGAGCTGCCGCTCGAGGTGCAGCCCAAGCTCCTCCGCGCCCTCGCCGAGCGCCGCGTGAAGAGCGTCGGCGGGTCGAACTATCGCGAGGTCGACGTGCGCGTCCTCGCCGCCACCCGGCGCGATCTGGTGCGGGCGGTGAACGCGGGCACCTTCCGGAGCGACCTCTACTTCCGCGTCGCGCAGGTGAAGATCGAGATGATGTCCTTGCGGCAGCGCCTCGAGGATCTGCCCGTGCTCGTCCGCAAGATGCTGAAGGACCTCGGCGACGAGAGCGCCTACGAGCGCGTCACGACGATGACCCTGGAGCGGCTCATGCGGCACGACTGGCCCGGCAACGTCCGCGAGCTGAGGAACGCGGTCGCGGTCGCGTTCGCGCTCGCGGGTGAGGACGAGGAGATCGACGTGGCCGCTCACCTCGGCGCGCTCTCGGAGAGCCCGGCCGCGACGGCGGCGGGGGCGGGGACGATCGCGGTCGCGTTCCGCGGACGGCCCTTCCAGGAGGCGAAGCGCGACGTCCTCGCGCGGTTCGAGCGCGACTACTTCGCCGCCCTCGCCGACGACGCGAAGGGCAACGTCTCGGAGATGGCCCGGCGCGCGGGGATGGAGCGAGCCCACGTCCGCGCGTACTTGCGAAGGCACGGCATCGGCGCCAAGAACGACACCGGAGACTGATGGAATCGCCGCCGCCGCGCTCGTTCCTGCTCAAGCGTGCGCTCGACGACGCGGCGGTCTGGCACGCCGGTCAGGTGCGAAAGTATCCCGGCGTGTCCGTCCCGTACGTGAGCCACATCGCGGGCGTGGTCGCGATCCTCGCGCGTCACCGCTTCGACGAAGAGGTGCAAGCGGCGGGCGCGCTCCACGACGTCATCGAGGACTGCGGGGTCCTGCCGACGGAGCTCGAGCTCCGCTACGGCGCGCGGGTGGCCGAGCTCGTGAAGCACTCCTCCGAAGAGGATCGATCGCTGCCCTGGGAGGATCGCAAGCGCGCCTACGTGGAGCGCTTCCCCCACAAGCCGTGGGAGGCGCAGGCGATCACCCTCGCCGACAAGATCGACAACTTCGCATCCATCGTCGTGTGCTTCGAGGCCCACGGCGACCCGTGGGCGATGTTCAAGCGGGGCAAGCAGGCGCAGATCGAACGCTTCGAGGCCATCGGCGAGGTCGCGAAGGCTCTTCCGCCGCATCCGCTGATCGATGAGTATGCGGCGAGCCTCGCACGTCTCAAGGAGGTCCCCGAGTGAGCGCGATCACGAAATGGATGAGCGTCCTCGCGCTCGGCGCGGCGGCGGCGACGACCGGATGCGGGTCGGCGATCTTCTGCGACGACGTGTACGGCCCCGACCTCTCCGAGTTCGCGGCGAAGGACGAGGCGAGCCCGAGCTGGTCGGAGTCGACGAGCGAGCGGATCCCGCCCCCCGAGTCGCGAGGCTGGCCGCTGCGGGGAGGCGATCCCCAGTCCGACGAGCAGCGGGTCGCGTGCGTCGATCAGATCCAGCGGTCGCGGGCCCACGTGAGCCAGGCCATCGAGACGGCGAAGGCCCTCGGTGCGTACGAGCGCCTCCGGTGCCTCTCCGGCAAGGCGCGCGAGCTCAAGGAGATCCGGCTCCTCCTCGCGATGAACGACGCCGACTCGCCGTTCGACGTGCGGCGCGACTGTTTGCGCGCCCAGTCCGTCGTCTTCGAGGCGCGCGCCTGTCGTTGAAGGTCCGCGCAGCCCTCAGGCCTTGAGGATCGAGAGGGGCGTGTTCGAGTAGCCCTCGTCTGCGCCCGCCTCCGTCGCCTCCGGATCGAACACCTGGAGGAGGCTGAGGAGCGCGTCCGTCGTGTTCGCGGCCTGGTTCCGATCGTTGGACGAGCGGTAGTGGAGGTCCGTCGCGAGGGCGCCACCGCCTTTGCCCGCGACGAGGAACGGCACGTCCCAGCTCGAGTGGGTGAGGCCTTGCGCGCAGTCGCTCACGACCATGATCGCGCTCGCGTCGAGGAGGTTCTTGTCCCCCTCCGGCGTCGCCTTGAGCTTCTCGAGCAAGTACGCGAGGCAGCTCATGTTGAACGTCACCGCCGCGTCGATGAGCTCTTGTCCGCCCGGCTCGTGGGAGAGGCCGTGCTCCTCCGTCGTCGCGCCCGTCATCCAGTAGACGGTGCCGCCGACGCTCCCGCTCTGCTGCCACGAAGCGACCCGCGTCAGGTCGCAGCTGAACGCGATCGCGATGAGATCAGCCATCGCATGAGCGACCTCCTCGAGCGGCTCGTTGCCGTCGATGTCCTCGTTCGTCTGGGTGGGGCTGCCCGGCTTGGTGCACACCGGCGGGATCGCCTCGATCTGAGCGCGGAGCTGGGAGAGGCTGTCGAGGTGGGCGTCGAGCCGCTTCTGGTCGGCCATCCCGACGCGGCTCTTGAGGCGCTTCGCGTCCTTCGCGACCGCGTCGAGCATCGCGACGCGGAGCTTGCCCGAGGGATCGTCGGGCTGGACGAAGTTGCCGAAGAGCTGGTCGTAGATCTCCTGCGGGCTCGTCACGCTCGCGATCGGCTCGTCCGGGCCCTTGTGAGAGATGTGCCAGAGCGTCGGCCCTTCGCCGGTGGTGATCCGCTTCGAGTTCCCGACGTGGAGCGAGGGCAGGTACGTCTTGATGTTGCGGGCCTCGAGGCGGCTCGCGATGACTTGGTCGAGCGAGGGTCCCCCGAACTTCGACGCGTAGTTGGCGTTGCCGGGGTCGAGGGCGATGAAGGGGATGCCGGAGAGGCAGCCCGCCGCTCCGTCGTGGTGACCGCGGCGATTCGCGGAGCCGGCCCGGTTGTTGAGCCCGGTCAGGACGGAGAGGTAATCCTTCACGTTCGCGAGGGGCGCGAGCTCGGGGCTGAGCGACCAGGCGTCGCCCGTCTTCAGGCCGGCCTCGAACTGCGGGTTGTCGCCGTCCGGATCGTTCCCGCCGAGGGCGGGGGAGGGCACCCATCGATCGAGCCGCACCCCGTTTCCGAAGAACCAGCTCATGAAGCGGACGGGGAGGGGAGTCCCGTCGGCGTGGGCGGTCGCGTTGTCGTTCAACATCGCGTCCAGGAGGGGAAGACCCATCGCGACCGCGGTGCTCCCCACGACTCCGCGCAGGAGCGCGCGCCGGCTCAGTGCGAACCTGCTCTTCACTTCTCACCTCCGACGAAGCGGAACGCGTCACTGCTGGCGAGCTCTACGAGGAGGGCCTTGAGCCGGTGTCGGTCGTCGCCGAACGCGCCCACGAGGTCTTGGACGACGACCTCTTCCCCATCGCCCTCGATGCGCCCGAGGGCGGAGCGGTACACGTTGCGGACCACGCAGTCGATGAAGCCCTCGTCCTGGGTGACGAGCTCCGCGAGCTCGGCGCCGTTCGCGAAGTGGCCTTCTTGATCGAAGTCGCCGGAGGCGTCGATGGTCACCCCGTTCTCTTGCTCGCGGTAGCGACCGATCGCGTCGAAGTTCTCGAACGAGAGGCCGAGCGGGTCCATCAGCGCGTGGCAGCCCGCGCAGGCGACGTTCTCCTGATGGATCTCGAGCTTCTCTCGCATCGTCTTGGCCCCGCTGTTCTCCGGGAAGGTCGTGTTCACGTTGTTGGGGGGCGGGCTGATCGCCTGGCAGAGGATGCGCTCGCGGATGAACTTCCCCCGGAGGGTCGGGCTCGTGAGCTCGACGTGCGACTGCATCGTGAGGAAGCTCGCCTGTCCGAAGAAGCCCGCCCGGGGCTGGCCCGCCGGGAGCTCGACCTTCGCCATCGTCCCTTCCGCGGGGGCCTCGACGCCGTAGAGGGCGGCCAGGTTGGCGTCGACGAAGGTCGACCCCGAGGTGAAGAGCTCCGAGAAGTCGGCGTCGCGATCCCACACCACGTCGTCGAGGAGGGCGAGGGTCTCGGCCCGCATCGAGGCGGCGAGCTCCGGGGAGAACTCCGGGTAGAGATCGCCGCTCTTCGTGGTGGTGGCGAGGGCGCGGAGGTTGAGGATCTCGTCGTACATCGCCTCGACCGCGGCGTGCGCCTTCGGTGAAGCCACCATCTCCTCCGCGATCGCGCGGACGCCGACGTCGTCGTCGAGATCCCCCGCCTCGGCCCGATCGAGCAGCTCGGCGCTCGGGGTCGTGTCGAGGAGGAAGAAGGAGAGCTTCGTCGCCATCTCGATGCCGGTCAGGCTTCGCGTCTCGTCGAGCGGTCCGTCACCGACCTCGATCTGGTAGACGAAGCTCGGGCTCTGGAGGGCGGTCGCGATCACGTACTCGAGGCCGGCGTCGAAGGACTCGTAGGCGGTGGCGGCGGCCTTGCCGACGACCATCAGATCGGCGATCTCGTCCTCCGTGACGGGGCGCCGGAACGCCATCCGCGCGAAGGACCGGGCGAAAGACTCGAGGCAGGCGTCGTCGTCGAAGCCGGCGGGGGTGCACGAGAGGTACTCGGGGATCTTCGCCTTCGATTGCAGGGCGGCGGCGGCGGCGAGGCGGGACGACCGCTCGTAGTCGACCACCCCCGCGTCGCCCACGTTGAGCTGGGATGCGCCGATCGAGTCGAAGCCGTTGAGGGGCTGGTCGTCGGGGGCGGCCGCGGCCGCGCGCGCCTCGTCCCCGAGGAGGTCTCCCACCGCGTTCAGATATTGGCGCGCGAGCAGGCGCCGCATCGTGGGCGCGGGCGGCTCGAAGCCCTGGGTGATCCCGGGGGGCCCATCCTCGCCGTCGTCTCCGCCGATCTCGCCCGTGCAGGCGGAGGCGCCGAGGGCAGAGAGGGCGAAGGCGAACGCCAGCCATCGGGATGGATTTGCTTTGACCACCAACGAACCCTAACCCGAGCGGCCATCCAGCCTCAATCGACACCGCTTGGGCGCGACTTTTCGAGCGAGCGCGGAATCGGAGGTGGTCAGTCCTCGAAGCGCGCGATCACGGGGGCGTGGTCGCTCGTGCCGAAGCTCTTCTGCACGTCGCACGCGACGGCGCGCTCGGCGAGGCCCGCGTCCGCGACGACGAAGTCGAGCCGCCAGCCGATGTTCTTCTCGCGCATGTTCCGCCAGGGCGCCCACCAGCTGTAGAGGCGATCGTCCTCCGGGTGGTGGTGCCGCACGAGGTCGACGAGGCGGTGAGAGAGAAAGCCTTCGAGGAGGAGCCGCTCCTCCGGGAGCTGCCCGATCTTCACCCCGCGCTCGGTGGGGTGGACGTCCATCGGGGTGCGCGCGACGTTGAAGTCGCCGCACACGACGACGCTCGCGCCCTGGGTCGCGAGCTCCCGCGCCCACCCCTCGAAGGCCTTCAGGTACTGCATCTTCGCGGCGAAGTCCTTCCCCCCGTTGGGGACGTAGGTCGACGCGAAGGTGCGATCACCCGCGGTCGCGGTGACGATCCGCGCTTCGAAATCGAAAGCGGGGTGGGCGACCACGGGCGGCTCTTCGAAGCGCGCCTTCTTGAGGAGCAGCGCGACCCCCGAGTAGCCCTTGTTCCCGTGCCACACCGACCAATACTCGGGCTGCTCCGCGAGCTCCCTCGGCACGTTCTCGGCCGAGGCCTTGATCTCCTGGAGGCACGCGACGTCCGGCTGCTCCTCCGCGAGCCAGCGAAGGACCTCGTCCTTGCGCTTGCGGACGCCGTTGACGTTCCACGTGCCGATCTTCACGAAGCTCCTTGGCGGAAGCGCACAGGAATCGAACCTGCCCAGGACACCGGAGGGTGCCCCGCACCGGTTTTGAAGACCGGGCCCAGCGCCAGCAAAGGACGCGCTTCCAAGACCGTCTTTACAGGGGTCTTCTACGGTTTGCCATCCCCAGTTGGATACGTGAAGAACGTCGCCCAACTGAATCGAAGCAAGCTTGAGGAGCGCGTGTGCGGCCGGCTTCGTAGGCTCGACGGATGCGCTCCTCCGTCTTGCTTCTCGTGGCGGGAACGGTCTGCTTGCCTGCCTGTGGCGACGACTCCGAGCAGCAGGCGGGTGGCGCGGGCGGTGGATCCGCGGAGGGTGGTGCGGGAGGGGCGGGGGGCGTGAACGAAGGCGGCGCCCCCGCTGCTTCCAACGACTGGTGCGAGCGTGCTCTGCCTGGCCAAGCGAGCGCCGAAGCCCGCGAGGTGGGGTGGTCGGCCGCTCACGCCAACATTCGGTTCTTCGGCACGGAGCCGGATCGAGCGGTGGTCGACGACGCGCTCGCGACCGCGCTCTCTCGTCCCGATCCCTTCTCGAGCGAGTCGCTCTCGAGCTACGCCGCCTCCCTCGGGATCGCGTGCGCCCTGCCCGCGGCGGAGTCGGAGCTCGGGCCCGCGTCGGTCGAGCTCGACGGCGAGACCGCGATCGTTCGTCCTGGGACGGGCGAGGTGTCCCTCCCCGCGTCGGCGACCCGCGTCGTGATCGATCTGCGCGGCGTGCCGGAGAGCCCGGCGCTGCCCGCCGCTCTCGAGAATGCCGTCGGTCTCGCTCTGGCGAGCCCGCTCGATCGTCACCGGTTCCTCTTCCGCCAACACAGCGGAATGACGGACGAGGTCCTTCCCACGCTCCTCGGGGTCGAGAACATCTATTCGAATGATGTCGTTGAAGCGACCCCCGAACCGCTCCTAGGCGGGGCGTCCGAGGAGCTGCCGCTCGTCGTCCTGACAGAGGGGCGCATGGCCCCCTCGGCGGCGGCCGTCACCATCGAGCTCCGCCTCGCGAACCGCGCTTGGATCGCGGGCGAAGATCTCCTCGCCGCGGTCGCGGAGTCGAAATGGGTCCCGGTCGGTGATGACGGGATCCTCTTCCGCGACCGCGAGGTTCGGGCCTGGCCGGACGCGGTCGCCGCCGACCTACGAACGGACGACCCTCTGCGCGCGGCCGCGGATCTCTTCGAGCGTGGCGAGCCCACGCCCGTCGAAGCGGGCGGCGACGGACGGACCCCGATGGTCCCGTTGACGGAGGAGGTCGAGGTCGAGCCTGACGAGCACGATCTCGGGCACGGGCGCGCGGCCTTGGTGATCGGTCACGGCGCGGCTCGGCTCTTCTTTCCCTACTTCGACGTGGTCGGCGACACGATCGACGAGGGCCTCTTGGACGCGCTCGGCGTCCTCGAGACGAGCGAAGGGCAAGGAGCGTCCTTCGAGCGCGAGGCGCTCGGCCGGTTCTCGACGCACCTCCACGACTCTCACGGCTACGTCTTCTATTTCGGCGCGCAGCAGGCGGAGGGAGGCGTCGTTCCCGTCCTGCTCGACGAGACGAGCGGTCACGAGATCGTGGTGCGGACGAGCGGGCTCGCCGCCCTCCTCCCGGGGGACGTCGTGCTCGAGGTCGACGGCGTCGCGATCGACGACCTCGTCGCGGAGGGCTCCCAGATCACCTCTGCCTCGAACGAGGGAGCGCTCCTCCGCAATGCCCTCGAGCTCGTGACGCAGGTGTCCGGCGACACCCTGTGGCGCGTTCGCGGCTCCGAAGGCGCGGAGCGCGACGTCGACGTTCCGCTCGCGCAGGCCCAAGGGGCCGCGCCCGCCTTGAGCTCGCGCACCGAAGGCTTCTTGGACGACCTCGGCGCGCCGGGCCTCTACTACATCAACCTCGATTCGTTCGCTTACGACGGCTCCCCGAGCGCTTCGGAGCTGATGGCCGCCGCGTCCACCGCCACCGGGCTCATCCTCGATGGACGCGGATACCCAGGCACCCTCGAGACCTGGAACATCGTTCGTCGCATCCTCAGCCAGTCGACGAGCGTGAAGCTCCGCGTGCCTCACGTGGCAACGTTGGGCGCCACCCTCGTCCCCCAGGACCAGCAGTGGAATCCCGTCGGCGTCGGCACGGAAGGTCATTTCGACGGCCCGGTCGTGGTCATCGTCGGGCCGTCGACCCAGTCTCAGGCCGAGCACATCCTGATGCCTCTCGTTTCCACCGGCCGCGTGACGTTCATCGGCCGCCGATCGGCGGGCGCGAACGGCAACATCACGGGCGTGATGGTGCCGGGCGCGACTGGGTTGACCTTCACGGGAACGGAGACCCGCTTCGACGACGGCTCCATGTTTCATGGAATCGGCATCGAGCCTTCCGTGATCGTGTACCCGGATCCGCCGACGTTGGCCGCCGGTGGCGATCCCGAGCTCGAGGCCGCGATCGGCGTCCTCGAAGGTGGCTGACCCGCCTCCGATCAGCCGGCGCAGATGTCGAAGACGAGGACGATGTCCTCCGTCTGGCAGACCTCGATCGTCACCTGCTGCGCCTCGCTCGCGATGCATCCGGTGCCGTCGTCTCCATTGACGCTCCACGTCCCAGGGTCGAGGGGGATCTCGAAGTGACCGTCGGCGTCCGCCTTGCCGAGCAGGGACGTCCCATCGGAGCGGCCGAGGGTGATCTCGGCGTTGGCGGCGATGGTGCTGTTGGCTCCTCCGGGCGGGGCGTTCACGTAGGCCGTGCCGGTGAGCGTGCCCTTCGTCGATGTGCACGCTTCGGTGCCGCCGGCCCCGCCGCCTCCGGAGGCGCCGCCGCTGCCGCCCTCCCCACCGCAGCCGACGGCAGGGAGGGCCGCCGTCGCGAGGCCGAGCGAGATGGAGACGAGCACGGCGGCGGTTCGAGCGATCGAGCGTCCGGGCGAGAGCATGCGGTCCTCCTGGAGGTGCGGAGGATACGCGAGTGCGAAGCGCCCGGGGGGCAACCCCGCAGCGTCGACGCCGGCGTGGAGCCTCTTCAGAAGGTGACCTTCATCGAGCCGCCGACGGGCCCGGGGACGACCTCGACCTGCGCCGCTTGCTTCGACTTGGGAGGCGCGCCGAGCTTCCAAGTCGGGATGCGGACGATGGCCCCTCCCACGACCATCCCGAAGCCGATGGCCTGGAGGAACCCGAGCCCGACGAGGAGCCCCCGCGACTCTCCGGACATGTCGCTGGTCGCGGCGAGGAACGGGCCTGCCACCGGCATGATGCCCTTCCATTGGATATCGGGGTCGTGCTCGTTCGAGGCGATCAGGGAAGCGCTGAGGGCGCTGAGCCCGTAGCCGACGGCGGAGATCACGATGCCGCCGACCCAGACGCCGCGCCGGTTTCGCTTGGACACGAAGTATCCAGGAGGGGGATCGTGCCCTTCGACCGGGACGAGGAACGTGCGTCCGCCGGTGTAGTACCACTCGGGGAGACCGGGGTCCCGCGCCGGGCGCATCGCAACCGCAGCCGGGTCTGCCTTCGCAGCCGCGGGCGTCTTCTCGGGGACGGCAGGTTTCTCCGCGTCGCCCTTCTTTTCGTCCGGCTTCTCGGCGTCGTTCTTCTGCGCGTCTTCGCCGTCGGGCGTCGGGGTCGGCGCGGGCTCGGCTTCTGGATCGAACCACCCTCCATCGTCGTAAGGGTCTTCAGCGTGGGCCGCGAGCGGAGCCATCGCGACCGAGGCAGCGAGGAAGAAGGAAAGGAAGGAGCGGGCCATAAGGATGCTGCGTCCGGAGCACCCCGCGTGCCAGGAGCGCAGACGCGCAAAATCGTTGCTGCCCTCGCGCCGCCCCCCTGACATGCGTGCCTTGGTGACCCTGGTGCGAGCTGCGGAGCAGCACCCCCCGTGCACGCCGCGGGGTCCGATCAGCTCGGGCTTGCAACCGCCGAAGACCAAGGCACCATGCGCCGCATGAACGCTCCTTCGCTTGCTCGCCTGCTGGCCTTTACGAGCTTGGCCGCATGCAGCGCCGGCACCGGTCCCGATGGCGATGGCGGCGGCGCGGCCTCGGCCGGCGGCGAGTCGTCACAAGGAGGCGCCGGCTTCGGCGGAGGAAACTTCGAGGGCGGGGCGGGCACGGGCGGGGGCTCGAGCGACTGCGTCCAAGAAGCGGAGCTCGTCTACCTCGTCTCCGTCGAGAACAGCCTTTACTCGTTCGACCCGACGTTGCCGGGGACGAGCGCCTACCACTACATCGGCGACCTCGACTGCAGCTCGCTCGGGAGCCCGCAGTCGATGAGCGTCGACAAGAGCGGGGTCGCGTGGGTGTTCTACGACTCGGGAGAGCTCTTCCGCGTGAGCACCACCGACGCGTCCTGCAGCTCGACGTCGTATGTGCACCCCGTCCAGAACGGCTTCAATCAGCTGGGGATGGGCTTCACCGCCACGAGCGAGGGCGAGTTCGCGGACACCCTCTACGTGGTGAGCCCCGACTTCGGCCTCGCTACGATCGCGTTTCCGTCGCTCGCCGTGACCCAGCTCGGAGGGCTCATCGGCGCGGCGGAGCTGACGGGGGGACCAGACGCGAAGCTGTTCCACTTCGCCGCCGACAACGCGGTGCTCTCCGAGGTGAACGTCGGCGCGCTCTCCACCTCGCCGATGCACACGTTCAACGGGCTCCAGGGCACGACGGCGTGGGCGTTCTCTCGCTACGCGGGCAAGTTCTACATGTTCACGTGGGATGGCTTCTCCACCGGATCGACCTGCACCGTCTTCGATCCGAACGACGGCAGCGAGTCGGTCCGTGACTTCGACATCGGCTTCACCGTCGTCGGCGCCGGCCAGTCGATCTGCGTTCCCCCTCCCGTGCCCCAGTGATGCGCCGCTTCGTCCTCGGCACCGCAGGGCACGTCGACCACGGCAAGACCACGCTCGTCCAGGCGCTGACCGGCGTCGACACCGATCGGCTGCCCGAAGAGAAGAAGCGCGGCATCACGATCGAGCTCGGGTTCGCGCCGTGGGTCCTCGACGAGGCGACGAGCGTGAGCGTGATCGACGTGCCCGGCCATCGCCGGCTCGTCCACACGATGATCGCGGGAGCGGCCGGGATCGAGCTCGTCCTGCTCGTGGTCGCCGCCGACGAGGGCATGATGCCGCAGACGCGGGAGCACCTCGCCGCGTGCGAGCTGCTCGGGATCCGTCGGGCCGTCGTCGCGATCACGAAGATCGATCGGGTCGAGCGCGATCTCGCCGAGCTCGCGGCGGCGGAGATCTCGGACGCGCTGCGCGGCCGCTTCGAGCACCAGGTCGTCCTGTGCTCGGCGAAGACGGGGGAGGGCCTCGACGTCCTGCGCGAGACGATCCGGGCCGCGCTGCGGTCGCTCCCCGCGCCTCCGAGCGACGCCCCCGCCCACCTGTCCGTCGACCGTGTCTTCTCGGTGAAGGGAGCGGGCACCGTGGTCACGGGGACCCTCGTCCGAGGCCGGCTCTCCGTCGGCGATCCGCTGCGAGTCGCCGGTGAGCGCGGGTCGATCGACACCGCAGCGCGCGGGCTCCACGTCCACGATCGCGGCGTCGAGCGAGCGGACGCGCCGACCCGCCTCGCCGTGAACCTCGCAGGAGTGGCCGTCGACGCGATCTCGCGCGGCGACGTGCTCACCGCCGAGCTGGGCTTGCGCGCGAGCGCGCGCTTCGACGCGCGGCTCACCCTCACGAAGGCCGTGAAGGACACGGCCGCGCTCGAGGTGTACGTGGGCACCGCGCGATCGGCGGGCCGCCTTCAGATCCTCGCCCCCAAGGAGACGATGGAGGATGGGACGGAGGTGCCCGCCCTCGGACGCATCCGCCTCGAGCACCCGATGCCGATCGGCGGCGGAGATCGCTTCGTGCTGCGCGGCGGCTCTTCCAAGGGGGCGTCGGGGGCGGTCGTCGGGGGTGGGGTCGTCCTCGACGCGCACCCGCCGGCGGCCAAGGACAAGAAGAAGCGAAGGCGCGTCCTCTCCGCGCTCGTCGCGGGGGACGCGGGCGAGCTCGCCCTCGCGCTGGTGGCGGAGCGCGCCCCCCGCGCCCTCGAGACCAAGGCCCTCGCCGCCCGGTTCGTCGTCGCCCCGCCCTCCATCGTCCGCGCCGCCGAGAAGGCCGCGGATCGAGGTGAGATCGTCCGCATCAAGGACGAGGGCTTCGTCGATCGGTCCGCCCTCTCCGCGCTCGCCCGGGCCGCGCGCGAGCTCACCGCCGCGCACCACGCCGAGCACCCGCTCGATCGCGGCATCAAGCTCGAGACGCTGCGGCAGCGCCTCGCGAGCCGGTGCGGGGCGGCCGTCGCCCAAGAGGCGATTCGTCAGGCGGCGAAGAAGACGATCCCCGGATCGCCCCTGCTGGTGGAAGGGGACGTCGCGCGGCTCGAGGGCTTCGTCGACGGGGGCGGGCCGCGCGCGGGGGGCGCGGTGGAGAAGCTCCACAGGGCGCTCGTCGCGGCCGGCTTGAAGGGGATGGGGGAGTTCGCGGTGACGGAGGTGCTCGAGATGCCGGCGAAGGACGTGAAGCCCGTCCTCGCGAAGCTCGTCCGCGACGGGTACGCGATCGCGGCGGGAGGTCAGTGGTTCGACGCCCTCGCGATCAAGACCCTGCGGCAGAAAGTATTCGATCACTTCGCGACGAACGAGCTCCTCACGATCGCGACCTTCAAGGAGATGAGCGGTCTGGGCCGAAAGCAGGCGATTCCGCTGCTGGAGCTGTTCGATCGGGAGGGGACGAGCCTCCGCAAAGGCGACGATCGCCTCCGCGGCCCGGCCCTCAAGGAGCGACGCGTCGAGGGCGACGGATCGAAGAGCAGCGCGTGACCGCGCGCGCGCCGATCGGATAGGCTCGCCCCCGTGCGTCGACTTCGGGGCCTCGACTTCGCTCGTATCTTGCCGGTCCTCTCGATCCTGACGGCGCTCTCGAGCGTCGCTCGCGCGGAGGAGCCGTGGACGGATCCCGATCCTCCCGGGCCGCCGATCCGCGTCCCGGTAGGGGACTTCGGCTTCTCCGGCGGGGCCGAGTACCGAGCGGCGGGCACGTACATCAACCCGATCTCCCTCAACACGATCTCGCAGCGGCGCGTCTCGTGGATCGAGCATCGCCTCAGGCTCGACGGCGCCGTCGACTACGACGAGAAGGTGAAGATCGTCACCAGCTTCGACATCCTCGACGGCGTCCTCTGGGGCGACAACGGCACCCCCCTCACGCCCCCCGAGACGGAGGCGGGCACGACGGTGAACACGAAGAACCCGAACGAGGCGACCCCGTGCATCGCCTACAAGGGCGGCACTGCCGGCAATCCCCTCAGCCCCGACGACTATGGGTACTCGCTCTGTCCCTCCAGCGTCTTCCGGGTGCGGAGGCTCTACGGCGACGTCGTCACGCCCGTCGGCCTCATCCGCGTGGGGAGGCAGCCCTTCAGCCTCGGCAACACCGTCCAGGGCACGCCCGGCGACGGCCGCTTCAACCGCTTCGGTATCGCCCACGAGGGGAACTACGTCGACCGCATCGTGTTCGGCACCAAGCCGCTCGAGGCCCTCAAGCCGAAGGAGGAGCGCAACCTCTCCATGGACGAGGGCTTCTTCGTGGTCGCGCTCTACGATCACCTCGTCAGCGACAACCTCCAGCTCTTCACCGACGACGAGCATCAAGCGGGCGGGGCGGTCTTCTACCGCGCGAAGGATCTCCCGTGGGGCAAGGACATCGAGGCCCTCGGCTACTACGTCCACCGCTGGAGCGACCAGTACTCGACCCACGTGAACATCTTCGGCGGGCGGGCGATCGGCCGCTTCGGCCCCATCTACGTCGGCATCGAGGGCGCGGCGAACATCGGATCCACGCGCGAGGTGGCGGAGGCCTACAAGGCCATCAACAACGATCCCGTCGTCGATCAGAGCATCGTCCAGGTCGGGGCGCGCGCGGTCGTGCGCTACGACTACCCGGTGGTGCGCGCGGGGGAGGTCCGAAAGCCCGGCCTCTCTGCGTACCTCGAGCTCGACTACGCGTCCGGCGACGGCGACCCCCAGGCGCGGACGAACCTCACCCAGTTCACGTGGGCGCCGGACATGAACGTCGGCCTCTTGATGTTCGAGCACGTGCTCCACTTCCAGAGCGCGCGCGCGGCCGCGGCCGCGACGGAGACCCTCGCCCGGCTCGGCGCGAGCTCCTTCCCGGTCGACAGCATCGACACGCGCGGCGCCTTCGCCGACGCGTTCGCGATCTTCCCGCAGATGGACTTCCGCCCCCACGAGGACATCCTCTTCCGGGCCGGGGTCCTGTTCGCGTGGGCCCCCGAGCCGGTCGTCGATCCGGTGCAGTCCCTCCTCGCGCGCGACGGCGAGTCGATCGAGGACGACCTCGTCAACTTCGCGGGCGGAAAGCCGGGCCAGTTCTACGGCGCGGAGATCGATCTGAGGGCGCAGTGGCGCTTCCTCGAGCACTTCACCGCCGATCTCGAGGGCGCCGTCCTCTTCCCCGGGGACGCGTTCGCGGACGAAAATGGGGACGCCGTGCGCAGCGTCCTGGTCCAGGGCCGAACCTCGTTCTTCTTCTGATGGAGCGCCCCATGAAGACCGCCCTCTCGATCGGCCTCGTCCTCGCCGCGCTCGTCGCGACCGGCTGCGAGACGTACGACTCTCCCCCGCGCCCCAGCATCGTCGGCCTCACGGAGGGCGTGCTCGCGGATCCGGGCGCCCCCATCGTCATCCAGTTCAGCGAGCCGATCGTCGCCGACACGCTGAAGATCGCCATCGTGCGGCTCGTGACGGATCAGGAGGGCAACCTCCTCGACGAGGACGACGACGACGCGACCGTGCTCGAGGAGTACTTCCACTACGACCCGACGACGGCGAACATCTTCGGCGGCACCGGCACCCTCAGCGACGACCGCACCCAGTTCGTGATCGAGGGGGCGACCTTGCCCATCGGCACGAGCCTGGCCGTGCTCATCGAGCCAGGCCTCTCCGACGACGCGGGCAGGACGTGGGCCGGCCGGCAGCGCCTCGTCTTCGGCTACGGGGTCGCGTGCGACGCGATCTCGATGGGCACCGACAAATTCCCGAGCGGCACCTACTTCTTCCTCGCGAACGTGACAGAGCCCATCGACACCCAGATCCAGCTCTTCGCCCGCATCTACGTCGACCCGGACACCGGCAAGTTCCACGGCCAGTTCACGAACGCAGATCGAAACTCCGATCCGAGCCGGTGCGACCCGGCGTGCGACGAGACGCAAGCGTGCCGGCTGCTGCCGAGCGAGGCGTGCGTGACCCCCTCCGAGAAGGCAGGGGCCGCGGACGAGTACCCCGACTTCCTCCCCAACGACGTGCTCCCGACCGGCTACTCGTTCACCGTCGACGGCTGCGTCGTGGACAGCGGAGACTCGGTCGCGTTCGTGAACCTCCCCGCCGACGTCGTCATCCAGCAGCCCGCGGTGACGGTGCAGGGCATCCAGCTCACGTCGTCTTTTCGGCAGGAGGGAGACGCGTTCATCGGCACCGGCTCCGTCACCGCCGCCCAGGTGTTGATCGGCACGACCGAGAGCGGCAAGGCGGTCGGGACGATGGTCGCGGCGCGCATCCCCGACGAGCTCGTGCCGCCCGGCGTCCCCGAGCCTCCGCCCTGATCGACTATCGCGGCGCGCCGGAGCCGCCGAGGCGGGCGCGCCGGCTCCGTTCTTCGAAGTAGCGTCGCACGTGCGCGGGGCGGTGATCGATCCCGTCGCTCGCGAGGATGCGCGCCGTCCACCGATCGAGCATTGCGCCGCAAACCGAGAACGCCTCCTCGGAGGAGAGCTCCCCCGCGAAGAGCCTCGCCTCGAGGGCCGCCCGATCCGCGTCGATCCAAGGGAGCCAGAGGAGGGGATCGCGCAGAGCGGCTCGGTGCATACGCTCGTGGCGGAAGAAGAGGGAGCCGTTGTCGAAGTCCGCGGGCGCGGGGCCGAGATCGAGCGGCTCCGAGATCGACACGGGCTTGAAGATGGATGTGCACGGCGCCGCGGTGGCGGTGGCGAACACCCGCATCCTGTCGGCCTGGAGCTCGACGATCATCGAGCCCGTCGTCTGAGCGGACGCGATGAGCCCCCCCGCGTGCATGCACGCGCCCGTCATCGCCCCGTTCCGCCACCGGTAGCGCGGCTCGAAGCGCGTGCCCTCGCCGTGGTCCCGCAGCCCGCGCGCGAGGTCGGCGGGAGAGGTCGCGCGCGCCGCGCACGCGACGGTCGCGGCCTGCCGGTCCTTCGCGCTCGCGAACCACGACCGAACCGGATCCGACCACCGCCGCGCGAAGCCCTCGATCGTAAGCTCGTTCGAAATGGAACGAGCGCCCCGCACGACCCGCTCGAACGCCGTCTCTCGTCCCGCCGTCTCGACCACCCAGGCCTCGCGCGCGTCCGCGACGAGGAAGCTCGACGAGTACGAGAACGACGGATCCTCGTAGCCGCACCGGCCGCCTTGTCCGTGCCGATTCACGAGCTGGAGGAGGACCTCCTTCGCGTGCCGGGCGGTGGTGCTGCGCTCGAGGGCGAGCCTCACGAGGTCGAGGCCCGTCAGCCCGCCGCTCCGCTCGAGCCGGCCGCGCGTGAACACCGCCTCATTCCCGATCGCGACGCCGTGCTCGTTGACGCCCATCTCCCCGCCGAAGCTCCAGAAGGGCTTGGAGAGGAGGACGGCGTGGGTCACGCGCGCTTGATCGATCGACGTCGCGGTGCAGCGGACCTTCGCTCCCGCTTCGTGCGTTCGGGCGGGCAGCCACACGAGGCCTTGGCCCTCGTTGAGATCTCGATCCGAGCTCTTCGCGAAGAGCACGCGACCGGGATGAACCACGACGAGCGTGTCGCACACGAGAGCGTTCGTCCCCCACTCGCTCGGCGAAGGCAAGTACCCTCTCTCGGTGGCGGGAGACGACTACGAGACGCGATTCATGAGCGAGGGGGGCCTCGTCCATCAGGCGAAGTCCAAGGCGCCCGCTTGGTTTCACCTCGTCATGTTCTCCCCCGTGATCGTCTCGCTCGGCATCCTCACGATGCTCGTGGCGGGCGGGGCCGCCCCGCCTCTCTTGCTGCTCCTCGCGCTGCCGTCGCTCGCGGTGACGCTCCCGCTCTGGCTGCTCTTCGCGGTGCTCCGCGCCACCGTGACGACGACGCACGTCCACATCCAGTACGGGCTCTTCGGGCCCAAGATCCCGCTCGCGTCGATCGCCTCGTGCGAGGCGGTGACCTACGACTGGAAGAAGTACGGAGGGTGGGGGATTCGGCGCGCCGCCGATGGGTCGTGGGCGTACAACATGGCGGGTGACCAAGGCCGCGCCGTTCGAATCGAGTGGCGCGACGAGGGGGGAAAAGAGGTCACGACCCTCCTCTCCGCGCGCGATCCCGAGGCGTTCGTTCGGGCCGTCGCGCAGGCCAAGGGCCGCGCCGCGCCCAGCGCCACCCGCGTCGGCGCGCCGGAGCGGGCGGACGTCGAAGCGGCCGAGCGCGAGCTCGAGGCAGAGCTCGAAGCCGAACGGGAGGCCGAGAAGGAGAAGCCCGCCGCGAAGGAAGGTCGCGGCGGATCCCTGATCAGAACCCCTCCCGCGGCGGAGCTCGAAGAGCGTAGTCGCCTGGGAGGGGTCGGCGAGCGCGAAGCGCGCCGGGGGTGCTGATCAGCGCTTGCGGCCCTTGCCCGGCGACGACGTGGACGCGACGGGGTGGTCGGGCTTCGGGATCCGGTAGCTCTTCTTCTCTTTGAGGCTGTTCGAACGGAGGCCGTTCGCCTGCTTGATCGCCTCGACCGAGACGCCGTAGCGACGCGCGAGCGAATCGAGGGTGTCGCCGCTCCGGGCGCGGTGGACGAAGAACGTGTCCTCTTCCTTCGCCCGCGCGATCTCGCCGTTCTTCGCCTTGCGCGAGCTGTGCGAGCCGCGGTCGTTGTCGGCGACGTCGACCTTCTCCCGGTGCTTGCCCTTGCCGCGCTTGGCGGGGGGCGGCGGCTTCGGCAAGTAGGCGGCGGCGAGCTTGCCCGAGGCCTGCGCCGAGGGGCTGAAGAACCGCACGTGGATGTGGGTCTGGTGCCCGTGCACGTGCCGGATGATCGCGGACGGGTTCTTCCCCGCGACCTGGAAGACGCGGTCCAAGAACTCCTGATCCTCGCCGTGCTCCTTGGCGTAGTCGTAGAGGAGCCGCTGGATGGACGTGTCGACGAGGACCATCTCCGTGTTCGGGTCCTCGAGGAACGCCTTCACGAAGGTCCACGTCCGGCCGCGGTCGAGGTTCTGCTCGGTGGCGTACGTGTACCAGCCGACCTTCTGGTTGTAGAAATACGAGAGGTCGACGTCGCGGCCTGCTTGATGGCTCTTGTGAGGCCGCAATCGACCGCCCGACTTGGCGGAGAGATGGCCGATGATGACCTTCGGCGAGTCGGCGTACTTCGCGAACACCTTGTCGATGGCGCGCTTGATCGAGTCGACCGTCTCTTGGGTGCCGTACGCGTCGCCGGGATCCGTCAGCGTCCAGCGCTCGTTGTCCGGCATCCTTACGCCGTTGAAGAGGCGGCCCGCGTTGGGCAGGCCGATCGAGATGGGGCCGATCGAGCCGAGGTCCGACTTCACCTTGCGCTCGATCTCGGCGGCGCTGAGGCCCTCGAGCGGGGACTTCCAGGAGAACTGCGGGCAGTGCGGGGGTTTGCTCGGGCCGCGATCCAGACACGCGGCGAAGTCGCCCGAGTCGTGATCGTCCTCGAGCTCTTCATCCGCGTCCGGCTCGCTCTCCTCGGAGGCGTCGAAGCCCGCGGGCTGCGCCTCCTCGTGGGCGGTCCCGCCCTCCGCGTCCGATCCGGTCACGCCGGGGGCGCTCGCGCCCACGCCCGCGACCGGTCGAGGTTGGCCGGCGACGAGGGGCGCGGCGGCGCTGGGCGGTCTCACCTCGGCGCAGCCGACGAGGAGAGCCGCAGCGGCGAGACCCGCGAGCAGCCGGAACGGGCGAACGGGCGGCGTAGGTGTGGCTTCGAGGCTTCGCACGTGGGGCGGGACCATATCAAAGAACTGCGCGGCGCGTCGACCAAACGTCGAAAGGTGGCGTTGCCTCAAAGAATGGCTTGCAAACCATCCTGCTTCGTTTAAGGTGCGCTCGCTGTTCGCGCCCTCGGGTGCGGAGCGGCCGGGGCGTAGCGCAGCCTGGTTAGCGCACTTGACTGGGGGTCAAGGGGTCGGTGGTTCGAATCCACTCGCCCCGACTGGCTCCGGCGGAAGTCTCGCCGGGGCCCGGTCGGTTTGTCCGTTCGCGGTGCGCGGCAGGTCCGCGCGCCCAAGGTCATCCGCATCCCCTCCGCGGCCTCCCTCCTCCACGTCCCCGACGAGCCGCCGCTTCGTCGCGTAGCCGGCAGGGGATCCGCGCTACCATTTTCGAAGCGATGCCCGCCCCTTCGGAGGGCGGAGCGTCGCCGTGAGCGCCTGGGGCGCTCAGTTCCTGAGCATGAACGAGATCAGCATGCTTGCGGTGAAGGGCAGGACGCCGAGGAAGATCACGGCCATCAAGAACCGCGCGACACGATCGGGGAGGAACCACATCGCCTGCGGCGCTCGGAAGTACGCGGCGAGGGAGGGCGGCGGGTCGGTGAACGTGAAGATCAGCCAGCAGAGACCGTAGATGCCGCTGACGACCGCGACGAGCGTGACGATGAGATGCATGGGTCCTCCTCCACGCGAGCAGGAAGAGCCTACAGGGCCCGGGGCCTCGAATCGAGCGCGGCGATGACGTCGGCGGACGAGGGACCCCGAGGATGGATCGCGCTCGCGCGTGAGGCATTCCGCACCTTCAGCTCGCAAGGCGGGCGTCTCCTCGCTGCGGCGATCGCCTTCAACGCGCTCCTGTCGTTGATCCCGCTCCTCCTGCTCGCGCGGAAGTTCGCGGCCTTGTTAACGGATCGACAGACGGCGCGCGTGACCCTGCTCCACGATCTCACGCGGTGGGTCGGCGCGGACGGCGCGAGCACGATCGGGGACCTGCTCGCGCGCGCGGAGGGCTCCGGAACCCAGGCGACGGTGCTCGGCGCGGTGGTGCTCGTGTGGGGCTCCACGCGGCTCTTCGGGGCGCTCCGCCGCTCGCTCGACATGCTGTGGGGCACCGCCGCTTCGATGGAAGAGACGATGCGCAACAAGGCGGAGCGGTTCCTCGAGCATCGCCTCCGCGGCTTCCTCTTCATCGTCGTCATCGGGGCGCTGCTCGTCGTGCTCGCGTTCGCCCACGCCGCCATCGCGGTCGTACGGGAGGCGACGGAGCTGCCGGTGGTGGGGCACGTCGGTGAGATCCTGCTCTCGTTCGCGGTGACGGCGCTCCTCTTCGCCGGGGTCTACCGGGTCATCCCGACGAAGCGGGTTCCGATGCGTGACGCGATCATCGGGGGGACCATCACCGCCCTCTTCTTCACCCTCGGGGCGGTGGGCACCGGCGCCTACGTCGCCCACCAGGCCACGAAGAACACGTTCGGTGCAGCGACCTCCATCGTGCTCTTGCTAGTATGGGTGCACTACTCGGCGCACGCCTTCTTGCTCGGCGCGGCGATCACCGCCGCCCGCGCGAAGCAGCGGGGCGCCCTCTGATCGAGAGCTTCCTTCGATGGACAACCGCGCCCCTCTCGCTGCTTTCTTTTCGATAGCGTTCCTCACCTCCGCGTGCGGCAGCAGCGTCGAGAGCGCGGCCGGCGCCTCGACGTCGGAGGGCGCTTCGGGCCTCGGAGGCTCCGCGTCCGATGGCGGCGCGTCGAACGGAGGAGGAGGGGTCGGCGGCGCGGGCGGCTTTGCAGAGGGCGGCAGCGGCGGGGCGGGCGGATCGGGCTCCCCCTGCGACGACCCGCCCGCCCCTCAGCCGTTCGAGGTCGGCACCGGCGATCTCTGCTTCGAGCGCACGAGCGACGGGGACACCGTCCCCCTGATGCAGGGCCCCCAGGGCGGCTATCACGTGTGGCTCGCCGTCGGTTGCGCGGGGGCGAGCTGCACGAGCTCGCTCCACCTGAAGTGGGGCGTGCGCGACGCGACCACCCACGAGCTCCTCGAGAACACCTACGAGACAGAGTCGTTCGTCGATGTGGTGGGGGACACCTTCCGCCAGCGAGCCGGCCTGGTCGACGGAATGCCCGGCATCAGCTGGGATCCGGAGACGTACCCGCCGCTGCCGATGGGGACGCACTTCATCATGTATGTCCAGCGGCTCGATGACGCGGGGAGCGTCCTCGAGGAGATCGAGCGCGAGCTCGTGCTCGGGGAGACGATCGTGTGGGATCCGTGCGCGGAGCACCCGGAGCTCCCCGAGTGCATGACGGGCTGAGCGGAGCGGTCAGGGGCGGTAGTTCCAGCCGCGCATGACCCAGGGCTTCACCCGATCCCACGGCTGCTTCCCGTTTCCGGGCGTGTCGTCCCAGTCCTTGGCGAGCTCACGCTCGACCTGATCGTCCCAGGTGGCGTGGCGCTGGCCATAGGTCATGCGCGCGCCGTAGCCGTAGCCGATGGGGTATTCGACGTCGTCCCAGCTGCCCACGACCCGCGGCGGGTTCGCGCGATCGTTGGGGGGGATCGGCTCCTTGCCCGCGGCCTGCTTGACCGTATCGCCCACGTCCTGGTTGAGCTCGTGGCCGTGCTTGTCGCTGAAGTCGTGCTTCGTCTGCTCCCAGTCGCGCCGGAGCGCCTCCTTGACGCGCTCCCAGGACGAGGTGTGCTGATCGGTCCACCACTTGGGCTTGTTCATCGTTGCCATCGACGTCGACCGAGCAGCGCGCGTGCCACGCGTCGGGCACCGAAACCACGGCGGGGCGTTCGTCGACGGCGTGCCGTCCCACCTCGAACGAGGCGAGATGGTCCGCCCGCGGTCTACCGCTCGATGAGCGCGGCGAGGTGCGCGGAGAGCTCGGGCTCCGTCTCGACGACGGTGATCCCCGGATCGCGCTCGGCCCGCGCGACTACGTCGCCGGCGGGCATCGCGATCACGGGGACCCCGAGGGCGCGCGCCTCCCGCACCACCGTCGACGTCCCCTCCGCGCGCGACGTGAGGATGAGGGCCCGGGCGTGCGCGATCCACGCGAGCGTCTCCGGACGCGATCTCCGCCCGAGCCAGGTCACGTCTCCGCGCCGCGGGGAGGGAGGGAGATCGTCCTCTTGGACCCCGACCATGACGACGGAGATCCCGGCGCGATGGGCGGCCGCGACCGCGATCTCTGGTCGCTTCTCCGGGCTCGCGCGCCCGACCCACACCACGTACGCGCGGTCGCGCGCGGAGGCCGGGCGCGGATCGGCGAGCGTCTCCCGGGGCGGCACCTCGATGGGCGCGGGCTCGACCCGGCTCGAGGCTCGGAGCCGCGCGGCCGTCGATGGGTCGAGCACGGCCGCGAGCCGATCCTCGAGCTCCCTCGCGACGAACACGAAGCGAGCCCCGCGGGCGATCAGCAGCCCGACGGCGCGGCGGGCGAGCGAGGGGGCACGG
Organism: Polyangiaceae bacterium; assembly: GCA_044225865.1. Lineage (GTDB taxonomy): Bacteria > Myxococcota_A > Polyangia > Polyangiales > Polyangiaceae > Xiheicaenibacterium. Next base: position 47,111 of record JBGAID010000011.1, on the reverse strand, counting down.
CACAAGAGCCGCACGTCCGCCCCGTGCGCCCACACCTCGAGGTCGCGCGCCCCCGCGAGCCACGCGATCGGGAACGCGCACGGGACGATCCAGTGGGCCACCACCCGATCGAACCCGCGCGCTCGCCCCACGGCGCGGGCGATCGGCCCCAGCGCGAACCGGATGGAGGATGGCTGCGCGGAGAGGCGCGCGGTCGCGCCCGGCCACCCGAAGAGCTGGTCGCCTCCCATCCACTCGACGACGACGCCGTCGCGCGCGGGGAGGGCCTCGGGGTCGCGCGGAGCGCCGAGCGCGACCACCGTCACCGAGTCGCCGCCGGACGCGATGCCGGCGGCGTGGGCGCGGACGAAGTGACCGGAGGGGTCTCCTTCGAACGCAGGAAAAGACGACGTAACGACGAGTCGCCGACGATCTCTCGACGGCGACATCCCCCTGCCCGTGTCTCTTTGCAAAGCGGATCCGCGGCCGAGCGCCGCGGTCCCCGCTCAGATCATCTCGACCTTGGAGCGCTTGCGGCGGCGGCGAGCAGCCTCGGAGGCCTTCTTTCGACGCTTCACCGAGGGCTTCATGTAATGCCGGCGCCGCTTCAGCTCGCGCAGGATACCCTCCGCGGCCATCTTGCGCTTGAGATGCTTGATGGCGCGCTCGATGCCCTTGTCACCGACGGTGACTTCGAGCGGCTTGCACTGAATGGCTTCACTCGGCATGTGGAACGACAAGCTCCCTTCGAACGAACGAGTCCTCTGAAACGGGGGGCGCAACCTACTTTAGGTCGGGCCCTTTCGCAAGCGCTGCCTCCGATCCGCTGGAACCAGGGGCGTTCGGCTCTGGGATCTGCGGCGGCCTCAGCTCCAGCTTGCCCTCGCGCGTCTGGTCGAACCGTCGCGTCGTCGGGTAGGCGAAGTCCACGTCGGGGAGCTTCTCGAACGCTTCGAGGATGGCCTCCCAGATCGTGCTCGTGGAGACCCGGCGCGTCCGCGGCGGGCACAGGTAGCGCATCGTCAGGCGAACGCCCTCGGGCGCGGTGTCGGTCCACACGACTGGCGTCACCCGCGCGTACTGGATGTGCATGAGGCCGCTCGCGCGCTCGAACTCGTCCTTCTCGATCCGCTGGGCGTGCTCCTCCAGCACCGCCTCGAGCGCCTGCTTGGCCTTGCGCCAGTTGGACTCGAACGTGACGACGACCACGATCTCGTTCCAGATGTAAGGGAACCCGTGATCGTAGCCAGCGACGGCGTGCTTGAAGAGCCAGCCGTTCGGCACGTGGATGAGCCGGCCCGTGCTCTGATCCGCGTTCACCCAGTTGCCGATCTCGAGCAACGTGAACGAGAAGGGGTGGATGTCGACGACGTCCCCCGCGTGGGTGGAGATCTGGATGCGATCGCCGACGCGGAACGGCCGGCTCGTGGCGATGTAGACCCAGCCCGCGAGGTTCTCGAGCGGCTCTTGGAGAGAGACGGCGATGCCGGCCGATACGAGGCCGAGCCACGTCCCGACCCCGCTCGTGTCCTGGAACCAGACCTTCACGAGGATGACGACCGTCGCGCCGAGGAGTACGAGCTGCCCCGCCTTCACGAACCGGTAGCGCGCGGCCGCGTCTTCCACGCTCCGCCCGATGAGGTTCGCGACGAGCCTCCGGCCGATCGCGTACGCGGCGAAGAGCAGCAGCGTGTACGAGATCTTTTTGAGGGGATCGGCGGCCACCCCGATGGTCTCGGCCACCCAGCTGAAGAAGGAGTCGATCACGCGACGAGCCGCTCGCTAACGGCGAGAGCCTATCAAAAGTAGCAGTAGGTCACGTCGAAGTTGCAATAGGCGTCGCAGTAGAGCGTGCCGCCTCCCCAGTAGCCGAAGGAGTAGCAGTCGTAGCCGCGCAGATCGCCCCCGTCGCAGGCGTCGTTCGGATCCGCGACCCCGTTCCCGCAGGTCGTGCAAGCGCTCGTGTCGATGGTGCAGTTCGAGTAGCAGGAGAGCGCGCCGGCCGCGTAGCCGAAGTCGGTGCAGGCGTGCCCGGCGAGGTTCCCGCCGTCGCACGCCTCGCCTGCCCCCACGGCCCCGTCGCCGCAGATGGAGCAGCCGCTCGTGTCGAAGGTGCAGCTGCCGGAGCAGCCGAGCGAGCCCGCGAAGTATCCGAGGGTCGAGCACGACTGGCCGTTGAGGTCGCCGCCGTCGCAGCTCTCGCCGCCGTTCACTTGGCCGTTGCCGCAGTAGGTGCAGCCGCTCGTGTCGAAGGAGCAGTTGTAACAGGAGAGGCTCCCGCCCGCGTACCCCATGGTCCCACAGCTCTGCCCGCCCAGGTTGCCGCCGTCGCACTGCTCGACGCCCTCGATGGCGCCGTTGCCGCAGCTCGCGAGCTGGCACTGTCCGACGTCGAAATGGCAGGAGGAGTTGCACGAGAGGGTGCCGCCCCCGGTGTACCCAATCGAGGTGCACGACTGCCCGTTGAGGTTGCCGCCGTCGCAGTCCTCGCCGCCATTGACGGCGCCGTTCCCACAGTTGGTGCACCCGCCCGCCGAGAGGTGGCAGCTGCCGTCACAGGCGAGCGAGCCGCCCGCGAAGCCCTCCGTCTGACACGAGTGCCCGCCGAGGTCGGAGCCGTCGCAGGTCTCGCCCGCGTTGACGACGCCGTTGCCACAATACGTGCAGCCGGAGGGATCGAGCGAGCACATGCTCGTGCACGCGAGCGTGCCTCCCGCGTAGCCGAGCGCGGCGCACGTCTGGCCGTTGAAGGCGGCGCCATCACACGCCTCTCCCGAGTCGACCGTCTCGTTGCCACAGGACGTGCACTGCGAAGTGTCGAAGAAGCAGTTGTCGAAGCAGGTGAGGGTGCCTCCCGCGAATCCGAGCGTGCTGCACGACTGACCGTTGAGGTCGGACCCGTCACAGGGCTCGCTCCCGTCGAGCTGGCCGTTGCCGCACGTCAGGGGCGCGAGGCATTTGGAGACATCGAAGTCGGCGCACGTCGCCGAGCAGGCGAGCGTGCCTCCATCGGGCGAGTCGGGGTTGATGGTCTGACACGTGGCCCCGTTCAAGAGGTCGCCGTCGCACTTCTCTCCCGGGTCGAGCTGCTCGTTACCGCACTGCGAGTTGCAGGTCTCGGCGAGGATGGTGCAGTCCCCTCGGCAGGTCAGGGTGCCCGGCGGCAACCCGAGCGAAGCGCACGTCGCGTCCCCGAAGTCGAGCTGATCGCAGAGCTCTTCCCCCTCGCGCACGCCGTTGCCGCACAAGGGCTCCTCTGCGCCGGTCCCGCCCGCGCCGCCCTCGCCGGCGCCGCTGCCGCCCGTGCCGCACGAGGCGTCGAAGCACCGCACCTCCGGCGTGCAGCCCGAGAGGAGCACCAACGCGAGGACGCCGAACGAGCCAGAGCGAGCGTGCATGAGCCTCGACCCTTCATGGTACGTGCGCTTTTTGCCTCTGAACAGTCGCGTGTCGTAACTGCCGGCGAGGCTTGGCTCGCGGTCCCTCGCGGGCAAAGCGGGGAGGGGCCGAGGGCGGTTGCAATTTAGAATCGTTCTAAGTAGAACTCCCGCGTGCTTCCCCGCGCCGCCTCCAAAGCTCGTCGCGCTCCGCGGACGGCGCCCGGCCGTCCGCGGGAGACGAGCGACGCCCGCGAGCGGGAGGCGACGATGCTCGCCACCCTGCAGCGGAGCGGGAAGAAGCTCACCGCTCAGCGGGTCGCGATCGTGAAGACGCTCGCTCGCGACGCATCCCACCCCACCGCCCAGGAGCTCTTCGAGCGGCTCGCGCCGGCGATGCCTTCGATGAGCTTCGCGACGGTGTACAACACCCTCGACGCCCTCGTGCGTGAGGGCCTTTGCCGGGCGCGCGCGCTCGCCCCGGGGCCGACCCGGTTCGATCCGAACGCGGAGGCCCACGACCACGCGGTGTGCGATCGGTGCGGGCGCGTCGTCGACGTGATGACCAAGGGCGCGGGTGAGCCTCCGCGCGAGACCCATGTCGCGGGCTTCTCCGTGACGAGCGTCGAGCAGATCTATCGAGGGATCTGCGCGGTGTGCGCCGGCGCCGAGGCGCGACGCCCGCGCCGCCCGGCGCGCAGCGAGAGGCCCGCGCCCGGCTGAGGGCGCGCCCCATCCTCCATCCAGACCTTCTCGTGGGGCACGCCCCACGAAAGCCTCACGAGCCACCCACAAGGAGAACGTCCCATGGCGAAGCTTCCCGGAACCAAGACCCACAAGAACCTGAAGGACGCGTTCGCGGGCGAGAGCCAAGCGAACCGTCGTTATCTCTACTTCGCAAAGGTCGCGGACGTGGAAGGTCGTCCCGAGGTCGCCGGCCTGTTCAAGGACACGGCGGACGGCGAGACCGGGCACGCCCACGGCCACCTCGACTACCTCCGCCAGGCTGGGGATCCCGCGACGGATCTCCCCATCGGCAACACGGAGAAGAACCTGAAGTCGGCCGTCGCCGGCGAGACGCACGAGTACGAGACGATGTACCCGAGCATGGCGAAGGAGGCCCGGGAGGAGGGCTTCGACGACATCGCGGAGTGGTTCGAGACCCTCGCGAAGGCGGAGAAGTCGCACGCCGGTCGCTTCAAGAAGGCGCTCGAGTCGCTCGACTTCTGATCGCGACCATCGCTCGAGACGAGGCGCGCGCAACCGCGGCGCCTCGCCGAGCGATGTCGTCACCGCGCGAGCGGCGTTGTGGTACGCCGCGCCGCCCGCGCGCATCGCCTCCTCCCGAGGAGGCGACCGCGCGCACCGAACGAGCCCAGCCATGAGCAAGATCGCCCGCGCCCCCAAGACTCCTCCCGCCCAGGCCCCCTCCGATCCGCGCTTCTTCGACGAGCGCGACCTCGAGGCCGAGCTGAAGAGGACGTTCCAGATCTGTCACGAGTGCCGCATGTGCGTCGGCTTCTGCGGCTCCTTCCCGGACTTGTTCCGGCGCATCGATCGCGACATCGAGAGCGGGCGCGCCGAGGGCGCGGAGCTGCTCGGCGCCGCCGACTTCAAATCCGTCGTCGATGAGTGCTGGCAGTGCAAGCTCTGCTACGTGAAGTGCCCGTACACGAAGGACGACGGCGCCTACGAGCTGCTCGATTTTCCGCGCCTCATGGGCCGCGCGAAGGCGGTCGAGGCGCGCCGCGACGGCGTGCCGATCGTGGACCGTGTCCTCGGCGAGCCCCAGCTCGTCGGCGCGCTCGGCGCTGGGTTCGCCGCCGGCCCGACGAACCTCATCAACAAGAACCGCCTCCTGCGCAAGGTGCAGGAGAAGGTCGCGGGCATCTCGAGCGAGTTCCCCCTGCCGCCGATGGCGAGCGAGACCTTCTCGAGCTGGTTCGCCTCCCATTCCAAGGTGAGCCGCGCCGGCGAGGCGGGCACCGTCGTCCTCTTCTCGACCTGCTACGGCGAGTTCAACACCCCCGGGATGGCGATCGCGGCGGTGAAGGTCCTCGAGCACAACGGCTTCCGGGTGCTGATGCCGGGCGCTCCCGTGGAGGACGGCAAGAGCGCGACCGGTGAGGCGACTTGCTGCGGCATGCCCAACCTCGACGGCGGCGACGTCGACGCCTTCGTGCGCAAGGTCCAGAAGAACGTGGACGCGCTCTACCCGCAGGTGAAGGCGGGCTTGAAGATCGTCGTGCCGGGCCCCACGTGCGGCTACACGATGAAGCGCGAGTGGCCCGAGTATCTCCCCACCGCCGAGACGCGCGCGGTCGCGGAGGCGACGATGGATCTCATGGAGTTCCTCGTCGACCTCGGCAAGAAGAAGAAGCTCGTCCTCGAGTTCAAGAAGGAGCTCGGCGCCGTCGCCTATCACATGGCGTGTCACCTCCGCGCTCAGAAGATCGGCGCCCCCGGGCAGCGCGTCTTGTCGAAGGTGCCCGGCACCGACGTGACGCTCGTCGAGGAGTGCAGCGCCGTCGACGGGACGTGGGGGATGAAGGCGGCCCACTACCAGACGGGCCGTCGCTACGCCCAGAAGCTCGCGCGCGGGGTCATCGACGTCGAGCCGAGCCTCGTCGTGAGCGACTGCACCCTCGCGGGGCTTCGCTTGGACTTCGAAGCGAAGGGCGCGGGCCAAGCGGTCAAGGTCGTGCACCCGGTCGAGGCCCTCGCCCTCGCGTACGGCATCTATGAGCCGGAGGGCGTGAAGGGGATCACCCCGGAAGAAGGTGGAGGATGAAGCCGATCCAACGTGACGAGGTGCTCGGGCTCGGCGAGTACGAGCAGATCCGGGCGAGGTTCCGGGCGCGCGTCATCGAAGAGAAGAAGGCGAGGCGCGTCACCATCTCCGACATCATGAGCGTCGCGTTCGAGAACCGCGACAGCGTCCTGCTCCAGATCCAAGAGATGCTGAGGGCGGAGCGCATCTCCGCCGAGCACGCGATCAAGCACGAGATCGACACCTACAACGAGCTCGTCCCCGGCCCGTCGCAGCTCTCGCTGACGCTCTTCGTGGAGATCGCCGACAAGGAGAAGCGCGAGGCAGAGCTCGTCGCCCTCGCTGGCCTCGAGAGCAGCGTCTTCGTGGTCGTCGACGGGGAGCGCTTCCAAGCGAAAGGCGAGGACCGATCGGTGGAGGGCATCGCCCGTACGACCGCCCTCCACTACCTGAAGGCGGATCTCTCGGACGAGGCGCGCCGCGCCATCCACGATCGCAAGGCGAAGGTCTCGATCGTGATCGATCACCCGCGCCACCCGCGCGAGGTCGAGCTCCAAGGAGAGGTCCTCCGCTCGCTCGCGACGGACTTCGAGTGAAGCGCTTCTCGAGGCCGATCCGCTTCGAAGAGGTGGACGCGGCCGGGATCGTCTTCTTCGGGCGCTTCCTCGGGTACGCCCACGAGGCGATGGAGGGCTTCTTCTCCGAGCTCGAGGGTGGTTACCCGCGCCTCATCACGGTGCGGAAGATCGGCCTGCCCGCCGTCGATGTGAAGATGAGCTTCCTCGCCCCCGCGCGCTACGGCGACGTGCTCGCGATCGACACCACGACGGCGAAGCTCGGAAACCGGAGCGCGACCCTGCGGTACCGCATGCGCCGCGAAGGGGACGGCGTCCAGGTCGCCCTCGTCGAGCACACGGTCGTGACGAGCGATCTCACCGCGATGCGCTCCGTCGACATGCCCGCCGACGTGCGGTCGATCTTCTCGGCCCACCTCGAGCTCTGATAGAGGATCCGCGCCCATGACCGAAAGCCTCGCCGCCTCGCCCGCGCTCCTCACCTCCGTCGCCGAGCGCGCCTTGGCCGAGCTGCCCCAGAGGTGCCGTCGCATCGGCCTCGGGACGGGGAGGGCGGCGGAGGCGTTCATCGTCCTGCTCGGCAAGAAGGTCGGGGAGGGACTCGACGTCGAGGGCGTGCCGACCTCGGAGCGCAGCGACAAGCTCGCGCGCGAGCACGGCATCCGCGTGAGCACCCTCGCCGAGGGCCCGCTCGACATCGCCTTCGACGGCGCCGACGAGGTGGACGCGAGCGCTCAGCTCACGAAGGGCCTCGGGGGCGCGATGCTCCGCGAGCGCGTGGTCGCCGCGGAGGCGAGGCGGTTCATCGTGCTCGTCACCGCCGACAAGATCGTCGCCTCCCTCGGGATGCGCTCGCCGCTGCCGGTCGAGGTCGTCCCGTTCGCGTGGGGCTCCGCGAAGCGCCGCCTCGCCGACCTCGCTCCCCGCGTCGAGCTCCGCCCCGCGAAAGACGGGAGCGGACCGTTCGTCACCGACAATCACAACTGGGTCGCCGATCTCTACGCCGACGGAGGCTGGGACGCCCCGCGCGATCTCGATGCCCGCGTCCGCCGCGTCCCCGGCGTCGTCGACACCGGCTTCTTCTTCGACATGGCGAGCCTCGTCGTGATCGGCTCCTCGGAGGGCACGACGACGCTCGCCCCGGGCGGGTGAGACGGGCCATCCGCGCTCACGGATGGAAGTAGAACGTCGTCGTCGCCTCGCCCCGGAAGCGCGCCGTGCCTTGGGTGATCTCGGCGTCGTCGGAGAAGTAGCGCTTGAGGTCGTTGTTGCCGCACTCGCCGCAGCCCCAGCCGTCGGCGAACAGCTCGTCGAGGTAGGCGCCGGGGAGCGTCAGCGAGCCGGTGTCGGGACCTTCGCACTCGATCTCGGCGGGGGAGATGCCGCCGTGGGTGCCGACCCCGGTCGTCATCCGGATGTACACGCGCGCGCCGGGCAGGGGGTTGTCCCACGCCAAGGTCACGTCCTCACCGGCGCCGCGCGCCTCCATCAGCTGGGACCAATCGCTCGTCGGCGCCATGGCTTCCGGTAGGCAGACCGAGAGCTCGAAGTCCCCCGTCACGCCGCCGCTGGCGCTCAAGGTGGCGGCGTCGCCGTAGGGGCCCGCGTTCTCGCTCGACCAGTTGTAGACGTGGATGCCGCCGTCATCGGCGATCACCGGCTCGCTCATCACGTCCGTGAGCGTGATGGTGCCCGCGTCGAGCGCCGCGGTGGGGGTGACGCACTCGCCGTCGATGCAGAACGCGCCGAGGTCGCACTCGGGCGCGCAGATCGACGCGGCGAACGTGAGGAGCCGGCACTGGCCCTCCCGAGCCTCCTCCGTTTGAAACCCCGCGCTCGGCGGGCTGTGCACCGAGCCGCTGAAGATGACGAATTCGCTCGCGCCGGTCTCCCGACGCATCGTGAAGAGCCCCTCGGTCGGCTCGAAGTCCGGCCCTGCGGACGCGGTATGTGAGGTGCAGTCGCTCAGCCCGGCGCCGCCCTGGCCGCCGTCCGAGCCCGCGCCGCTCCCGCCGCCGCCAGCGTGGCTGCCTCCGCCGCCGGCGGTAGAGGTGTCGTCCCCACAACCCAAGAGCCCAACCAAGAGCAAGCTCGCGAAGCGCATGCGAGCAACTGTAAGCGCTCCCCGCGTCCGAAGCATGGCCGCCGGCGACGCTCCAGGGTCAAACGAGCGAGGCACGAGCCTCGGCCGGCAGTACTGGATGCCGGAGCGGGTGGAAGCAGAAATCCAAGATGTCGCGGCGGGCCCAGCCGTCCTGCGTCGCGCTCTTCGACTGCACCTCGGTCCGCTTCCCGCGCCTCAGTCCGCTTCGGCGCCCCAGACGTCCTCTTGGAATTCGTCGTCTGGCATGATGAGCTCAAACCTGGAGCGCTCGACCAGCGCGTGGCCGAGGGCGTACGTCGCGAGGACGCGCGATTCGTCCTTCTTTGGCAGCGCGTCCAGCGCGGCGAGGATCGAATCCGTCGGATGGTATTCCCGCGACGAGCCAGAGGTCGTCAGATGTCCGGCTTTCAAGGCGGCGAGCTCGAATGCAGGCCCCTTGCTTCGCGCAAGGCCCCGGTTGAGCCACGCGACCAGGTCCGGGTAGGAAGCCTTCGCCACGTACCACGAGACGTCGGTGGTAATGGAGGCTTCGGCAACCACTGCGCCGATCTCCTTCTCATCGATCTCATTGTAATGGGCGACCGCCGCGAGCAGGCTCTTGCGATTGCGGCGCAGGTTTCTGGCCCATTTCGAGAGCGTCGCTCCGATGTTCACCGTGTAGGGAACCACGACGGACTCGTGGTGCTTGTCGCGCGGGTCGAATTCGATGGGCTGCTTCCAGGGGAGCTTCCTCTTCACCGTCGCCCAGTGCTGCAGGCAACCGAGGAACTCCTCGCCGTCGAAGCTCTCGCCGTCCTCGTCGAGAGCCTGAAAGCGAGGGATGAGCTTGAGCTCACCGAGCCGGCTTTCGCGCGCGAGCTTCACGACATCGCCGTACTTCCAGCTGAAAGTGTCCTTTGTGTTGCTCGTGTACCAACCCAAGACCATCTCCCTCGGAAGGTGCAGGCAGACCAGCCCCACGCTGCACGGCGAGAAACCACGATAGCTGCTCGGAGTACATCGGGCAAAAGGTTCCCCGGGCCCGCGAGCACATCGAGTGGGCTGTGCTCAGCATTGGAGGATTGTGCACGACAGACACGTCTGAGCGCGATCTGATCGCCGGACCGAGCCGCTTCGACGAAGCTACTTGCACGCCGACCTCAAAGAGGACGGCTACTTCGACAAGGTGCTGATGGCAAAGTCGGGGACGCTCGATCTCGGATACACGTCACCGCCATACGACATCGCCGGCTCCCTCTCCGACGTCGAGCTCGTCGAAGTCCTCATCAGCTCGACCTCGCCGCCCGTGGTCCTCGACGATGGCAGTTGCGCGACTCTTCCGCAGGCGACCTTCGAGGTCGTGGGGCCCGCGCCGGGCTGGTCATGCGACCCGGGCCTCTACGACGAGACGAGCCTGGGCAACGCTCAGGCCTTCTGCGATTGTGCCTGCGGCGCGTTCGACCCCGATCGCAGCGACGCCGCGAACATTGTCCTCAACTGTCAAGGGGGCGACGTCTGCGACTCAATTGGCGAGTGCGTGCCCGCATGACGTGGGCATCTGCTCGGTGTCTGCGTTGGTGACGAGGCGCACGCTGCCGAGGTGGTCTTTCACGAGGCGATACGTTGCGCTGGGCGTGATCATGCGAGGGATGCCCACCCCCGCCGGGCTCCGCCCGTCGACCCCGCCCCGATTCGTGCTCCGCGGGCTGCGCCCGCGTGCGCGCGAATGGGCGGGGTGGGCTGTGAGCATCTGAGGATTATGCCCTCTGGCGGGGTCACGGGTCTACATCTCGCGGAAGGTCCAGCTCTTGACAGCGATGTTTACGTCCCTGGAGGTCGGCCCGGTGCTGCACGCCGTCCACTATTGCCGCGTTGCTGCGACCGCTTGCCAGACGGGGCACTGCATGTTGCTTGGTATTGCGCGCCGGGCCCGCGCCGAAAGGTACCGGTCGTGCGCGCCGTCGCTACTGTGCCTTCCTAGCTAGCGTATCCCATTGTCGCGCGTAAGCACGCTGCCGCAGATGAGAAAGATGGATACGATCGTCGCCAAAGGAAACACGCGGTCCGCCTTCGCGCGTGACGCCCGCCACGCCGCGACAGCAGTAACGGAGGCAGCGGCTGCCAGGGCAACGAGCGACCACGGGGATGTCCAGTAAATCGGGTTCATACAAAGCAAAGGGCCGATGGCGACGATACCGTCTCCGCCAAATGGTCCCGTAAAACAATAACACCAGTTCTGGGAGTCAGCGACTGCGCCGATCGTTAGTGCTAGGCTGGAAGCGGCCCCCGTCTGGATGCTCCTTGGGCCCGGCCATTCCGATTGCGCGTAGCGGAGAAGGGGGAGACTAGCCGCAAGGGCGAGCTCAATGGAATCCCACCCCCGAACCGGTGGACTGGGCCAGAGCAGGCCGCTTGTGGTGTTTCCAGGGAATCCTAAAGCGCTATAGAGTTCCATGCCAACAACGACGCCGGTAACTGTGGCTATGGTCGCAGTCGAGGTCTTTGAAAGAAGCGCCCCGATGCCGGTGATCGCCGCCGCGATTATTGACGCGAAGCCGGCATGGAAGAGTGTCGTGGCAAGCCTCATGTCCGTGATCTGGATAACGGTTGGATGTTGGTCTCAGTGACGGGCAGGCGGGGTGGCCGGTCGGCGCTCTACCGAGTGCATGAGGCGAATCTGTAGTCTTCTTCGTTGTTTGGGCACGCCTTGCAGAGGTTCAAGTTCTTCGTGCAGCAGTCATTTTGGGCTCTTTGCTGGGCGGATTTGTCGCACAAGTCGTACTGCTCTTGGCACCATTCCTCCGTGTTGCAGTTCTTCGGCGGCTTTGAGCACGCTAGAGGCCCGCCGAGGATGCCCAGGAGCCAGCTCCCAACTTGCTCCCCGAACTCGCAGACCGAGTCCGCGCAGACGGCCCCGTGCACGAAGTCGTCGTCCTCCTGTGGAGCGGGCGGATTCTCTGGTCCCGCCTCGGCTGAAGCGCCCGACCCGCCACCCGTGTCGCCCCAAAGCCCCCTCGGGTCCTTGTCGTTGATGGGGTCTCCATGGAGGTAGCCATAAAGATTCGGCCCGTCCGGCTGGTGGAACCTCACCGGGTCCTTCGCCGTCCAGCGCCCGATCTCCGCGTCGTAGTCGCGCACGCCAAACCGGACGAGCCCGGTCTCTGGGTCGTAGAGCCCGCCCGCGAAGCCAAAGGGCTGAAAGCCGGGATTGGAGTCCGTCACGACGCGGCCCCAGGCGTCGTATGTGAGCTCTTGGACGATGGCGCCGGTGCTGGCGTTGGTGACGAGGCGCACGCTGCCGAGGTGGTCTTTCACGAGGCGGTACGTTCCGCTGGGCGTGACCATGAGCTCGGGGACGTTGACGCCGTTTGCGTAGATGAACCGTGCTGTGAGGTTGCCGGCGCTGTCGAGCTCGGCGACGGGTTGGAGGTTGCCGCGCCAGAGCCAGCGGCGCTCGAGGGCGCCGTTGACCTTCTTGCCGACGCGGCGGCCGGCGGCGTCTACGAGGTATTCGATGGCGTCGCCGTTGGGGAGGGTGACGGTGAGGAGGTTGCCGAGGGCGTCGTAGAGGTAGGTGGTGACTTCGTTGGTGAGGAGGTTCGTCTTGGAGGCGAGCTCGCCGTTGGGGGTGAAGTCATATTCGAAGTCGCCGCTGGAGAGGATGCGGTCTTGGTTGTCGAAGGCGGCGGTGGCGAGGCCCGAGCTGTTGAGGGCGGATTCGCGGTTGCCGTTTGGGTCGTAGGCGTAGCTCTCGGTGAGGGTGCCGTCTTGGGTGACGGTCTCGAGGCGGCCGGCGGTGTCGTAGGTGTAGAGGGTGACGGTGGTGACGCCGAGGAGGGTCTCTGTCTTTTGGGTGATGCGGCCGAGGGGGTCTCGGTCGTAGGCGAGGGAGAAGAATGGGGTGCCGTTGAAGCTGGACGTCTTGGTGGCGAGCTCACCGTAGGTGTTGTAGGTCGAGGCTTCGCTGACGTTGCCGCTCGTGGTGTTGTTGACGCGGCCGCTCTCGGTGTCGCGGGTGATGGTCAGTGCGCCGGCGGCGGTGAGCAGCGAGTCTGGGTCGTAGGCGAAGGATGCGCTGTTGGCACCGTTGATGGTCTCGCCGATGACTCTGAAGTCGGTGTCGTGGGTCCAGGCGACGGTGCCGGTGACGTCGCCGGTCCAGGTGATGCTCTTGAGGAGCGAGCCGTCGTACGTGAAGGCGAGGTCGACGTCGTAGGGGCCTTCGATGCTCGTGAGCTTCCCGGTGGTTGGCGAATAGGTGTTGAGGAGGTCGGCGTTGGGGAAGAGGACTTCGCTGAGGCGGCCGTAGGCGTCGTAGTCGAAGGTGATTTGGCGATTGCCGGGCTGGAGGATGGCCTCGGGCTTCTTGTCGAGGTCATAGCTGTAGGTGGTGACGTCGGAGAAGCCGAGGTCGGGCGGGTCGTACGAGCCGAGCTTGCCAATGCTGTTGAAGCCGAGCTGGTGCTGGGGCTTGCCGGGGGGGGTGACGGCGGTCGTGTGGCCCTCGCCGTCGTAGTCGAGGGCGGTGCTCTCGAGGTCGGGGCGGGTCTCGGTGATGACGTCTCCGCGGGCGTTGCGGCCGTAGGTCGTGGTTTGGCTGAGCGGATCCGTCTTGCTCGCGAGCAGACCGTCCACGCCGTAGCCGTGGCTCGTCACGCGGGTGCCTTGGGTGGTAGTGAGGAGGCGGCCTTGAGCGTCGTAGGTGAACGTGACGGGCAGGACGTCGGGGGCGTCGACTTCGCTGACCAGGCCGGCGGCGTTGTACTTCGTGATGGTGATTCGCCCGGCGGGGCTGGTGGTGGTCTCGGTGCGCGTCGACGCGTTGTAGCTGCGGGTGGTGGCCCGATTGTTGATCTTGGACGTCTCGGTCCAAGCGGTCATCGAGAGCAGGTCATTCGGGTTGGAGAGGGTGACGGTGCGCTCGGCAGTGGTGGTGCGGGTGAGGGTGCTGGGCAGCTTGGTGGTGGTCGAGCTCGCGAGGGGCGCGCGCATGGCGAAGCGCGGGTCGGGGCCCATGGTGGCGCTGGTTTGGGTGCCGTCGGGGGAGAGGCCGGAGATGGCTTCTTGAAGGGTGCGCTGTCTCGTCGCGACGAGGCCGGTGGGGAGGGTCACCGTTCTGTCTTGGCCCGCGAGCGCCGTGCGCACGACGCTGTAGGCGGTGGCGTGCCCCAAGGGTGAGGTCTTCTCGACCTCGAAGCCGCCCGCCACGTTGGTCCGCACGAAGGTCATCGTACCAAGGCCGGGATGCTGGTGCGAGGTCAGTCGGCCGTGGGTGTCCCATCCGAACGACGTCGTGTGGCCGTCGCGGGTGGTGAAGCTATCGAGCAGGCCGTCGGTTCCGGACCATCCGAGGGTGGTGGGGTACCCGGCGGGATCTTCGACTTGCTCGACCCAACCGTCGGCGTTTTGGGCGAGCGTCGTCGTGTGCCCGTGGGGGCCGACGATCGCGGTGGGGGCGCCGCTGGGGTCGCGCTCGATGGTGGTCGATTGGCCGAATGCGTCCGTCACCGCGGAGAGGCGACCCGCACCATCGTAGGACATCGTCCAGCGGGTGGTTCCTCTTCGGGCGTCTTTGGTGGTGAGGTGGCGACCACGCGCGTCGAAGACGTAGATCTCGGAGCCGTCCTTGCTCGGGACGAGCGTGCTCATGTTGGCCGTCGCGGGCTGAATCACCCGGAGCTTGGAGTCGGTGAGGATGAAGTAGAGGTTGCCGTCATCGGCCGCGGAGATGGCAGGGGTGGAGTTGAAGAACGCCGCCGCGGCGGGCCCACCGTCGCCATAGAAGGCGTCGTTGATGTGGGGGACGCCCGTCTTTCGGATGTTGCCGGCGACTTGGTAGATGATCCCGTCGCTGTCGACGCGACGAATGACGTATTGGGATAGCGCGCCCGCGTATGTGATCATGTGGCTGATGAACAGATTGCCCGCTGGGTCGAGGGTGATCGATCGGGCCGAGACCAGCTTCGCGCTCGAGGCCGGGATCCCGTCCGCTTGGACCCCGGCGGAATACGTGCCGGCTACGCGCGTCACCGTGCCTCCGGGGTCGATCTTGCGGACGACCGAGACGGTGGAGTTGTTGTCGAGGAAATACAGGGAGCCGTCGGGGCCGAAGGCCATGCTGGCGGCGTTCGCGATATGAGCGCTCAGCGCCCTCTGCCCGTCGTTCTGGGGCGTGGCGAGGGCGCCATCGCCGGCCACCCGTTGGATGATGCCGTCGGGGCCGACCCGGCGAATCTCCTTCGGTTGACCGATGTAAAGGGCGCCGTCGGGGCCCTCCGCCAGGGACTGCGGGTTGATGGTGGCGCTGGTGGCGAGGCCGCCATTGCCGGTGGCGCCGGCGGTTCCATTGCCCGCGACCAAGCTCATATTGCCCTGGGGGTCGATGTGAAATACCCGAAATCCGGTCGCGAGGAAGAAGCCGCCGTCGCGCGCGGCGATGAGATCGCTCGGGTCATTCCCACCAATGCAGGCGCTCGTGGCGGCGAGGCCCCACGTCGTCCCGCCACAGAACGTGTCCTTGCCCGCGACGGTGACGACGGTGCCGTCCCGCTTGAGCTTGCGGATGCGGGTCGTCATGCCGACGGGAAGGACGCCCTCGGACCAGATCACCTCGCCGGACGTGAGCACGGCGACATCTCTGCTCGCGTTCGTCGCGGCGCTGAGGTTGTGAACGACCGGCCCCAAGCTGGCGTCGTTCGCGCGGGTGCCGTCACCGAGGAACACCGTGCCACTCGGCACGTCGAGGGCGTGGACGACGTCGAGGGTGAGCCCGCCCAGGCCCTGGGATCGCGCGTCCCATGCCTCGAGGACGAGGGACCATGACTTCGATTGTGCGATGCGCCCGGTGATTTGGGTCGCCAGCGCGCTCTGTCCCCAGCGAGCGAAGCTCCGCCCTTGTTGGGCGAAAGAGAGGCTCGTCCGCTGGTACCAATAATCGATCTCGAACGAGGCGGTCTGGGTGCCTTGCACCGCGCGCCCGTACGCGTCCGCCCCGTCCCACTCGACGTCCCACGTCGAGAGCGGCGTGCACGGGCACGTCTGGGTGTACTCGTAAGTCTTTCCGGCAACGCGGAGCCGGGCGTCGATCGACAAAAGCGAGGCCGGCAAGGCGTTGGGCCCGGTGATCGGGAGGGTGAGCTTGCGGGCGAGGCTTCGACCGGGGACGCGGCTGCTGGCGTAGTGGAGGGCGTGCGGTGTCCCTTCGACCGGGATCGTCTCGCGCAGAACCTGATTCTCGCACTCGATGATGGACCGAAATTACCGATCGTGATCCTGACACATACGACGCTACAGAGCGGATGATGGGGCCCCGTCGCCGCAGGCGATGGGGCGTTTGGCGGGGGAGGTTTCGAGGAACGCGAAACCGACTTCTGGGCCCGGCGCGGCCAGCGCTTGAACACGGAGGCGGAGGGGGGCCCCACGCGGAGCGTGGGGGGAGGGCTGCATCAGCCCTCCGGACTAGCTAGACCCGGTAATCGAATCGCGCGAGGATCTCTGATCGAGAATTGCGCTCGCTCCTTTAGCCTTTGGCCGCCCAGAGGTTGCAGAACCCGGCCGGGTGAATCGGGCCCTTCAGGACTTTGCAAGAGCCGCACTTGTCGGGCGCCCCGGCCGTGAACTGAATACAGTTGTCGCAGCGCTTCGCCGCGTCCGGTGACGTATCGACATATTTGTTGTCGGCCCTCATCTTTTGTTCCTCGGGGCTGAGCCCGGCCGTGTCGTTGCACGACAGAGAGCCTTTACAGGCGACGAGCGCGGCGGCAGGGATGAGCGCGACACCCCCGGCGCACGCACGCAGGAATGCGCGGCGGCGCAGCGAGACGAGAATTTGATCGTTCATGGCCAGGGGGTTCTGGTGCCGATCGGATTCGCAATCAACCCGCGCGCGTGTCTTGAAATCGAAAGTTACTTTCATTATACTCGACTCGTTCTCGGATGAGCCCCCGCCCGCGGTGGGGGGTCGCTTATGACGTCTCTCTCTCTCTCGGATCTCCCCCTCGATGCCGTGGCCCTCGTGCGCGCCGTTCGCACGAAGCGCGCGCTGGCCGTCCGATTGATGGAGCTCGGCCTCGTCGAAGGGACGCGGGTCGTGGTGCGACGCAAGGCTCCCCTCGGGGATCCGATCGAGATCGAGCTGCGCGGCTATGCCCTCTCCCTCCGCGCCGAGGAGGCGAAGCTCGTCGCCGTCGAGCGTGAATCGGCGTCGGAGCCCGGGCCATGAGCGACGACCACTGCTCGGCGTCCGTCCCTCCCATCCATGATCCGCGCGGGCGGAGCCTGGTCCTCTTCGCCGGCAACCCCAACGCCGGCAAGACGACGCTCTTCAACCTGCTCACCGGCGCGCGGGCCAAGGTTGGCAACTACCCGGGCGTGACCGTCGACAAGCGGTCGGCGACGCTCGATCTCGGCAAGCACGGCGCCGGACCGAGCGCGCGCTACCTCGCCGTGGATCTGCCCGGCTCCTACAGCCTCACCGCGCGGTCGGCGGAGGAGCGGGTGGCGATCGACGCCCTCCTCGCGACCGGCGACGACGCCCCCGCCTGCGTCGTGATCGTAGTCGACGCGACGACCCTCGGGCGCGGCCTCTATTTCGCGACCCAAATCCTCGAGACCCCGGTCCCGGCCGTGATCGCCCTCACGATGATGGACGAGGCGAAGCGGGCCGGCCTCACCATCGACGTCGAGGCGATCTCCAAGGAGCTCGGGATCGCCGTCGTCCCCCTCGTCGCCACGCGCGGCGAGGGCCGGGCCGAGCTCGTCGCCGCGATCGGAGCCGCCCTCCGCGCCCACGATATCGATCGGAAGCTCGTGCCGATGAACGACATCCGCGCCGACATCGCGGCGGTGGAGGTGGCGGTCGCGTCGAGCGGGATGGTGCCGGACGCCTCGGCGGTGCCCCTCACGAAGGCGGTGTCCCGAGCGCTGCGGGCGCGGGCCCTGTGGGCCCTGCTCTCGCTGGGCGACGACGAGCTCTCGATCCCGGCCGCGGTCCGCGAGGCGGTCGAGGAGCGGCGCCGCGTCGCGGAGGCGGACGGGCGGGACATCGATCACGAGATCGTGACCGCGCGCTACCGCTACGTCGACGAGATCCTCGCCCGCTGCCTCGAGGTGCCGAGGGCCCGGAAGAAGACGACGACCCGGCGGATCGACGACGTCCTCGTCCACCCCGTGCTCGGGTTGCTCGCCTTCGCGGGGGTGATGTTCGTGGTGTTCCAGGCCCTCTTCGCGTGGGCCGAGCCGTTCGTCTCCCTCATCGAGAGCGGAGCCCTCGCCCTCAAGACGTTCGTCAAGGCGAGCCTGCCGGAGGGCGCGTTCACCGACCTGCTCACCGACGGCGTCATCGCCGGCGTGGGCAACGTCGTCGTGTTCGTCCCTCAGATCGCGATCCTCTTCGTCTTCATCACCGTCCTCGAGGACTCGGGCTACCTCGCCCGCGTCGCCTTCGTCATCGATCGGATCATGGGGAAGGTCGGGCTCAACGGCCGCGCCTTCGTCCCCATGCTGAGCGGCTTCGCCTGCGCGATCCCCGCCGTCATGGCCACGCGCACAATCGAGAGCAAGCGCGATCGTCTCCTCACGATGCTCGTGATCCCGCTCTCGTCGTGCAGCGCCCGGCTGCCGGTGTACGTCCTGATGACGAGCGTCGTCTTCGATCGGAGCGCGAAGGTGCTGGGCTTCCTCTCGGTGGGGGCGCTCGCCCTGTTCGCGATGTACGCGCTCTCGGTGGTGGCGGCCCTCTTCGCCGCCTTCGTCCTGGGGAGGACGGTCCTCAAGGGGCCGCGACCGACGCTCGTGCTCGAGCTGCCGCCCTACCGGCTGCCTCGCGCCGTCAACATCCTGCGCGCGACGACGGGCCGCGTCCGTCGCTTCCTGACCGACGCGGGCACGGTGATCCTCGCCCTCACCGTGATCTTGTGGGCCCTCCTCCACTACCCGCGCGACGCCGCGAGCGAGGCCCGGTTCGAGAGCCAGCGCGAGAGCGTGCAGGCCCTCTCGGACGACGAGGAGCGGACGCAGAAGCTGGCCGAGCTCGACGCGGAGCAGGCGGGGGCGCGCCTGCGCAACTCCGCCGCCGGCCGCGTCGGCCGGGCGATGGAGCCCGCCCTCGAGCCGCTCGGTTTCGACTGGAAGATCGGGGTGGGCCTCATCGGCGCGTTCGCGGCCCGCGAGGTGTTCGTCTCGACCCTCGGCCTCGTCTACGACGTGCCCGACGCGGACGAAGAGAACCGCGGCCTCCAGCAGAAGCTCCGCACCGCGCGCCACCCCGACGGCTCGCCGGTGTTCACGCCCCTCGCGGGGGTATCCCTGATGATCTTCTTCGTGCTCGCGTGCCAGTGCATGAGCACCCTCGCCGTGGTCCGGCGCGAATCCGGATCGTGGCGGTGGGCCGGGATCATGTTCGGCTACATGACGGGCCTCGCCTACGTGGTGACCCTCGTCGTCTATCAGGTCGGTCGCGCCTTGGGCGTGGGGGGGGCGTGATGCAGGACGTCCTCGTCTTCCTCACCGTCGCCGCCTCGATCGCCTACGTCTACAAGGTGATGTTCGCGCCGACGCTCTTCCGGGGCTCGCGGCCCGACGTGCCGGTGCGCGCGCTCGTCCGGAAACGCCGCGGGGAGAAGCGCCGCGGCCTCCCCGTCCTCGGACGTTGATCACGCGGGCGCGGGCCGCTATGCCTTCTCGCAATGTGCGGCATCGCAGGCATCGTCTCGCTGAAGGAGGGGCTCGCCCCGCCGGATCCCGCGGCCCTCGAGCGCATGGCGTGTGCGCTTCACCACCGCGGCCCCGACGAGCTCGGCATCTACTGCGACGATCGGGCCGGGCTCGCCCACGCCCGCCTCTCCATCATCGATCTGTCGAGCGGGCAGCAGCCGCTCGGTGATCTCGCGGAGACGACGTTCATCGTCTTCAACGGCGAGATCTTCAACTACGTCGAGCTGCGCGCGGAGCTCGAGGCGAAGGGCCGGCGCTTCAAGACGAAGAGCGACACGGAGGTCATCGTCGCGGCCTGGGAGGCGTGGGGGGAGGGCTGCCTATCGCGCTTCAACGGCCAGTGGGCCTTCGCCCTGTGGAGCTCGGTCGATCGCCGCCTCGTGCTCAGCCGAGACCGGCTCGGGGTCCGGCCGCTCCACATCGCGGAGCACGACGGCCGGCTCTATTTCGCGAGCGAGGTGAAGGCGATCTTCGCCGCCGACCCGAGCATCCCGCGGCGCCTCGACCCGCTCGGCCTCGACGAGAGCTTCACCTTCTGGGCCGCCATCGCCCCGAAGACGCCGTTCGAAGGCGTGCGCGAGCTCGAGCCCGGCACCGTGGAGATCCACGATCTGGCGGGGCCCACCCCGGTCGTTCGATCGTCCGCCTACTTCGTGCCGAGCTTCCTCGACCGCGACGAGGACCGGCGCCTCGCCCGCGGGTCGATCGAGGACGCCGCCCGCGAGACCCTCGACGCCCTCGAGCGCGCGACGAAGCTCCGCATGGTCCGCGCCGACGTCCCGGTCGGGAGCTACCTCTCCGGCGGGCTCGACAGCTCCCTCGTCGCCGCCCTCGGCCTCCGCGCGAAGGGAGAGCGCTTCAAGACCTTCAGCCTCCGCTTCGCCGACGCGGAGTACGACGAGACGCCGTTCCAGGATTTGATGGTGAGAGAGCTCGGCAGCGATCACGCCAGCGTGGTCGTGTCGCGCGCCGATATCGCCAACGCCTTCCCGGACGTCGTCTGGCACGCGGAGCGGCCTCTCCTGCGGACCGCCCCCGCGCCCCTCTTCCTCCTCTCGCGCCTCGTGCGCGAGTCGGGGGCGAAGGTGGTGCTCACGGGCGAGGGCGCGGACGAGACGTTCGCCGGCTACGATCTCTTTCGCGAAGGGAAGGTGCGCCGCTTCTGGGCGCGCGCGCCGAAGTCCAAGGCGCGCCCGCGGCTGCTCGAGCGCCTCTACCCGTACCTCGCGCGGAGCCCCGTCGACAAACGCGCGGTGATGGTCTCCTTCTTCGGGCGCGGCCTCGAGCGCGCCGGCTCCCCGGGGTTCGCCCACGACATGCGCTGGCAGAACGGGGCCGCCCTGCGCCGCCTCTTCTCCCCCGACGTGCGCGGCGCGATCGCCGGCCGCGATCCCGTGGCCGAGCTCGTCGCCTCGCTCCCGGAGGACTTCTCGCGGTGGACCGCGCTCGGCCAAGACCAATACCTGGAGATGCGGACGCTCCTTTCGAGCTACCTCATGTCGAGCCAGGGCGATCGCATGCTGATGGGCCACAGCGTCGAGGGCCGCTTCCCGTTCTTGGATCGCGACGTCATCGAGCTCGCGGGGCGCTTGCCGGCGAGCTTCAAGCTCCGCGTCCTCGACGAGAAGCACGTCCTCAAGCGGGCCTCGCGCGGCATCGTCCCCTCCGAGATCCTCGATCGGAAGAAGCAGCCCTACCGCGCCCCCGACGCGGCTTCGTTCGTCTCCGCGGACGCCCCCGCGTGGGTCTCCGAGCTCCTCTCCGAGGACTCCGTCCGCCGCGCCGGCGTGTTCGAGCCGAGCGTCGTCGCGCGGCTCTTCGCGAAGTGCAAGGCCGCCAAAGACGGCACCTTCTCGAACGCCGACAACATGGCCCTCGTCGGCGTCCTCTCGACCCAGATCCTCCACGCCCGCCTCGTCGACCGGCCCGAGGTGCCGAAGGCCCACCCCATCAAGACGCGGATCGACAGGCGAACGGCGCGCGGCTGATTACTCGTTCTCGCCGCGCGCGAGCCGGGCCTGCCGGGCCGCCTCGAGCCGCTCCGCGATCGTGCTCTTGAGCTTCGGCAGATCGTAGAACATGGGGCGGTCGCCCTCGGGCTGGCTGGCGATCTCCTCTGCGATGGCGTCGGCGTGAGCCCGCGGAGAGGGCGGGATCTTCAGGGCGTCGCCGAGCTTGTCGAGGGCCTCGATCTCCTTGTCGTCGCGGGTCCCGTCGAGGCGCGTCATCCACGCCGCCACCGCGTAGACGAACAGCCGGTCCGCCTTCGTCATGCTGGAGCGATCGATCACGCCGATGTCCACGGGGGACTTGGTCGCGCTCTCGATCTCCTCGATCTCCTCGATCGCGAGGCCCTCCTCGACGGCGGTGCGGACGATCGCGTCCGCCTCCTCCTCGTCGAGCTTTCCGTCCGCCCATCCGATCGCTGCGAGGGCGATGAACACGTCTCGCCCGAGTCGCTCTTGGCTCATGGCGGGCGATGCTCGGAGGCCTTGCCCGGCCCGTCAAGGGCGAGCGGGCGAGGCCCGATGAACCACGCGCCCGGCCGCGATCGTCATCTCGACCGTGCCCTTGAACGTCTTGCCCCAGAGGGGCGTGTTCTTGCTCTTGGACGCGAGGCCCGAGACGGTGAAGGCGCGCTCGGGATCGACGAGGGTGATCTCGGCGACCGCGCCTGCCGCGAGGGCCGGGGCCTCGAGGCCGACGATCTTCGCGGGGGCCTTGGAGAGGGCGTCGACGAAGCGCACGAGCGAGATCGATCGCCTCTCGACCAAGCCGAGGAGCGCGGGCAGCACGAGCTCGAGGCCGATCATTCCCGGCTTCGCCTCCGCGAACTCGCAGTCCTTCTCGAGCTCGGAGTGGGGGGCGTGGTCGGTGGCGATGGCGTCGATCGTCCCGTCCGCGAGGGCCTCGCGGAGGGCCTCGACGTCGCTCTCCTCTCGGAGGGGCGGGTTCACCTTGCAGGCGGTATCGTAGCCGAGCACCGCCTCGTGGGTGAGCAAGAGGTGGTGCGGCGTCACCTCGGCGGTGACGGCGATCCCGCGCGCCTTCGCCTCGCGAAGGATGCGGACCGCGCCCTTCGTCGAGACGTGGGCGACGTGGTAGCGACCGCGCGTCGCCTCCGCGAGCAGCACGTCGCGGGCGACGATGATGTCCTCCGCCACGCGCGGCCAGCCGCGCAAGCCGAGCTTCGTCGAGACGGCGCCCTCGTGCATCTGGGCGCCCTCGGTCAGGGTGTGATCCTCGGCGTGTTGGATGACGGGGAGATCGAAGGTGCTGGCGTACTCGAGGGCGCGCCGCATGACCGCCGCGCTCATCACGCACTTGCCGTCGTCGCTCACCCCGACCGCCCCTGCCTCCCTGAGATCGGCCATCTCCGTGAGCTCGGCCCCGTGCTGGCCCATCGTGATCGCGCCGATGGGGTGCAGGCGCGGCCCACCGACCTCGCGGGCCCGCGCGATCATCGCCTCCGTGATGCTCCGCTTGTCGTTCACGGGCTTGGTGTTCGGCATCACGCACACGTGGGCGAACCCGCCGCGCGCCGCCGCGCGAAGCCCGGACGCGATGTCCTCTTTGTACTCCTCCCCCGGCTCGCGCAGGTGGGCGTGCAGATCGACGAACGCGGGCAGAGCCCAGAGCCCCTGCCCCCGCACCACCTCTGCCGCCTCGCTCTTCGCCGGCTCTTCGCCTGCGCCGGGGCCGATGCGGGTGATTCGCCCTTTCTCCACGACGATGTCGACCACGCCATCGAGGCCGACCGCGGGATCGACGGCGCGCACGTCTCTCAACACCAGGAGCTCGGTGGTCATGGGCCTTTCCCGTCCGGGAGGGTTCGGCGAGCGCGACGCGCGCCGGGGAAGATGAACATCGCGCGGGCGTCTACCACGATCGCCCGAGCGGGTCACCGGAAGGGCCCGCGGGGCCTCAGTGCTCGGCCTCGATCACGGTCACGGCGAGGCCCTCGAGGACCACGCAGCCGCTTCGCCCGCAGGTCACGCTCACCTCCACCGGGCTCGGGGGCGGCATCGCGTTCTTCGACGGGACGACCGTCTCCTCCGCGGGCGCAGCGACCTTGGGCCGCGCCCCCTCCGGGCTCTTCGCGGCGGCGGCGGGAGGCTCGACGGAAGGAGCCCGCTCCTGGGCGAACCCGTTCTGGACGAGGCCCCCCTCGAGCAGACCTCTATCGCTCGCGAGCCAGGTGGGCAGCGCGACGAGCGGGGACGCGAGGATGATCCCCAGGGATCGGGCGACGAGTCGCAGCTTCACGTGCAAGCACAAAGATGCACTCGAGCGACCTCGAGTTCAAGACTGGGGGGCCTCGAGCCGCCCGCCTCGAAAGACTTGGGTGGAGACAGTCGGCTCGGCAGGGCGCGCGAGATCGCGCCCTCTCGGATTTTTACAGCTGGGCACCGCAGCTCATCGGTGTCCTCGTGGGTGCCCGTCGTGGGTGTTCGTCGTCAGTGCTCGTCAGTGCCCATTCATCTTCACGCCGAGCAGCTTGATGACCGTGCCCACGAGGTGATCCTCGACGGCCACGACCGCTGCGGGCGCGTCGTTCCGGGGCGTGTGGGCGGCCGCGAGCTCGCCGACCAATTGTCCGAGCTCCCGGTCCGACGTGATCGCATATCGGACAATCAAGAAGAGGATGCTCTGCAGCGGCAACCTCAGAGAGCTCGCCGGGGTGCCGGTGAGGGTCGACAGCTCGCGCGAGGTCGACTCGAGGAAGGGCAGCACGTTGTTCTCGCGAACACGCGCGTCGAGCTCACCCGTGTCGACGAGCGAGCGCTGCAGCAGCCGGACCGCCTTGCGGTGCTCACGCGCGAATCGATAACCAATCCGCACCGCCTCCGCGATCCGATGGGCCTGGGAGGCGCCCGCGTCGGTGAGCTTGGCATCCAGCTCCGCCCGGAGCCCCGTCAGCTCCGCCAGCATGGCTTCGATGCAGGCCTCGTAGAGACCCTGTTTGCTGCCGAAGTAGTGATGAACCATTGCGAGGCTGACAGCAGCGCCCTTTGCAATGTCTCGAACAGAGGCGCCGTCGATCCCGCGCGCGGCAAACAGATCGTAGGCCGTCGCAAGGATCTTCGCCTGGGTGGCTTGGGCATCTGCATTGACCGGTCTCGCCATACGAGGCGAACTTCGCAAGCAGTTATCGTTACGTCAACCTCATTGGGAACGAACGAATAAAAGGACATACCATGTGGCAATGTGCACCAGTTTCGAATGAGGCGTTTTTGCAGCAGCAGGAACGGGCCGGGGCCTAATTCCGCTCCGTCACGTCGCATGTGGCCCCAGTATTCGATCGATCGATCGATTCGATCGACCATACAGTTGGTCGACGAATCGACTGTCGACAGCCGGGTCGAACTAACCAGTATCGCGCCCCTCGATTGGACAGCACTACGGCCCGCGCCATCGAAACCATCCAATCGACGACCCAGCACTGCCGACCCGAAGCTCTTGCCTAAATCACCGATCGCGATCCTGACACTACGACGCTACAGGGCGGATGGATGGGGCCCCGAACGGCGAAACTGGTCAGTGCTCGCCGCATCCCGCGGCCGGATGACGAGCGAGAAAGGACCGAAAAGCCTCGAGGAGCGCGTCGAGCTCTCGGTCCGCTACGAACGCGGCGCCTTTCTCGTTGAAGTGAATGGCGTCTTCGATGGCGAAGCCGCTCCGGACATAGCGCGCCATCGAGCCGGCGCCCCCCATGGCCTCGAATTGATCCCACAGGGCGGTGTTCTCCGTCTTCGAGACCTCCCGGCGCTGCTCCGCCACCCGCTGCGTGTGCACGAGCGGCTTGCGGAGGCCCCGATCGGGGGGCGTCAGCATGAGGAACGAGGCCCGCGGAAGGGCGGCGCGGCACCAGCCGAGCACCTTGTGCATGGTCTCCGGCACCGAGTCCATCGTGGTGATATCGTTGGCGCCGGTCTGGAATACGACGAGATCGTATTTGCGCTCCGCCATCATGGCTTTGAACACCTCGGCGTCGTGGCGCCCGAGCGATTTGGTGTTCATCGATCCCACGCCGAAGGTGTCGATCACGAACCCGGGGACGTCTCGCTCCAGGGCGACGCCGGCGATCCGGCTTATCCCTTTGCCGGACACGACCTCGAACCGATGGGGGCCGTCTTGAGCGGTGACGCGCTCGAAGCCGAGGCCGGGTTTTCCGCGGGTGTCGACGTGGCCGACGGTCTTTCCGTCGAGGACGAGATCGACGCTCCCGCCCCTCTCTTTGCGAATGAAGAAGAGCTCGAACTGACTGGCTTGGGTGCCGACGAGGGAGCCTTTCGGCGCCGTCTCGACCCACGTCGAGACGCCCCCGCTCTCGTTCTCCGCGACAATCCCGGCGAGGCCATACAATCCGTCGCCGAGGGGCTTCGTGGTGATGGCGTAGGAGATCCAGCCGTCTTTCGGGTTGTGCAGGACATCCATGTGTCGGTAATGGCTCCAAGGCCGGCCCATCGACACGAACCCGTGCCCGCCGTCGCCGAACCAGCGCTGGAGGCGGCGGCGCAGCCGCCCAGTCGGGAAGTCCATCGTCAGGTTCGAGTCCCCGAACACCGCGATCCGGACATGGTCCTTCGCGGTTCCGCGGGCGAGGCCCGCCCACGCCTGGAAGAAGCCGTCGAGGGCCTCCGGGCGGACGATGGGCACCCGAGGCGGATCGAGGGGGCCGGGCTGGACGGGGACCCCGGCCGGCTCCGGCGAGAGCTGGAAGGCGCCGCATTGGGAGACCTCGGACGAAGCCGCGGCCGGCACCACGGGCGCGGTGGCGGCGACAGAGGGCTTCCCCGGCTCCGGCGAGGGGCCCCGGTCTGGATGGGAGGTGGAGGGCGCAGGGGTGGCCCCGCAGCCGAGGGCGAGCGAGAGGGCGCACAGCGCGACCATCCGCCTCACGACGCCGCCTCCGTCGAGCGGGGAGCCTTCGCGAGCGGCTCGAGACCCAGCTTCTTCCGCATCGGCGCGGGCAACGACTTCGCGCCCTCGCGCAGGGTGAGCCCGCTCACGCGCGCCCGCTCGCGCAGCAGGAACTGGAACGTCAGCTCCGGCCGCTTCTTGCCTGTCTCCCGGAGCACCCACCCGATCGCCTTGCGGATGAAGAACTCCTTCTCCTCGACCATCGGGGTGGCGACGCGCTCGAACAAGGCGAAGTCACCCTTGCCTTTGCGAAGCTCCCCGAGCAGCGCGAGCAGGGCGAGGCGCCGCACCCAGAAGTCCTCATCGACGGCCCACCGGGTCACGCGGCGCTGCTCCGCCGGCTCTCTCGCGATCACGAGCGCGACGAGGCTGGCGATCCAGTCGACGTGAGCCCAGCAGTGGGCTCGCCTCACCCAATCCACGAGCCGATCCAGGTCGGCGCCCTCGAGCCGCCTCTTGTCTCGCTCGACGAGGGCGATCGCGGCGGAGCGGATATCGAAGTACCGCGACCGAAACAGGCCGTCGGCGATCTCCATCACCGCCGCGTGGTCGTGCCCCGCGAGCTCGGCGGCGAGATCCTTCCCGGCGGCGCGGATCGCTTCCATCTTCACGCCGTGGAAGGAGAGCTCGCTCTTCATGTAGGCCTTCTGAGCGCGGGCGTCCTGTGGGTCCCCGGCAGCACGAAACCGCGCCGAGAGCGCTCGCTCGATCGAGGAGGGTGCAGACACGGCCCGGCAGGATACTCGAACCGCGGCCCGGCGATTGCTGGGAACCCGAGGATGCGTCCGTTCCGAGTCGGCACGATCCGCGGCATCGAGCTCCGCGTCGATCCGAGCTGGATTTTCGTGTTTCTGATCCTCACCTGGAGCCTCGGCGCGACCTTCGGGACGTGGCATCCACAATGGGGTTTCGGCACGAGCCTCACCCTCGGGGCCGTCGCGTCGCTGTGCTTCTTCGCCTCGGTCGTGCTGCATGAGCTCGCCCACTGCGTGGCCGCCAAGGCGTTCGGGATCGAGGTGCGAGACATCACCCTCCACCTCTTCGGGGGTCTCGCCAGCATCGAAGGGTCTCCCGCCTCCCCTCGCCAAGAGCTCGCGATCGCGATCGTCGGGCCGGCCGTCAGCTTCCTCGTGGCGTTCGGGGCCGCGCTCGTGGGGACGGTCGTGCACGCCGCGACCTCCGGTCAGGGGATGCCCGCCCTCGGCGGCTATGCGGAGCTGGGCCCTGTCTCGACCATCCTCTTGTGGCTCGCGACCGCGAACTTCGTCGTCGCCGTGTTCAATCTGCTACCGGGCCTGCCCCTCGACGGCGGCCGGGTCCTGCGCGCGCTGCTGTGGTCGGCGACGGGCGATCCGCGGGTCGCGACGCGCGGGGCGGCCGTCTCGGGGCAGGTGATCGGCTATGGCCTGATCCTCGCCGGGATCGTCATGATCTTGGGGGCGCGCCTGCCGCTCCTCGGGCAAGGGCTCGGGGCGGGGGCGTGGACCGCCTTCGTGGGATGGTTCCTGAAGGGTGCGTCACGGGAGAGCCTCCGCGTCGCGCTCCTCGAGGAGACGCTGGACGGCGTGCACGTCCGCGACCTGATGCGGACGCGCGGACCGTGGGTGACGGACCGGATGACGGTCGCGGATCTGGTGCGGGATGTCTTCGTCCGCGGCGAGGACGCGGTGCCGGTGTTCGAGGGCTCCACCTTCGTCGGCCTCGTCCGGCTCGCGGACGTGCTCCGCATCGGCGAGGACCGGCGCGCCCTGACCCTCACCCGTGACGCGATGACGAAGCGCGCCGAGCTCGCGACCACGACCCCCGACGAGCCCGCCATCCTCGCGCTCCGAAAGATGAGCGGCGGGAGCGAGATCGTCGTGCTCGGCCGTGACGGCGTCACCCTCGCCGGCATGCTCCTCTCGGCCGACGTCGCCCGCTGGGTCGAGCTCCACCGGGCCGCCCGCGAGAAGCCGCGCCGGTCGATCCTGGTATAGTCCGCGGCCGTGTCGAGCGCGCGCGCGGCCCTCCGTGTCTGGGACGACTTGGTCGTGGAAGATCGCCCCTTCGGGACGGGCCTCATCAACGCGACGTGGCGGGGGACCCACCGCGGTCAGCCCGTGATCGTCCAGCGCGTGCACCCGGCGTTCGCGCCTCACGTGCACGAAGACATCGACCGCGTCACCCGTCACCTCGCGGCGAGGGGGGTTCGAACCCCGCTCCTCTTGCCCACCCGCGAGGGCAAGCTGTGCAGCGTCGACGAGGAAGGGCGCTCGTACCGGGTCCTCACCTTCATCGAGGGCAGCGTCGCGTTCGACAAGGTCACGTCCGCCAAGATGGCCCACGAGGCAGGGGCGGTCGTGGGTCGCTTCCACGCCGCCATCGCCGATCTCGAGCACACCTACGTCCATGTCCGTCCGGGCATCCACGACCTCTCGTTCCGGCGCGCGAACCTCGATCGGGCCCTCGACGCCCACCGGGACCATCGCCTCTACGCGGACGTGGCGCGGCTCGACGAACGCGCGCGCGCGCTCGAGCCCCTCGCCCTCCCCCTCACGACCACGCGGGGCCGGCACGCCCACGGAGATCTGAAGATCTCCAACATCCTGTTCGCCGAAGACGGCGCCGCCCTGTGCCTCGTCGATCTCGACACCCTCGCTTCCATGCCGTTCCCGTTCGAGATGGGGGACGCCCTGCGGAGCTGGTGCAACCCCCGTCGCGAAGACGAGCCGGGGGCTCACGTCGACGCTACTTTTTTCGAAGCGGCGCTGGCCGGCCACCGCCGCGGCGCGCCCGCGCTCCGGCTCGAGGCGGACGAGATCGAGCGGGTCACGGCGGGCCTGCTCACGATCGCGCTCGAGCTGGCAGAGCGCTTCCTCACCGACGCCCTCGAAGAGCGGTACTTCCGCTTCGATCCCGCGCGATACCCGGCCCTCGGCGAGCACAACCGGGAGCGCGCGCGCGGCCAGCTCGAGCTCGCCGAGAGCGTCCGCGACCACGCGAGCACGCTGGAGAAGCTCGCGCGCGGTGCGCTCGCGGGCTGAGTCAGTAAGCGCCCTCGACCCCGAGGCTCGGGATGGTGACGGGCCCGAGCTTGGACGGGGTGCACGCGTCGGGCCTCGAGCAGTCCTCGGAGAGCGTCTCCGCGGCGAGGAAGGTGTTGAGCACCTCCGCGATGAACGAGACCCACCCGCGCTTGCCGATCGTCCACTTCTTCTCGAAGCGCCAGTCGAGCCGATAGAACGGCGGCAATCGACGCACCACCCGCACGCCCTCGTCGGTGTCCTCGAGGAGGGGAGCGCCGGTGTAGAAGAGGTGCCGCATGCCGAAGGAGTAGCCGCGGCCGAAGTCGTAGGTGAGGGCCGCCGTCGCCACGTGGGTGCGATCGAAGCCGGACGGGAAGCTCTGGCCGCGCTCGTCGACGCGGACGCTCCGCCCCAGGCTGTAGGTCAGGTTCGCGCCGAGGGATCGCGTCATGCGGCGGCGGAGAGAGAGCTCGAGGCCGGCCGCCCAGCCGCGAAAGCGCCGGTCGAATCGGGTGAGCCCGTCGGGGAATCCCTCGCCGCCGAGGCCGGACGTCCCGAGGGCGTCATTCAGATCGAAGAACGCGGAGCGGTAGCCGGTGACCTTCACGAGGGTGCTCTCGTCGGGCTTGTACTCGAGCCCCGCGCTCGAGCTGAAGCTGCGCTGCAGGCCGTGGTCGTCGAGGGGAGGACGAAAGCCCGGCCCCGCCACGATGAAGCTCGGCATCTGGGAGGCGAGCCCGTGGGTCGTGACGAGGGCGAGGTTCGGCAGCAGGTCGAGGCGGAGCGAGATGCTCGGGTCCACCGCGACCGCGGTGTGACCGCCGGAGAGGTATGCGTCGGCGCGGACGCCGGGCCGGAGCGCGACCCGATCCAGACGAAACGGGAAGACCGCGAACACGCCCGCGACGTGATCGGTGTGAGGGGTGAAGAAGGTCTGGAAGCCCTCCTCCCCGACCTCCGAGAGCTCCGCGTCGAAGTCGTCGGTCGAGAAGTCGAAGCCGGCGAGCCACGCTGCTTCGTCCGAGAGGCGGCCCTTCAGCTCGGCCTTCAGGGCGAGGGAGCGGTCGATGACCTGATCGGCCTCGGCGAGCCGCGTCTTGTCGAAGCCGAGCACGACGTCGAAGCGCGCCTTCGTCGCGGGGGAGAGGTCGACCTCGTAGAAGACATCGAGGCGGTGGAACATCGCGTCGAAGAGGAGCTCGTCCTCCTTGCCCTCGACCTTGTTGGCGAGGTGATCGTAGGCGCCGAAGCCGAAGACGCCGACCCGATGACCGGGCGCGACCTCGTAGCTGACGCGGCTCGCGTAGTCCCAATAGTCGAGCACGACGTCCGAGGAGAGGAGCGAGAACAAGAGCGCGGTGTACGCGACCCGACCGGCGGCGAGCGCGTCCCCGCGTCCGTGATCGAAGGGCACCTCGACGAAGGCCCCCGTGTCGACCGCCCGCAGATTCCCCTCGACCCGAAAGTCCTCACGGGGCGCGGTGAGCGCGCCCTGCACGACCCCGCCCGCGAAGCGCCCCACCTCCGGGGCCGCGCCGGGGACGATCTCCACGCTATCGATCAGCGCGGGGTGGATGACGCTCGGACCGAGCCCCATATGGAACAACAGCGGGACCCGGATCCCCCCGATGAAATAGCCGACGTCCCCCGGCGGCGCGCCGCGCACGTAGAAGTAGGGCACTCCGGAGGCGAGCGGCACCACCGAGGGGACCGACTCGATCGCGCGGAACGGATCTCCGAAGGCGCCCGGCATCGTCCGCGTCTCGGCGCGGGTCATCTTCGTCGTGTCGGTCTGCTTCGGCGGCTCGCGGACCGTGACCTCGATCGGCTCCGGCTCGGGCGGGGGCGGCGGCGGATCCGCCGACGGCGCGAGCGGAGGCGCGTCCACGGGTGTCGGCGCGGGCTGGCCGAGCGCGATCGCGGGCATGGCCGACGCCGCGAGCGCCGCCGCGACGATCACCCATGCGCGCTCCGCGCTTCGCATCGCGAGAACGTACCGTCGACGCCCCGCCCCCATCGAGCGCAAAGGAAGCGGGGGTGTTCTTCTCGCGGCGCGCGGGCCGATTCATCGCCTCGCTCGAGGCGGCGGGGCCTTCGCCATGCTACGAAAAGAATAGCGAAGGCGCGGCGCCCAAAGAGCGAGCGCCACGCGGCTCGGTCACGCGTCTCGGTCACGCCTCTATGAACCTCCGCTCACGCGAGGCCCCCCAACGCTCCTCGAGACTTCCCCCCCACCCGCGGGCGGGGCCCATCCAGCCGCTGCAATGACGACGTGGGTGTCAGGTTACGCTGGGCCATTTAGCCGGCGATCCGGCGGGGGCCGGCGGGGTCGAACCGCGCCACGATGCACGTGATGTTGTCTCGTCCTCCGGCGTCTTTCGCGGCCTCGACGAGCTCGGCGCAGGCGCGCTCTGGCGATGGGGCGGCCTCGAGGATCCGTTGGATCACGTCGTCGTCGACGGAGTCGTGGAGGCCGTCCGACGAGAGCAGCACGGTGTCCCCGGGGGCGAGCTCCAGCCGGTGGACCTCGGCCTTGATCCCCTGGCTGCCGCCGCCGACCACGTTGGTGACGACGTGCCGGAACTGGTTGTGGGGCACGTCTTCGGGGCGGATGACGCCAGCGTCCACCATCTCGCGCACGAGGGTGTGATCGCTCGTGACCGCGCGGAGGCGGCCCTGGCGGAGCAAATAGCAGCGCGTGTCGCCGGCGTGGGCGACGTAGAGTTTCTGACCGATCGAGTAGGCGAGGGTCAGCGTCGTCCCCATCCCGTGGACCTCGGGGTTCCTCGCCGCCGTCTCGGAGACGGTCGCGTCGGCCCGACGGAGCGCCGTCTTGAGCTCGTCGAGGAGGTTGTTCTCCCGCGCGCTCGGCGGACCTTCAGGCTCCCCGGCGCGATCCTCGAGGCGGAACAGCCACCCGAGGGCGGTGAGGACGAAGTCCTCGACGGCGCCGACCGCGAGCGCGCTGGCCGTCTCGCCGCCGGCGTGACCACCCATTCCGTCCGCGACCACGAGCAGATGCCCGATGGGCTCTGCGCATCGCACCCGCGCTTGGGGGATGGTGGACTGGTGGACCCAGAGGGTGCCGGTGAGGGTGGCGATCACGAACTGATCTTCGTTGCGGTCGCGCACGAGGCCCCGATCCGTCGCCCCGAACGCGTTCATCAAGAGCGCCTGCGAGCGCGCCGAAGGAGGCTGCGCGCGCTCGTACAGACCGGATCCGTTCGTGGACGAAGGGGCGGACGCGTAACCGGTGCGACTGGAGCTGACCATCTTTTTCCTCTGCTCGAGGGAGTCGCAACGCGCGTGCCGAGCTCCCCGACCGCCCGACGGCGCGAAGTGCGGAGGACCGGGGGTCGAACGAGCGCGCCGCCGCCCCAGGGCTCGCAAACGCCCCGCTCGACCCCGCCGCAAAGGGACAGCCAGAGCACAATCGTCCTCGGGACCTCGAAGATCGTTTGAGCTCCTACGAGTTGCCTGGCCTCGCACGGCCGTTTCGTGGATTCTGCCCAGAGAACGGAGGACTCGATGAGGACCCCTCACCCCCCGCCGAAGGCGAAGGCCCGCCCCCGCTGGCTCACCATGGCCCTCGCCACCACGCTGCTCGGCGCCCTCGCCGCCGGGGCCCTGGGCGCCGGCTGCACGGGCGACATCGGCGATCCCGCAGACGGGAGCACGGACGACGGGAACGACTGCGTAGGCTGCACCCCCGACGGGATCCAGGTCGTGGAGTCCACCGCCTTCCCTCGAATGTCCCACCGGCAATGGGAGAACACGGTGCAAGACTTGTTCGGGCTGCCGGCGCCGACGGGGCTCTCCGCGACGTTCGCGCCGGATCCCCTCGGCGGCAAGGCGTTCGACAACAACAACGCCTCGCTCGAGGTGACGCCGAGCCTCTGGGGCGATTACCAAGAGGCGGCAGAAGAGGTGGCCGAGACGGTGACCTCCGATCCGGCCTTGCTCGCGAAGGTGGTCCCCGCCGATCTCCCGAGCGACTCCGCCCAAGCTGCCCGCGCCTTCATCGAGGCCTTCGGCAAGCGGGCCTACCGCAGGCCGCTCACGACCGCCGAGGTCGACGAGCTCGCCGCCCTCTTCGATCTCGGGCCGACCCACTACCCCGATCTCGATCCGTTCACGGCCGGGGTCCGCCTCACCCTGGAGGGGATCCTCCAGTCGCCGTTCTTCGTCTATCGGCCGGAGATCGACGGCCAGGTCGAGGGCAACCAGCTCGTCGCCCTCGACGACTGGGAGATGGCCTCGCGCCTCTCGTACACGCTGTGGAACACCATGCCCGACGACGAGCTCTTCACCGCCGCCGAGAACGGCGAGCTGACGAGCGACGAAGGGCTGCAGACGCAGATCGATCGGCTCCTCGCGAGCGACCGCGCGCGCGACATGGTGAAGAGCTTCTACGACCAGCTCGGTTACGCCCAGCAGTACGAGCACCTGTCGAAGAGCCCGACGCTCTATCCCGACTTCGACGAGGCGGTCGGAGCGGACATGCGAGAGGAGCTCCAGCGGTTCGTCGACGACGTGATCATGAACGAGAACGGCGGCGTCGCCGAGCTCCTCACGAGCCGGACGACGTTCGTGACCGAGAGCCTCGCGGAGATCTACGGCATCGACCCGAGCTCGCTCACCTTCGACGCCGACGGCTTCGCGAAGGTGGAGCTCGATCCGAAGCAGCGCAGCGGTCTGCTCACCCGCGCCGGCTTCCTCGCGTGGCGAGGGACGTCGTCCCAACCCGATACGATCCTGCGCGGCGTCTACATCAACCGCCGCATCATCTGCCAGGAGCTCGGCGATCCGCCCGACGCCGCGATGGGGGCGATGCTCGGAGACGAAGAGACGAACCGCGAGCGGGTGGAGGCCCTCACCGGGGCGGGCACCTGCGGCTCCACCTGCCACGGCACCTTCATCGACCCGATCGGCTACGCGTTCGAGGGCTACGGGGCGATCGGCGAGTGGCGTGATCAGGACAACGGTCACCCCATCGACGCCACCTCGACGTTCCCGTTCCGGGAAGGGGCGCAGTCGTACGACGGCGCGGTGCAGCTCTCGGAGATCCTCGCCCAGAGCCCGCAGGTGCACGAGTGCATGTCACGCTACTGGATCGAGTACGTGCTCGCGCGGGACGTCGTCGACGCCGACGGCAGCCTCATCGATCAGCTCGCGGAAGAGTCCGAGGGCGGCGCCTCCGTGAAGGAGGTCCTCTCCCACCTGCTCTCGAGCGCCGCCTTCCGCTATCGACTCGCGGCCACGGAGGTGCAGCCATGAGCAAGTTCACTCGCCGCAACGTCCTTCGCGGGCTCGGAGGCGCCGTCGTGGCCCTCCCCTTCCTCGAGTCCCTCGTCGACAAGAAGAAGACGGCCCACGCCGCCGACGTCCCCCCGTTCGCGATCTTCGTGCGACAGGGCAACGGCGTCGCCCAAGCGACCTTCGACGGGGAGCCGGAGCGGTTCTGGCCCACCCAGGCGCCGGGCGCGGTCTCGGTGGCATCCCTCTCTGCCGACACCGGCCGCGGCCTCTCCGAGCTCGGACCGTACGGCGATCGTCTCGCCATCGTCCGCGGCATCAACTTCGGCTTCCCCGGCAACGGCTGCGGTCACTCCGGCGGCGGCAACCAAGTCCTCACCGCCGCTCAAGTCTCCGAGAACCCCTCCGGCAACGAGTCGAAGTCGCTCGGCGAGTCGATCGACAACCGCATCACCGTCGAGCTCGGCGCCGCCGGCGAGGAGCCCCTCACCCTCTACGCGGGTCGAAAGCTCACCTACCTCGACGAGGTCCTCTCCTATCGGGCCCCCTACGAGCTGCGCGCCGCGGAGCGAAACCCCTTCACCGTCTACGAGGATCTCTTCGGCCTCTCCAACGTCGACCCGGCCGTGCTCGAGGCGCTCCGGGCGCGGCGCAAGAGCGTCAACGACCTGGTGCGAAACCAGATGCAGGCCCTCATGAACAGAAAGGATCTGTCGAAGGGCGATCGGGACCGGCTCGATCTCCACTTCTCCTCGATCCGCGATCTCGAGGTCGGCCTCGTGTGCGGCCTCTCCGACGGGCAGGTCGCCGACATCCAATCGGTGAGCGGCGCCCTCGACGACGACGGGACCATCGAGGACGTCATCAAGGCCCACTTCGACATCATCGCCCTGACGATGGCGTGCGGGGTCCGTCGCGCCGCCACGCTCCAGATCGGGTGCGGCAACGACCAGACGCAGTACTTCGTCGACGGCGCGCTCCAGCTGCCGTTCCACAAGATCTCGCACCGGATCAACTCCGACGGAGCGGAGGGCGATCCGATCCCGAACGCCGACTACCTCCACAGCCTCATCGACAAGAAGCTCCTCGGGCTCTTCCGCTACCTGCTCGACAAGCTCGACTCGTACGAGATGCCCAACGGGACGCTGCTCGACTACGGCGTCGCTTGCTACACCAACGATCTCTCCGACAAGTGGCACAGCTACGAGAACGTCCCGTACATCCTGGCCGGCAGCGCCGGCGGCTTCCTGAAGACGGGCGTCTACGTCGACGCGGGCGGGGTCACCAACAACAAGATCCTGAACACCATCGGCGCCGCCGTCGGCTGCAAGAACGGCAGCGGCGGCCCGCTCGACGACTTCGGCGACCCGAGCCTCGACAAGGGCCTCGTCGACGCGATCGTCGCCTGATCGAAGGCCCCCGCGCGCTTCGCGCTCGCCGACCCTCCCGCGCGAGCGCGCGCCTCGAGCCGCGCCGCGGGAGGGAAGATGAGGCGTGGCATTTCGTCTTGGCGGCGACGACAATGCCGCCGACATGCTTCGCGAAGGCTTCGAGATCTACAAGAAGACGCGCAAGAAGAACGACCAGCTCTTCAATCACTATTTCATGCGCGTCTTGGCCGGCTACGCGGTCGCCCTCCTCTCGAGGACGCCCGCGACGCCGAACCAAATCACCATCTCGAACCTCGCCATCTTCCTCGTCGCGGCGGGGATGCTGGTTGCGATGCCCTCCTATGAAGGGGGCCTCCTCGCGATCCTCGTCCTCGAGCTCTCGTACCTCCTCGACTGCGCGGACGGGATGCTCGCTCGGCACAAGAAGCTCGCCTCCAAGGCGGGCCACCACTTCGACTTCTTCACGGACGAGCTGAAGGCGGCCGCCCTCGTGACCGGCGTCGGGCTGAGGCTCGTGAGGACGGGCGGCTACGGCCCCGACTGGATCTCGGGGCCGGCGATCTCGTCGTGGGGATCGGAGCGCTTCTCGATGGCGACGATCGCGGGGCTCTTCGTGATCACGGCCGCCATCTCGATGACGAAGTTCATCCGCCACCCCGACATCGCGAACCGCGAGGAGACGGTGGAGGCCTATTACGAGACGGTCGCGGTGGAGAAGAACGTCTCGTTGGTGCGGCGCGTGGCCGGGCTCGTCTTCACGTTCCTCCGCTTCTTGAACCACTACCCGAGCCACATCTATCTGTTCGCCCTCTTCGGCCGGCTCGACGCGTTCTTCTTCCTCTACGTTTCGATCAACGCGCTCTATCTGGCCCAGGGTTGGGCGGGGCTCCTCCTCCGGTTCTCGAAGCCCGGGTCCTGAGCGCGCCCCTTCGAAAACTTGAGGCGAGCCTTCGCATGCCGTAATCGGCGAGGCATGCGTCCCCGCCCACGGCATCGGCTCGCGCTCCTCGCGCTCGTCGCGTGCGCGTCGTGGGCCTGCGGGAAGAAGCCCCAGTCCGGCGACGGGGAGAAGCCGCCCTCGCTCGCGAGCAGCGTGAGCGCGGCACCCGCGACCGCCGAGGGCCCCCCCTCCGCGGCCGCCGCGGGGGCCGCGTCGGCGTCCGCGAGCGACGACAGCGACGAGAGCATCCCGACCCCCGGCGGACCGCTCGTCGATCTGGGAGGCGCCTATCACCCGCCTCCCCCCGCGCCCGACGGCGCCCCGCGCCTCTACGCCCGCGCGATGCTCGTCCCCGTCTTCGCGAAGCCGAACCCGAGCGCGCGCAAGGTCGGCTACCTCCGCGCGGGGACCTCCGTCGCGACGACGGCGGAGAGCGCCGGCACCAACGGCTGCCCGGGCGGCTTCCACGCCATCCAGCCCACTGGCTTCGTCTGCGTCGGCGACAAGGCGACCCTCGACGCGAACGACCCGATCGTGCGCGCCGTCTCGCGCGGCCCCGATCGATCCCAGAAGCTCCCGTACATGTACGGGACGGTGACGCGCGGCGGCCCCGTCTACGCTCGCGTCCCGACCGCGCAGGATCTCGAGCGGCTCGAGCCGAACCTCGACGAGCACATGCGCAAGTGGAAGAACGATCCGGTGAGCGGAGCCGGCTACGGCAACGACCTCTGGTACAAGTGGTCGACCCAGCCCAAGGTCGACGCGTGGGACGCGTGGGAGAAGAAGCTCTCCGATCCCGTGCTCCCGGAGGCCCTTCGCGAAGGAGCGCGCCTCCCCAACCTGAGCGGCCTCATCAAAGAGGACTCCGTCAAGATCGACGAGCTCGCGCGGCGGCAAGGGGTCGCCTTCCTCGACAGCTTCCTGAGCGAAGGGCGCCGCTACGCGATCTCCACCGACCTGCGCGTCATGCCCGCCGATCGATTTCGGCCCATCAAGGGCTCCGAATACCACGGCGTGCGCATCG
Source organism: Polyangiaceae bacterium (assembly GCA_044225865.1). Lineage (GTDB taxonomy): Bacteria > Myxococcota_A > Polyangia > Polyangiales > Polyangiaceae > Xiheicaenibacterium. Next base: position 9,074 of record JBGAID010000011.1, on the reverse strand, counting down.
GGGTCGATGTGGAGTTCCCCTTCGCCCTCATCCGGAAGAAGGGCGCGAAGCGCTACACGTGGAGCGCCTCCAAGAAGAAGATGATCGAGGCGGGCGACATCGAGTACCGCGCCTTCGTCCAGCTCACCGGCAAGCAGAAGATGGCCTCGGGCGTCCTCCACTACGAGACGAAGGACGGCGATTGGCTCGACGATCGCCACGCGAGCCGGCTCGACCCGGCCAAGCGCATGCCGAAGTGGGGCAAGAACGGCGAGAAGTGGATCGACGTCAACATCACGAAGCAGACGCTGGTCGCGTTCGAGGGTGAGAAGGCGGTCTACGCCACCCTCGTCTCGAGCGGCGAGGACGGCCTGCTCGAGGGCGCCCGCACCACGAAGAAGGGCATCTTCCGCATCCACACCAAGTACGTCACGACCACGATGGACTCCGACAAAGTCGGCGAGGAGTTCGAGCTCCGCGACGTGCCGTACGTTCAATACTTCGAAGAGGGCTTCGCCCTCCACGGCGCTTACTGGCACGACGCCTTCGGGACGCCGAAGAGCCACGGATGCATCAACCTCGCCCCCGAGGACGCGCGGCGCCTCTTCCATTGGACGGAGCCGCAGGTGCCCGAGGGGTGGCATGGGGCGATCAAGCCGCGCACGGGGACGGTACTCTTCGTCCACCCGTGACGAGCGCGCGCCGCATCGCCTACCTCACCGACGTCGAAGGGCGCTTCGACAAGATCGAAGCGTTCTGTCGCGACAACCCCGCGGTGCGGCTCACCGCGGGCGGCGAGCTCGCCGTCGCCGACGACGCGATCTTCGTGTTCGGCGGGGACGCGATCGATCGCGGACCCTCCGGTCGGCGCGTCTGCGCCACGCTCCTCGCCGCCAAGAAGGCCCAGCCCGATCGGGTCGTGCTCCTCGCCGGCAACCGCGACATCAACAAGCTGAGGCTCGTGCGCGAGCTCTGCGGCCACCCGCCCTCGTGGGCCCCTCCCGAGGTCGCCTCCGGCCCGCGCGGCGCCCTCCTCGCGTTCATCTTCTCGCGCACGATGGGGGCCAAGGACGCCCTCGCCCACCGCGCCCGCGAGCTCGCCGCCTCGGGCCTCCCCTTCACCGACGACGACGTCGCCGAGAGCTTCCTCGAGGATCTCGAGCCGCACGGAGCGCTGACGGAGTACCTCGCCCACTGCCAGCTCGCCTTCCGCTTCGAGGAGACGCTCTTCGTCCACGGCGCGGTGACGCGCGAGAACCTCCATCGCGTCCCGGATAGCGACGAGCCCGCCCCATCCGTGGATGCATGGGCGGATCGCCTGAACGAGCTCTACGCCCGATCGATGGATGGCTTCCGTGCGCGCCGCTACGACGCCGCGGGCCGGCCCAGCTGGTCGACGATCGTCGCCTATCAGGCCCCCCTGCGCGGCTCGCGGCTGAACCAGGCGAGCGTCGTCTACGGCCGCCCCCTCGACGCGCGCGGCGAGCTCGCCCTCCCCGCCCCCGACGTCGTCCGCGCCCTCCGCCGCGAGGGGATCCGCCGCGTGATGATCGGCCACACCCCCGCCGGAGACTGCCCGGCCCTCCTCACCGATCGCGAAGGCTTCGAGCTCGTCCTCGCCGACAACTCCTACGGGCGGATCGAAGGCGGCCCGCTCGTGCTCGCGAGCGTGAGCGGCCTCGAGGTCCGCGGCGAGACGGAGCTCGACTCGGGGGAGCGCGCGCCGGTGCGGTTCGAAACGACCGCCGCCGACCACGGGCCCCTCGGCAAGCGCGACGTCGCGACCGGCCGCATCCTCAAGGCGCGGCTCGAGCGCGGCGACTACCTCGCGTATCGACCGCTCGCCGACTACCAGGTCGAGCAGCAGGCGATCGAGCCCGCGCGCGCCCTCTCCCTCGAGCTCGAGGTGGCCACGAGCTGAGGCCCCCGCTCGGCGGGCGGGGCCTTGCTCGACGGAGCGTGCGACGCCATGCTGCGCCGCATGGGAGACCATCGCTGGGTCGTCGTGGGGACGCTGGGGATCGCCGCGTGCGGCGGCCCCGCCGCCAACGAGCCCGACGCCGTGCCGATGGCGTCCACCACCGCGTCCGGCCCCGCCGCGGTCCCCGAGGTCGCGAAGGGCGCGCCCCCGACCGCGTCCGCCATCGCCTCCACGTCTCCGAGTCCCGTCTCCGCAGACGAGCGGCGCATCGAGATCGACCTCGACGCCCTCCAGATCGACGACGCGCACGAGACGATCACCTACGACGTCGATCACCGCGGAACGCGCAAAGAGGTGCACACGCTCTATCACTTCGACTACGCGTCGTTCATGCGGGTCGTCGGCCGCCCGAAGAAGACCGGCCGCATCGTGGTGATGGGGAAATTGACCTATCGATCGAAGGACAGCCGCCCCGGCCAGTTCGACTGCGTCGTCACCGCGCTCTCGGAAGGCCCCTGATCGGCCGGCCCACTTTTTTGGCCCGGCGCGGCCGGCCCTTCTAGCGTGCGAGGCGATGCGTCGAGCATCGGTCCTCCTCATCGCCTTCGCCCTCGCGCTCGGGATCGCCGCGCCGGTGGCCCTCGCCAAGCGGCCCATGAAGACCGAGGCCGACGTGCGCCTCGAGACGATCCGGCTCGAGAAGAGCCAGGCCCGCGCCCCCCGCGAAGACGCGACCGAGGTCGGCCTCACCGTCGATCCGGACCTCCAGCGCGCCGTCGACCGGCTCCTCGACGCCTCCAAAGCCCCGAGCGGCGCCATCGTCGTGAGCGACATCAAGACGGGCCGCGTGCTGGCGTGGGCCTCCCGCGGCAGCGAGGGCGACATGGTCCGCAAGGCCAAGTACCCCGGCGCGAGCCTCTTCAAGATCGTGACGAGCGCCGCCCTCCTCGAGGAGGGCAAGGTCCACCTCGGCGACACCGTCTGCTACCTCGGCGGCGAGAGCCGCCTCATGGCCGACGACATCAAGCCCGGCTGCCGGTCCGGTGACAACCGCGCCCGATTCGAGGTCGCCCTCGGCAAGAGCCTCAACGTTGTGTTTGGCCGCCTCGCCGTGCAGCACCTCTCCCCGGAGAAGCTCCGCGGCACCGCCTCGAGCTTCGGTATCGGCGCCGCTCCTCCCCTCGACCTGCGCGCCGACCCCACCAGCATCCGCGTCCCCGAGGACGACCTCGGCCTCGCGCGCGCCGCCGCCGGCTTCGGCGAGGCCAAGATGTCCCCCCTCGCCGCCCTCGATCTCATGCAGACCATCGCCAACGGCGGCGAGCGCATCCGCATCCACGTCACCGGCCGCCCCGACGCCGTCCCGCGCGTCTCCCTCGGCCGCGCCATCAAGGAGAAGACGGCGCGCGACCTCGTGAAGATGCTCGAGGTGACGACCCGCTCCGGCACGAGCGCCAAGGCCTTCGCCCCCAAGGAAGGCCGCCCCCACCTCTCCGTCGCCGGCAAGACCGGCACCCTCCTCTACCAGCACCCCAAGCGCCTCGTCTCCTGGTTCGCCGGCTTCGCCCCCTCGCGCGACCCCGAGATCGCCGTCGCCGTCCTCCTCGCCAACGACGAGAAGTGGTGGCGCAAAGGCAACGAGGTCGCCCGCGACGTCTTCGACGCGTACTTCGAAGAGCGCGCGAAGAAGAAGACTTCGCCCCCCTGAGCCTCGAGACCACGCGGCGGGTGCCACCCAGTCTGTCCGCTCGGCGCGGACGACCTCGCTCCCTTTGCCCCCCTCCGTTCGCTCCGAGAGCGGCAGATTTTCCGGAACGGCGAAGCAAGTTGCCCGGCTTTGCAAGATCCACCCGAGCTCTTTCGCCAAGACCCGCACAAACTGACCAGTCGCGCCTCGCCCCCCGCGCTCGACCCCGCCAATCCTCGCGATCCCGGCGAAAGACCGACCCCCCCTTTCGAACAAGCCCCCCCCGCTCCTTCGTGATGGCGAGGCGCCGTGCGGGGGGGCGGAGCAGATCCAAGCACGGATTTCGGGCCGGAAGTACAGGGCGAGACCCTTCAGTCGAGGTGGAGCATTGGCCATGAGAGCGATGGCGCCGAGAGCGAGACACTTGGGAAACCCGCTGTGCAGAAGGCCCTGCGCGAAGCTGGGCACCGTGAAATACGCGACGGTGAGACCCGCCATGAACAGCGCCAACAGGCCGCTTCTGAGCCAGTAACCTCGACGAGGGCGCTCTCCACGTCGTCCGCCTGCAGCGCCTCCCGCAGCTCGAGATCGCAACCCTCCCCGTCCGGCGGGCGGGGTCGAGGTAAAGAGCGCGCCGAGCGAGGCGATTGGCATGTTTCCGACGTACGCTTGGCGTGCTCGGTCTGGTCATTGGCGCGCGCTGTCGCGCGACCCCCCAGGGCGCGACCTACCGTCCAGTAGACCTTGACGGAGGACTCATGATCGACCGAAGGCTCCTTTGGGCTCTATGCGCCTCTGCGCTCGCGGGCTGCGGGCGCGGCAGCGCGCCTCTCGACCTCGACGAGGCGGCGGTGGTCGTCGTCACCAAGAACCCATTCGCGGAGGTGCAGGCGCCGCGAGACGACGATCGCCTGTTCGCGGGCGAGGTCCGGCAGGCTCTCCGGGCCGGGACCTACACCTATTTGGAGGTCCGGGATCGAGATGGTCAATCGCGCTGGGTCGTGACGATGAAGCGCGGCTTCCGAGTCGGGAGCCGCGTCGAGGTGAAGAACATGGGAACACGAAGCGATTTCTACTCGCCGCGGCTGGGGCGCACGTTCGACGAGCTCGTCTTCGGAGTGGTGAGGCAAGCGCCCGAGTCGCGCACGGAGGGCACATGAAACGTTGGGCTTGGTTGGTCTTGGTCATGACGGCGGCGATGGGCTGCGGCGACGAAGGCCTGCAAGGAGCGGGCGGCGAAGGGGGCGCGGGAGGGGCCGCGACCGGCAATGGCGGCGCGGGCGGCGCGGCGGACGATGATCCGTACGCGGAGCTCTATGCCTGCGAGGAGACATCCTTCCAGGCGCAGCCGCTCTCCGGCCCAGGCTACGACGCCGCGACCGGCTTCGTCGGCACGCCGAAGTCCTCGTATGTCGTCCACACCACACAGATCTATATCCGTCCAGAGAAGCAGGGCGAGTTCTTCCAAACCGCGGGCAAAGTGGCCGCTCAGCTCGGCACGACCGCGGGGCTCGTCGCGTTCACGGTCGGGACGGACAGCGACTGTGGGGTCGCGAGGACGCTCGGCGTCTGGGAGAGTGAAGAGGCCATGTACGCGTTCGTCGGCTCTGGCGCTCACGCCGAGGCGATGGCCAAGACGGCCAGTCTGTCCTTTTCCGGGCGCACGACCCATTGGGACGCAACGCCCGAGGAGGTGCAGGCCCTTACCTGGGACGACGCGCGAGGCAAGCTCGCCGAAGCCGAATCCTTCGACTACTGACCACGATCTTCAGCGCGCGCGCCTCGACTCGGCTGGGCTCTTGCCCCTCCAGCGCTTGTAGGCGCGCGCGAACGCGCTCGCATCGGAGTAGCCAAGGAGAAACGCCACCTCGGTGACGCTCAGTCGCTCCGAGTCCAAATAGCGGTCTGCGAGCTCCGCCCGGACCTCCTCCACGATCACGGCGTGGCTCACTCCCTCCTCCGCGAGGCGTCGCTGCAGTGTCCGGCTCGTCATGCCGAGCGTCTTCGCCGTCGTCTGCACCGAGGCGTCTCCCTCCCGCAGCGACCGCGCGACGACGTCGCGCATCCGCGCCCGGAGCGCCGTCGTCTCGTCTTGATGGGCGCGAAGCAAGCGGTCCGCGTGAGCCTCCAGGCTGTCGCGCATTCGCTCGTCCCGAAGGACCAACGGCGAGAGCCACACGTCGCTCGAGACGCTGAAGCCGCCGTGGGTCGCCCCAAGGACGGCGTCGCAGCCGAGGTGGGCTCGGACTCGCGCCTCTTGTCCACCTTGGTCGACCGGCCTCCGGAAGCGCGCCTCTTCGAGACGGAACTCACGACCGGTCGACGCTCGAAATCTCTGCACCGTGATGCCGATCGTCCACTCGTCGAAGAACCAATCATCCCGAGACTCGGTCTCGAAGTCGACCCGTGCGACGCGCTGATTCACCGAGAGGCGAATGGTCACGTCCGGCCGAACCAGGCGGAAGTATCGAGCCATCTGCGCCATGCCATCGGCCATCGTGGCGCAGCTCGCGGTCAGGTAGTCGACGACGGCGTAGGCGCCGACGGGGACCACCGCCCCCGCGAACAAAGCCGAGAAGGGCGGCAGCGTCTTGTACGCGTCCCGCCAAGGCGCGCTCGAGCCGCCGGCAACGGCGTCGTCGATCGCCCGCCGCACGCGCGCTTCCTCGATCCCGGTCTCCCCGAACGCCCGCATCACCCGCGCGAGCAGTACTTCGCCTTCGCCCGGTCTGTTCTCCGCGGTCGCCACGGTCAGCCGAGGACGTCACAGGCGAGTCTGTCGAAGAGCCCTCTGAAGAATCCCTGCACCACGGCCGGCAGCTTACACCGCCTACTGCGTCCTTTTGAGCCAGCGAGAGACGGCTTCGTGCTGGAGCGCCGCACGGAACCTGAGCACCCCCCCCGACCGAAGGATATTTCTACGCTCTTTCCAGCACTTACGGAACGAGCAAGGCGAGCTGACGCACCTGACATCGCTGGCTAGGTTCATCTCCTCTCGAACGAGAGGAGCACGAACGAATGCCGAATGAACAGATCCGCTGGCTCTTGAAGGTCATGCAACCGGCGAGGACCTTGGCCTCGCTGCCAGGAGGCGCGGCGCTCTCCGCACAGACCCACGCCGCGCTGCTCGGGCTCCCCCCCGAGGACTACACCACAGAGCTCGGCCGAATGAAGGAAGAGGCGACAGAGGCGGCCAGAGAGCTCCTCGCCGACCCGGACATTGCTTCGATGGTCGACCGCCTCCCCTTGCGCCGAGGCGCCAAGGTCGTCGCGTTCGGAGACAGCCTGACGTCCGAGCCTCAATCCTGGGCGGTGATCCTGAGTGAGCTCCTCGCCGCGCGCCGCGCCGCCGACGGGATATCGATTGGCATCAGCGCCGTCGGCGGCGAAACGACGACGCACGGCCTGGTCCGCATTGGCGAGGTCATTGGCCAGCAACCCGATTGGATAATCTTTTTGATCGGGACCAACGACGCCCGGACGCAAGGCCCCCACCCGACCAAGACGCTCGTCCACCCCGAGGAGACGGCGCGCAACATCGCCGAGCTGGGCCAGCGGGTGTCCCGCGAGACGAAGGCGCGCGCCCTGTGGATCACGCCGCCCGCGGTCCACGAGGAGAAGGTCGCGGCGCACGCGGGCCTCGCTCGCTTCGGGGTTCGCTTCCGCAACGAGGACTTGGCGCGCGTGGCGAAGACGGTCCGCGACATCGACGGGGCGGCGATTGACATGTTCTCCGCGCTCGGGACGCCCCCACCCGCCGATCTCCTCATGGGCGACGGCTTGCACTTCACGGTGGCCGGTCAAAGGCGAATCGCGCGGGAGGTGTTGTCGAGCTGGAGCAACTTCGAATGAAAGCGCTCATCTTCGGCGCCACCGGGAACATCGGATCACGCGTGGCCGAGCGCCTCGTCGCGCGCGGCGAGCGGCCACGTCTCTTCGTGCGCGACCCCAAGAAGGCAAAGGCGCTGTTCGGCGATCGAGTCGATATCCATGTCGGTGACCTCGAGCGGCCCCGCCCGTCGCTCGCGGCTGCCCTCGCCGGCGTCGAGGCGGTCTTCCTCGTCACCGACGGTCCGGATCTCGACCGGCGGGATCGCGCGGTCGCCGTCGCCGCGAAGTCGGCCCGGGTCCGTCACCTCGTCAAGCTCTCCACGCTGGACGTGCACAATGGCGTGGGGACGGGGCCGTGGCACGCGCGCGGCGAGCTCGCCATCCGCGAGACCGGGCTTTCATTCACCTTCATTCAGCCCGCCGGCTTCATGTCCAATGCGCTCGGCTGGTCGCGCTCCATCCGCGCGCGTGGCGTCCTTGGGACCTCGACGGGACAGGGCAGGATCGCGTTCATCCACCCCGACGACATCGCCGACGTCGCCGCGGCCGCCCTGGTCACCCGCGACCACGCGGGCCAGTCCCTGGTCATCACCGGCCCCAAGGCGCTGAGCTATGGCGAGATGGCGGCGACCATCGGAGGCGCGATTGGCAAGGAGGTCCGCGTCGAAGCGATCTCGGACAAGCAAGCGTACGCGCGCGTGGTCCGTTGGGCGGGCGAGGGCCCGTACGCCGACGCCCTCGTCGACATTTGGCGCGCCGTGCGCGAAGGTCGGCTCGACACCGTCTCCGATGGGGTGCAGCGCGTCCTCGGGCGAGGGCCCATCTCGTTCGACCGCTGGGCCGAGGAGAACGCCGACGCCTTTCAGTAGCGGACGGGCTGACCCAAACCGCCCCGATAGGAGCTCAAGTAGACGGCCACCGTCCGAATGGCCTCGTCCTTGGCGCGCTCCCGCGAGATGGCCTGCTCCCGCCGAGCCACTCCATGGACCAGCGCCTCGACCATCTGCGGGAGGACGAAGAGCATCCGCTCCGCCTCGTCGGCGGTATACCGATCTTGCTTCTCGGGCGAGACCACCTGCTCGAACGTGGCCGAGAGCGCGCGCTTGAACCCATCGGAGCTCCCCGGCACGGCCGCGGAGATGATCTCGTGCAGCTCGGCGTCCTGGGCGTGCACGTTGGCGAGCCGCTCTACGAGCTCGGCCGTGAGCGCCTCCAACGGCGCCGAGGCGCAGTCCCCCATCGTCCCTTCGATCACGCGCCGCACCTCGTCGACGTGCCGATCATGCAACGCCATGAAGATGGCCTGCTTGTCCGGGAAGTACTGGTAGAGCGAGCCGATGCTCACGCCCGCCCGAGCCGCCACCGCGTTGGTGTTGAACGCCGCCAGCCCGCGGGCTTCCAGAACCTGAGCCGCAGCCTCCACCACCGCCTCGACGGTGCGGCGAGCGCGTTGTTGTTGCGGGCTTTTTCGTTCGGTGAGCATGCGAGCTGAGAAATCGAGTAATCACTCACATAATGCGTGGATCGCCCGAGACCGCAAGGAGACCGCCATGGCCGACGCACCGAAGCTCACCTTCTTCATGCAGCTGCGCAGCACGCCGGCCTGGCTGGCGCTCTCCCGCGAGGCGCGCGCCGCCTATATCGAGGCCGAAGTGC
>JBGAID010000150.1:0-16705 GCA_044225865.1 Polyangiaceae bacterium | reverse complement strand
GTCGCCGCGCCGGCGCGGGCGCCCCCCACCGCGAGCGAACGTCGGAAGGGGAGGGCGAGCCCGACGAGGGCGAGCGCGCCCGCGAGGGCGATCGCCGTCCCCGCCCGCGCGCTGCCGAGCCTTCGATTGGCCACGTCGGAGCGATCCGCGATCTGCGGGGCGAGCTCGTGGAACGTCATCGTCGGACCGTCGAGGGTGATCACCGTCTCCGCGCCCTGCTTGATCGCGACCAGGTCGACGAGGGCGGCCTCGAGCCCGTCGCCCCCGACCGTCGCCGCCCCGCCCGGGACGATGACGATCTTCTGGAGACCGGCGGGGAGCTCCTTCTTCACGAACGGCGTTTGGCCGAACACGTCGCTCCGCACGAGCTGAGACTCGTCGGAGACGCCCAGGTACACGCGCGCCCCGGGGTGGGACACGATCGTGAGCGTCCCCTTCTGGCCGGCCATGCCGAGATAGTCGGTGGTGGTGGTGCGCGCCGCCGGGTTCGGGGTCGCGTTGGGCTTCTCGACGGGAGCGGCCACGGCGCCGATGACGCGGAACCGCGGGCGGTAGTCGGAGAGATAACGAGCGTCGTCGAGCCAGCGGCCCCCGAGGGCCCAGAAGAGGACACCGAATGCCACGATGGACGCGGACGCGGCCGCGCCGAAGGCCCCGAGCCCGATCGATCCCCGCGAAGGCGCCGCCGCCTCCACGGGCGGCGCGGGCCGGTCGGACGACTCCAGCGCGGCCGCGGGCGCGGCGGCCGCGCCGGCGGTCGCCGAAGCCTTCGCCTTCTTGCTCTTCTTCTTTGGCCGGCCGACCTCGGCCGCGGACCTCGCGGGCGGCGCTTCGACGTGCGCGCGCGCGAAGCTCCTCGCCACGAGGAACGATGCGGCGAGCCCGAGCATCAGGGTGGGGAAGCCCTCCGCGAGCGCCGCCGTCACCGCGCCCGCGCCGGCGAGGAGGGTGACGGCGACGTCGGACGCATCGCCCTCCTCGCGACCCGCATGCAAGAAGGAGGCGATCGCCGAGAGGACGATGGCGACGAGCGCGATCGTCGCGCCCAGCCCGTCCATCGCGAAGCCGATGACCGCGTCCAGCGACCCGACGCGGAAGAGCCTCGCGACGTGGCTCAGGACGACCGCGCCCGTCTTCGCGCTGGGGAGGGCGAGCAGCACCGGCAACGCCCCGAAGAGCGAGGAGGAGATGGCCGCCACGCGGAGGGCCGTCCGCTTCGGCGCTCCGCGAACGCGCGACACCGCGATCGACGCGACCGCGCCGGCGGCGAGCGAGAGCGGAGCGACGACGAGGGGCAGGGATGCGATGACGAAGGACTCGGCCACGAACAACCTCAGATCTCGTCGACCTCTTCGAGCGCCTCGCGCAGCGCATGGAGCGCCCGCGCCGCCCGCGATTTGATGGTCCCGAGCGGCACGCTCTCGCGCTCCGCGATCTCGGGGTACGAGAGCCCTTCGAAGAAGGCGATCTCGAGCGTCTCGCGCTGGGCCCGCGGCAGCTTCGCCATCGCCCTTCGAACCCGATCGTGCTCGCGCACGCTCGTGAGCGACTGCTCCGGGCTCGTCGGCTCGGGGGGCGGCTCGTGCTTGAGCTCCGCCTCCACGATCTGCGCGCGCCGCGAGCGGCGCCGCGCCCGATCGAGGCTGAGGTTCCGCACCGTCGTGACGAGCCACGCCGCGACGGTGCCCCGGGCGGGGTGGTACTGGTCGACCCGGTGCACGATCGCCACGAACGCGTCGTGGACGATGTCCTCCGCCTCCCCCGCCTCTCGGACGATCTTCAGCGCGAGCCCGTACGCGGTGCGACCGTAGTGCTCGTAGAGGATGGAGATGGCGGACGTGTCTCCCTGCCGGATGCGCTCGATCGCTTCCGCGTCGGCGCGATCCCGTTCGGCTTTGGAGAGCTCGCCCGGTGCCATGCTCGCGGGCGTTATGCCGGCTTTGTAGCCGGGACGCTACTGTCCGGGACGCCGGCGTCGTCGCTCCTCGGCTCTCCGACGCCGGTGGCCTTTCGGATCGCCTTCCAGAGCTCGTCGTACCCGAGCTTGTCCACCGTCGAGAACGCCACGACGGGAACGCCCGCGCGCCGGCGCAGCTCGTCCCGAACGACCTTCGAGCGCGACCGCTCGACCTTGTCGAACTTCGTCGCCACGAGGACCACCGGCATGGGCGGCTTCGGGCGGTGCTCGGCGATGAACTGGAGCAACGCGAGCTCCTCCTCCTCGACCCCGCGGCGCGCGTCGACGAGGAGAACCACCGCCGCGAGCGACGTCCGCTTCGCGAGGTAGCCCTCGATGAGCTCCGCCCACTGCTGCTTCTCGGCCTTGGATCGCTTCGCGAAGCCGTAGCCGGGAAGATCGACGAACACGGACCGCGCGCCGTCCCGACAGGCCACCGAGAAGAAATTGATCTGCCGCGTGCAACCCGGGGTGTTGCTCGTCCGCACCAGGCCGCGGCGACGCACGAGGGCGTTGATGAGGCTCGACTTGCCGACGTTGGAGCGACCGGCGAAGGCGATCTCCACGCTGGAGAGCGGCAGGCTCTGAGGGTCGCTGCCGACCCCGATGGCCCCGACGAAGTCCGCCGAGATCGCGTCCCAGGGGCGATTGGCCCCACCCTCTTTCGTGCCTTGGCTCGTCATGGCTCGCTCTTCGCAGGCACGACGAACGACGTGTCCTTCGCGCAGTCGTCGCAATGGCAGAGGCGCCTCAGATACGAGAACGTGTAGATCCCCGTGGCGTGGCCGTCTCCCCACGTGAACGAGAGGGCATAATTGCCGACCTGCTCGATCTCGCGAAGATCGAGGTCGCCGCCAGGGACATATCGAACGCCCGCCGCATGACCCTGACAGGTGGCGCACGGGCAGAAGCCGCGCAGCACCTCGTGGGGCAGCTTCGAGACGTGACCATCCGCCCACGTGATCTCCATCACGCGCGCGCCGTGGGGCGCCTTCACCGCGGTCGGGGTCGTGCTTCGATCGGCCACGCCAGTGCGTATACTCCACGCGAGTTGGCGCGTGCTAAATCACCGCTCGTGATCGTGACACCCACGACGCTACAGAGCGGATGGATGGCCCTGTCGCCGCAGGCGATGGGGCGCGCCCGCGTTTGGCGGGGGAGGTTTCGAGGAACGCGAAACGGACTTCTCGGCCTCACGCGGAGCGTGGGGGGAGGGCTGCATCAGCCCTCCGGTCCAGGTCCAGACCCGGTGACCCAATCGCGCGAGGATCTCTGATCGAGAACTGCGCTCGCTCATTTGGCTGCCCAAAGACGATTCGCGCCTTCTCCCCCCGCAGGTCCTCCTGAAGCGCTTCTTTCGGGCTCTCACCGCCTTCACCGTCGCGACCCACGTCGTGTTCGCGCTCGCGGTGCGGTCGCTCGTCGGCGTCGAGCCCTGGGCCTCCATCGTCGGCGTCGTCCTCGCCCTCGCCCTCGCGGGGCTGCTGCGGGGGCGGATCCGGCTGCTCATGGACGATCGCCCCATCGGCGCCGCTCGTAGGCTGCTCGAAAGGCTCTACTTCGCGCATTGGGGCGCGGCCGTCGTTTCGCCCGGGACCTTCGCGGTCGCGCTCGTGCCGGTGCTGTTCGGGGTGACGTCGATCGGGGGGGCCGCCGTCGCCGGCTACGGGGTCGCCTTGGTCGCCGCGCTGTACGGCGTCTTCATCCGGACGCGCGTCGCGAAGATGCGCACCATCGAGATCCCCATCGAAGGGCTGCCGCCCGCGTTCGACGGGTATCGGATCGTCCAGCTCTCCGACGTCCACATCGGCTCGCTGTTTCCGAGGGCGGCCGCGCGGCGCTTCGTCCTCGCCGCGAACGCCCTCGAGCCCGACCTCGTCGCCCTCACGGGAGACTACGTCACGAGCGGCAACGCCTTTCACGAGGACGTCGCCCTCCTCTTCGGGGAGCTGCGCGCGCGCGACGGGGTCGCGCTCGTGTGGGGCAATCACGACAACTACGGGGAGCGCGAGCCGCTCCGATCGCTCCTCGTCACGCAGCAGGTGAGGGTCCTCGAGAACGGCGTCACCCGCGTCGAGCGAGGCGGAGCGTCCCTTTCCTTCGTCGGCGTCGATGACATCTTCTCCCGGCGCGCCGACGTCGCGCGCGCCTTCGAGCCGGTCGCTCCCGACGAGGTCGTCATCGGGCTCGTCCATGATCCGAAGCTCTACCCGGCCATCGCCGAGCGAGGCGCGAAGCTCGTGCTCACCGGCCATACCCACTGGGGTCAGATCGGCGTGCCGCTCGCGGCCCGGAGGCTGAACCTCGCCAAGCGCTTCTTCCGCTATCCGGGGGGCTTGTATCGAACCGGCAGCACCACGCTCTACGTGCACCCCGGCATCGGATCCACCGGTCCCCCCATCCGCTTCGGGGTCCCCCCCGAGATCACCCTCTTCGTGCTGCGGGTCGCCGCTCAGCCGCCCGAGAACGCGCCGAGGGCGCGGAACTTCGCGTAGCGATCGTCAGCCACCCCATCGGGGCTCATCTTCTCGAGCTCGACGAGGTGCCGATCGATGGCGTCCTCGAGCCGGCGCGCGGAGGCGTCGTGGTCCTGATGGGCACCCCCCGAGGGCTCCTCCACGATCTCGTCCACCACGCCGAGAGAGAGGAGCTCGGGCGCGGTCATCCGTAGGCTCGACGCCGCCTCTTCCGCGCGGCTGCCATTCTTCCAGAGGATGGCGGCGCACCCCTCGGGAGAGATGACGGAGTAACACCCGAACTCGAGCACGAGCACGCGGTTCGCGACGCCGAGCGCGAGCGCGCCCCCCGAGCCGCCCTCGCCGATGATGGACGCGATGACGGGGACCTTCGCCCTCGCGAGGGCGGCGAGGGCGGCGCCGATCGCCTCGCTCTGCCCGCGCTCCTCGGCGCCGATGCCGGGATACGCCCCCGGCGTGTCGATGAAGGTCAGGATCGGGAGCCGGAACCGATCCGCGAGCTCGTAGAGGCGGATCGCCTTCCGGTAGCCCTCGGGGTGCGGCATCCCGAAGTTGCGCTTCATGTTCTCTTTGGTGCCGCGGCCCTTCTGGTGCCCGACGATCGCCACCGATCGCCCTCGGAACGAGCCGATGCCGGACACGATGCTCGCGTCCTCGGCGAAGCGGCGATCCCCCTTGAGCTCGACGAAATCCGAGATGAAGCGCTTCACGTAGTCGAGCGTGTAGGGCCGATCCGGGTGCCGCGAGAGCTGGACCTTCTGCATCGGCGTGAGGTCACGGAACACCTCCTTCACGGCGCGGCCCGCCTCCGCCTCCAGCTTCTCGAGCTCGGGGCGCAGGGCGACGTCGTCCTTGGCGAGGACCCTCAGCTCGCGGACGCGCTCGACGAGCTCGGCGATCGGCTTCTCGAAGGGGAGGACGTGCATGGCGGTGGATGCGTAACCCAACCGCCCTCGGCAGGCCAGAGATGGCGCCCCTCAGGCTTGTGACGCGCTGCTCGTCCGGCCCGTCGTCCGCTCGCCGGAAGGAGCAGCTGCCGTCGTCGGTTCGGGCCCGAAAGCAGCTGGCACCGCGACCTTCGCCGCAGCGCGTAGCACGTTGTAGATCCCGAGCGGCTTCTCCTTGCCCTTCACCTTCGCAGGGGGGAGCGGCTCGACCTCGAAGCGGCTCTTCAGGCGGGAGAGGGTGTTCTCGCTGACGATGATCTGGCCGCTCGCCGCGACCGAGCAGAGCCGCGCGGAGGTGTTCGCGGTGTCACCGATCACGGTGTACGAGAGGGCCTTCGAGCTTCCGATGTAGCCGGCGACGAGCGGGCCGGAGTGGATGCCGATCCCCACCGCGAGGGGCGGCTGATCGCGCTCGAGGCGGGTGCGGTTGAACTGCCCGAGGACCTCCGCCATCTCCAGCGCGCACTCGACGGATCGGATCGCGTCGTCGGGGTGCTGCACGGGGGCGCCCCAGATCGCCATGATCCCGTCGCCCATGAACTTGTCGAGCGTGCCTTCATATTTGAAGATCGTGTCGACCATGTGCTCGAAGTACTCGTTGAGCATCTCGACGAGGACCTCGGGGGCGGTGCCCTCGCTCATGCGGGTGAAGCCGCGGATGTCGCTGTTGAAGACGGTGCACTCTTCGACGCGCTGGCCGCCCTGCTTCACCTCGAGCTGCCCGTTGATGACGCGCTCTGCGACGTTGGGGGAGAGGAGGCGGCTCAGCCGCTCGCGCGAGACGATCTCCGCCTCCACGCGCTTGCCGAGGATGTTGATCTCGATGAAGCGCGCCGCCTGGTTCGCGACCGTCTGCACGAGCTCCAGGTCCTTCGCCTGGAAGCGGTGGAGCGTCTCGGCGTCGAGCCAGAGGACCCCGAGCACCTCGTTGTCGTGCTGGAGGAGCGGCGCGACGATCGCCGAGCTGATCCGGTTGAGGATCATGCTCTTGCCCTTGGAAGCGGCGAAGTCCATCGCCGCGTCGTGGGTGAGCACGGCCGCGCGCTCCTTCACCACGTGGTCCATGATCGTCTGGGAGACGGTGATGGGAGCGGAGGTGCCGTCGCGTCGCTTCGACGCGCAGTGCTGGAGAACGCCCTGATCGTTCTGAAGGAAGATCACGGCGCGGTCCGCGCTGATGAAGTTCAAGATGCTCGTGAGGATCTTGTCGAGCAGCTTGGTCGTGTCGCGCTCTGCCCCGATCGCGTGAGATAGCTCGTGGGAGAGCCGGAGCCGCTCGTAGTCGCTCTTGACCTGGTTGAAATCGTTGGCGATGCGATCGAAAGGGAGGAAGCCCTTCTCGACCGCGTCGATCTGCGTCCCGATCTGGCGGTCTTGATCATGGATCGCGATGTTGGGCCCCTGGACCTGCGGGACGAAGTTGGTGATGCCGCCGCGGACGGTGAGGTTCGCCCCAGGGGGCATGCCTTGCTGCGGGAAGCCGGGGATCACCCGCTGGGGGGACGGGATCGGGGCCGTCCCGCCGGGGAGGCCATAGCCCTGCTGCATCCCTTGAGCGTGCGCTCCCGGCGCCGAGCCGGGCGAGCCGTGACCGATGCCCATCGGCATCTGGCCTTGGCTCGTCGCGGGAGAGCCGGACATCGGGGGCACCGATGCGGGGTGGCGGCCGACCACCGCAGGAGGTTGCGCTCCGAAAGGGTAGCCCTGCTGGGCCTGAGGTTGAGGAGGCCGCGGATAGCCGGCCGCGCCGGCCGGTTGCTGCTGCTGCTGGCCCCAGGCGTAGGCGTTCGCCGGGTTGCCAGGGCCCTGCTGGGGCATGGGATGTCCCGGTTGTCCCGGCCCGACGGGAGGAGCGCCACCTTGGGGAGACGGCCTTTGCGCGGCGTTGCCTTGGTTCGGAACGGCGTGGGCAGGGTCCTCGAAACGACCCCGCGTGGCCCCCAAAGCAATTTCATCTCCATGCTTGAGCCCGGCCTCGCCCCGGACCCGCTCGTTGTTGATGAAGGTGCCGTTGAGGCTCCCAAGATCGCGGAGGACGAAGTGCTCGCCGCGTTGCTCGATGATGCAGTGCTCTTTCGAGACGATTTTGTCGAGCAGCTGGATGGTGTTGTTGGGGTGCCGGCCCAGCGAGTTGACAGGGCGCAGGTCGACCGCTTGGGTCCCTTCCGCTGTCATGAGGATGAGCCGGGCCATCGAGAAGAGGAGAGTATCCGGGCTTAGCGTCGCGAACAACCGGGCAAGGCCGCTTGGCATTCCCCCTGCCTCGACGCTGCTCGCCCCAACAAGTTGGCCCGTTTCCGGCGAACGGCGATTTACGAGCGCGCCATGCCGGTCACCGTTCGAGTCTTTGGACAGGCTCGGCCCCCACTGGGCAGCTCGGCCGATGCCGCTGCTCCCGCCATCACCCTCGACGCGCCTCGGTTCTTCCTCGGCCGAGGCGAGGGGTGCGAGGTGCGGATCCCCGATCCGAGCGTGAGCCATCGCCACCTCTCGGTCCGGCAGCGGGGCCACGACCACGTCCTCGTGGACGAAGGAAGCACGAATGGGACCCGCATCGAGAAGTCGGTCCTGACCGCCCACGCCCCGGTGGCCATCGGGGACCGCACCCTCCTCCGGCTCGGCACGGTCTGGGTCGAGCTCACCGTCGCCCCCGATCCTCCGACCGCGAAGGCGCCGAAGGTGGCGAAGGAGATCGCCCTCGCCCTCGTCACCCGCCACCTCGAAGCGAACGGGGAGGACGGCCGTCCCTCCATCCGGGTGGAAGAAGGAGCGAGCGCGGGCGCGGAGGCGCGGCTCGATCCGGACGGCAACGTGGTGATCGGGCGGTCGCGGGACGCGACGCTCTCGATCGAGGACACCGAGGCATCGCGGCGCCACGCGGAGGTACGTCAGCGCGGGGACGTGCTGGTCGTCCGAGACCTCGGATCGAAGAGCGGGACCTTCCTCGCGGACAAGCAGGTCGGCGCGGTCGATGTCGTCTGGCGGCGAGGCGAGCCGCTCCGGATCGGGTCCACGATCCTTCGGTACGAATACGAGGCGGTCGACGCCCTCGCGGAGATCGAGCGCGCCCCCGACATCAAGGTGCCGCTCGCGGAGCTCGAGCTTTCGGCCGAAGCGCCCAAGGCCGAAGCGGAAGAGGAAGAGGAAGAGGAAGAGCTCGGCGGCGACTTCGAAGGGCTCGACGACGAGCCCCTCGAAGCGGACGCGCCCGCGGATGCCGACGCCACGGGAGGCGTCGCGGGCACGGCGAACGAAGAAGAGCCCCCCGCCCGCGAGCTCGCGCTCCCCGAGCGCAAAGGAGGACGCGCGCGCCAGGTGGCTTGGACCATCACCGACTTCGCAGTGGTGCTCCTCGCGATGGGCGTGCTCTCCCTCAGCGCCGTCGGCTACTGGGTCCTTTTGCGCTGACCTTCTTGCGGGCGGGCTTCGCCGACTTCGCCTTCTTGGGGGCGGCCTTCGCGGACCGCGGCGGGTGGGAAGAGGGTGCCTTCTTGCCTCGCTTGGCCGGCCGCTCGACCTCGTGCTTCTTGCCGCGGCGGGGCTTCTTGGGCGCGTCGTCGGAGCTCGCGCCTTGCGCGGCCACGCTCACCCGCCGCCCGTACACCGTCCTGCGCTCGAGCGAGACCTCTTCGATCTGCACCATCATCCCGTCTCCGAGGGTGATGCGATCGCCGCTGCGCGTGCCGGTGACGGAGAAGCCCACCTCGTCTGGCTCGTAGCTCTCCGGCCCGAGCGCCTCGGACTTCACGAGGACGCTCACGTAGGGCTCCTCCAGGGCGACGAAGACGCCCGAAGAGACGATCCCGCTCACGGAGCCCGTGAACATGTCGCCGATCGCGTCTCGCATCAGGAGCGCCCCATAGAGATCGACGACCTCGCGCTCGACCTGCATGGCGCGGCGCTCCCGCTCCGAAGCGAGCTGAGCGGCGGCCCGCATCTGGGCCACCGCGTCCTCGTTCGTCGAGACCCGCTCACCGCGGAGGAGGGCGCGCACCGTGCGGTGCACGCTGAGATCCGGATAGCGCCGGATGGGGGAGGTGAAATGCAGGTACGCGTCGGAGGCGAGGCCGAAGTGGCCGACGTTCGCGATGTCGTACATCGCTTGCTTCAACGACCGGACGAGGAGGGTGTCGATGAGGGCGCGGCTCGGGTGCCCCTTCGTCTTGCGCACGAACGCGGAGAGCTTCTTCGGATCCTGGGCGTCCTCGACGTCGAGATCGATGCCGAGCTTCTCGCAGATGGCCGCGAACCGCTCGATCTTCACCGGGTCGGGCGGGGCGTGCACGCGGAAGATCGCGGGGACGTTCGCGCGCACGAGAAAGCGGGCCACACACTCGTTCGCGAGAAGCATCAGCTCCTCCACGATCTGATAGGCCTTCGCGACCCCGGGATCGCGGGCCCTCCGCTCCGCGTCGATCGGCTGCCGCGTCGCCTGGTCCACGACGATGCGGGTCTCGGGGAGATCGAAGTCGAGCGCGCCTCGCCGCATGCGCTTGGCGCGGAGCTGCGTCGACACCTCGCGAAGGAGAGAGAGACCGTCGCGCAGCTCCTCCGCCTTCGGCTGGACCTCCGGCTCGGCGGTGAGCTTGAGGGCGCGGGCGACCCCCTCGTAGGTGAGCTTCGCCTGCGACTTCATGAAGCCCTCGACGATGCGGACGTCGCGGACCTCCGCCGCCGCGTCGAGATCGATGATCACGCAGAGGCACAGCCGGAGGACGTCCGGCAAGAGCGAGCACAGGTTGCCGCTCAGCGCGCGCGGCAGCATCGGGATGGCGCGATCCGGGAGATAGATCGAGCACCCGCGCTCCTTGGCCGCGGCGTCGAGGGCCGTCCCCGCCGCTACGTAGTGGGAGACGTCCGCGATCGCGATCCAGACTCGGTACCCGCCTTCGGGCTTTCGCTCCGCCCACACCGCGTCGTCGTGATCGCGGGCGTCCTTCGGATCGATCGTGGGCAAGGGGATGCCGGTCAGGTCCTCCCGGCCCTCCATCGCGCGCGGATCGATGGCGTCGCCGAACGAGGACGCCTCGTGCTCGGCGGCGCTCGGATGCCCCTCCTCGACACCCGCTACCGCGAGGATCTTCCGGACCTCGACGTCCGGCTCGCCGGCGCGGCCGAGCACCTCCACCACGTGTCCTTCGGGGTTCTCGTCGGGCGACTCCGGAAACCGATCGATGTCGACGACGACGACCTCACCATCTTCACCCTCCGGCGTGTCGCGCGCGGCGAGGACCACGGGGCCGCGGATGCGCGTGTCGTCGGGCTCGACCCATGCGCTGCGACCGCGGCGACGAAGCGTGCCGGCGAGCCGCTTGGATCGACGATCGAGGATCGCCTCGATCGCGCCCTCGACGCCTCGGACGCTCCGCATCACCACCCGCGCCCGCACCCGATCGCCGTGCATGGCTCCCCCGATCGACTCGGCGGGGATGAACACGTCGTCGGCGTCCCCCTCGCGCTGCACGAAGCCGAAGCCGCGCGGGTTCACCGACAAGAACCCTTCCACGACCTCTCCGCGCGAGCGCTCTCGCTCTCGCGCCGCCAGCCGAAAGCGCTGACCTGCTTGGGGAACGACCGTCCCGTCGAACACGAGATCGTCGAGGACGCGCGACAGCGCGGGGGCCATCCGGGCTTCGATCCCGAGCCGCGTCGCGACCTCGCTGGTGTGCATCGCGCGCTTCACGCTCGACAGCACTTCGATGACGTCGGCGCGGCGCGGCGGTTTGGGGGGGCTCATGGGCGACGCGTCGTACCACGGCGGCTCGATCGTGCTAATGCGCCATCGAGATGAAGCCCTCCCACCTCTTGACGATCGCGCGTGTCGCGCTCACGGCGGGGGTCTTCGCCAGCGCAGCGCTGCTCAAGGATTACGAGAACCCCGGGGACCCGGCCTTCTGCTCCGCGACCTCCACGTGCATGAAGGTCCGCACCAGCGACGTCGGCATGACGATCGCGAAGGCGCTCTACGATATCTACCCGGGGCTGATGCTCCCTCACGTGGGCCTCTTCGCGCTCCTCGCGCTGATGGCGGTCACGTTCTTCTTGAGGACCCGCCTCCACGCCTACGTCCTCGCCGCGCTCTCCGCGGGGGGCGCCCTCTTCGCCGCGTTCCTCATCTACGCGCAGGCGAGCATCTCCACCTTCTGTCTCTACTGCATGATCGTGGACGTCTGCGTCCTCGTGAACGCGGCCGCCACCGCCGGGATCGCGTTCGGGGCCGCCCGTTCGACGGAGGTCGCGTGCCGGTGCGAGCGCTGCAAGCAGGTCTCGATCCGGAAGCCCGTTCCCATTTGGAAGCAGCTCTTCATGGACGTCTCGGGGAAGCCGCTGTGCGAGCACTGCCGCGCCTCGCTCGAGCACGCCAAGCCGGTCGTCCCTCAGGACGAAGGCCTCCTGACGGGGGTGCTCGATCCTTCCATCCTCCGCGCGACCGAGGTCAAGACGGTGCTGGCGTGGGCGGTAGCAGGAACGATCGTCACCGCGCTCCCCTATGTCTGGGCTCGCTTCCCGCACAGCGCGCTGCCGCCGCAGATCGCGGCGATGCAGACGCCCGGGAAGAAGCTCGTCGTCACCTTCACCGATTTCCAATGTCCGTACTGCCGGCGCCTCCACCTCGAGACCCACGAGCAGCTCGCGGCCCGACCGGACGTGCAATTGAAGCGGGTCATGGTTCCCCTCCCCTCTCACCCAGGGGCGATGCCGGCCGCGCTCGCGTTCACGTGCACCCCGCCCGAGAAGCAGGAGGCGGTCGCAGACGCGCTCTACAAGGCCGAGCCGAGTGAGCTGACCTACGCGGGGGTCGTGGAGATCCTCGCCAAGGAGGGCGTGCAAGACTCGGACGCGCTCGTCGAGTGCATGGGCAACTCGGAGACGCAGAAGAAGATCGAGGCGGACGGCCAGCTCTTCGACGCCATCGGGGGCGAGGGTCTGCCCACCACCTTCGTCGGCAACACCAAGGTGAAGGGCGCGCTCTCGGAGACGGTGTTGAACGCGCTCGATCGCCAGGCCGCGCCCGAGGTCGAGCTGCCGGTCTGGCTCCTTTTCGTCTGCTGCGGGCTCGTCGTGCTCGGCGTGGTGGCGTGGACGGAGCGTCAATCGCGCGGCGCGTTGATCACCGCCCCGCCCATCGCGCCTCCGCCGCCCGACGGTGACGACGACCGAGAAGAGGAAGAGGAAGAAGAGGAAGAGGAGATCGAAGGAGCGAGCGACAGCGAGAAGCCCTCGAT
Organism: Polyangiaceae bacterium; assembly: GCA_044225865.1. Lineage (GTDB taxonomy): Bacteria > Myxococcota_A > Polyangia > Polyangiales > Polyangiaceae > Xiheicaenibacterium. Next base: position 4,098 of record JBGAID010000150.1, on the reverse strand, counting down.
CGCGAGCCGAGACGAGGCATCCTCTCGCGAGCGGCAATAACCTGTACGATGAGCGGGAACATGAGCGAAACGAAGCACGAGCCCGAGACGGTGGACGACGACGAAGACGACGGGCAGGAGGTCGCCTCCTCCCTGGAGGAAGCGCCCCGCAAAGGGCCTCGCGACGGTTCCCCCGCCCTCCCCCTCTCCTTCTTCGAGCAGCTGCCGAAGACGGACCTCCACGTCCACCTCGACGGGAGCCTTCGGCTCTCGACCATCATCGACCTCGCGCGGCAGTACAAAGTCGAGCTCCCGTCGACGAAGCCGGAGGAGCTCTCGCGAGCGATGAACCTCGGGCAGAACTGCGGCTCTCTCGTCGAGTACTTGAAGGCCTTCGGGGTGACCCTCTCCGTGCTGCAGCACCCCGACGCGCTCTCTCGCGTCGCCTATGAGCTCGCGGAGGACGCCGCCAAGGAGAACGTCCGCTACATGGAGGTCCGCTACTCGCCGATGCTCCACACCCAGCACGGCATGCGCCTCACCAGCGTCGTCGAGGCGGTGCTCGCGGGCCTGCGCCAAGCCCAAGAGGATCTCGGCATCGAGTCGAACCTGATCATCTGCGGGATCCGCAATGTCTCGGCGGCGTCGTCGCTCGAGATGGCCGAGCTGTGCGTGGCCTACAAAGGCCGCGGGGTCGTCGGGTTCGATCTCGCGGGCGCGGAGTACGACCACCCCGCGAAGCACCATCGCCAGGCCTTCCAGCTCGTCCGCGACAACAACATCAACGTCACGATCCACGCGGGAGAGGCCTACGGTCCGGAGTCGATCGCCCAAGCGATTCACGTTTGCGGAGCCCATCGCATCGGCCACGGCTGCCGCCTGCGGGAGAACGGGGATCTCCTCCACTACGTCTGCGATCACCGCATCCCCCTCGAGTGCTGCCCGTCGTCGAACGTCCAGACCGGCGCCGTGCCGAGCCTCGCCCAGCACCCGTTGAAGCTCTATTTCGATCTCGGGCTGCGGGTCACCGTCAACACCGACAACCGCCTCGTGACCGACACGACCGTCTCGAAGGAGCTCTGGCTCTGCCACACCGAGATGGGGATGCCCCTCTCCGACATCAAGAGCATCATCCTCGCCGGCTTGAAGAGCTCGTTCTTGCCCTTCCACATCAAGCAGTCGCTCCTTCGCCAGGTCTCGCAGGATCTCCAACGCTTCAAGGAGGACGGGCAGATCCTCGCCCCCCAAGCACCGGCGAGCTCGCGGACCGACATCCGCAAGAAGCGCCACGGCGTCGCCCAGGCGTTCCCCCCGACGCGCGCTCACTTCTTCTTTTGGGCCGGCTTCGGCTTCTGGGCGGGCTTCCCCTGCGCCTTCTTCTTCTCGGCGACGGGCTTGCTCGGCTTCTCCGCCTTCTCTTGCTTCTCCGCCTTGGTCGGCTTCTCGAGCTTCACCTCTTCGTCGAGGTAGGCGCGGCAGAGCGACTCGAGGTTCTCTTGGCTGGCGATCGCGGTGCCGAGCTTCATCGCCTCCTTCGTCGTCGACTCGAGGATGCCCTCCTTCTCCTTGGCTTCGGGCTTGGGCTTCTCCTCCTTCTGCTCCTTGGCCTTGGACTGGGACTCGGGCTTGCCGCTCGACTTCTCGATCTTCTCGAGCTTGTCGGCCTTGCCCTCGTTCTCTTCACCCCAGGTCATGTCGTCGCGGATCCAGCCGCCGTCGCCCTTCGAGTCGACGACCTTCAGCCAGTGCTCTTTGCGCGACTCGATCTTGAACACCTCGCCGCGCTCCACCTTGAAGAGCACGTCGCTCGTGGTGTTTGGCGACTCGCGGATGTTCGCCTTGTCCGCGGTGATGACGATCGAGGGCTGCGACGTGAGCAAGCGCTCCGCGACCCACGCTTCATCCCCTTCGAAGTCCTTGACCTTCACCCACCCGGCCTTCTTCTCCATCACCTCGACCGGGTAGAAGCGGTCGGCGCTGTACTTGACCTTCGCGCTCTCACTCGGTTTTTCGCGGAAGTTGGCGGACGCGCCCTTCACGCTGAGGATTTGGGCCGAGGCCAACTGAGGCAGGAGAAGGAAAGGAAGACCAACCACCACCATCGACTTGAGCTTCACGGCGACCTCTCTTCCGAGCCTTGCGAGACAGGGAGGCTCGTTACGAGGCGCACAATGGATCACATATCCTACCCGTTCCAAATTTATGGATCAGGTCGCATTGCCTGCGTTTCCGGCGTAGGTGACGTCGCGTAACCACATCCGCGTACCCCAAACGGCTGGGCGCCCTCCCGTGGACGTGTAATTGTCGAAAACCCATCTCAACCCGGCGCCCTACGCGCGGCCAAAGTCAAGCAGGCTCGTGCGACACGCCTCGCGGAGGGATGGTGTCCCCAGCACTTTCAAGGAGCTCGCCATGCCCGACTCATTCTCTTTGGCCAACCACGGCATCACGGTCACCGAGGTTCTGCGGAACCCGTCCCCCGCGAGGCTCTACGAGCTCGGGCTTCAGAGAGAGAAGGGCACCGCGATCACGTCGACCGGTGCGCTCGTCGCCCTGTCCGGCGCCAAGACGGGCCGGAGCCCGAAGGACAAGCGAATCATGGAGCACGCCGACAGCGTCAATGACGTCTGGTGGGGCCCCGTGAACATCAAGATGAGCGAGCACATCTTCTTGACCAATCGCGAGCGCGCCATCGACTACCTCAACACGCGCGAGTTCCTCTACTGCATCGACGGCTTCGCCGGCTGGGACCCGAAGTACCGCGTGAAGGTCCGCATCATCTGTGCGCGCGCCTATCACGCCCTCTTCATGCACAACATGTTGATCCGCCCGACGGCGGAGGAGCTCGCGAGCTTCGGCGAGCCCGACTACGTCATCTACAACGCCGGCCGCTTCCCCGCGAACCGCTACACGTCGGGCATGACGTCGACGACGAGCGTCGCCCTCAGCTTCGAGCGGAAGGAGTTCGTGATCCTCGGCACCGAGTACGCGGGCGAGATGAAGAAGGGCGTCTTCACGATCATGAACTACCTGATGCCGAAGCAGGGCGTGCTCTCCATGCACTGCTCCGCGACCGAGGGCGACGGCGGCGACGTCTCCGTCCTCTTCGGCCTCTCGGGCACCGGCAAGACGACCCTCTCCGCCGATCCGAAGCGGAAGCTCATCGGCGACGACGAGCACGTCTGGTCGAACGAGGGCGTGTTCAACATCGAGGGCGGTTGCTACGCCAAGGCGATCAACCTGAGCGAGGCGGCCGAGCCGGACATCTTCCGCGCCATCCGCTTCGGCTCCGTCCTCGAGAACGTCATCTACGACGCGAAGACGCGGGTCGTCGACTACGACAACGTCTCGATCACGGACAACACGCGCTGCAGCTACCCCATCGAGTACATCGCGAACGCGAAGCTGCCCTGCGTAGCCGGCCATCCGAACAACGTCATCTTCCTCACCTGCGACGCGTTCGGGGTGCTGCCCCCGGTCTCGAAGCTCAGCAACGAGCAGGCGATGTACCACTTCATCAGCGGCTACACGGCGAAGGTCGCCGGCACCGAGGTCGGCGTCACGGAGCCTCAGGCCACGTTCTCGTCGTGCTTCGGCCAGCCCTTCATCGTGTGGCACCCGACGAAGTACGCCGAGCTGCTCGCCCAGAAGCTCACCAAGCACAACGCCCAGTGCTGGCTCGTGAACACCGGCTGGTCCGGCGGCGGCTACGGGGTGGGCGCGCGCATGAAGCTCAAGTACACGCGCGCGATCATCGACGCGATCCACTCCGGAGAGCTGAAGAACGCGCCGACCTCGGAGGATCCCATCTTTGGCCTCGCCGTTCCAACCGAGTGCTCGAACGTCCCGCCCGAGATGCTCCAGCCGCGCAACACCTGGTCCGACAAGGCCGCGTACGACACCGCCGCGCGCAAGCTCGCTTCCCTCTTCACCGAGAACTTCAAGAAGTTCTCCGACCAGGCGAGTGAAGAGGTGCGTCGCGCCGGTCCGCGGCTCTGATCGGCACCCCCGGCGCGCTTCGCGCTCGCCGACCCCTCCCAGACGCCTGCGCTCTTCGAGCTACGGCGTGGGAGGGTTTGAGCCGGCACCCCCGGCGCGCTTCGCGCTCGCCGACCCCTC